>NZ_JBBHJW010000003.1:0-399789 GCF_037482845.1 Paucibacter soli
CACGTTCTTGCCGTTGAGCTGGTTGACCGAGGTGATGCCCGAGTTGGCCTTCACCGCGATGCGCACCTCCTCGACGAAGGTGGTCACGGCAAAGGCCACGTCCTTCTGGCGCGTCAGGTTGTTGGTGGTGGAGCCGCACTCGATGTCCACGGTACCGTTCTGCACCAGCGGAATGCGGTTCTGCGAGGTCACGGGCTGGTACTTGATTTCCAGCTTGGCCAGGCCCAACTGCTTCTGCACATCGGCCAGCACATGCTGGCAGATCTCGACGTGGTAGCCCACGTACTTGCCGTCACCCAGGGTGTAGGAGAGCGCACCCGAGGACTCGCGCACCCCCATGGTGACGCTGCCGCTGTCCTTGATCTTCTTCAGCGTGTCTTCCGCGTGCGCCGCGCCGGTGGCGGCAGCGAGGGCCAGGGCCAGCGCAAAAGTCTTCTTCATAAAAGCTCCTCGTTCAGGGTTCTCGGGGATGGGGCCGGACAGACCGTGGCTGGCCCGCCGGCACAGGGGGGTTTTTACGCCATTGCGGCACGCTGCGGCAGTCGGCCGCCCTCGGGCAAACCCGATCCTTCAGGGCTTGCAGGTCAGAAAATCCCAGAGCGCCAACGCCGCAGGCTTGGCACGGCGCGCGGCATCGGGGCGCTCGCGGTAGATACGCAACTCCATGCTTAGCTCGAACTCGCCCTCGACCGAGGCCTGGACCAGACGCTTGGACTTGAGCTCCTTCTTGACCGAGCTGGCCGGCAGAAAGGCCAGGCCATGCCCCTCCAGCGCCATCGCCTTGAGGCCCTCGGCCATATCGGTTTCGTAGATGGAGTCCAGGTTCAGCGGCGCGGGCGAGGCCTTGACGATCAACTCCACCAGGCGGCCCAGATAGGCGCCCGAGGCGTAGCTGAGGAAAGGGATTTTCTGGCCAGGGTGGCCGGGCAGGCGAAACAGCGGGCGGCCCTGGGCATCGGCCTTGGCATAGGCGGCCAGGGTCTCATGGCCCAGCGAGACCATCTGATAGCGCTCGGGATCCAGTTGCAGCGGCTGGCTGGGGTGGTGATAGACCAGCAGCAGGTCGCAGTTGCCCTCGCTGAGCTGCAGGGTCGCGTCATGCACATTGAGGGCGTTGAGCCGGCATTTCACCGCACCAAAGCGCTGGCGCAGGTCCATCAGCCAATGCGGGAAGAAGCTGAAGGCCAGCGAGTGCGGCACCGCAAACTCGATCATGTCCTGCCCCACCGACTGGTGGCTACGCAGCATATTGCGTGCCGACTGCAGCCCACCCAGTACCTCCATGGCCTGGGCCAGCAGGGTCTCGCCGGCGGCGGTCAGGCGGGTCGGGTAGGAGGATCGGTCCACCAGATCCACGCCGGCCCAGGCCTCGAGCGCCTGGATGCGCCGCGAGAAAGCCGGTTGTGTCACATGCCTGAGTTGCGCCGAACGCGAAAAGCTGCGCGTCTCGGCCAGGCTGACGAAGTCTTCAAGCCATTTGGTTTCCACCAGAGCAGTGTAGCCGGCGGCCAAGCGGCTGATTTCGCCCCCTCATCTGCGGTAGCTTCCCCCCTAGATGAAGGGGGAGGCGCTGACAGAAAGTGGCAGGGCTTGGTTACATTGAACGCGAGCGAAGAGAATTCAGTGTCGCTTGCCCTCCAACATCCAAGAAGCGGAGCTTTCCATGCGGCTCACCAAGACCCTGCTGGCCTGTGCACTGGCCCTCGCCTCGATCCCCTCGTTTGCCGATGCCTTGCTGAGCTTTGAAGTGGGCAGCCCGGGCGCTCCGAGCGGTTCAACGCCGACGGTTGACGCACCGCCCATGCTGCTCGACGGCACTTCGTTTGGCGGCTTCAATTTCAACGGTAATGGCGCCTGGCTCACCAGTTCCAGGCCGACCGGCTGCCCGCAAGGTGGCGTGGCCGACTTCTTTACGCACTCCCCCGATGCTACTCACGCGGGTGGTGGCTGCGGCGCGTTGAACCTGACCTCGGCCTTGGACCTCAACGACGTTGACGGTCTGTCGCACGAGCTGATCATCACCTCGCCGTTTGGTTTCACCTCGTTCGAGTTCTGGTGGTCAACCAGGGGGGGCAACTTCACCGTCAAGTTCCTTGATGCCGCAGGTGAGGTGGAAAGCCCGGTTCTCGATCATGGAGGCAACGATAGCTGCCAACTGACCGTGGGTAACTACTGCACTTGGCATCTGGAAACAGTGGCGCTGGCCAAGGCTGCGACCAAGGTGGTGTTCGACTACGGCACCGACGACGGTTTCGCCATGCTGGACGACCTGAAGTTCATCGCCCCCCGCAATGGCGGCAATGTTCCCGAGCCCGCCAGCCTGGCGCTGGTGCTGGCCGCCCTGGGTGGCGTTGGTCTGAGCCGTCGCGCCACCAAGAAGTCCTGATCCCGGCGCGATCTCAAGCGCTCTGCAGTTCGGCCCCGCCGCTCTGCTGCACCCGCCACATCTGCGCATACCGGCCACCCTGCTCGACTAGCTGAGCATGGTGGCCGCGTTCCATGATGCGGCCCTTTTCCATCACCAGAATCTCGTGCGCATCGACGATGGTGGAGAGCCGGTGCGCGATCACCAGCACGGTCTTGTTCTGCGCCGCTGCCTCCAGCTCGGCCTGGATGGCGCGCTCGTTGCCTGAATCGAGCGCCGAGGTGGCCTCGTCGAAGATCAGGATGGGCGGGTTTTTCAAGAGCGTGCGGGCGATCGCCACGCGCTGCTTCTCGCCACCGCTGAGCTTGAGCCCGCGCTCGCCCACCATGGTGTCATAACCCTTGGGCGTGCTGGCGATGAAGCTGTGGATATGCGCGGCGCGGGCGGCCGCCTCCACCTCCTGCTGCGAGGCGCCGGGCTGGCCGTAGGCGATGTTGTAGGCCACGGTGTCGTTGAACAGCACCGTGTCCTGCGGCACGATGCCGATGGCGCGGCGCACGCTGCCCTGGGTCAGGCCGCGCAGGTCCTGGCCGTCGATGCTGATGCTGCCGGCGTCCACGTCATAGAAGCGGTAGAGCAGGCGCGCCAGCGTGCTCTTGCCCGAGCCGCTGGGGCCCACCACCGCCACCTTCTTGCCGGCGGGGATCTCGAAGCTGATGTCGTGCAGGATGGGCCGCGCCGGGTCGTAGGCGAAGCTCACATGCGCGAAGCGCACAGCGGCGCCCCGCACCACCAGCGGCTGGGCATCGGGTGCATCGGCAATCTCGCGCTCGCGCTCAAGCAGGGTGAACATCTTGTCCAGGTCGGTGAGGCTTTGCTTGATCTCGCGGTAGATCACGCCCAGGAAGTTGAGCGGGATGTAGAGCTGGATCATGAAGGCGTTGATCATCACCAGATCGCCCAGGCTCATATGGCCGGCCACCACGCCCTCGGTGGCGCGCCACAGCATCACCACCAGGGCCACGGCAATGATGAGCTGCTGGCCGGTATTGAGCAGCGACAGCGTGGACTGGGTCTTGAGCTGGGCGCGGCGCAGCTTCTCCAGGCTCTCGTCGTAGCGCTTGGCTTCGAAGTCCTCGTTGTTGAAGTACTTGACGGTTTCGTAGTTCAGCAGCGAATCGATCGCCTTGCTATGCGCCACCGAATCCAGCTCGTTGAGCTGCTTGCGAAACTTCGTGCGCCATTCGGTCACCACCACGGTGAAGGTGATGTAGAAGGCCAGCGCCACCAATGTGATCCAGGCAAACCAGACGTCGAACTTGATCGACAAGAGGCTCAGCACCAGGGCCACCTCGATCAGGGTCGGCACGATGCTGTAGAGCGAATACGAGATCAGCGAATGCACCGCGCGTGTGCCGCGCTCGATATCGCGCGTCATGCCCCCGGTCTGGCGCTCCAGATGAAAGCGCAGGCTGAGGTCGTGGAGGTGGCGGAACACCTGCAGCGAGATGCTGCGCGCCGTGCCCTCGGTGGCCTTGGCAAAGATCAGCTCGCGCAACTCGGTGAACAGCGAGGTGCACAGTCGCAGCGCCCCGTAGGCCACCAGCAGCCCCAAGGGCACCACCAGCATGGCCTGGGTGCTGCCCGGCTTGATCGAGAGGCTGTCGATCAGGGTCTTGAGCAACAGCGGCACGCCCACATTGGCGAGCTTGGCGCAGACCATGAAGCCCAGCGCCAGGCCGACACGCCAGCGGTAGCGCCACAGATAGGGCAGCAGCTTGGCGATGGTGGCCCAGTCGCTGCGTGCGCCGGGAGGCGAAGACTGTGCGTAGACCGGCTCGGGGCTGCGTCGCATTGGGTAGGGGCTGAAGGACAATAGGTCAAACCATTGTCACAGGTATGCCCCATGAGCGAAGTTTCAAACCCCGGCAGCAGTCCTGACTGGCCGCGCGAGCTGGTGCTGCGCGTCATGCCCATGCCGGCCGACGCCAACCACAACGGCGATGTGTTCGGCGGCTGGATCATGGCCCAGGTGGACATCGCCGGCTCGGTACTGCCGGCACGCATTTCGCGCGGCCGCGTCGCCACCGTGGCGGTGAAGGAGTTCCTCTTCAAGCAGCCGGTCTCGATCGGCGACCTGCTCTCCTTCTACGCCCAGGTCACGCGTGTGGGCCGCACCTCGGTCACCGTGAATGTCGAAGTGATCGCCGAGCGAGACCCGGTCAATCCGCACACCGTGAAGGTCACCGAGGCGCAGCTGACCTATGTCGCGATCGACAAGGACGGCAAGCCCAGACCCTTCGAACAGCAGCCGTGAGCGTTCTCATCGTCGGCGGCGGCGCGATCGGCAGCGCCGTCGCCGCCAGCCTGTCGGCGATGCCGGGCTGGGCCGGTCGCATCACGGTGCTGGAGCGCGACCCTAGCTATGCGCGCGCCTCCTCGGCGCTCTCCGCCGCCTCGATACGCCAGCAGTTCAGCACGCCGCTCAATATCGCGCTGTCGCAGTACGGGCTGGAAGTGATACGCGGCCTGGGCGCGCAGGCCGGCCTGGTCGAACAGGGCTATCTTTATCTGGCGACAGCGGCGGGCGCTGAATCGCTGCGGCAGCTGAATTCCTTGCAGCGCGGCATGGGCGCCGACATCGTGTTGATGGAGCCGGCCCAGTTGCAGGCGCGCTGGCCCTGGCTGGCCACGCAAGACCTGACCCTGGGCAGCTGGGGCCGCAACGGCGAGGGCTGGTTCGACGGCTGGGGCCTGCTGCAACACTTCAAGCAGCGCGCCCAGTCGCAGGGCGTGCAGTACCTGCGCGACGAGGCATTGGCCCTGGAGCTCGACGCCGGCGGCGCCATGTGCGGCGTGCGCACGGCCAACGACCTGCTGCAGGCCGATCGCTATGTGCTGGCCTGTGGCGCCTGGTCGGGCAGGCTCGCAGCCACGGCCGGGCTGCAGGTGCCGGTGAGCGCCAAGCGACGCAGCGTCTATGTATTCCGCAGCCCTGAGCCCGCACCGCAGTGCCCGCTGGTGATAGACCCCGGCGGGCTGTGGTTCCGCCCCGAGGGCGAGGGCCGGTTCATCTGTGGCGGCACGCCGCTGGACGACGCCGACGACCTGCCCCTGGACCCCGAGGCCGATCTCTTCGAGCAGCGGCTGTGGCCCGCACTGGCGCAGCGCGTGCCGGGCTTCGAGTCGCTGCGGCCCGAGCGCGCCTGGGCTGGCTATTACGAGATGAACAGCTTCGACCACAACGGCCTGGTCGGCGCGCTGGCGGAATGCCCCAATCTGCTGTTGGCCTGCGGTTTTTCGGGCCATGGGCTGCAACACGCCCCCGGCGTGGGCCGCGGCCTTGCCGAGTTGCTGGCGCAGGGCCGCTACGAGAGCCTGGACCTGAGCGTGCTCTCGCCCAATCGCATCGCGGCCGGCCAGCCCTATCTCGAGCTCAATGTGATCTGATGCACGAGGCGCTCGGCCAGCGCATCGGCCCAGATCTGGTAGCCCGCGGGGCCCGGGTGAAAACCGTCCGGCGCCATCAAGTCCGCCGCTGCACCGCCGTGCAGATGCGCCGGCAAGGCCTGCAGGCCGCGCTGCGCCTGCCCCGCCAGGCTGCGCGCCAGCATGTGGTTCATGCGCAAGGCGTGGGCGCCCAGCAGCCAGCGCAGGGGCTGCGGCAGCAGCGGGAAGGCATGCATGGGCGGCACGGCGCTGTGCAGGCTGTAGCGCACGCCGGCGCGTTGCACCGCCAGTTCATGCACCTCCTGCAGCAGCCGCACCCAGCGGCGCGGGCTCACCTGTGACACCACATCGTTGACGCCCAGCGCCGTCACCAGCACATCGGCAGCCGCCAACTCGGCGCTGCGGAACTCGGCCAGGGCATCGGCGGTGGTGTGGCCCGTCCTGGCGATCAGCTGCCATTGCACCCGGCCCTGCAGGCGCTGCGCCAGCGCCTCGGAGAGGCGCCCGGCCAGGGCCTCCTCCTGGCTGGGGGCACCGACGCCCGCCCCCGATGAATCGCCCAGGATCAAGAGCCGCAGCCGCAACTCACCGACGCCGGCTGACCCGCTGCGCGGGCCCGCCGCCTCCGGCAGGCGCAGGGCCTTGCGGCGTACCTGCAAACCCTGCCACAAGAGCAGGGGCGCCAGCGCGATCTTGGCCAGCTGCAGCATCAAGGGCGATCAGTCGAACTTGGAGAAGTCCGGCTGACGCTTCTGGAAGAAGGCCTGGAAGGCTTCCATGGCCTCGGGCGAGCGCAGGCGGGCGCCGAAGATCTCGGCCTCGACGCGAATGGTTTCCAGCACCTGCTCGCTGCTGTGGCGGCGCATCAGGCGCTTGCTCTCGCGCACCGCGCTGGGCGCCAGATTGTTGAAACGCTCGGCCACACGGCGCGCCTGGTTCACCACCTCGCCGGCCGGCAGCACGGCGTTGGCAATGCCGCACTCCACCGCATCGGCGCCCGTGAAGGGGTCACCCAGCAGCAGCTTCTCGGCCGCCTTCACATGGCCCATCAGGCGCGGCACCACCAGGCTGGAGGCGAACTCTGGTACCAGGCCCAGGCCCACGAAGGGCATGGCCAGGCGGGCGTCATCGGCCACGTAGACAAAATCGCAGTGCAAGAGCATGGTCGTGCCGATGCCGATGGCGGCGCCGTTCACCGCCGCGATCACCGGCTTCTCGCAAGCCAGCAGCGCGCGCATGAACTGGAACACCGGCGCGTCTTCATCGCGCGGCGGGCTGCCCATGAAGTCTTCGATGTCGTTGCCCGAGGTGAAGATGCCGGGCTGGCCCTGGATCAGCACCGCGCGCACGCTCTTGTCGTCATTCGCCGCCACCAGGGCATCGGCCATGGCCTGGTACATGGCGCGCGTCAGCGCGTTCTTCTTTTCGGGGCGGGCGATTTCAATCGTCGCCACGCCGTTCACGACGGCGGTCTTTATGCTCATGGGTCTTCTCTCCTGCCTGGAAAATCAGGCGCTCAGTTGCTGCCAGTGATTGGCCAGATGCATCAGATGCGCACGCTGGTACTGGTTTCGGTCCAGTTTGCCATAGGCGAAATGGGGCTTGAACTCGCCCTTGAAGGCAGCGAATGCGTCCATCGCATCGAGCAGGCGTTGCACCGAGGATTTCAAGCTGCGCTCGGCGTCCAGCGCCGGCGCGCCGGGAATCGGCTCGTCCAGCGTGTGGCTCATCTGGCCACGTGCATCGAAGAAGGCAAACGCCGTGCTGCCCAATGTGGCCTGGAACCAGGCCGGCTTGGGTTCTGGGAAGCCCTGCATCGAGTACTCAATGCTCTGCGCCGCGTGCTGCAGCATCTGCGCCAGATTCCACTGGCTGCCCTGCAGCCTGGGCTCCTTGAAGCGCAGCTCCAGCACGGCCTCCTGGGCGGCACGCCAGCTTTCGAACTGCTTGGGCAAGTCACCCTGGCAGGCGGTCAATGACAGGCTGGCGGGCGCCGCCAGCAGCGTTCCAGCCCGTAAGACATGACGTCGACGCATATCAGCCCCCTGCCTCTGACCCTACGGAGTCCCAGGCTCCGGCCTTGCCGGGCCCAGGGACTCGCCCCCTTGAGGGGGCGCGCGAAGCGCGTAGGGGGTGGGTCACAAACGTTCGATGATGCCAGCGGCGCCTTGGCCGGCGCCCACGCACATCGTCACCATGCCGTACTTGCCGCCAGTGCGGCGCAGGCCATGGATCACCGAGGCTGCACGGATTGCGCCGGTGGCGCCCAGCGGGTGGCCGAGCGCAATCGCGCCGCCGTTGGGGTTGACCTTGCTGCGGTCCAGCACGATGCCCTTGCTGTCGAGGTCGTTCAGCACCGCCAGCGATTGCGCGGCGAAGGCTTCATTCAGCTCCACCCAGTCCAGGTCGGCGGCGGTGATGCCGGCCAGTTTCAGTGCCGCAGGGATGGCCTCGATCGGGCCGATGCCCATGATCTCGGGCGGCACGCCGCGCACCGCGAAGGAGACGAAGCGGGCCAGCGGCGTGAGGCCGAAGCGCTTCACCGCGGCTTCCGAGGCCACGATCAGCGCGCCGGCGCCGTCCGAGGTCTGCGAGCTGTTGCCGGCGGTGACGCTGCCCTTGGCTGCAAACACCGGCTTGAGCTTGGCCAGGCCTTCGATCGAGGTGTCCTTGCGCGGACCTTCGTCCAGGCTCACCACGCGGCGGCGCTCGCCGATCGTGCCATCGGCCAGATTGGGCGAACGCTCGACGATCTCGAACGGCGTCATCTCGGCGGCGAAATGGCCGGCTTCCATCGCGGCCAGGGCACGGCGGTGCGACTCCAGCGCGAACTCATCCTGTGCCTCGCGGCTGATCTTCCACTGCGCGGCCACCTTCTCGGCCGTCAGGCCCATGCCGTAGGCGATGCCGACGTTCTCGTCGCGCTCGAAAATCAGCGGCGACAGCGAGGGCTTGTTGCCGCCCATCGGCACCATGCTCATCGACTCCACGCCGCCGGCAATCATCACCTCGGCCTCGCCGACGCGGATGCGGTCGGCCGCCATCTGCAGCGCGGTGATGCCCGAGGCGCAGTAGCGGTTCACCGTCACGCCGCCCACGGTATTGGGCAGGCCGGACAGCACCGCCGCGACGCGGGCGATGTTCATGCCCTGCTCGCCTTCGGGGAAGGAGCAGCCGATGATGGCGTCTTCAATGGCGGCGGGGTCAAGACCTGGCACCTGGGCCAGCGCAGCCTGCACGGCACGCACCAGCATCTCGTCGGGGCGGGTGTTCTTGTAATAGCCCCGGCCCGACTTGCCGATCGGCAAACGGGTGGCGGCGCAGATGAATGCTTCTTGAACTTGCTTGCTCATGATTCGATTCCTTGGTTGCCCGTTCAGTTGCGGACGGGCTTGCCCGTTTGCAGCATGCCCATGATGCGTTCCTGGGTCTTGGGATGCTCAAGCAGGCTGCAGAAGTGCTGGCGTTCCAGCGACATCAAATACTCCTCGGACACCAGTGAACCGGCCTCCACCGCACCGCCGCACACCACATCGGCGATCAGGCTGGCGAGATGGAAGTCGTGCTGGCTGATGAAGCCGCCGTCGCGCATATTGGCCAGCTGGCCCTTGATGGTGGCGATGCCCGAACGGCCAGCCACCGGGAACAGCGCCTTCAGCGGCGGGCGGTAGCCCGACTCGAACATGGCCTTGGCCTGGGCCGTGGCCACATGCAGCAGCTCGTCCTTGTTGGGCACGATCACATCGCTGTCCAGCAGGAAGCCGTTCTTCCGGGCTTCCAGTGCCGAGGTGGCGACCTTGGCGGTGGCCGCCGTGGTGAAGCCATCCTTCAGGAACATGAAGATGTCGGCGTTGGCGTTGCCGGCCGCAGCCATCTCGGCGGCGCGGCGCGCGATATAGGTCAGGCCACCGCCACCGGGGATCAGGCCCACGCCCACTTCCACCAGGCCGACATAGCTTTCCATATGCGCGACCCGGCGTGCGCAATGCACCGCCAGCTCGGCGCCGCCGCCCAGGGCCAGGCCGCGCATCGCGGCGACCACCGGCACATTGGCGTAGCGCAGGCGCAGCATCATGTCCTGCAGCTTCTTCTCTTCAGGCGCGATGCCCTTGGCGCCCTTGCTCATGAAGACCGGCATCAGCGCTTCCAGATTGGCGCCGGCCGAGAACACATCATCGGGCGACCAGATCACCAGGCCCTTGTACTGCGCCTCGGCAATCTCCACCGCCTTCAGCAGGCCCTCGGTCACCGTCGGGCTGATGAGGTGCAGCTTGGCGGTAATCGACGCGATCACGACCTCGTTGTCCAGCGTCCAGACGCGCACTTCCTCGTTCTTGAAGAGCTCGGTGCCGGCCTTCAGCGGCTCGGCCGCACCCTCGCCCACCAGGGCCTCGGGGAAGGCCTGACGCTCGTACACCGGCAGCTTGGCGCGCGGCTTGAAGCGGCCCTCGGCGGCGCTCCAGGAACCGTTCACGCTGTGCACGCCGCCGTTCTCGGCCACCGGGCCTTCGCTCACCCAGGCGGGCAGCGGGGCGCTGCTGAGGGTCTTGCCCTCGGCAATGTCCGCGGCGATCCATTCGGCCACCTGCTTCCAGCCGGCCGCCTGCCAGAGCTCGAACGGACCCTGTTGCGAGCCGAAGCCCCAGCGCATCGCGAAGTCGATTTCGCGCGCGGTGTCGGCCACGCTGGCCAGATGCACGGCCACATAGTGGAAGCTGTCGCGCAGGATGGACCAGAGGAACTGGGCCTGCGGATTGCTCGATTCACGGAGCAGCTTGATGCGCTCGGCCGCCGGCTTCTTCAGCATGCGGGCCACGATCTCGTCGGCCTTCTTGCCGCCGGCCACGTATTCGCCGGTGCTGAAGTCCAGGCGCTGGATGTCCTTGCCTACCTTCTTGTAGAAGCCGCCGCCACTCTTCTGGCCCAGCGCGCCCTTCTCGATCAGGCCGGCCAGCACCTTGGGCGTGGCGTAGATCGAGTAAAAAGGATCGTCCTGCAGGTTGTCCTGCATGGTCTTCACCACATGCGCCATGGTGTCCAGGCCCACCACGTCGGCGGTGCGGAAGGTGCCGCTGGAGGCGCGGCCGAGCTTCTTGCCGGTCAGGTCGTCCACCACGTCCACCGAGAGACCGAACTTCTCGGCCTCGATCATGGTGGCCATCATGCCGGCGATGCCGACCCGATTCGCCACGAAGTTAGGCGTGTCGTTGGCACGCACCACGCCCTTGCCAACCGCGGTGGTGACAAAGCTCTCGAGTTGATCGA
The DNA here is from genome assembly GCF_037482845.1 of Paucibacter soli. Taxonomy (NCBI): domain Bacteria; kingdom Pseudomonadati; phylum Pseudomonadota; class Betaproteobacteria; order Burkholderiales; family Sphaerotilaceae; genus Roseateles; species Paucibacter soli. Next base: position 11,081 of record NZ_JBBHJW010000003.1, read on the forward strand.
TCACTTCCGGACGCGTGGTCGGGGTGTTGATCAGCTCCACCAGGTACATATAGCGCGGCGGGTTGAAGAAATGGATGCCGCAGAAGCGCGGCTTGATTTCTTCGGGCAGCACTTCGCTGAGCTTGGTGATCGAGAGGCCCGAGGTGTTCGAGGCCACGATGGCGTGCGGCGCGATGAAGGGGGCGATCTTCTTGTAGAGATCGAGCTTCCAGTCCATGCGCTCGGCAATCGCCTCGATGATGAGGTCGCAATCGCGCAGCTGCTCGAGGTGTTCCTCGTAATTGGCCTGGCCGATCAGGGCCGCATCGGCCGCGTCGCCCAGGGGCGCGGGCTTGAGCTTCTTCAGGCCGTCGACCGCCTTGCTGACGATGCCATTCTTGGGGCCTTCCTTGGCCGGCAGATCGAACAGCACCACGGGCACCTTGACGTTGACCAGATGCGCAGCGATCTGCGCACCCATCACGCCAGCGCCGAGCACGGCGACTTTGCGAACTTGGAATCGACTCACGATAAATCCTTGGTTATGTTGACGCACAGCGAGGTCGGTCTAGTCACTCGACTCGCTTCCATTCACGTGTTTGATACAGAAAGCCGATATAGCCACGAACCTTTAGCACCTTGCCCTCATCTGCGAGTTGCATGCGCATCTTCTTGTAGACCTTGCCCTCATCCGGTTTGACGATCTCGGTGCCATACCAAATCGACTTGTCGTCCTGATCCTGCTTAGCGCCGGAAAAGATCACCATGCCTAGAATCGGCTGGTTCTTGCGATCACCCTCGCACTTGTCGCACTTGGCGTCTTGCCTCGACGCATCGAATATTTTTTCGATCTTGCCCTGATAGACACCCCCAGACTCGACCACGCGCACCAAGGACTTCTCGGTCTTGCCATCGTCATCAAAGGTTTTCCATAGGCCCACTGGGCTGATCTGTGCCTGCACAAGGCTGACAACAAGACTCAGGGCGGCGGCGGCGAACAAGGCTTTTTTCTTCATGGGGTCGGTCTCCTGAATGTTGTGGGGCCCGCCTCTGCCGGGCGGACCTTGGGTTGCGGCTTCTTAGAACAAGGCTTCTTCCATCTCCATCAGAGGCTGCAGACCGGCGCGCGCGGTACGGATCAGCGTGGCGGTCTCGGGCAGCAGCTTCGCAAAATAGAAGCGCGCCGTCGAGAGCTTGGCGGTGTAGAAGGGGTCGCCGCCGTCCTTTTTCTCCAGCGCCAGCTTGGCCATGCGGGCCCAGAAGTAGGCGAAGGTCAGGTGACCCACCACGCGCAGATAGTCCACCGCGGCGGCGCCCACCTCGTCGGGGTTCTGGAAGGCCTTCATGCCGATCTCGGTGGTCAGCTTGGTGACCTTGTCGCCGATGTCGGCCAGCGGGTTGATGAACTCCTGCATCGCCTCGTTGGTGCCCTCTTCCTCGACGAAGGCGGCGATCTTCTTGCCGAAGGCCTTGAGCTTCTTGCCGTTGTCGCCCAGCACCTTGCGGCCCAGCAGGTCGAGCGACTGGATGGTGTTGGTGCCCTCGTAAATCATGTTGATGCGGGCATCGCGCACGAACTGCTCCATGCCCCATTCATGGATGAAGCCATGGCCGCCGAACACCTGCATGCAGTGCGAGGTGGCGATCCAGCCGTTGTCGGTCAGGAAGGCCTTGATGATGGGCGTCAGCAGCGCCACTTCGTCTTCGCATTCCTTGCGCTCGTCCTCGTCGTCCGAGGCCAGGGCCATGTCCAGCTGCAGCGCCACATAGGTGGCCAGGGCGCGGCCGCCCTCGGCATAGGCGCGCGCGGTCAGCAGCATCTTGCGCACATCGGGGTGCACGATGATGGGGTCGGCGGCCTTGTCGGGTGCCTTGGGGCCGGACAGGGCGCGCATCTGGATGCGATCCTTGGCATAGGCCACGGCGTTCTGGTAGGCCACCTCGGTGAGGCCCAGCGACTGGTTGCCCACGCCCAGGCGCGCCGCATTCATCATCACGAACATCGCGGCCAGGCCCTTGTTGGGCTCGCCCACCATGGTGCCCACGGCGCCGTCCAGCACGATCTGCGCGGTGGCGTTGCCATGGATGCCCATCTTGTGCTCGAGGCCGCCGCAATACACGCCGTTGCGCGCGCCCAGCGTGCCGTCGGCGTTCACATTGAACTTGGGCACGATGAAGAGCGAGATACCCTTGGAGCCGGCCGGTGCGTCCGGCAGACGCGCCAGCACCAGGTGCACGATGTTGGCGGCCAGGTCATGCTCGCCGGCCGAGATGAAGATCTTCTGGCCGGTGATCTTGTAGGTGCCGTCGGCCTGCGGTTCGGCCTTGGAGCGCAGCAGGCCCAGGTCGGTGCCGCAATGCGGTTCGGTCAGGCACATGGTGCCGGTCCACTCGCCGCTGGTGAGCTTGGGCAGGTAGACGCTCTTCTGCTCGGGCGTGCCATGGGCATGCAGGGCCTCGTAGGCGCCATGGCTCAGGCCGGGATACATGGTCCAGGCCTGGTTGGCCGAATTCAGCATCTCGTAGAAGCTCTGGTTCACGATCACCGGCAGGCCCTGGCCGCCGTATTCCGGGTCGCAACCCAGCGCCGGCCAGCCGCCTTCCACATACTTGGCATAGGCTTCCTTGAAGCCCTTGGGGGCCGTGACTTCGTGAGTGCTCTTGTCGAGCACGCAGCCCTCGGCATCGCCGCTGAGATTGATCGGCGCGATCACCTCGGCGCAGAACTTGCCGCCCTCCTCCAGCACCGCATTGATGGTGTCTTCATCGATGTCGGCATGCTTGGGGCAAAGCTTCAACTCGTCGACGACATGCAGCAGTTCGTGCATCACGAACTTCATGTCGCGCAGGGGCGGGTTGTACTGAGGCATGTGGAGCTCCTGAAGTGGGCTTGTGGTGATGAGAGAAAAGATCAGGGCCGCTTCTTGATAGCGATGGGCGCGGCGGCTGACTTGCGGCTGTGCTCGCGGTCGGCCTTGAGGCCGGCCGGCGTGGCATAGGACTGGATGGCGCGCTCGAAGCCGGCCTCGGCGCGCCCGATGGCGCCGGGGCTGCGCATGAAGCGCGCGTCGTGATGCAGGGACAGGATCAGACCGTGCAGCTCGAACAGGATCTGCTCGACGTCGGCATCGGCCTTCAGGTGCCCGACCTCCTTGGCCAGCACGATGGCGCGGTGCAGGGCGGCATGCCAGGCCTTCACCATCGAGACCAGGGCGTCGCGCACCGGGCCGGGCCGGTCGTCGAACTCGACCGCGCCGCTGATATAGATGCAGCCCGAATCGATCTCCACCGAGACGCGCCGCACCCAGCGCTCGTAAAGCGCGCGCAGGCGCGGCAGGCCGCGGGCCTCGCGGATCGCGGTGAAGAACACCTCTTCCTCGAACTTGGCGTGATACTCGCGCACCACCGCAATCTGCAGTTCCTCGCGCGAACCGAAGTGGGCGAACACGCCCGACTTGCTCATCTTGGTGACGTCGGCCAGGGCGCCGATCGACAGACCCTCCAGGCCCATATGCGAGGCCAAGCCCAGCGCGGCCTCAAGAATCGCGGCGCGCGTCTGCTGGCCCTTTTGCAGCGAACGCACGGCACGGCGCGGCGCCACTGCTTTTGCAGCAGCAGCGTTGCGGGTGCTGGGGTCTGGCGTAGCGGTCAAGGCAGGTCCTGGGGGTTTTGGCGCAGCTTGCATAATAAAACGAACGGTCGTTCTATTTTTGCCCAAAAGCCAAGCCTGGCAAGCCGGGTTTTGTCGCAAGTTCTAGGGGAAGCCGCCTAGAACCGCACGTTTGATGGGCCATTCGGCCGCGCCGAGCCTGGCCCTGCGAGCAAGGCTTGAGTTAGCGCGCACTAATGCAGTACGCTGCGGGCAGGAGGTCAACGCTGTGGATGTGCTGCAACTTGATATCTCGGGCAGACCGCAAGCCTGGATCACGACCAAGGAAGCCGCCGTGATCTATGCCAGCGACGGCGTGGCCTGGACGCTGGGCGACCCCTGCCATGTCTTGCGCGGCGGCCTGCAGCGCCGCACCGGCATGCAATCGCGCATCGAGGTGCATCCCATCATCGCGGTACGCGGCGCCGTGCCCTCGCGCGCCTGGCGCCAGGCGCCCGCCCTCTCCAATCCCAAGCTGTTCGCGCGCGACCGCTACGTCTGCGCCTACTGCGGCCACAGCCATCATCCCGACGACCTGACCCGCGAGCACATCGTTCCCAGCTCGCGCGGCGGCTACGACAGCTGGATGAACTGCATCACCGCCTGCAAGAGCTGCAACGGCCGCAAGGGCAACCGCATGCCCGAGGAGGCCCATATGAGCCTGCTCTACCTGCCCTATGTGCCCAGCCTGCACGAGGACATGATTCTGCGCGGCCGCCGCATCCTGGCCGACCAGATGGAGTTCCTGCTCGCCAGCGTGCCGCGCTCAAGCCGCCTGCATGCGTAGACAGGTCCCATGACCTCGGTCATGGCCGCCGGTAAAGACGTGTAATCGGGTCAACGCCCAAGCCCGCGGCAACGTTGGGCTTCCACGACTTATCCGGAGGAACCATGCCCATCAAGAAACTGATCGCCGCCGCCGCCGTGGCGGCCCTGGCCGCCTGCTCGACCACCAGCCCCGACGTGGTGCAGCGCGGCGACGCACAGCGCATGTCTCAGGTGCAGGATGCCACCGTGCTATCGATCCACCCCGTGACCGTGGACGGCAGCCAGAGCGGCGCCGGCGCCGTTACCGGCGGTGTGATCGGCGCAGTGGCGGGCTCCAGCGTCGGTGGTCGCCGCGAGGGCCAGGTTGTGGGCGTGCTGGGCGCCGTGGCCGGTGCGGTGATAGGCAACGCTATCGAGCGCAACGCCACTCGCGAGGAAGCGGTCGAGATCCTGCTGCAGTTGCGCAATGGCGAGCGTCGCTCGGTGGTGCAGGCCAAGGCCGGCGAAACCATCATGGCCGGCGACGCCGTGGTGCTGGTGACCACCGGCGGCAAGACGCGCGTGACGCGGGCGCCGGCTGTGGCGCCGGCGCCTGCGCCCGCACACTGATCGTCCGCTCAGAAGCAAGAAGGGCTTGGCAGATTCGCCAAGCCCTTTGTGTTTGCTGAGGGAGATGTCTGGTAGGCCGTGCAGGACTTGAACCTGCGACCAAAGGATTATGAGTCCTCTGCTCTAACCAACTGAGCTAACGGCCCTGAGTAAGAAACTGCCCTGGCCGGCGCCAGGAGCGCGGATTGTATAGGGCAGTTCGGCCCTACTTCTGCGACAGCGCGTTGCTGACCATGCGCGAGGTGATGTCGACGATCTGGATCATGCGGTCGTAGGCCATGCGGGTGGGGCCGATCACGCCCAGGGTGCCCACCAGCTGGCCATCCACCTCGTAGGGCGCGGAGACGATGGAGAGTTCCTCGAAGGGCACGACCTGGCTCTCGCCACCGATATAGATGCGCACGCCTTCGGCACGGCTGGAGACGTCGAGCAGGCGCATCAGCTGGGTCTTCTGCTCGAACATCTCGAACAGGCGCCGCAGGCTGCCCATGTCGTTGTTGAAATCCTGCACGGTGAGCAGGTTGCGCTCGCCGGAAATCACCACGCGCTCTTCCTCATGCTCCAGCGCCTCGGTGCCGACCTGCACGGCGGTATTCATCAGCACGCCGATCTCGCCCTTCAGCGCATCCACTTCGCTCCTCAGGCGCTCGCGCACCGCCTCCAGGGTGAGGCCGGCGTAATGGGCGTTGAGGCGGTTGCTGGCCTCGGCCAGCTCGGCCTGGTTGAGGTCCTGCGCGGTGAAGATCACGCGGTTCTGCACATCGCCGTCGGGCGACACCATGATCACCAGCACGCGCCGCTCGCCCAGGCGCAGGAATTCGATATGGTGGAACACGCTGGGCTTGCGCGGCGCGGTCACCACGCCGACAAAGCTCGACAGGCTGGACAGCAGATGCGCGGCGCTGGCGATCACGCGCTGCGGCTGGTCGGGCTGCAGCTGCGTCTCGATCGGCCGCGCGTCCGCGCCCAGCAGGGCCGGCTGCGCGGTCAGCATGGTGTCGACGAAGAGGCGGTAGCCGCGCGCGGTGGGAATGCGGCCGGCACTGGTGTGCGGGCTGGCGATCAGGCCCAGCTCCTCCAGATCGGCCATCACATTGCGTATCGTCGCGGGCGAGAGCTCCAGCCCCGATGCCTTGGACAGCGTGCGCGAACCCACGGGCTGACCGTCCGCGATATAGCGTTCGACCAGGGTTTTCAGCAGTGATTTGGAGCGCTCGTCGAGCATGGCTTTCATTGTACGGACAGGCCCGCCGGGTCCCGCAAGTGCTCGCAACCCTGTGGTGTAATTCTGCGCATGGCCAAGCGATTCCGTCATGTGGCGTTAGTGGGCAAGCACCAGGCCAGGGGCATACGCCCTGTGCTTGAGGAGATTGCCGAGTTCGTGGCCGGCCTCGGCCTGGATGTCTCGCTGGAGCGCGAGACCGCGCTGAACACCGGCATCACCGCTTTTGACGCCCTCTCCAACGATGAATTGGGCCGCGAATGCGACCTGGCCATCGTGGTCGGCGGCGACGGCACCATGCTGGGCTTTGCCCGCGAGATGGCAAGACATGGCACCCCGCTGGTGGGCATCAACCAGGGCCGGCTCGGCTTCATCACCGATATCTCGATCGAGCGCTTTCGCGAGGCGCTCGAGCCCATCCTGGCCGGCACCTATGAAAAAGAGCAGCGCGCCATGCTGGAGGGCGCGGTCTGGCGCGATGAGCGCATCATCTTCGAGGGCCTGGCCCTCAACGACGTGGTGGTGAGCCGCGGCGCCACCGCCTCGATGGTGGAGCTGCGCGTGGACGTGGGCGACGAGTTCGTCGCCAATCTGCGCGCCGACGGCATCATCGTCGCCTCGCCCACCGGCTCCACCGCCTATTCGCTCTCGGCCGGCGGGCCCATCCTGCATCCCAGCATAGGCGGCTGGGTGCTGGTGCCGATCGCCTCGCACACGCTCTCCAACCGCCCCATCGTGCTACCCGACCTGGGCGAGATCCGGCTGGAGATCGTCGCCGGCCGCGATGCCAGCGTGAATTTCGATATGCAGAGCCTGGCCAGCCTGCTGCACGGCGACTGCATCACCGTGCGGCGCTCCAAGCACAAGGTCTGCTTCCTGCATCCCACCGGCTGGAGCTATTACGCCACGCTGCGCCGCAAGCTGCGCTGGTACGAGGGAGTGAGCTGATGCTCAGGCGCTTGAGTCTCAGGGATTTCGTCATCGTGCCCGAACTGGAGCTGGACTTCGGCGCGGGCTTCGCGGTGCTTACCGGCGAGACCGGCGCCGGCAAGTCCATCCTGATCGACGCCCTGCAGCTGGCGCTGGGCAGCCGCGGCGATGCCGGCGTGGTGCGCGAGGGCGCGGCGCGGGCCGAGATCACGGCCGAGTTCGACCGCCCCGCCGCCCTGCACGACTGGCTCGGCGAGGCCGGCTTTGATGGCGACGACGATGGCCTGCTGCTGCTGCGCCGTGTCATCGACGCGCAGGGCAAGAGCCGCGCCTGGATCAATGGCAGCGCCGCCACGGTGGCGCAGCTGCGCGAGCTGGCCGATGCCCTGCTGGACATCCACGGCCAGCATGCCTGGCAAGGCCTGACCCGCGCGCCCGCGGTGCGCGCGCTGCTGGACGGTTATGCCGGCATCGACGCCGTGCCGGTGGCCAGGACCTATGCCGAATGGAAGCGGGCCAGCGAGGGCCTTGAGGCGGCGCAGGCGCGCCAGGGCGAGCTGGCGCGCGAGCATGAGCGCCTGAGCTGGCAGATCGGCGAGCTCGATCGCCTCGCGCCCGGCGCCGATGAATGGGATGAGCTCAACGCCGAGCACCAGCGGCTCGCGCATGCGCAGTCGCTGATGGATGCGGCGCGCAAGGCGCTGGACGCGCTCAGCGAGGCCGAGCTCAATGCCGAGGGCCTGACGCAGCGAGCGCTGGATGATCTGCAGGACGTGCTGGCCTACGACGCGCGCCTGCAGCCCGCCGTCGAGGCCTTGCAGGGCGTGCAGGCGCAGCTGCAGGACGCCACGCACACGCTCAGCGCCTATCTGCACGGCGCCGACATGGAGCCCGAACGCCTGCAGGAGCTGGACGAGCGCCTCTCCGCCTGGGTGGCGCTGGCGCGCCGCTACCGGCGCCAGCCGGCCGAACTGCCGGCCCTGCTGCTGGAGTGGAAGCAGGAGCTGGCGGCGCTGGACGCCGCCAGCGATCTGGCCGGCCTGCAGGCCGCGCAAGACCTGGCACGCGGCAACTACCAACTCGAGGCCGAGCGGCTCAGCGCCGCGCGCGCCAAGGCGGCGCCGCAGCTCGCGGCCGCCGTCACCCAGGCCATGCAGCTGCTGGGCATGGCCGGCGGCAGCTTCGAGATTGCGCTGATCAAGCAGGAACAGGCACAGAGCTTCGGGCAGGAGTCGGCCGAATTCCTGGTGGCTGGGCACGCCGGCAGCACGCCGCGGCCGCTGGCCAAGGTGGCCTCGGGCGGCGAACTCTCGCGCATCGCGCTGGCGATCGCCGTCACCACCTGCCAGCAGCAGGACAGCGGCGCCGGCACCCTGATCTTTGACGAGATCGATGCCGGCGTGGGCGGCGCGGTGGCCGAAACCGTGGGCCGGTTGATGAAGCAGCTGGGGCGCGAGCGCCAGGTGCTGGCCGTCACCCATCTGCCCCAGGTGGCCGCCTGCGCCGACCAGCATTTCGTCGTCTCCAAGGCCTTGCGCGCCGGCATCACCTGCAGCGATGTGCAGCCGGTGCATGGCGAGGCGCGTGTGGCCGAGATCGCCCGCATGCTCGGCGGCGAGCGTCTCTCGTCCACCAGCATTGCGCATGCGCAGGAGATGCTGGATCTCTCCAACACCGGCGCGCCGGCGCGCAGCAAGAAGGCCAGGTCATGAGCAGCAAGCGGGGATTTGCGCCGAAGTCGCCGCCGCAAAGCGATGTGGTGCTGGTCACGGGCGTGTCGGGCGGCGGCAAGTCCATCGCCATGCATGCGCTGGAGGACGCCGGCTTCTTCTGCGTGGACAACCTGCCACCCGAGCTGCTGCTGGAGTTCCTGACGCTGGAAAAGCAGCGCGGCCAGCGCCGCGTCGCGATCGCGGTGGACGTGCGCAGCGCCGGCTCGCTGCCGCATCTGCTGCCGCTCATCAAGCAATTGCGCGGCGAGGGCGTGGGCCTGCGCTCGATCTTTCTGGACGCCAATACCGACACCCTGATGCGGCGCTTCTCCGAAACGCGCCGCCCGCATCCGCTGCGCCAGGCCCAGCAGGACGGCGAGGACGCGCACCGCATGCTGCTGGACGCGATCGAGCTGGAGCGCGAGCTGCTGGCGGCGCTGCGCGTGGAGTCAACCGTGATCGACACCAGCCAGCTGCGGCCCGCGCAATTGCGCGCCTGGGTGCGCGATCTGGTGGTAGTGAGCGGCACCTCGCTGACCCTGGTGTTCGAGTCCTTCGCCTTCAAGCATGGCGTGCCCAGCGATGCCGATTTCGTGTTCGACGTGCGCGTGCTGCCCAACCCCTATTACGACCGCGAGCTGCGCCCGCTCACCGGCCGCGACGCACCGGTGGCCGAGTATCTGGAGGCCCAGCCCGAGGTGCGCCTGATGCTGGGCCAGATCGGCGCCTTCATCTCGCAATGGCTGCCCAATTTCGCGGCCGACCAGCGCAGCTACCTGACCGTGGCCATCGGTTGCACCGGCGGCCAGCACCGTTCGGTCTATCTGGTGGAAACGCTCACCAAGCAGTTCGCCTACCATGGCCAGGTGCTCAAGCGGCACCGCGAGCTGGACGCCAAATAGAGCCTGGCCTGCCCCGGCCCGGCTCAGCCCACCTGCTCGTCCTGCAGCAGCAGGACCATGGCCACCACCGAGACCACCGGGAACAGTATCACCATGCCCAACAGCCAGGGCAGCACGCGCCGGCCGGCATGCTTGAGGGCCACGCCCACGAAGCTGATATGGGCGATCACGCAAACCGCCAGGCCCAGGCCCCACAGGGTGGCCTTGGCGCCGTCGACCTCGTCCATATTGGCCACCGAGATCAGAAACCACAGGCAGGTGGCGCCCGCAAGGGCCGCCACCACGGCCGATTCGATCGCGCTCTTGACGGCGGGCTTGGCATTGCTGTGCATGGTGTTGGGGTGGGCTGTCGCGGGGCGCCACAGCATACGCCATCCATGCACCATCAATCCAGCAGGCGCTTGAGCGGCGCCGGCAGCGCATAACTGGCCAGGCGCTCGCGCGCCACCCAGACACCGCCGCTCAGTTCGGGCGCCGGCCCCGCCACTTCGGCGCGGCGCGGATGCAGCACCCAGTCCAGATGCGTCAGCGCATGCTGGATCACCGGCATCACCTCGGCGCTGGCGCCCAGGCCGGCAAGTCCCTCCAGCTGGCGCTGCAGCGCGGCCTCGTCGTCGAACAGCGGCAAGGTCCACAGCCCCGCCCACACGCCCGTGGCCGGCCGCTGTTCGAGCCAGATGCGGCCCTCATGCTCCAGCCACAACCACCAGTTCTCGCGCCGGCTGCGCTTGAGCTTGCGCGTCTTGACGGGCAGGCGCTGCGGCTCGCCCTGGGCGCGCGCCAGGCACAGCTCGCTCACCGGGCAGAGCAGGCATTGCGGCGTGCGCACGCCGCACAGGCTGGCGCCCAGGTCCATCAGGCCCTGGGTGTAGCTGGCCATATCGGCGCTGGCGGGCAGCAGCTCGGTGGCGCGCTGCCACAGCAGCTTTTCCTGCGCCGCGCTGGCCAGGTCGCCCTCGAACGCCAACAGACGCGAAAGCACCCGCTTGACGTTGCCGTCCAGGATCGCGACGCGCTCGCCAAAGCAGAACGAGGCCACCGCCGCGGCGGTGGAGCGGCCTATGCCGGGCAGGGTCTGCAGGAGCTCGGCGCTGCGCGGAAACTCGCCGCCGTAACGCTCGCACACCGCCTGCGCGCAGCGGTGCAGATTGCGCGCACGGCTGTAATAGCCCAGGCCCGCCCACAGGGTCAGCACCTCGTCCAGCGGCGCCGCGGCCAGCTCGCGCACGCTGGGGAAGCTGGCGAGAAAGCGCTGGTAATAGCCCAGCACCGTGCTCACCTGGGTCTGCTGCAACATGATCTCGGACAGCCAGACGCGGTAGGGATCGCGCGTGTTCTGCCAGGGCAGCGCATTGCGCCCATGGCTGCGCTGCCAGGCCACCAGGGTCGAGGCAAACAGGGCTTGGATCTCCGTGGGGCTGGGCTCGTCGTCTACTCTCATGCGCGGCGCATGCTAGCCCAAGCTCAACGCTTCTCTCAACGCTTCTTTCAACGCTTTTGGCAGGACGGGCAGAAATAGCTCGAACGCTGGCCCTGCACGATGCGGCGTATCGGCGTGCCGCATGCCTGGCAGGGTGCACCCTCGCGCCCATAGACCTGGGCCTGCATCTGGAAGCTGCCGGCCACGCCATGTGCGTCCCTGAAGTCGCGCAACGTCGTGCCGCCCGCCTGCACCGCCTGTGCCAGGATCTCGCGCAGCGCCAGCGCCAGGCGGGCCGCACGCGGGCGGCTCAGGCGCTGCGCCTGCAGGCGCGGGTCTATGCCGGCGCGAAACAGCGCCTCGCAGGCGTAGATATTGCCGGCGCCCACCACGATGTCGCCCGCCAGCAGGGCCTGCTTGATGGCGACGCGCCGGCCGCTCAGGCCGGCATGCAGATGGGCGCCATCGAAGCGCGCGTCAAAGGGCTCCAGCCCCAGGCCGGCCAGCAGCTTGGCGGCCGGGTCGGCATCCAGGGCATCCGACCAGACCACCGCACCAAAGCGGCGCGGATCGGTCAGGCGCAGGCTGCCGCGGTTGGTGAGCAATTCAAAATGGTCATGCGGCCCGGCGGGCGGGGCATGCTCGCAAAAAAAGGCCAGCGAGCCCGACATGCCCAGATGCAGCAGCAGCCCGCCCGGCTCCAGCGGCAACCAGAGGTATTTGCCGCGCCGCCGCACCTCGCCGACGCGCCGCCCCACCAGGCTTTGCGGCGCAATACCCAGCGGCCAGCGCAGTGGCTTACCCAGCCTGAGTTCGAGCACATGGGCGCCGGCAATCGCATCGGCAAAGCTGCGGCGCGTGACTTCGACTTCGGGCAATTCAGGCATGACTCATGATACGAGCGAGCGCTTGCCTAGAATGCCCGCAAGGGCCAGGCCGCAGCGCGGGCCCATGTTCTCCAGGAGCCCGCATGCCCGCCTCGAACCGCCGAACGCTCGCCAAACCCCTATGGGCGCCGGCCATACTGTCCGTCTTGATGGGCTGCGCCGCTCCGGCCTGGGCCGCCAGCGAGGCCGACTCACAGCCCGCCGCGGTCGTTAGCAACTCGGCGATGGATGCGCCGCTGTTCTACCAGCTGTTGATCGGCGAGCTGGAGCTCAATGCCGGCCAGGCCGGCACCGCCTACCAGGTGCTGCTGGACGCGGCGCGCCGCACCCAGGACCAGGCCCTGTTCAAGCGCGTCGTGAGCATTGCCCTGCAGGCCCGCGCCGGTGAGCAGGCGCTGATCGCCGCCAAGGCCTGGCGCGATGCTGCGCCCGATTCCATCGACGCCCATCAATCGCTGCTGCAGCTGCTGGCCCTGCTCAACAAGCCGGCCGAGGCCGCCGCGCCGCTGAAAGCGCTGCTGGCGCTGACCCCGGCCGCGCAGCGCGGCGCGGTGCTGGCATCGCTGCCCCAGCTGTTCCAGCGCGCGCCCGAGCCCAAGCAGGTGCTGGCAGGCTTCAAGCCCGTGCTGCTTGCCGCCGCCCAGCAGGCCGACACCCGCATGATGGGCATGCTGGTGCTGGCCAAGCTGGAGCAGATGGCCGATGAGGTCGACGAGGCGATGACGCTGACCCGCAGCGCCGCTGCCGAATTCCCCGACGCCGAGGAGCCGCTGATCCTGGCCCTGGACCTGATGGGGCAGCGCGCCGAGGCCGAGGCCCTGGTCGGCTCGGCCCTTCAGGCAAAGCCCGACAACCATGGCCTGCGCCAGGCCTACGGCCGCGCCCTGGCACGCGCCCAGCGCCCGGCCGATGCCGCGCGCGAATTCCGCCTGCTGACCGAGCAAATGCCCGACAACCCCTCGTCCTGGCTGGCGCTGGGTTCGCTGGAGCTGGAACTGGGCCATGCCGAGGCGGCCGACGGCGCGCTGCGCAGTTTTCTGAAACGGTTGGAGGGCGAGAACAAGGCGAACGAGCCCGAGCTCAGCGACGCCGGCAAGGATGCGCGTCAGCAGGCCTGGCTGCTGCTGGCCCAGGCCGCCGAGATGCGCGGCGACCTGAAGGCGGCCGAGGCCTGGCTGCTGCGCGTGGATGCGCCGCAGCGCCAGACGGAAACCCAGCTGCGCCGCGCCTCGCTGCTGGCCAAGCAGGGCAAGCTGGCACAGGCGCGCCAGCTGATCCAGGCCCTGCCCGGCGAGCGCGAACAGGACCTGCGCGCCAAGCTGCTGGCCGAGGCCCAGCTGCTGCGCGATGCGCGCGAATGGGCGCCGGCGCTGGAGGTGCTGGACAAGGCCAGCGAGCGCTTCCCCGACGATGCCGACCTGATCTACGAGCGCTCGATGATGGCCGAGAAGCTCGGGCGCATGACCGAGATGGAGGCCTTGCTGCGCAAGGTGATCGAATTGCGCCCCAGCCATTACCACGCCTACAACGCACTGGGCTATTCGCTCGCCGATCGCAAGCAGCGCCTGCCCGAGGCGCGTGAGCTGATCGCCAAGGCGCTCAGCTTCGCGCCGCAGGAGCCCTTCATCGTCGACAGCATGGGCTGGGTCGAGTACCGCATGGGCAAGCTCGACGAAGCCGAGCGCCTGCTGCGCCAAGCCTATGGCTCGCGCCCCGACGCCGAAATCGCTGCCCACCTGGGCGAGGTCTTGTGGGCCGCCGGCCGGCACGACGAGGCCAAACGCATCTGGGCCGAGGGTACAAAGCGCGATCCCAGGAACGAGGCCCTGCGCGAAACCATGCAGCGCCTCAAAGCCAAGCCATGATCGCCCCCAGACCTGCCGCTTCGCGTCAGGCCCCCCGAGGGGGTCAAGCAAACTCGGGAGCGGCCCTTCGTTTGCTTGTGAGGCCCGCGCTCGCGCTTTGCGCCTGCCTAGCCCTGGTGGCCTGCGCCAGCGTGCCGCCGCAGCCACAAGCCTATCAGGCCCAGGCCGAAGACCTGCAGTTGAGCGGACGCCTGAGCGTGCAGGTGGCGGCACTCAACGGCGCGCGCGCCCAGGGCGGCAATGCCGGCTTCGAGCTGCAGGGCTCGGCCCTGGCCGGGCAGCTGGAGCTCAGCACGCCGCTGGGCAGCCTGCTGGCACGCGCGCGCTGGAACGGCAGCGAGGTGCTGCTGCAGACACCCAACGATGAGCGCCGCTTCGACGACCTCGACGCCCTCACCCGCGAACTGCTGGGCGAGGCCATTCCCATCGCCGCCATGTTCGACTGGCTGCAGGGCCGCCCCTGGCCGCAGGCCGCACATCGGCCCATTGGCGAGCAGGGCTTCATCCAACTTGGCTGGGCCGTGGATCTGAGTCGTTATGCCGAGGGCCTGATTGTGGCCAGGCGCAGCGCCGAACCCGAGGCCACGTTGCGTGTGCGCCTCGACCCCAAACCCTGATCCCTGCCGATACTGCCGTCATGCAAGCGCTCTACGACGTCCCGGCCCCGGCCAAGCTCAACCTCTTTCTGCATGTGGTGGGCAAGCGACCCGATGGCTATCACCTGCTCGAATCGGTGTTCGTGCTGATCGACTGGGCCGACACCCTGCATTTCGAAGCCCGCGGCGATGGCCTGTTGCAGCGCCATGACCAGGGCGACGCCTTTTTGCCCCCCGACGACCTCTGTCTGCGCGCCGCACGCGCCCTGCAGCGCGAGAGCGGCTGCACCCTGGGCGCGGACATCCATATTGAGAAGCGACTGCCCGCCGGCGCCGGCATGGGCGGAGGCTCCTCTGACGCCGCCTCCACTCTGCTGTCGCTGAACCGGCTCTGGGGCCTCAACTGGCCGCGTTCGCGCCTGCTGCCCCTGGGCCTGAGCCTGGGCGCGGATGTGCCCTTCTTCCTCGGCGGCTGCAACGCCTTTGTCGAGGGCGTGGGCGAAATCCTGCACCCCATCTCCCTGCCAAGCCAGTACCTGGCGGTACTCAAACCGGCCGCCAGCATAGGCACCAAGGAAATATTTTCGTCGCAGCGCTTGCAGAGATCGAAAAGCGTGGCTATAGTAGCGGGCTTTCCTGCACACAATAGCAGCGAAGACAAAACGAGGTCTGACTGGCTTGCCAGCGTGACGCAAGGTTGGGGTCGCAATGATTTGCAAGCCGCCGCCGAGCATCACAGTACCGAAGTAAGTCACGCACTAAGGCTGTTGCAAGACCGCTTCGGCAACAGCCGGATGACGGGCTCGGGCAGCGCGGTGTTCGCACTGGTGAGCAAGGAAATCGGTATATCGAGCCAGCCTGTGGCAACATACCTGGGGGATCTTCCTCCGGCATGGGTTGGGAAAATATGCCGCAGTTTGGAGGTTCATCCGCTTCGCGAATGGGCTGAAGACTGAGTAAAGTTATGGGGTGCTGCAGCTCTGCAGTGTCCTGTGTAGGGGCGTCGCCAAGTTGGTTAAGGCATCGGATTTTGATTCCGACATGCGCAGGTTCGAATCCTTCCGCCCCTGCCAAATTTTTTCTTCTTCTCCGGGACCCGCAGGGCTGGCCGCGGGGCCATTGATTCAAAGGATGGCCCGCTCGTGCTGCTCAACACCGTCCTCTTCACCGGCAATGCAAACCCGGTGCTCTCCCAAGAAATTGCCACCCATCTGGGCGTAGACCTCGGCCGAGCCGTGGTCGGCCGCTTCTCCGATGGCGAGGTGACGGTCGAGATCCAGCAAAACGTGCGTGCCCGCGACGTGTTCGTGATCCAGCCGACTTGCGCGCCCACGAACGAGAACCTGATGGAACTGCTCATCATGGTCGATGCCTTGAAGCGTGCCAGCGCACGCCGCATCACCGCGGTGATCCCCTACTTCGGCTATGCCCGCCAGGACCGCCGCCCGCGCTCCACGCGCGTGCCGATCTCGGCCAAGGTGGTGGCCAATCTGCTGGAAACCGTGGGCGTCGAGCGCGTGCTCACCATGGACCTGCACGCCGACCAGATCCAGGGCTTCTTCGACATTCCGGTCGACAATATCTACGCCTCGCCGGTGCTGCTGTCGGACCTGAAGGCCCGCAACTACAGCAACCTGGTGGTGGTCAGCCCCGACGTCGGCGGCGTGGTGCGCGCCCGCGCTCTGGCCAAGCAGCTGGGCTGCGATCTGGCCATCATCGACAAGCGCCGCCCGGCCGCCAATGTCTCGGAAGTGATGCATGTGATCGGCGAAATCGACGGCCGCAACTGCGTCATCATGGACGACATGATCGACACCGCCGGCACGCTGGTGAAGGCGGCCGAGGTGCTGAAGGACCGCGGCGCCAAGAGCGTGTTTGCCTATTGCACCCACCCCATCCTGTCGGGCCCGGCGATCGAGCGCATCTCGGGTTCGCACCTGGACGAGGTGGTGATCAGCAACACCATTCCCCTGTCCGACGCGGCCAAGGCCTGCGGCAAGATCCGCCAGCTGTCGGTGGCCTTTTTGTTCGCCGAGACGATTCGCCGCATTTCGGACGGCGAGTCGGTGACCTCACTGTTTAGCGAGCAGAACAACAACTTCTAGTAAGACATTGGTGCCAGGCCCTCGCGGGCGTGGCGCGATGAGCCGTGATCGCAAGATCACATTCCTTGAGCACCTGGTCGCGGGTGCTCTATCCATTTTGGAGAAACCTATGAAATTCACCGCTTTCGAGCGCAAGCTGCAGGGGACCGGAGCGAGCCGCCGCCTGCGTATCTCGGGCAAGGTGCCCGGCATTGTGTACGGCGCTGGCGAACCCGCCACCATCGAGCTGGACCACAACGCGCTGTTCCACGCCATGAAGAAGGAAGCCTTCCACAGCTCCATCCTCGAGATGGAACTGAACGGCGCCGTCTCGCAAGTGCTGCTGCGCGACTACCAGATGCACCCCTACAAGCCGCAAGTCCTGCACGTGGACTTCCAGCGCGTGGACAGCACCACCAAGATCACCAAGAAGGTGCCGCTGCACTTCGTGGGCGAAGAGAACTCGCCGGCCGTCAAGCTGGACCACTGCACCGTCAACCATGTGCTGACGCAGCTGGAAATCACCTGCCTGGCCCAGCAGCTGCCCGAGTTCATCGAAGTGGACCTGAGCAACCTGACCAAGGGTCACTCGGTGCACGTCAATGACATCAAGCTGGCCGACCACATCAAGGTCGTGACCCGCGGCAAGCCCAACCCCGTGGTCGCCACGCCGGTTGAGCCCGTGACCGAAGAGATCGTGGTGGCAGCCGCCCCGGTCGAAGACGCCAAGGGCAAGAAGAAGGGCAAGAAGTAATTCTTGCTAGAGCCTGCCTCAATGGCACGAAGGCCCTGCTCTGCAGGGCCTTTTTTCTTGTGCGACCGCACCGATAATCCCCGCCATGATTCGACTCTTTGTGGGCCTGGGCAATCCCGGGCCGGAATACGAGGACACGCGCCACAACGCCGGCTTCTGGTGGGTGGACGGCCTGGCGCGCGGCCTGGGTGCCCAGCTGCAGGTGGAGCGCAGCTATTACGGCCTGGTGGCGCGCGTCAACAACGCACCCGGCGCGCCCGGCCCGATCTGGCTGCTGGAGCCCATGACCTTCATGAACCTCAGCGGCAAATCGGTGGCGGCGCTGGCGCGCTTCTTCAAGATCGCGCCCGAGGAAATCCTGGCCATTCACGACGAGCTCGACATCGCGCCCGGCGAGATGAAGATGAAGCTGGGCGGCGGCAACGGCGGCCACAACGGGCTCAAGGACATGCAGGCCCAGCTCGGTTCGCCTAACTTCTGGCGTCTGCGTCTCGGCATCGGCCATCCCGGCATCAAGGCCGAGGTCGCCAGCTATGTGCTGCGCAAACCGCCGCTGGCGGAGCGCCAGGCGGTGGAGGATTGCATAGGCAAGTCCTACCAGGCGGTGGAGCTGATGCTCAGGGGCGAGATGGACAAGGCCTTGGCCAAGATCCATGCCAAGCCGCCGCGGCCCAAACCACCCAGGCCGCCGGCACCCGTTGGCGCCGAAGTCTCATCATGAACCTGGCAGTCCGCCTTTTCTGCACCGCGCTGATGGCAGCCTGCAGCGGCGGATCGCAGGCGCAGACCCGGCCACAGAACACCACGATTTACCGCTGCGGCCCAGAGGGGCGCGAGCTGCGCGGCAGCCCCTGCCCGGCGGATGCCAAGGCCAGCACGCAGACCCTGCAATACGACCAGCCCTCAGCCGCGCAGAGCGCCGAGGCCAGGCAGCGCGCCGCGCAGGAGGCCAAGCAGGCCCATGCGATGGAGCAGGCCCGCCTCAAGCGCGAGGCCGAGCAGCGCCGCGAGGCCGCGCGGGCCGGCGGCATCCATGGCCAGCGCGGTGGCGACAGCGGCCCGGCCCAGGCGGCCAGCGCCCCCACCCCACCCAAGAAGCCAAAGAAGCCAAAGAAGCCCAAGGCAGCCAAGCCCGGCTAGAATGCCGCTTGTTGGTGCTCGCCCAGCCATTCATGTCTGGGCAGTTAAACGGGAATCAGAAGGGCGCGCCTCGCCGAGGCAGACCCAACCTGAGCTGTCCCCGCAACGGTAAGTGGATGGAGCCCTCAGCGCTCCAAGGCCCGTACTGCAGTCCACTGGCGCGTCACACGCGCTGGGAAGGACGCGGCGCTTGAATCCACCAGCCCGGATACCGGCCAACAGGTGATGCATCGCGGCGCGATGCGTCGATTTACAGGGGCCTGCGGGGAAGCTGGCACCTGGCAATTTGCTGTCTGGATTCCATGAGCTTTTCCTTCTCCGCACACGCGGCTTCACTGCCCGCGTCCACCTACGCCCGTACCCTGCTGGCCCTGGCCGCCGCTGCGGTCGCATGGCCCCAATCCGCGCTGGCCCAGAATGGTCCGGCTGCCAACAAGCTGGATCAGGTGCAGGTCACCGCCACGCGTTCCAGCATCCGCCTGGACCAGACCCTTGCCGATGTCACCGTGCTCACCCGCGCCGACATCGAGCGTCAGGCCTTCGGCGGCCTGGCGGATCTGCTTGCCAAGCAATCCTGTTTCGAATTCGCGCGCCCCGGCGGCCCCGGCGCCACCACCTCCTTGTTCCTGCGCGGCGCCAACACCCAGCACACCGTGGTGATGATTGACGGCGTGCGCATGGACACCCAATCCGGTTCCGGTGGCGCCACCTGGGAAAGCATGCCGCTGGCCCTGATCGAGCGTGTCGAGATCCTGCGTGGCGCGGCCAGCAGCCTCTACGGCTCCGACGCCGTGGCCGGCGTTGTGCAGATCTTCACCCGCAAGGGCGGCGCCAAGCCCTTTGTCGAATTCGGCGGCGGCATCGGCAGCCTGGGCATGGTCAAGGGCGACCTGAGCGTTGGCGGCATGCTGGGCCAGTTGGACTATGCCTTCAGCCTTGCCGCCGAGTTTGCCGATGGTTTCAATGCCCGCCCGGTTGCCTTCGACCCCAAGGACCCCGGCTACACGCCGGATCGCGACGATTGGCGCAACCACAACCTGAACGCCCGCGTCGGCTATCAGCTGGCCAAGGGCCAGCGCGTGGAACTGCTGAGCAGCAGCAGCCATGCCGAGAGCGGCTACGACGCCAGCGCCAAGCCCAAGCCAGGTGTCAACGACCGCAATATCCACGACCTGCGCGCCAGCCGCGCGTTCTGGAGCGCGCAGTGGAGCGAGGCCTGGAACTCCGAGCTCAGCGTGGGCGAATCGCGCGACCGCTACGAAACCAAGACGCAGTACGCCTACCTGACAGAAACCCTGGTGCGCAACTACGCCCTGCACAACAGCCTCAAGCTCGGCCCGGGCCAGCTCAATGTGCTGCTGGAGCGGCGCGAGGACAAGCTCATCAACGCCAGCTTGCAGTCCAGCAGCGGCCAGGCTGAGCGCCATCAGAACGCTGCGGCCCTGGGCTACCTGCTGAGCCAGGCCGCATGGGATGCGCAAGTACATCTGCGGCATGACCAGGACAGCGAGTTCGGTGGCATCAACACCGGCACTTTGGCCGCAGGCTGGCGCCCGGTGCCCGCCCTGCGCTTGTGGGCCAGCGCCGCCAACGCGTTCCGCGCGCCCACCCTGTACCAGAGCTTCAGCGCCTATGGCCCCCGCGCCGGCCTGCCGGCGCTGAATCCGGAGAAGGGCCGCAACGCCGAGTTCGGTCTGAGCTACGCCCAAGGCGCGCACGAGCTGGGCCTGACCATCTACAACAACCGCATCAAGCAGCTCATCAGCTGGGACAACCAGTTCGCAAGCCTTTGCGCGGCAACCGTGAATCCCGCCAAGCCCGATCCCTGGGACGGTTGCTACGGCAACCTGGCCAAGGTGCGTCTGCGCGGCGTTAGCCTGAGCGGCAGCACCGAGCTGGCGGGGCTGAAGCTCTCGGGCTCGCTGGACTTCCAGGACCCCAAGGACGTGCTGAGCGGCAAGACCCTGGGCCGGCGCGCCAAGCAGCATGCTTCGCTGCGCGTGGAGAAGCAATGGGGCGACTGGACCCTGGGCGGCCAGAGCCAGCTCAGCGGCAAGCGCTGGGACACCAACGCCAACACCACCCGCCTGGCCGGCTATGCGCTGCTGAATCTGGACGCGCAATACCGCGTGAACGCCAATCTGCGCCTGCAGCTGAATCTGGACAACGCCTTCGACCGCGCCTACCAGACGGCCAACGGCTATGCCCAGGCGCCGCGCACCCTGTTCATGGGCCTGCGCTACACCCCGGCACTCTGAGCGCCATGGCCGCCCACCAGCTCATCGTCGGCGGACAACGCAGCGGCAAGACCCGTCATGCCGAAGCCGTGGCGCTGCGCTGGCTGGCGGCCGCGCCGGAGCATGGCGTCTGCGTGCTCGCCACCGCACTGGCCTGGGACGAGGAGATGCGTCAGCGCATCGCCCGTCACCGCGCCGACCGCCCCGCGCGCTTCGATACGGTGGAGGTGCCGCTGGCACTGAGCCAGGCGCTGCGGGCGCAAAGTGCCCCCGGCCGGCTGCTGCTGGTGGACTGCCTGACCCTGTGGCTGACCAACTGGCTGATGCCCATGCATGGGCAGCCGGATCGCCGGGGCTGGGAGGCCGAGCGCAGCGCCATGCTCGACGCATTGCCGGCCCTGACATCGCCGGTGATCTTCGTCTCCAACGAGACGGGCTGGGGCGTGTCGCCGCTGGGCCGCGAGGTGCGCGAGTTTGTCGACGAGCTGGGCCGGCTGAACCAGGCCGTGGCCGGCCGCTGTCAAGACCTGACCCTGATGGTGGCCGGCCAGGCCTGGACGCGGCCGGTACACCAGGAGAGACCTGCACCATGAGATCGAATTCCCTTGCGCAGCCCAGCCTCTGGCTGTGGGCATTGAGTCTGGGCCTGGGCCTGCTGGCGGCTCCGCTGCAGGCGCAGACCAAGGTCGAACTGAAGGACGACCTCGGCAAGATCACGCATTGGACGCAGGCGCCGCGTCGCATCGTCACGCTGCTGCCCTCGCTGACCGAAACGGTCTGCGAGCTGGGCGCCTGCGACCGCCTGGTCGGCGTGGACCGCTATTCCAACTTCCCGGCCCAGGTCAACAAGCTGCCCAAGCTGGGCGGCCTGGACGACACCCAGGTCGAGACCATCGTCTCGCTCAAACCCGATGTGGTGCTGCTGGCGCCCTCCTCGCGCGTCACCGACCGCCTGCGCAATCTCGGTCTGACCGTGGTGACGCTGGAAACGCGCTCGTATATGGATGTGCAACGCCTGCTCGACAAGCTCGGGCAGTTGCTGCAGGTGAGCGATGCCCAGGCGATCTGGCGCCGCGTCGATGCGCAGGTCGGCGCCGCCGCGCAAAGCATCCCGGCCGCGGCGCGTGGCACCCTGGTGTATTACGAGGTCGACCGCTCGCCCTACGCCGCCGGGCCGGTGTCCTTCATGGGCGAGACCATGGCTCGCCTGGGCCTGCGCAACATCATCACGCCCGAAATGGGCCCCTTCCCCAAGATCAGCCCCGAGTACGTGGTGCGTGCCGGCCCGCAGCTGATCATGATTGGCAAACGCAATGCCGACGGGCTGTTCCAGCGCCCCGGCTGGGAGCGCATCCCGGCGATCCGCGACAAGCGCGTCTGCGTGTTCGATGCGGCGCAAAGCGACGTGATGTCCCGCCCCGGGCCGCGCATGGGCGAGGCGGCGCAGCTGATGGCGCAATGCCTGCGCGAGCAGTCCGCCAAACCATGAGCGGCATGAAGCTTTCGCACCACCTGCCGGCCTGGCCACTGCTGGCCGGCCTGCTGCTGGCCAGCACGGCCATGCTGCTGCTGGGCGTGGCCGTCGGCAGCACCGGCTTCGCACTCGGCTGGGACCTGGGCGACGCCATGCACAACCAGATCCTCTGGCAGATCCGTCTGCCGCGCTCGGCCGGCGCCTGGCTGGCGGGCGCCCTGCTGGGCCTGTCGGGGGCCATCACCCAGGGCCTGTTCCGCAACCCGCTGGCCGATCCCTATCTGCTCGGCAGCGCCGCCGGGGCACGCCTGGGCGTGGCCCTGAGCATGACGGTGCTGGGTGGCTCGCCCGCCGGCATGCAATGGCTGGAGCGCCTGGGCCTGACCGGCGCGGCCTTTCTGGGCACCCTGGGCGGGGTGAGCCTGGCGCTGGCGATGGCGCGCGGCCTCGAGCACACCTTGCGCCTGCTGCTGGCGGGCGTCGTGGTGGGCGTGGTGCTGGGCGCCATCACCGAGCTGATCACCCTGGCCGACCCCGACATCCTGCGCACCATGCAGGCCTTTGTGCTGGGCACCACCAGCTTCCTGGGCTGGCCCAGCATTGCGCTGATGAGCGCGGTGCTGCTGCTGAGCCTGGCCGTGGCCCTGGGCGGCAGCCAGGCGCTGGACGCGCTGACCCTGGGCGAGGCCACGGCGCAGTCGCTGGGCGTGCGCCTGAGCCTGGTGCGCCTGCTGCTGATCCTCGCCTTCGCGCTGGCCACCGGCACCGCGGTGGCGCAGACCGGCATGATCGCCTTCGTCGGGCTGGTGGCACCGCATCTGGTGCGCAGCCTGAGCCAGGGCTCGCACCGCCAGCTGCTGCTGCTGTCGGCCTGCGCCGGCGGCCTGCTGCTGCTCAGCGCGGACATCCTGTCGCGCTGGATGCTTGCGCCGCAGGAACTGCCGGTGGGCGTGATCACCGCCATCCTCGGCGGTGGCTATCTGCTGCGCCTGATGCACAAGCGCAAGCAAGGGAGGTCGGCATGAGCCGCGTTGCCGTCGACATCGCCCTGGCCTGCCAGGACCTCAGCGTCAGCCTGCAGGGTCAGCCGGTGCTGCATCGCCTGGACCTGGCACTGGAACAGGGCCGCTGGACCGCGATCGTCGGGCCCAACGGCGCCGGCAAATCCACCCTGCTGCGCGCCCTGGCCGGGCTGATTCCCTGCCAGGGCAGGGTGCAGCTGCTGCAGCGCCCCTTCGGCGACTGGCCACGCAAGCGGCGCGCCCAGACCCTGGCCTGGCTGGGCCAGAACGAAAGCAGTGGCGACGAGCTCAGCGCCCACGACGTCGTCATGCTCGGCCGGCTGCCGCATCGCGCCTGGCTCACCCCGCCCAACGCCGCCGACCACGCCGCGGTACAGGCGGCGATGCAACAGACACAGTGCTGGGACTGGCGCATGCGCAGCCTGGGCCAGCTCTCCGGCGGCGAGCGCCAACGCGTGCTGCTGGCGCGCGCGCTGGCGGTGCAGGCCCAGGTGCTGCTGATGGACGAGCCCCTGGCCCATCTGGACCCGCCGCACCAATCCGACTGGCTGGCCCTGGTGCGCGAACTGGCGGGCGCCGGCGTGGCGGTGGTCAGTGTGCTGCACGAGCTCAATGTGGCGCTGCAGGCCGACAGCCTGGTGATCATGCAAACCGGCCGCGTGCTCTGCCACGGCAGCCCGGCGCAAGCCGAGACGCGGCGCGCCCTGCAGCAGGTGTTCGACGACCGTCTGCATCTGCTGGAGGTGCAGGGCCAGTGGCTGGCCCTGCCGAGCTCGCCGGCTGCTGTAGCCAGGCCGGCGCATGAGCCCAGCGCCCAGGTGCTGCCGCTGCGCCGGGACTGGCCATGAGCAAGAAAGACTGCCCCGCCCTGCTGATCAGCGCCCCCGCCTCGGGCCAGGGCAAGACCAGCGTCACCGCCGCGATCGCGCGCGCCCATGCGCGCCGCGGCCTGCAGGTGCGCGTCTTCAAGACCGGCCCCGACTACCTGGACCCCATGGTGCTGGCCCGCGCCAGCGGCCAGGCGGTCTACCAGCTGGATCTCTTCATGGGCGGGCTGGCGCATTGCCGGCAGCTGCTGGCCGAGGCCGCCGCGAGCGCCGACCTGATCCTGGTCGAGGGCGTGATGGGCTTGTTCGACGGCAAGCCCAGCAGCGCCGACCTCGCCGCCGCCTTCGGCCTGCCGGTGCTGGCGGTGATCGACGCCTCGGCCATGGCACAGACCTTTGCCGCCCTGGCGACCGGCCTGCAGCGTTATCGCGATGACATTCAACTCTGCGGCGTGGTGGCCAACCGCGTCGGCAGCGCCGCCCATGGCGCCATGGTGGCCGAGGGCCTGCCGCCCAGTCTGCCCCTGGTGGCCGCAATCCCGCGCCAGCAAGACCTGACCCTGCCCGAACGCCATCTGGGCCTGGTGCAGGCGCTGGAGCTGCCGGGGCTGGATGCGCAGCTCGATGCCTGGGCCGATGCCTGGGAGGCCGGCCTCTTGAAGGACTTCGAGTTCGCGCCCGTCGAATTCGGCAGCCCGGCCAGCGAAACCCTGCCGCCGCTGCTGGCCGGACGCCGCATCGCGGTGGCGCAGGACGCCTGCTTTTCCTTCATCTACCCGGCCAATCTCGATTGCCTGCGCGCGCTCGGTGCCGAGCTGCAATGCTTCTCGCCGCTGGCCGGCGCGCCCCTGCCCGACTGCGATGCGCTCTGGCTGCCGGGCGGCTACCCCGAGCTGCATGCCGCTGCCTTGCAGGCCCAGCCCGGCTTCTTCGCCAGCCTCAGGCAACACCTGGCCCTGGGCCGGCCGCTGCTGGCCGAATGCGGCGGCATGCTCTGCTTGCTCGACCAACTGGTCGATGCCGATGGCCATGTGCACGCCATGGCTGGCCTGATGCCCGGCCGTGCCCAGATGCAAACGCGCCTGGCGGCGCTGGGCCTGCAGACGCTGGACTGGCCCGAAGGCAGGCTGCGCGGCCACAGTTTTCACTACTCGACCATGAGCACCGCCCTGCCCGCCATCGCCCAGGCCAGCAATCCCAATGGCGGCCGCTGCGCCGAAGCCCTGTATGCGCAGGGCAGCCTGCGGGCCAGCTACATACACCACTACTTCCCCTCCAACCACGAGGCCATCGCCGCCTTCTTCTGCTCATGATGATCGAACAAGGTTTCGCCCAGATCGCCCAGGCCCTGCTGTGGCCGGTACTGACCCTCGTCGGCCTCGGCTTCGTCTATGCGCTGTGGTGCGCGGGCGCCCTGCTCACCGAGGCGCTGCAGCGCTGGCGCCAGCCGGCCTACCAGGCGCTGCGCTACCACGCCGACATGCCCATCGAGCAGGTCGAGCTGCAGCTGGTGCGCCAGCTCGAGCCGCTGCGCCTCTTGGGCCGCGTCAGCCCGCTCCTGGGCCTGATCGCCACCATGGTGCCGCTGGGCCCGGCCTTGCAGAGCGTGGCCGCGGGCCAGGGCCAGCAGGCGCTGGCGGTGTTCAGCGGTGCCTTTGCCGGCGTGGTGCTGGCCCTGGCCGCCGCCGCCATCGGCCTGGTGGCCTATTCGGTGCGCCGCCGCTGGCTTATGGCCGAGCTCGTGGCGCTGCGCAGCGCGCGTGGTCTGGCATGAAGCACCTCAGCATCCTCGCCGAGGAAGACGACGACCCCATGCTCTCGGCCGTCAACCTGGTGGACGTGTTCCTGGTGCTGGTGGTGGCCCTGCTCACCGCCGTGGCCCTGCAGCAGCAACAGGAGCAGGCCGACCAGACCGTCATCAAGCGCGCCGGCGAACCCGATATGGAGATCGTCGTGCGCAAGGACGGCAAAGAGATCCGCTACAAGGGCAATGGCGGCAGCAGCGAGGGTCAGGGCGTGCGTGCCGGCGTGGCCTACAAGCTCAAGGACGGCAACATCATCTATGTGCCCGAGGGGGCGAAACCGTGATGCGAGCCTGGCTGCTCGCCTTGCTGTGCCTGATCGCTGCCCCGGCCTGGGCCGCCAAGCCCGGCCTGCTGTGGATCACCATGGAGCTGACGCCGGCGGCGCGCCATGGCCTGGTCGAGCGCGAGGCCGCCGCGGCCGGCTTTGCGCTGCAGGCGCTGGACTATCCCCTGCGCGGCGCTGCCAGCCTGGACGCGGCCCAGGCGCGCACGCTGGAGCAAGCGCTGGCGCGGGCCCAGATGGTGTGGATAGACGCGCCGCATGCAAGCCTGCAGGCGCGCCTGCAGGGCCTGCTGGGCGAGGCGCTCAAGCGCCAGCCGGCGGCCAAGCCGGTGCTGTGGATCACGCCGGGCGAGCCGGCCGCCGGCGAACGCTCGCTGCGCGCCTATCTGCAGGCCGGCGGCGTGGCCAACACCCGCCATGCCTTCACGCTGGCGCGCGCGCAACTGGCGGGTCAGGCCGCGCCGGCCCTGCCCGCCCCCCACATCCTGCCGCAACGCGGCCTCTATCTGCCCGGCGCGCCGGCGCTGATGGCCAACGCGGCCGAGCTGGCCGCCTGGGCGCGCGCACGCGGCGACCAGCGCCCCGCCGTGGCCCTGCTGCTGCACCGCCACCATTTCGTGCATGGCGCCACCGGCTGGATCGACGCCTGGCTGCAGCGCTTCGAGGCGCGCGGCCTGCTGGCCTATGCGGTGTTCAGCTCGCACCTGGCGAGCGATTCGCTGGCCGGCCTGATGGAAGCCAGCCCCGGCCGCCTGCATGCGCGCGTGATCGTCAACCATGCGCTGCTGCCCCAGGGCGGCGGCCTGCAGCCCTTGTTTGAACGCTGGGGCGCGCCGCTCTTGCAGACCCTGCCCGAACGCAAGGGCGATCTGGCCGCCTGGGAGGCCAGCGAGACCGGCCTGGCCCAGAGCGACCTGCCCTTCTACCTGGCCCAGCCCGAGGCGGCCGGCGCCATCGACCCGCTGCTGGTGGTGGCGCAAAGCGGGCGCGAGCCGGCGCTGATCGCGCGCCAGGCCGATGCGGTGGCGGCCAAGGCCGCGCGCCTGGTCGCGCTGCAGGACAAGCCGGTGGCCGACAAACGCCTGGTCGCCTTCGTCTACAACTACCCCAGCGGCGGCGACCATTTCGGCGCCAGCTTTCTGAACGTGCCGCGCAGCCTGGAAGCCAGCTCGCAGGGCCTGCTGCGCGCCGGCTACCGCGTCGAGCCGCTGGCCGAGGCCGAGTGGATCGCCGAACTCAAGCCGCTGATCGCCGCCTACTACCCCGGCGCCGACCTGCGTGCCCTCTTGCGGCGCAATCAGGCCGCGGCCCTGCCGCTGGCCGACTACATCGCCTGGTTCAACAAGAGCCTGCCGGCCGCGCTGCAGCAGCGCATCAAGGCGCGCTGGGGCGAGCCGGCCAGCAGCCGCTATGTGCTCGATACCGGCAGCGAGCGTGTGTTCGTGATCCCGCGCCTGCAGCGCGGCAGCCTGAGCGTGCTGCCCCAGCCGCCGCGCGAGGAGACCCTGCACCAGGGCCAGGACCCCTTCATGCACAAGAGCAAGACCCCGCTCTCGCACCATTACCTGGCCACCTATCTATGGGCCAGGCAGAACGCCGACGCGCTGATCCACTTCGGCACCCATGGCACGCAGGAATGGGCGCCCGGCAAGCTGCGCGCGCTGGACGTCAACGACGAGGCCCTGCTGCCGCTGGGCGAGCTGCCCGTGGTCTACCCCTATATCGTCGACAACCTGGGCGAGGCCCTCACCGCCAAGCGCCGCGGCCGCGCCCTGATGGTGAGCCATCGCACGCCCAGCTTTGCGCCGGCCGGCTTCAATGCCCGCATGGCGCTGATGCACGAGCTGATGCACGAGTGGGAGACGGTGGACGCCGGTCCGACGCGCCAGGCCCTGGAACGCCAGATGCTGGGCCAGTTCGTCGATCACCAGCTGCACCGCGACCTGGGCTGGAGCGCCGAGCAGATCGCCGCCAACTTCAGCGGCTTCCTGGAGCTGCTCCACCCCTGGCTGGACCGGCTGGCGCAAAGCTCGCAGCCCAAGGGCCTGGCGGTGTTCGGCCAGCTGCCCGACGCAGCGGCGCGCCGCGGCACGATTTTGCAGATGCTGCGCCAGCCCTTGATAGACGCGCTGGGCGAAGACATCGACGAGGCCTTTCTGATCAACCATGAAAGCGTGGCCGGTTCGCGCCCGGCACGCTGGCTGGACGTAGCGCTGAAGGATGCCGAGGCCGCCTCGCGTCTGGACCTTAGACCCCCTGAACCGGATGGTCATGTACCCAACCGCGCCGCCCGCAAGCCCATAGACACGCCGGCCCTGCTGACGCTGGCGCTGCGCGCCCAGGAGCTGGAAAAACGCCTCGCCACCGAGGGCGAGCTGCCCGGCCTGCTGGCGGGGCTGCAGGGTCAGTTCTTGCCCGCGGCCTATGGTGGCGACCCGCTGCGCAACCCCGACAGCCTGCCCACCGGCCGCAATCTCACCGGCCTGGACCCCAACCGCCTGCCCACCAAGCAGGCCTGGGAGGTGGCCCGCCGCCTGTTCGATACCTGGTATGCCGAGCAGGGCAAGGCCGGCCGCGCGCCGCAGCGCCTGGCGCTCTCGCTATGGGCCGGCGAAACCCTGCGCCACCAGGGCCTGATGGAGGCCCAGGCGCTGGCCGCCCTGGGCGTGCAGCCGCTGTGGGACGAGAGCGGCCGGCCCAGCGGCGTCAAGCTGCTGCCGCTGGACGAGCTGAAGCGCCCGCGCGTCGATGTGCTGCTGTCCATCACCGGCTCCTACCGCGACCAGTTCCCCGCCCTGATGAGCCTGCTGGACCAGGCCGTGGCCGCCGCGGCCGCTGCCGAGGGCGGCGCCAACGCGATCGCGCGCAACAACGCCAGCGTGGCCACGGCGCTGCGCCGCCAGGGCCTGGCCCGGGCCGAGGCCGAGGCGCTGGCGCAGGCGCGCGTGTTCGGCAACGCCGCCGGCGACTATGGCACCGGCGTCTCCGACGCGGTGCAGGCCGGCGACCTCAAGGCCGAGGACCAGCGCCTGGGCCGCATGTTCCTGCAGCGCATGAGCCAGCCCTATGTGAACGGCGAGCCGCTGCGGCTCTCGCGCCCGGCCGTGGCCGAAAAAGCCCTGGGCGCCCACCTGGTGCAGACCGATGCGGCGCTGATGTCGCGCAGCTCGCACCTCTACGCCATGCTCAGCTCCGACGATCCCTTCCAGTACCTGGGTGGCCTGGCCGCCGCCGCCAAGGCCGCCGGCAAGCCGGGGGCGATCACCCTGCATGTCAGCCAGCTGCAGGATGCCAGCGAGCTGCAGACCGAGAGCGTAGCCAAGAGCCTGGCGCTGGAAATGCAGGGCCGCTACCTGCACCCGGGCTGGCTCAAGGCCCAGCAGGCTGAAGGCTGGGCCGGCACCCTGCAGGTGCTGAAGGCGGTGCAATACGCCTTCGGCTGGCAGGCCGTCGCGCCCGACACGGTCAGGCCCGACCATTGGCAAAGCCTCTACGACAACCTGGTGCGCGACAGGCAGGGCCTGGGCCTGCCGGCCTGGCTGCGGCAGAACAGCCAGGCCTATGCGCAGGCGCTGGAACGCATGGTGCAGGCCCAGCGCCTGGGCTATTGGCAGCCCGACGCCGCCACCCGCAGCGAGCTGGCGGCCCTCTATCAAGACCTGACCCGCGCCGCGCCGCTGCACCAGGAACTGGCCGCGGTGCGGCAATGGAGCGCCGAGCAGCTGCAGCAGGCCGTCGCGCCGCGCGCGCGCGCCCAGCCCGCCACGCCGTCCGCCACCGCCGCAGCCGCAGCAGCAGCACCGCCCAGCCAGCGCGGCCTGCTGCTGCAACAGCAGCCGCCCAGGCAAGACCCGACCCCGCCGCTGGCCGCCCAGCTCGGCCAGGCCCTGGCCTGGGTGCTGATGGGCCTCTTGATGAGCCTGGGCGCGGCCTGGCAGGCGCTGCGCAAGCCCGCGAAACCACTCTCCGCAACCGCATGAAGACGAAGAAGAAGAACACCGCCATCGCCGGCCCGCTTGCCCTGCTGCTCGCCGGCACCGCCTGGGGCCAGCAGCCGCCCGAGCGCCTGGACACCGTGCAGGTGCAGGGCCGCGCCAGCCTGGGCACGGCCGAGAGCGCCTCCGAGGGCGAGATCAAGGCCGAGCGCCTGGTCAACCGGCCGCTGCTGCGCCCGGCCGAACTGCTGGAGTCCATGCCCGGCATGATCGTGACCCAGCACAGCGGCGACGGCAAGGCCAACCAGTACTTTCTGCGCGGCTTCAACCTCGACCATGGCAGCGACTTCGCCACCCAGGTGCTGGGCATGCCGGTCAATACCGCCAGCCATGCCCATGGCCAGGGCTATATGGACCTGAACTTCCTGATCCCCGAGCTGGTGTCCAGCCTGCAGTACCGCAAGGGCAGCTACGCCGCCGAGGACGGCGACTTCGCCACCACCGGCACCGCGCGCGTGCAGTATCTGCGCCGGCTCGACGCCCCCTTTGCCGAGGCCACGCTGGGCCCGCATGGCTACGGCCGCGCGCTCGCCGCCGGCAGCACCGTGCTGGGCGAGGGCTGGAGCCTGCTCGGCGCGCTGGAGGGCAGCCGCTATGACGGGCCCTGGGAGCAGCCCGAGCAGCTCAGGCGCGACAACGCCGTGCTGCGCCTGGCGCAGGGCGATGCCGACACGGGCCTGGCCCTGACCCTGATGGGCTACCGCGCCCATTGGCGCGCCAGCGAGCATGTGCCCGAGCGCGCCATCAGCAGCGGCGAGATCGGCCGCTTCGGCAGCCTGATCGCCAACGACGGCGGTGTCACGCACCGCCACAGCGCCTCGCTGGAATGGGCACGCACGAACGGCCAGCAGGAGCTGCGCGCCAGCGCCTATGTCATCGACTACGGCCTGAACCTGTTCTCCGGCCCCTCGGGCTTCATCAAGGGCCCCGCGGGCGACCAGCACGAGCAGGCCGACCGGCGCCGCATCTGGGGCGGCCAGTTCAAGCACGGCCTGGCCAGCCCACAGCTGAAGACCGAGTTCGGCTGGGGCCTGCAGTGGCGGCACGACCAGGTCGGACTGCTGGGCCTCTACGACACGGTGGACCGCCAGCGCATGCACCTGGTGCGCGAGGATGCGGTGCGCCAGGACGCGCTGGGCCTGTTCGCCGAGGCGCGCACGCAGTGGAGCCCCTGGCTGCGCAGCAGCCTGGGCCTGCGCTGGGACCGCCTGGCCACGCGCAACCAGGCCCTGGCCGGCGCATTCAACCTGGACAACGGCGGCCAAGCCAGCCAGCGCCAGCTCAGCCCCAAGCTGGGCCTGGTGGCGCGGCTCAACCCCGACACCGAGCTCTACGCGCAATGGGGCCGGGGCTTTCGCTCCAACGATGTGCGCGGCGCCACCAGTGCCAGCAATCCCAACGACGGCAGCCCGCAGCAGCCGCTGCCGCTGCTGGCACGCACCCAGAGCCGCGAGCTGGGCCTGCGCAGCCGCATCGGCGAGGGCTGGAACAGCAGCCTGACGCTGTGGCAGGCCAGCCTCGCGAGCGAGCTGGTGTTCGTGGGCGACGAGGGCGTGACCGAGGCGCGCGGTGCCTCGCGCCGCCTCGGGCTGGAATGGTCCAACGACTGGGCGCCCGCGCCCTGGCTGCTGATCGACGCCGACATGGCCGTCTCGCGCGCCCGCTTCGTCGAGGCCGAGAACGGCGGCCGCCATGTGCCCAACGCCATCCCCTTGAACGCCTCGCTCTCGGCCAGCTTCACGCCGGCCGGGCCCTGGTCGGGCGGCCTCAAGCTGCGCTACCTGGGCGCCTATGCGCTGGAGGAAAGCGGCCGCGAAACCTCGCGCGCGCTGTGGACCGCCAACCTCAAGCTCGGCTACCGCATGAACCGCCAATGGCAGCTCAGCATGGATGTGCTGAACCTGTTCGACCGCCGTGCCAACGACATCGAGTACTGGGGCGCCGCCTGCACCCGTGCCGAGGGCGCGGCCTGCAATGCGGGCGCCGGCATAGACGGCCGCCTGATCCACCCGATGGAGCCGCGCATGCTGCGGCTTAGCCTGCGCGCCACACTCTGAGGAAAGCACAAGTCATGCAAATCGAATCTCCCCCCGTCGAGCGCGAACGCGTCATTCCGAGCGGCGAGCGCCGCGGCCTGATCCTGGTGCATACCGGCAACGGCAAGGGCAAGAGCACCGCCGCCTTCGGCCTGGCGCTGCGGGCGCACGGCCGCGGCAAGGCGGTGAAGATCTACCAGTTCATGAAGGTGCCCAGCGCACGCTTCGGCGAGCACCGCATGTTCGAGCAGCTGGGCGTGCCCATCGAGGGCCTGGGCGACGGCTTCAGCTGGAAGAGCAAGGACCTGGAGCATTCGGCGCAACTGGCCCGCGACGGCTGGGCGCGCGCCGCCGCCACCATCGCCGCGGGCGAGCATTTCCTGGTGGTGCTGGACGAGATCATGTACCCGCTGCGCTATGGCTGGCTGCCGCTCGAGCCGGTGCTGCAGGCGCTGCGCGAGCGCCCCGCCCATGTGCATGTGGTGCTGACCGGCCGCAACGCGCCCGAGGAGCTGATTGAATTGGCCGACACCGTCACCGAGATGGCCATGGTCAAGCACCACTTCAAGGCCGGCGTGCCGGCACAAAGAGGCATTGAAGACTGATGATGAGCATGGCCTGGCTGCTGCCTTCGGCGATGCTGATCGCCCTGCTGGTGGATCGCCTCTTCGGCGAGCCGCCCGCCTGGGCGCATCCGGTGGTGGGCATGGGCCGCTACCTGGGCTGCTTCTCGACGCGGCTGCCGGCCATGCCTGCGGGCGCGGCCTTCGTCGGCGGCGCGCTGGCCTGGTGCGTGGGCGCGGCCATCTGCCTGCTGCTGGCGGCGCTGCTGGAAACGGCCCTGATCCAGGCGCTGCAGCCCTGGCGCTCACCCTGGGCCCTCTGGGCCTGCGCGGCGGCGCTGGGCCTCTTGCTCAAGCCCCTGCTGGCCTGGTCCATGCTCAGCCGCGAGGTGGCGGCGGTGGAGGCGGCGCTGCAGCGCTCCCTGCCCGAGGGGCGCGAGCGCCTGGCGCGCCTGGTGAGCCGCGAAACCGCAACGCTCAGCGCCAGCGAAGTTCGGGAATCCGCGCTGGAGACCCTGTCGGAGAACCTCAACGACTCGGTGGTGGCACCGCTGTTCTGGTTTGCCATCGCCGGCCTGCCCGGCGCTGCGCTCTACCGCTTTGCCAACACGGCGGACGCCATGTGGGGCTATCGCGGCCGCTGGGAATGGGCCGGCAAATGGGCGGCGCGTGCCGACGACGCGCTCTCCTGGCTGCCCGGGCGCATCACCGCGCTGGCCCTGCTGGGCTGGCGCTGGGGGCTGCTGCCGGCGCTGGCGCGCGAGGCCGCACGCACGCCCTCGCCCAATAGCGGCTGGCCGATGGCGGCGCTGGCGCTGCGCCTGGGCCTGCGCCTGGCAAAGCCGGGCGTCTATGCGCTGAATGCCGGCGGCGCCACGCCCGCCGCGGCCGATATGGCGCGCGGGCAAGACCTGGCACGGCGCGCCATGCTCGTGGCCGCCCTGCTGATGATGCTGGGCGCCGCGGCGCTGCGCGGAGCTTGGCACTGATGGCCCAGGCGCTTCATGGCGGCAGCGATTCGGGCCCGCCCATCCGGCACGACTTCTCCAGCAATGCCAGCCCGCTGGGGCCGCCGCCGGCCCTGCTGGACGCGCTGCTGGGCGCCGACCGTGGCCGCTACCCCGACCCGCAATACCTGGCCCTGCGCGAGGCCCTGGCGGCGGCACATGGCGTGACGGCAGAGCGCGTACTGCCGACGGCGGGCGGCAGCGAGGCGATACGCCGGCTCAGCCTGGCGGCGCGGCTGGCGGGCCTGCGCGAGGTCTGGGTGCCGCGGCCCGGCTTTGGCGACTACGCAGCCGCGGCCCAGGCCCTGGGTCTGCAGGTGAGCGGCTATGCCTCGGTGGCCGAGCTGACCGCGGGCCTCCAGGGTGCGGCGCTGGTGTGGGTGTGCGAGCCCTGCAACCCCACCGGCGCCAGCCTGGATGCGCACGAGTGGACGCAATTGGGCGCGGCCCTGCGCGCCAGCGGCGCGCACCTCGCCATCGACCAGGCCTACGAGCCGCTGCGCCTGCAGGGCCAGAGCAGCCTGCCGCCCGCCCTGGCCGAGCGCGCCTGGCGCCTGCAATGTCCCAACAAGGCCCTGGGCCTGACGGGGGTGCGCGCCGGCTATTTGCTGGCGCCGGCCGAGGCGCCATGGCTGCAGGCCATGCAAGACCTGGCCCCCAGCTGGGTGCTCTCCAGCGAGGGCTGCGCGCTGCTGGGCTGTTGGCACAGCCCCGCCACCCAGGCCCATCTGCAGCGCATGCGCGCGCAAGTGCTGGACTGGCGCGCCGCGCAGCGCGAGCTGCTGGCCGACCTGGGCTGGCAGCAGCGCGCCAGCTGCTGCAATTTCTGGCTGGCGTGCCCGCCCGCGCCCCTGCCGGATCTGCGCCCGCTGGGCATCAAGCTGCGCGATGCCGCGAGCCTGGGCCTGCCCGGCTGGCTGCGCGTCTCCACCCAAGACCCCGCCGCGCAACACGCACTGCATTTGGCGCTGCGGCTCGCTCTGAAGGACTTCATATGACCGCCGTGATGGTGCTGGGCACCACCAGCAATGCCGGCAAGAGCTGGCTTGCCACCGCGCTGTGCCGCTGGTATGCGCGCCAGGGCCTCAAGGTGGCGCCCTACAAGGCACAGAACATGAGCAACAACGCCCGTGTGGTGCCCGGCTTGAACGGGGCCATGGGCGAGATCGGCAGCGCCCAGTACTTCCAGGCCCTGGCCGCGCGCCGCATACCCGAGGTGCGCATGAACCCGGTGCTGCTCAAGCCCGAGCGCGACACCGCCTCGCAGGTGATCGTGCTGGGCGAGGTGGACAGGGAGCTCACCGACATGCCCTGGCGCGAACGCAGCGAAAAGCTCTGGCTGCGCGCGCGCCCACCGCTGCACGAGCTGATGGCCGAGAACGATGTGGTGGTGATCGAGGGCGCGGGTTCGCCGGCCGAGATCAATCTGCACAGCAGCGACTACGTGAACATGCGCACCGCGCTGGAGGTGAATGCCGCCTGCCTCTTGGTGACCGACATCGACCGCGGCGGCGCCTTTGCCCATCTCTACGGCACCCACCAGCTGCTGCCCGCGCATGAACGCGCCCTGATACGCGGCTTTGTGCTGAACCGCTTCCGCGGCGATGCCGCGCTGCTCGCGCCCGGGCCCGAGCAGCTGCATGCCCTCACCGGCGTGCCGACGGTGGCGGTGCTGCCGATGTGGCGCGGCCATGGCCTGCCGGAGGAAGACGGCGTCTTTGACGACGAGGCGCGCGGCAGCGGGCTGCGGATCGCCATCGTCGCCTACCCCCGCCTGTCCAATCTGGACGAATTCCAGCCGCTGCGCAGCCTGCCCGGCGTGCGCCTGAGCTGGGCGCGCGAGCCGGCCCAGCTGGAGGGCGCGGACTGGATCATCCTGCCCGGCTCCAAGGCGGTGGCGGCCGACCTGGCCTGGCTGCGTGCGCAAAAGCTCGACCATGTCATCGCCCGCCATGCTGGCGCCGGCAAGCCGCTGCTGGGCATTTGCGGCGGCCTGCAGATGCTGGGCGAAAGCCTCTTGGACCCCTACCAGATCGACGGCAACGCGCCCGGCCTGGGCCTCTTGCCCCTGGTGACCCAGTTCGAGCGCGAGAAGCTGCTGCGACCGGCCCGGTTGCACTTCGCCGCCGACCTGCCAGCACCCTGGGCGGCGCTGCGCGAGGTCGCCGTGGAGGGCTACGAGATCCACCATGGCCGCACCGTGCAACACCCCAGCCTGGCGCCGGCGCAGGTGGCGCTGCGCGATGCCGACGGTGCGGCCGTGGGCTGGCAGCAGGGCAGCGTGCTGGGCCTCTACGCCCATGGCCTGTTCGAGCAGCCGGCCCTGCTGCGCGCCCTGTTCGGCGCCGAGGTACAGACCCTGGAGGCCGTGTTCGACGCACTGGCCGATTTCATAGACCGGCATTTCCAGGCCGGCCACTTGTTGCAATTGTTGGAGCCCCTATGAGCAATGAACTGATCCCCCCTATCCCCAGCCTTGCCGACGCGGCGCTGGCGGCGCGCCTGCAGACCCGCATCGATCAGAAGACCAAGCCGCTGGGCGCCTTGGGCCGGCTGGAAACGCTGATGCTGAGGCTGGGCCTAATCCTGGGCAGCGAGACGCCCGCGCTGCTGGAGCCGCAGCTAATGGTGTTCGCCGCTGACCATGGCCTGGCGGCGCGCGGTGTCTCGGCCTACCCCTCGGACGTGACCTGGCAGATGGTCGAGAACTTCCTCGCCGGCGGTGCCGCAGTGAGCGTGCTGGCGCGCCAGCATGGCCTGGCGCTGACGGTGGTGGACGCCGGCGTGCGCCATGAGTTCGCGCCCCGCCCCGGCCTGGTGATCGCCAAGATCGCCGCCGGCACGGCCGATGCGCTGGAGGCAGCGGCGATGTCGCCCGACCAATGCGCCACCGCCATCGCCGCCGGCAAGACCCTGCTGCGCCAGCGCCCCGGCAACGCCCTGCTGCTGGGTGAGATGGGCATAGGCAATACCTCGGCCGCGGCCCTGCTGCTGGCGCGCCTGGCCGGCCAGCCGATCGGCGCCTGCGTGGGCCGGGGGACAGGTCTTGACGACGGCCAGCTGGCGCACAAGACCGCCCTGCTGGGCCGGGTGCTGGAGCGCCACGCGCAGGCCAGCGAGCCGCTCGCCGCCCTCGCCGCCTTCGGTGGCTTCGAGATCGCGATGATGGTGGGCGCGGTGCTGCAGGCGGCCCATGAGCGCCGCGTCATCGTGGTGGACGGCTTCATCGCCAGCGCCGCGGTGCTGGTGGCGGCGCGCCTGGCGCCCGCTGTGCTGGAGCGCTGCGTGTTCTCGCATTGCTCCAACGAGAGCGGCCACCGGCTGATGCTGCAGGCCATGCAGGCCGAACCGCTGCTGGACCTGGGCCTGCGCCTGGGCGAGGGCTCAGGCGCCGCGCTGGCCTGGCCCCTGCTGGTGTCGGCCTGCCAGCTGCTCGCCGAGATGGCCAGCTTTGCCTCGGCAGGGGTCAGCCAGGCTTGAATGAGGAGGCCGGCGCGCGGCCCGAACTGGGCCGCGCCACCCTGTCAGTTCTTGCTGTTTACTTCGGCCGCTCCCTGGCCATAATCGGGCCTGGCTCTGCAAAGTGAGGCACGTAATGACCGACTTGGTGTTTGCCGATGAACTGCCCGAAGAGGCGACCACCGGCAGAGTCAAGCCCATCGATCCCTGGGTGGTGATGATCGTGGACGACGATCCCGCCGTGCACCAGGTGACGCAGCTGGTGATGGCGGATTTCGAGTTCTCGGGCCGCCGCCTGCAGTTCCTCGATGCCTACAGCGCCGCCGAGGGCCGCGAGATCCTGCAATCGCGCAGCGACATCGCGCTGATCCTGCTGGATGTGGTGATGGAGTCCGAGCATGCCGGACTGGACCTGGCGCGCTACATCCGTGAAGAACTTGGCAACAGCTATGTGCGCATCGTGCTGCGCACCGGCCAGCCCGGCCAGGCGCCGGAAGAGCATGTCATCAAGACCTATGACATCAACGACTACAAGGAAAAGACCGAGCTCACCAAGCGCAAGCTGATCACGGTGTTCTATTCGGCGCTGCGCTCCTACCGCGACATCATGATCATCGAGCAGTCGCGCCAGTCGCTGCGCCGCTCCATCGACGCGATCACGCGCGTCTACGATTCGCACAATCTGCGCCGCTTTGCCTCGGCCGTGCTGGAACAGGTGGCGCACCTGCTGGGCTATGAGGCCCAGGGCCTGTGTGCCAGCCGCATCTCGGCCTATGCGGCCTCGCATATCGAGGGCAAGTTCAAGGTGCTGGCCGCCACCTCCGAGTATTCGCGCCTGCTGGTGGACCAGGAGGTCGAGAGCCTGCCGGCCCATGTGCGCGCGGCGCTGGACCGCGCCCTGGTCGAACAGGAGAGTTATTTCGAGGAGCTCTGCTACGTCGGCTACTACCGCACAAGCTCGGGCAACGAGAGCCTGCTGTACATGGTGTTCTCGGAACCGGTGGACGCGCAGGCGCGCGAGCTGCTGGAGATCTTCTGTGCCAATGTGGCGATCACCTACGAGAGCCTGCTGCTGCGCGAGGAGATCCAGGACACCCAGCGCTCCACCGTCTACATCATCGGCGAGGCTGTGGAAAAGCGCTCCAAGGAGACCGGTGCCCATGTGCGGCGCGTCGGCGAGCTCTCGGCCCTGCTGGCCGAGGCGGTGGGCATGAGCTTGGGCGATGTGGAATTCATGCGCCAGGCCTCGCCGCTGCACGACGTGGGCAAGATAGGCATCCCCGACCGCGTGCTCAACAAGCCCGGCAAGCTCGACGCCGAGGAATGGGAGGTCATGCAGACCCATGCCCGCATCGGCTTCGAGCTGCTCAGCAAGTCCGACAAGCGCATCCTGCAGCTGGGCGCCACGATCGCCCATGAGCACCACGAGCGCTGGGACGGCCTGGGCTATCCGCGCGGCCTGGCCGGCGAGCAGATCAATGTGGCGGGCCGCATCGTCGCGCTGGCCGATGTGCTGGACGCGCTGGTCAGCAAGCGCTGCTACAAGGAAGCCTGGAATTTCGACGCGGCCCTGGACTATGTGCGCGAGCAGGCCGGCAAGCAGTTCGACCCCAAGCTGGTGCAGATGCTGCTGGACCGACTGGATCTGGTGCGCAGCATCTACGAGCGCTACCCCGACCAGTAGCGCGGCCGCCATGGACGAAGCGCCCGATCGCCCTGAGCTTGCGCGCATGCTGCAGGAGCGCGGCGAGGAGTTGCTGCTGCTGCAGGCCCGCCTGATCGAGCAGGAACGCCTGGCCGGCCTGGGCGGACTGGTGGCGGGCTTTGCGCATGAGATCAGCACACCCATAGGCGTGGCGGTAACGGCCGCATCGGGGCTGGAGGAATACGCCCTGCAGCTGCAGACGAGGCTGGGCGGCGAGCGGCTGACGCGCGCGGAACTGCAGGCCCTGGCCGCCAAGCTGGTGCAGACGGCGCGTTTCACCAACACCCATCTGCAACGCGCCTCCGACCTGCTGGGCAGCTTCCGCACCCTGGCCGAGGACTGCGGCCATGTCAAGGTGCAGGCCGTGAACCTGCCGGACTATCTGCGCAGGCTGGTGCGCGCCCATGCGCCGGCGCTCAAGACCGCGCAGGTGCAGGTGGACATCGACGCCCCCGAGCATGTGCCCGCGGTGATGGCAGTGGGCCTGCTGGCGCAGCTGGTCTCCATCCTGCTGCTGAATGCGGTCAGCCATGCCTTCGAGGGTCGGCGCGAGCGCCGCATCGCGATCCATCTGCGGGCCGAGGGCGAGCGGCTGTGCCTGCAGCTGCGCGACAACGGGCGCGGCCTCGCACCGGCACAGCGCGCCCATGTTTTCGAGCCCTTCTACACCGGCCAGCGTGGCTCGGGGGGGCGCGGCCTGGGGCTCAACATCGTGATGAATCTCTGCCAGCGCCTGGGCGGCACGGTGCGGCTGGACGAGGCACCCGGGCCCGGCCTGGGCTTTATCATCGAGCTCCCGCTGAACTCCTCCGCGCCGAGCTGACGCCCGCAGCCGCGCCACGCATGCTGCATGCACCAATTGCGCCTGTTCCTGATCGCCCTGCAGTTCTTCACACGCCTGCCTATCCCGCGCTGGGTCGGCTTCGAGCCCCAGTGGCTGCAGCAATGCGCACGCTACTTTCCGCTGGTAGGCCTGGTGGTCGGCGCGTTCTCGGCGCTGGTGCTGTACGCCGCGCAATGGGTCTGGCCCAGCAGCGTGGCGGTGGGCCTGAGCATGGCCGCCAGCGTCTGGCTCACCGGCGGCTTCCATGAGGACGGCTGGGCCGACACCTGCGACGGCCTGGGCGGCGCGGTGAGCCGCGAGCGTGCGCTGCAGATCATGAAGGACTCGCGCATCGGCAGCTACGGCGCGCTGGGCCTGATCCTGATGCTGGGCCTGAAGGCGGCCTGCCTGGTCGCGCTGGCCGATGCCTCGCCCGACGGCGTGCTGATCGCGCTGGTGTGGGCGCATATCGCCTCGCGCGCCGCCCCGGTATGGCTGATGCACGCCCTGCCCTATGCCGGAGACGCCGAGCATGCCAAGGCCAAACCCCTGGCCACCCAGATCACGGGGCCAGGTCTTGCCATCTGCCTGGGCTGGGTGCTGCTGGCCAGCCTGGGCGCGGCCTGGCTGATGCCCGAACTGGTGCCGGTGCTGGCCGGCGTGAGCGTGGCCGCGGTGGCCGCCTGCCTGTGGATGCAGAGCTGGCTGGAGCGGCGCCTGGGCGGCTACACCGGCGACAACCTCGGCGCCACCCAGCAATTGGTGGAGCTGGTCAGCCTGCTCACTTTCTTGGCCTTGTGGAATGTCTTCTGACTTGTGGATCTGGCGCCATCCCAGGCCAGAGGGCGCGGCCGGCCTGTGCGTCGGTGCGGGCAGCGATCTGCCGGTGCATTGGCGCCGCAGCAAACGCCTGGCGCGCCGCATCCAGGCCAGGGCCCGGCGCGAGCGCCTGCCGCATTTGATCTGGACCTCGCCGCTGCGCCGCTCGGCCGATGTGGGCCGCTGGCTGCGCCGCTGGGGCTGGCAGCACCGGCAGGACGCGGCCCTGCTGGAGCTGGACTTCGGCAGCTGGGAGGGCCGGCGCTGGGCCGAGATCGGCGCTGCGGCCGTGGATGCCTGGATCGCCGACTTCGCCACCCATGCGCCGGGCGGCGGCGAATCGCTGCAGGCCCTGCTGGAACGCGCGGCGGCCTGGCAGCCCACCGACAAGGCCTGCCTGGTGGTAAGCCATGGCGGCTGGATGCTGGCAAGGCGTTGGCTGCAGCAGCGGGGTCAGGTCTTGCCGAAGGCGACCGAGTGGCCGGCCGCGCCCGGCTATGGCGTCTGCTGGCAGCTCTAGCCGGACTCAGTCCTGCTCGGCCAGCGGCAGCGGAACGCGTTTGCTGCCGGCCCGCTCGGCAAGCGCATCGCGCGCATTGGCGGCGGCCAGGCCCTTGAAGTGGGCCCAGTCGCCAAAGCCTTCGGTGACGGCCTTGAGCACCTGCGCTTCGGCCTCGCTGCCGCGCAGGCCCTGGCTCCAGGCACGGTCGGCCAGCTCGCGCAAGGTCGCCAGGTAGGCGCGGAACTCGTTCACATCGGCGCTGCCGCCGACCTCGCCATGGCCGGGCACGAAACGCGTCGTCCCGGCACGGTCGCGCGTGAGGCGCTCCAAGGTCGCGACCCAGTCACCGGTGCGCGCATCCACCAGGTTGGGAATGGCGTGCCGCCAGAATAGGTCACCCGCAAACACCACCTGCGCATCCGGTACCGATACCACGGTGTCGCCGCCGGTATGCCCGGGGTAGTGGCGCAGCAGCAGCTTGCGGCCACCTAGCTGCAGCTCCAGCGCCTGCGTGTAGCTCAGCTGTGGCTCGGGCAGGGCCGCAATCAGCGCTGCCCCGGGGCTGCCGGGCTTGGCCCGCTCGCCCATCAGGCGCTGGTTCTCGCTGTGCTGCCAGCCCGCCACATGGCGCTGCGAGACGATCAGGGCCCCTTCAGCGGCCAGCACCGCATTGCCGGCCACATGGTCAATATGGTGGTGGGTGTTGACCACATAGCGCAGCGGCAGCTTGCTGAGCTTGCGCACCTCGGCCAGCAGGGCCCGCGTGGCCTCGGGGCGGTAGAAGCTGTCGACGATGGCGATCGCCTCGCTGCCGATGATGACGCCGGCATTCGCGCCCGCGCGCCCACCCTGGTCGATGGCGGCATACACGCCCGGAGCGAGTGGCTCCAGCTTGAAAGAAGCAAGGGCAGCCGGCGGCTCCTGCGCGTGAGCAAGCATGCCCACCCATGCCAGGCCCAGCAGCCAGCTTGCCTTCATGCGCTGACGGCAGTCAGCCGCAGATACTTCTGCATCAGGGTTTCGCGGCTCTCCACATGGGCCGGGTTCACCGGGATGCAGGCCACCGGGCAGAGCTGCACGCATTGCGGCTCATCGAAATGGCCCACGCATTCGGTGCATTTGTCCGGCGCGATCTGGTAGAACTCCTCGCCCATCGAGATCGCCTGGTTGGGGCATTCCGGCTCGCAGACATCGCAGTTGATGCATTCGTCGGTAATCATCAAAGCCATGGTGCTACTCCGGTCGGCCCTTGCTGATGCGCTCCTGCAGGCGCTCGCGCACCGAGGGTGACACGAACTGGGAGACATCACCGCCCAAGGTGGCAATCTCGCGCACAAAGGTGCCTGAGATGAACTGGTACTGGTCGCTGGGCGTGAGGAACACGGTCTCGACCTCGGGCATGAGCTTGCGGTTCATGCCGGCCATCTGGAATTCGTACTCGAAGTCGCTCACCGCGCGCAGGCCGCGCACCACCACCTTGCCGCCATGCTGGACCACGAAGTCGCGCAGCAGGCCGCGGAAGGGAATCACCTCCACATTCGGGTACTTGGCGGCGAGTTCCTTGGCGATCTCCAAGCGCTCCTCGATGCTGAACATGGTGCGCTTGTGATGGCCGGCCGCCACCGCAATGATGAGCCGCTCGAACAGCCGGCTGGCGCGGCGCATCAGGTCCTCATGGCCCAGGGTCATGGGATCGAAGGTGCCGGGATAGACGGCGGTGAGGACGGTCACGGAGGTCATGGGAAGGATTATCCCTTGCGGCGAAACAGGGCGTAGTGCACCGCGCCGGCACGCCCCTCGCGCCAGGGCTCAAGTCCCAGTTCGGGCGGCGCGACGACGGCCTCGGCCGACTCGACATAGACAAAACCGCCTGGCACCAGCAGCGGCGCGGCAGCGCGCAGCGCCGGCTCGCCCAGGCCCTGCTGAAACGGTGGATCCAGCAGCACCAGCTCGAAGCGGCCGGGGGCCGAGCGCCCCATCCAGCTCAGCGCGTCGCTGCATTCCACGCGCAGGCGCGCCTCGGCCTTGAGGCGGGCGCGGCTGGCGTTGAGGCTCTTGGCCAGCTCGGCATCGCGCTCCAGCAGCAGCACATCGGCGGCGCCGCGCGAGGCCGCCTCGAAGCCCAAGGCGCCGCTGCCGGCAAAGGCATCCAGCACGCGCCAGCCGCTCATGTCCTGGCCCAGCCAGTTGAACAAGGTCTCGCGCACGCGGTCGGGCGTGGGGCGCAGGCCGGGCTTGTCGGCCACCGGCAGCTTGGAGCGCTTCCAGTCGCCGCCGATGATGCGCACCTCGCGCGGTGCGTTGCGCGGCGCGCCCGGGGCTGTGGCCTTCGGCGGTTTCTTGCGCGGCTCCTCGGCGTGGGGAGAATCAAAAATGCGTTGGTGCTTGGCTCTCACAGCCGGACCTCGATGCCGCGCGACGCCATCAAGGCCTTGGCCTCGCCGACGCTGTGCTGGCCGTAATGAAAAATGCTGGCCGCCAGCACCGCATCGGCCCCGCCGATCTGGATGCCGTCGACCAGATGCTCCAGCGTGCCCACGCCGCCGGAGGCGATCACCGGCACGCTCACCGCGTCGCTGACGGCGCGGGTGAGTTCAAGGTCGAAGCCGGACTTGGTGCCGTCGCGGTCCATGCTGGTAAGCAGGATCTCGCCGGCGCCGTACTCGGCCATCTGGCGCGCCCAGGCCACCGCGTCCAGGCCCATGTTCTTGCGCCCGCCGTGGGTGTAGACATCCCAGCCCTCGCCGCGCGCGGCGATCTCGTCGCCCTGGCGGCGCTTGGCGTCGATGGCCACGACGATGCACTGCGCGCCGTATTTCTCGCTGGCCTCGCGTATCACCGCCGGCCGTGCCACCGCCGCCGAGTTGAAGCTGACCTTGTCGGCGCCGGCGTTGAGCAGGCGCCGCACGTCGGCCACCTCGCGCACGCCGCCGCCCACCGTCAGCGGGATGAAGACTTGCGAGGCCACCGCCTCGATGATGTGCAGGATCAGGTCGCGGCCATCGCTGGTCGCGGTGATGTCGAGAAAGGTGAGCTCGTCGGCACCCTGCTCGTTGTAGCGCGCGGCGATTTCCACCGGATCACCGGCATCACGCAGTTCCAGGAAGTTGACGCCCTTGACGACGCGGCCA
Source organism: Paucibacter soli (assembly GCF_037482845.1). NCBI lineage: Bacteria > Pseudomonadati > Pseudomonadota > Betaproteobacteria > Burkholderiales > Sphaerotilaceae > Roseateles > Paucibacter soli. The sequence goes on from NZ_JBBHJW010000003.1 coordinate 55,286, forward strand.
CCGGTGACGTCCAAGCAGGGGATGATGCGTTTGGCCAGCATCACGGCTGCTCCGCCAGCTCGTCGGCACGAGCCTGGGCGGCAGCAAGGTCCAGATCACCGGTGTAGATCGCGCGTCCGCAGATCACGCCCTCGACGCCGAAGCTCTCCACCGCGCACAGCGCCTCGATATCCTGCATATTCGACAGGCCGCCCGAGGCAATCACCGGAATCGTCAGCGCCTGCGCGAGCTTCACGGTGGCGTCGATATTGATGCCGCTGAGCATGCCGTCGCGGCCGATGTCGGTATAGATCACGCCCTCGACGCCATAGTCCTCGAACTTCTTGGCCAGGTCCACCACCTCGTGGCCGGTCAGCTTGCTCCAGCCATCGGTGGCCACCTTGCCGTCCTTGGCGTCCAGGCCCACGATGATGTGGCCGCCGAAGGCCGAGCAGGCGTCCTTCAGAAAGCCCGGGCTCTTCACCGCGGCCGTGCCGATGATGATGTAGGAGATGCCCGCGTCGAGGTAGCGCTCGATGGTGTCGAGGTCGCGGATGCCGCCACCGAGCTGCACCGGAATCTCGTCACCGACTTCGCGCAGGATGGACTTGATGGCCGCTTCATTGACGGGTTTGCCCGCGAAGGCGCCGTTCAGGTCCACCAGGTGCAGACGGCGCGCGCCGGCGTCCAGCCAGCGGCGCGCCATCGCGGCGGGGTCTTCACCAAAGGTGGTGGAGGCATTCATGTCGCCCTGTTGAAGGCGGACACAGCGACCGTCTTTCAGGTCAATCGCAGGAATCAGCAGCATGGCCGAGTTGCAGGTGGTGGTGGAAAAGGATTGGGGAGAGGAGAAAGAAACGGGCCGCCGAGGACGAGGCTGTCCTCAAGGCTTCCAGTGCAGGAAGTTGCGATACAGGGCGAGCCCCAGCGCGGCACTTTTCTCGGGATGGAATTGGGTGGCAAAAATATTATCCCGGGCCACCGCGCAGGTAAAGCGCAAGCAGTAATCGGTCTCGCCGGCGCTGTGGCGGGCATCCGACGGTTGCGCGTAGTAGCTGTGCACGAAGTAGTACCAGGATTCGTCGGGCACGCCGGCCCAGATCGGATGCGGCTGGCTCTGGCGGACGCGGTTCCAGCCCATCTGCGGCACCTTGTAGCGGCTGCCATCGGGTTGCAAGCGACCTTCCAGCTGGAAACGCTTGACGCGCCCGGGGATCAGGCCCAGGCCCGGCGTGTCCTGCTCCTCGCTGTGGTCCAGCAGCATCTGCATGCCCACGCACACGCCCATCAGCGGCTTGTGGGCGGCGGCATGCAGCACCGCCTCCTTGAGGCCGGAGTCCTGCAGCTCGCGCATGCAGTCGCGCATCGCGCCCTGGCCCGGCAGCACCACGCGTTCGGCGGCATAGACCTCGTCGGGATTGGCGGTGATCAGCACGGCCAGGCCCGAGTCCTGCGCGACATGCTGCACCGCCTGCGAGACCGAGCGCAGATTGCCCATGCCGTAATCGACGACAGCGACTGTGCGTGTCATCTCAGAGGCTTCCCTTGGTGGACGGAATCACGCCGGCCGAACGGGGGTCCAGCGTGGCGGCCATGCGCAGCGCGCGGCCGAAGGCCTTGAACATGGTTTCGCATTGGTGATGCGCATTGTGGCCCTTGAGGTTGTCCACATGCAGGCTCACCAGGGCATGGTTCACGAAACCCTGGAAAAACTCGTAGGTCAGCTGGGTGTCGAAGGCGCCGATCGCGCCGGCCGTGAACTTAACGTCCATCTCCAGGCCAGGACGGCCGGAGAAGTCGATCACCACGCGCGAGAGCGCCTCGTCCAGCGGCACATAACTGTGGCCGTAGCGGGTGATGCCCTTCTTGTCGCCGATCGCCTGAGCAACGGCCAGGCCCAGCGTGATGCCGACGTCCTCCACCGTGTGGTGGCCGTCGATGTGCAGATCGCCATGGGCCTCGACCTCCAGATCGATCAGGCCATGGCGTGCGATCTGGTCCAGCATATGGTCGAAGAAGCCGATGCCGGTGGCGAGCTTGGCCTCGCCGCTGCCGTCCAGGTCGACGCGCACGCGAATCTGGGTTTCCTTGGTATTGCGGGTGACTTCAGCGACGCGAGTCATGACAGGCTTTCCTTCAAGGCGGCCAGCATGGCCGCATTTTCGTCTGGGGTTCCGATGGTGATGCGCAGGCAGTTGGCCAGCAGCGGGTGCATGGCCGAGACGTTCTTGATCAGCACGCCGCGTGCCTTCATGGCCTCGAAGGTCTTGGCCGCATCGGCCACGCGTGCCAGCAGCATATTGCCCTGGCTGGGATAGGGGCGCACGCCCGGCAGGGCCTGCAGCGCCGCCAGCACGCGCTCGCGCTCGGCACGCAGGGCGCGGGCCTGCTCGGCATAGACCTCGGCATGCTCCAGCGCGAACAGGCCGGCCTCGGCGTTCAGCACGCTCACATTGAAGGGCGGGCGCAGCTTCTCGATCTCGTTCACCAGCGCCGCGGCACCGATCAGGTAGCCGATGCGCACCCCGGCCAGGCCGAACTTGCTCATGGTGCGCATCACCAGCACCTTGGGGAATTCGCGCAGCAGGGCCATGCCGTCGCGCTGGGCAAAGGGCTGGTAGGCCTCATCCAGCACCACCAGGCCGGGGGCGGCCTCGATGATGCGGCGGATCGCGCCCTCGTCCCACTGGTTGCCGGTCGGGTTGTTGGGATAGGCCAGGTAGATCAGTGCGGGCTGGTGCTGGCGAATCGCCGCCAGCATCGCGGCCTCGTCAAGCTCGAAGTCGGCGTCCAGCAGCACGCCGACAAACTTCAGCCCCTGATAACGCGCCGAGATCTCGTACATCACGAAGCTGGGCAGCGGCGCCAGCACCACCGCGCCGGGCCGGCTTACCGCCATGCTGAGCAGGCCGATCAGCTCGTCGGAGCCATTGCCCAGCGTGATGGCGCAGCCCGCGGGCATGTCGGCGTGCGCCGCCAGCGCGGTGGCCAGGTCGCGCGTGCGTTCGGCCGGGTAGCGGTTGATCGCCACCGCGCCCAGGCGCCGGCCCAGCTCGGTCTGCAGGGACTCGGGCAGGCGGTAGGGGTTCTCCATCACGTCCAGCTTCACCAGGCCGGCGGCGCTTTGCACCGGGTAGGCCTTGGTGGCGCGCAGGTCCTCGCGCAGGCAGTTCAGGGCAGAGGTCAGTTCGTCGCTCATGGGCTCAGGCCGTCAGCAGCTCGGGGCCGCATTGCAGGGGGTTGATGACGCGCACGCTGTCGAACTGCGCCTCGTGCGGCAGTTCCAGGCTCAGCAGCAGCTCGCAGCCCTGGGCCTTGGCGGCGGCCACGACCAGGGCGTCCAGATAGGCCAGGCCAAAGCGGCTTTCGATTGACCAGGCGCTCTCCACCGTGGCATGGTCCACGGCCCAGGGGTTCCAGCGCTGGTAGCGGCGCACCTCGGCGCGCGCGTCGCCGTTGGGCATGGCGGGTTCGATGCGGGTGGTGACGAGGCGGTAGAAATCGTTCAGCACCTGGGTCGAGACGCGCCCCAGGCGCTGCTGCCACAGCAGCCTGAGCCAGGCCATGGCCTGCTCGCGCCTGCTTTCGTGGGCGCCGTCTTCGCTCAGGATCAGCACCGAGGTATCCACGAATACCGGGCTCACTTGCTGCCCCGCTTGGGATAGACCTTGCCCGCCGAGGCCCAGGCGCGCTCGCGGTGCAGCCAGTCCTGCATGGCGCGCTCGTAGGCGTCGTCGTGCCGCATCTTCTCGGCCAGCAGCTCACCCACCAGGCGCGAGACGCTGGTATTGCGCCGCGCGGCCTCCAGCCGGGCCCATTCGGCCACGCTGTCTTCCATCGTGACGGTGACGTTCTTCATGAGCGCGATGGTACACGAAGTTCGTGTAACACGAACTTCGTGTCAGCGCTTCAGTCTCAGCTCGGCCGCGCGCGCGTGGCCCTGCAGGCCCTCGCCATAGGCCAGCTCGGCGGCGATCGGGCCCAGCTTCTGTGCCCCCGCCTCGCTCACCTCGATCAGGCTGGAACGCTTCTGGAAATCGTAGACGCCCAGCGGCGAGGAAAAACGCGCCGTGCCCGAGGTCGGCAGCACATGGTTCGGGCCAGCACAGTAGTCACCCAGCGATTCGCTGGTGTAGGCGCCCAGGAAGATCGCGCCGGCGTGGCGCAGCAGCGGCTCCCAGCGATGGGGGTCAAGACTTGACACCTCCAGATGCTCGGGCGCGATGCGGTTGCTGATCTCACAGGCCTCGTCCATCGAACGCGTCTGTATCAGCGCGCCGCGCCCTTCCAGCGAGGCGCGGATCACAGCTTCGCGCGGCATGGTCGGCAATAGTCGTTCGATCGATGCCCTCACCTCTTCGATATAGGCGGCGTCGGGGCTGAGCAGGATGCTCTGCGCCAGCTCGTCATGCTCGGCCTGGCTGAACAGATCCATCGCCACCCAGTCGGGCGGGGTGCTGCCATCGGCCAGCACCAGGATCTCGCTGGGGCCGGCGATCATGTCGATGCCCACCTGGCCGAACACATGCTTCTTGGCGCTGGCCACATAGGCGTTGCCGGGGCCGGTGATCTTGTCCACGCGCGGCACCGTGGCCGTGCCATAGGCCAACGCCGCGACCGCCTGCGCGCCGCCGATGCAGAAGGCGCGGTGCACGCCGGCCACATAGGCGGCGGCCAGCACCAGCGGGTTCTTCTCGCCCCGGGGCGTGGGCACCACCATGACGATCTCGGGCACACCCGCCACCTGGGCCGGTATGGCATTCATGAGCACGCTGCTCGGGTAGGCGGCCTTGCCGCCCGGCACGTAGATGCCCACGCGGTCCAGCGGGGTCACTTTTTGCCCCAGCAGCGTGCCGTCCTCGTCACGGTAGCTCCAGCTGCGGCCGCAGGCCTCCAGCTGGCGCTCGTGGTAGCTGCGCACCCGGGCGGCGGCGGCCGTCAGAGCCTCGCGCTGGGCCGGACTGATGGCGTCGAACGCGGCCTTCAGTTCCTCACGCGTCAGTTCCAGCGCGTTCAGGCCGTCGGCATTCAGCTGATCAAAGCGGGCCGTGTATTCCAGCACCGCGGCGTCGCCACGGGCGCGCACATCGGCCAGGATCTCGGCCACGCGGCCCTCGATGGCGGCGTCGGTCTCGGCCGACCAGTGCAGCACGCGCTGGAACTCGGCCTCGAAGTCGGCGGCGGCGGTGTTGAGTTGGCGAAGCTTGAGCGTCATGGTGATCAGGCCGGGATGGCAGAGGCAAAGGCGTCGATCATCTGGCGCAGCGGCTCGCGCTTGAGCTTGAGCGCGGCCTGGTTGACCACCAGGCGCGAGGAGATGTCCATGATGTGCTCGACCTCCACCAGGCGGTTGGCCTTCAGGGTGTTGCCGGTGGAGACCAGGTCGACGATGGCATCGGCCAGGCCGGTCAGCGGCGCCAGTTCCATCGAGCCATAGAGCTTGATCAGGTCCACATGCACGCCCTTGTCGGCGAAGTGCTGGCGCGCGATCTCGGTGTACTTGGTGGCCACGCGGATGCGCGAGCCCTGCTTCACCGCGGCGGCGTAGTCGAAATCGTCGCGCGTGGCCACGCTCATGCGGCAGCAGGCGATGTTCAGGTCCAGCGGCTGGTACATGCCCGCACCACCATGCTCGATCAACACATCCCGCCCCGCCACGCCGATGTCGGCGCCGCCGTACTGCACATAGGTGGGCACATCGGTGGCGCGCACCAGCACCACGCGCACGTCAGGGCGGTTGGTGGCGAGGATGAGCTTGCGCGAGGTTTCCGGGTCTTCCAGCACCACGATACCGGCCGCCTTCAGCAGCGGCAGGGTCTCTTCGAAGATGCGGCCCTTGGAGAGTGCCAGCGTGATCATGATGTGTCGTCCTTTGAATCTGAATTCGGTTCAGCGGACGGCAGCGGGTTCACACAAGTGGCACCAACAGCCACCCGCCCTCAGCAGCGGATGGTTTGTTCAGTGATGATGGTGCGGCTCGGCGGCCGCGTGCTCCGCGGGCGTGAGCGTTTTCATCGACAGCGCATGGATCTGCTCGCGCATGCGCTCGCCCAGCGCCTGGTAGACGCGTTGGTGGCGGCGCACCCGGTTCAGCCCCTCGAACTCGGTGGAGACGATGGTGGCAAAGAAATGGCGGCCATCGCCCTCGACCTGCAGCAATTGGCAGTCGAGTCCGTTGGCGATGTAGTCTTGAACTTCGGCGGGGGTGGGATCGGCCATGGTGGGTGGATTCTAAACGGGCCGCTCAATGGCGGATTTTGTAGCCGCGGCGCAGCAACTCCAGGGCAAGACCTGACACCACGACAAAGCTGATGGCGACGATGGCCAGCGAGATCCAGGGCGAGACATCGCTGATGCCGAAGAAGCCGCGCCGGAAACCGTCGATCATGTAGAAGAAGGGGTTCAGGTGGCTGATGCCCTGCCAGAAGGCGGGCAGGCTGTGCACCGAATAGAACACGCCCGAGAGAAAGGTCATGGGCATGATGATGAAGTTCTGGAAGCCCGCCATCTGGTCGAACTTCTCGGCCCAGAGCCCGGCGATCAGACCCAGCGCGCCCAGCATGCCCGCGCCCAGCGCGGCGAACACGACGATCCACCAGGGCTCGGCAAAGCCGGGCGGTCCGAACCATACCGTCACCAGGAACACGCCCGTGCCCACCGTCAGACCGCGCACCACCGAGGCACCCACATAGGCCACGAACCAGGCCCAGTGCGACAAGGGCGTGACCAGCAGGAACACCAGATTGCCGGTGATCTTGCTCTGTATCAGGCTGGAGCTGCTGTTGGCAAAGCTGTTCTGCAACACGCTCATCATCACCAGGCCGGGGATCAGAAAGCTGGTGTAGCCCACCGAGCCATAGACCTTGACATGGTTCTCCAGCACATGGCCGAAGATCAGCAAGTACAGCACGGCGGTCAGCACCGGCGCGGCCACGGTCTGGAAGCTAACCTTCCAGAAGCGCAGGATCTCCTTGTAGAACAGGGTTCGCGCTCCCTGCAGTCGAATCGCGCTCATTGCCCTGCTCCCTGCATGATTTCGAGAAACACATCTTCCAGATCGGCGCGGCCAATCTCCAGGTCCTCGATCGGGCAGTTCGCCGCACGCAGCGTACCCAGGATGTGTTCCACCTCGGCCGCGTCATGCGCCTTGATCTGCGCGATGCGCCCGGTCACGCGCGTCTGGGCAGCCAATTGCGGCGGCAGGGCGGCGTCGGTCTTGAAGCGCAACATGGTGGAGGCGCGGCCGGCCAGCAGGTCGGAGGTGCGGTCAAGCGCCACGATGCGGCCCAGCTTGAGCATGGCGATGCGTTGGCACAGCGCCTCGGCCTCTTCCAGGTAATGGGTGGTCAGCAGCACCGTGTGGCCCTCGCGGTTCAGGCGCGCGATGAACTGCCAGAGGGTCTGGCGCAGTTCTACGTCCACGCCGGCTGTAGGCTCGTCCAGCACGATCACCGGTGGGCGATGCACCAGGGCCTGGGCCACCAGCACGCGGCGCTTCATGCCGCCCGAGAGCTGGCGCATATTGGCGTGGGCCTTGTCGGCCAGGCCCAGGCATTCCAGCAGTTCGGTGATCCAGGCGCCGTTGTTGCGCACGCCGAAGTAGCCGCTCTGGATCTCGAGCGCCTCGCGCACCGAGAAGAAGGGGTCGAACACCAGCTCCTGCGGCACGATGCCCAGCGACATGCGCGCCTCGGCGTAGTTGCGCACCACGTCGTGGCCATGCACCGACACGCTGCCACCGCTGGCCCGCGAGAGCCCGGCCAGGATGCTGATCAGGCTGGTCTTGCCGGCGCCGTTCGGGCCCAGCAGGCCGAAGAACTCGCCCTGCTGGATGTCGAAGGAGACGCCGTCGAGGGCGCGGACCTGGCCCCCTCGGTAGGTCTTGCTGACCTGGTCAAAACGGATTGCGGGAACGCCCGCGGGCAGGGCTGAGGGCGGGGCAATGGGCAGGGCTGGGGGGCTGGCATGCATGGGCGGCGATTGTAGGGAGGCCGCTCTTTTCCTGCTGGGCCTTGGCCAAATCCCTGGAGAGCGCGGCCGAACTGATGCCAGAATCGGCGCAGGAGATCACCCGCCCATGGCCACCAAGAAGCCGCGCCGCACCGCGGAACGCATCCTCGAAGTCACGCTGGACCTGTTCAACCGCTTCGGTGAACCCAATGTATCCACCACGCTGATCTCGGCCGAGCTCAATATCAGCCCGGGCAATCTCTACTACCACTACCCGGCCAAGGACGAGCTCATCAACGCGCTCTTCATGCGCTACGAGCGCGAACTCGAAGAGTTGCTGAGCGCCGCCGACAACGTGCGCAATGTGGAAGACGCCTGGCTGTTCTTCCATATGTTGATCGAGCTGATCTGGAAGCACCGCTTCCTCTACCGCGACCTCAACGACCTGCTCTCCAAGAACCGCAAGCTGGAGACGCATTTCCAGAGCGTGCTGCAGCACAAGGGTCAGGCCATGCGCACCGTGCTGGCCGGCCTGCAGCATGGCGGCGCGCTGCGCATGGATGCGCGCGAGGCCGGGCCCGCCGCCAACTCCATGGTGGTGCTGCTGAGCTACTGGCTCAGCTATGAATACGTGCGCGACCCGCGCCATGCGCTCGAACCCGAACGTGCCGGCGCGGCGCTGATGCGCGGCGCCTTCCATGTGCTGAGCCTGCTCCTGCCCTATCTGGAGCCGGCCTCACGCGAGCATCTGTTTGCACTCGCCGACTCATACCAACAATCCTGAAGGAGACGACCCATGGCCAAGTGGACCGCATTTCCCTATGACAACGCCGCATTCATCTACGACGCTGCGTCGCTGAAGAAAAACTGGGCACGCCTGCACGCCGGCGATGCCGAACCCTGGCCCAAGGACGCGGCCGTGGTGCAGGCCTGGATCCACTTCCACGCGGGCGAGTTCCAGAAGGCCTATGAGGCCGGCCTGGCGGCCGAGGGCGCCGGCATCACGGTCGCCAACAAGGCCCAGGCCATCTACGCCAACTACCTGGAGAAGAAGGAAAAGACCAAGCTCGAAATGTTCCTGGAAGTGGCCGAGCGTGCCGACATCCAGCAGGGCAGCGAGCCCAAGAACCCGAATGCCTATTACTGGCAGGCCTATGCGATCGGCCGCTACGGCCAGGGCATCAGCGTGGCCAAGGCGCTGGCGCAGGGCCTGGGCAGCAAGGTCAAGAACGCGCTGGAAAAGGCCATCGAGCTGCAACCCAAGCACGCCGATGCGCATATCGCCCTCGGCGCCTTCCATGCCGAGGTAATCGACAAGGTGGGCAAGCTGCTGGGCAAGACCCAGGGCGCCGATACCGCCACCGGACTGAAGATGTTCGAGCAGGCCCTCAAGCTCAACCCCAGCAGCGCGATTGCGATGATCGAGCGCGCCAACGGTCTGGTCATGCTGGAGGGCGACAAGCGCATGAAGCAGGCCGAGGCCCTGTATGCCGAGGCGGCCGCCTGCACACCCATGGATGCGATGGAATGCCTGGATGTGGAACTGGCGCGCGAGGAGCTGGAGGACTGAACGAGGACCAGCCCCTAGTCTGACGATCCGAAGGGGCGGCGGCTCCGTAGCAATTCGCAGGGCTCAGGACTAATCTTGATCACCCTCAAGCAGTACCGGGAGCCGCCCATGAAGCCCATCGTTCTCATGATCTTGCTGGCCGGCAGCGCCATGGCGCAGAGCGGCACAGGCAGCAGCAGCAGTTCCGACGCCGCCATCGAGGCCAGGCAACGCGTCGATTGCGCAATCAGCAAGCATGCCGGCAGCCGGCCCGATGCACCCAGGCCGCGCGGCTATATGAACACCGAGGCCACCGACTACGACAACCCCAGCTACGAGTACTCGCCCTGCAGCGATGCCGAGTACGGCGAGTACAAGAACCTGTTCGACCCGGCCCGCATGCTGCGCGAATCACCGTCGGCCGCGGGCCGCAGCAGCCCGGCCCAGGAACGCGCCCTGGTGATACGCGAACTGCAGCGCGCGCGTCAGGCCGGGGAGCTGAATTGGGCGGACCTGGAAATCGGCCTGCCCATCAAGACAGCGCCCTGAGCTGCCGCAACAAGGCGCGCAAGGCAAGCGCATTAATTCACGTTTTCACCCGACTGATCTCGCGATCCACCCCCGCAGTCACGGATGGCAATCCGTCGGCCGCGGGGCTAAGCTACGTGCCATGTGCTGGGCCTCAACGCATCGACATCCGGCACCGGCATTCCTTTCACTCACCGCGAGACAAGGTTGAATATGAAGCACGCCCTGATTGCCCTGATCCTGGCCCCCCTGGCCGCTGCCTCCTGGGCCAGCAACCAGGAAGCCAATGCCCTGCGCGCCGAGTGCGCCGCCAAGTACAGCCCGGTGGCCGAGGCCACGGCGTCGAACGAATACCAGTTCGTCTACAAGAAGGGCGACTACCGCGGCGAGAAGCACAACGGCAAGGTCGTGGGCTGCTCCGACTCGCAGTACAACACCTACCTGGCCAGCGTGGACCCGGCACGCGTGATGTCGGCCAACCCGACCGCCGCCGGCCGCCCCAATATCAAGCCCAATATCAAGCCCAACCTGGCCGGCGAAGCCGCCAAGGGCAGCAAGTAAGCCGCGCGAGGGCGTCAGGCTCGCATGCACGGAAGGAACCGAATCGGCGCCAGGTCGATTCGGTTTTTTTGTATCCACCCAGCAAGGCCCGAGGATCCGGCTCCGCCGGTCCTGCGGGCCTGCCCCCTTGAGGGGGCGCGCGAAGCGCGTAGGGGGTGGGCCTACTCCTCACCCCAGGGCAGCATGAGGGCGAGCATGAGCAGCTTGTTGAACTCGGGCGCAAAGCGCTTGATGATGGCCTCGGGGTCGGGGCAGAGCTTGCTGTCGGTGATGAGGCCGAACTGCACATGGCCGGCATAGGTGAGTATGCTGACGCCAACGCCGATATCGCCAGATTGCGGCACCCAGAACATCACCCGCTCCACCGTCGAGCCGCAGAACTTCAGCGCCTGGGCCGGGCCGGGCACATTGGTCATCACCGCGGTGGCCTTCTTGGCGAAGATGTTCAGCATCGCATGCTGCACCGGCTTGATCAGCAGGCCGGCCACACTCAAGAGCCCGAAGGCCATGATGGGCTGAAAGCTGCCCTTGAGCTCCTGCATGCGCGAGCGCACGGCGTAAAGCCGCTCTACCGGGTTCTCGATGCCGATCGGCAGCACCAGCGGCACCAGGCCGAAGCGGTTGCCCAGCTGATAGGCTTTTTCCAGCGGCCGCAGGTTCACCGGCACCATGGCGCGGATTTCCTGCCCGGCCACCTCATCGCCCTTGTCCATCAGATAACGACCGATCGCCCCGGCCACGCAGGACAAGAGCACATCGTTGACCGAGCAATTCAGCGCCTTGCCCACCGCCTTCACCGCGTCCAGCGGCAGCGCATCGTCCCAGGCCACGCGCTTGTGCGTGCCCGGCTTGCCCTTGAGGCGGGTATGCGAATCGTCGCTCATGAGCGCAAAGGCGGCCACATCGCTGACCGCCTGGTAGCCCATGCGCGCGGCGTGCAGCGAGCTGTCGAGCGGATGCTCCGGGTGCATCACCATGTCCACCGACTTGGCCATGCCCGCGCCGGCCATGCCTATGGCCTTGATGGTCAGGTCGCTGATGGGCTTGAGCAGTGCGTCGGTGATCCAGTCCTGGTCGTCGCGCGGCTGCTGCCGGCGCTTGGGCGGTGCCTTGCCACCGTCGGTGATCGAAAGCGTGACCGCCATCAGCGCGATGCCGTCGGCAATGCAATGGTGGATGCGCGCGATCAGCACGCTGCCGCCATCGAAATCCTCAACGAGTTGAAACTCCCACAGCGGGCGGCGCGGGTCCAGCGGCGTGGCCGCCAGCTCGCCCACGCGATCCTGCAGGGCCGCCTGCAAGGACTGACCCCTGGCGGGCGTGATGTGGCTGGCGCGCACATGCTGCTCGATGTCGAAGTCGGCGTCCTCCACCCATTGCGCGCCCAGCGTGTCTTCCACCACCTTCTGGCGAAAGCGGGTGTATTGCAGCAGGGTCTGCTCGATGCGCTTGCGCAGGGCGTCGAGCTTGATGCTCGGGCGTATGAACCAGACGCCGACGATCATCATCAGATTCGCCTCGGTGTCCATGCGCAACCAGGCGGTGTCCACCTTGGACATGCGTTGTACGGCCAGTACCAAGTTCGTTCTCCTGTTGACTTCTAGAGTTTGCGCACCAGAGCTTGCTGGTTAACATCCGCTGACTCGCACCCGATTGTCACCAGTACTGAGGAGCCATGATGAGCCTGAATGAGCAATTCGAAGCCGCTGTTGCAGCATCCAAACAACTGCCCGAGCGCCCCGACAACATGACCCTGCTGAAGATCTACGCGCTCTACAAGCAGGGCAGCAGCGGCGATGTGGAGGGCTCGCGCCCCGGCTTCACCGATATGGTGGGCCGCGCCAAGTACGACGCCTGGGCCGCGCTCAAGGGCACTTCGGCCGACGAGGCCAAGCAGCAGTACGTCGATCTGATCGAGTCGCTCAAGTAAACAGACCACCCCCTACGCGCTGCGCGCGCCCCCTCAAGGGGGCGGTACCGGCAGCCCGGCAGAGCCGGCGCTGCGGTACCCGCCAGGGAACAGCCTCAGCCCATCTTCTTCTTGCTGGACTTCCTGGCGCCGGCCCCGGCCAGCAATTGGTCCAGCTCCTTCTGGATCTCGCCCTCGATGGTGGAGCGGAAGGCGCCCAGCAGCAGGCCCAGCCTGGCGTGCAGATCGAAGTGGTCGGCCGCCACGATCAGCTCGCCCTTCACGCCCGAGCGCGTGAACTCCACCGTGTCGCTGGTCTCGCCCTCCAGCACCGTGCATTCCATGTCGAACTTGTCCTCCACCTGCTCGGCCCAGGCCCAGGCAATTTCGCGCGCCTTCTTCAGGCCCAGGGCATGTTCACGGTGGATGCGGATCTCGGCCATCGGTGGCTCCTTGTTCTGACGATGCCTGCAACTCTAAGCGACGCTGCGGCTTGGCCAGCGCGGCCAGGCGCCGCACCTCGGCATAGAAGCGCGGCCAGTCGCCGTCCAGCCGGGCATGCAGGCGCTCGAACTGCGGCGTGAGTTCGTTGTAGGCGCCCAGCAGCGCCAGGCTGGCGTTGTTGACACTGGCGTACCAGGCGTCGTAGCCGGCATGACCGCCCCATTGCTCGCGCTTGAGCCGTTCGTATTCGGCTCGCAGCTCGGCCAGCAGGCCCTGCTTGGCCGCGCGCTTGTCGGCGTCGGGCCGCGTCGAGGCATAGAGTGCCGCCAGGCGCTCGCGGTAGCGCAGATTCAGCGCCAGGAAGTCGCGCCGCCGTGCATCGCCCTGGCGGTACTGCGCCAGGGCCTCGGCCCGGGGCTGCTGGCCCAGCCAGCGCTGCGCGCCCAGGCGTTCCACCGCGGTGGCAAAGCTTTCGTTGAACACCGTGTCATCGGCGGCATAGGCCACCTGGTGCGCCAACTCATGAAACACCATGCGCGCCAGCTCACCTTCGGGGTAGGCAATGAAGGTGTTGAGCAAAGGGTCGCCGCCCAGCCAGCCGCTCCAGCCCAGGGTGGAATAGGCGGGCACGCCGTAGACGCTGACCTCCAGGCCCTGGGCGCGCAGCTCGGCCGCAAAGGCATCGGCCCGCGCACGCTCGAAGTAGCCGCGGTAGCTCACGCAGCCCATCACCGGAAAGCACCATTGCTGCAGGCTCAGGCTCAGCTCGGGCGCCGCCACCACATTCCAGACCGCGGCGCCACGCTGCAGATCGGCGTAGCGGCGGTAGCTGTTGTTGTCGGGCAGCTTGAGCTCGCGCACCGAGAACTCGCGCAGGCGCTGGCTCAAGAGCAGGCGCTCCCGCAGCACGGGCTGGAGATCGGGCTGGGCCAACCAGTCGTCCACCGGCCTGGCGGCAGCGACCAGGCGCAGATGGCCGGCCACGGAATGGCCCAGGTAGCCCAGCTCGGCGCAGCCGCTCAGCAGCACCGCAGCGGCCAGCGCCAGCGTGCTGCGCCTCACGCGGCGGCCACCTCGACCAGGCAGTCGTAGAACACCGGCCCATGGCCCATATCGGTGAGGCCCTGCTGCGTCACTTCGTTGACATTGCTGCCGCCCGCACCCAGCTTGCGCCACCACACTCCCAGGCCGTTGACCACGCCGGGGCGCGCGCGCGCGCTCACCGCCAGCCGGCACAGATAGCTGCCGCGGTCGTTGAAGGCGCGCACCATGGCGCCATCGGCGAGGCCGCGCGCCGCCGCGTCGTCGGCATGCATCTCCAGCAGCGGCTCGCCCTCGATATCGCGCAGGCTCTTCACGTTCACGAAGCTGGAATTGAGGAAGTTGCGCGCCGGCGGCGAGATCATCGCGAGCGGATAGCGCGCCGCCAGCGTCGGTGCGGAGCGCGCACTCTCGTAGTTGGGCACGAAATCCGCCCCGGCGGCCTGGGCCCGGCCATTGGGGGTCAAGAACTGACCCTCGGAAAACGGCGCCTCGGCCAGCGGCAGGCTCCACCAGCCCTGGGCGCGCAAGGCCTCGAAGTCGACGCTGTCCTTGAACGCCTGGCGCGCCAGCTGCTCGTCACTGTCGGCAAAGCAGGCTTCGGTGAAACCCATGGCCGCGGCCAGCTCGCGGAAGATCTGGGTGTTGGGCTTGGCCTGGCCCAGCGGCGCGATCGCCGGCTCGTTGATCAGCACGTCGGTATGGCCATAGCTGGTGTGCACATCCAGATGCTCCAGCTGGGTGGTGGCGGGCAGCACATAGTCGGCCAGATCGGCCGTGTCGGTCATGAAATGCTCCAGCACCACGGTGAACAAGTCCTCGCGCTGGAAGCCCCGCACGACCTTGGGCGATTCGGGCGCCACCGCCACCGGGTTGCTGTTGTAGACGATCAGCGCCTCGACCTTAGGGCCGAACTCCGCGCTGGCCTCGCGCAGCAGCGCATCGCCTATGGTGATCATATTGATGGTGCGCGACGGCCGGCCAGCGCGCAGCTGGGGCAGCTCCAACGCATCGACGTTCTTGTGCGACGCAAACCAGCCCGAGCTGGAGAGCAGCAGGCCGCCGGCGCGCTGGCGCCAGGCGCCGGTCAGGCAGGGCAGCAGCGCGATCAGGCGCACCGCATTGCCGCCGCCGCGCACGCGCTGCATGCCGTAGTTGAGGCGGATCGCGGCCGGCGCGATGCTGGCGTAGTCGCGCGCCAGCGCGCTCACCTCGGCGGCCGTGATGCCGCAAACCTCGGCCACCCGCTCGGGCGGCCATTGCAGGGCGCGCGCGCGCAACTCCTCCCAGCCATCCACATGGCGCGCCAGGTAATCGTGGTCCAGCCAGTCATGCGCGATCAGCTCGTGCATCAGGCCCAGCGCCAGCGCGCCGTCGGTACCCGGCAGCAAGGCGATGTGCTGGTGGCATTTGTCGGCCGTCTCGGTCTTGCGCGGGTCTATGCAGATCAGCTTGGCGCCGGCGCGCTTGGCCTGGTTGGCAAAGGTCCAGAAATGCAGATTGGAGGCGATCGAATTGCTGCCCCAGATCAGGATCAGGCGGCTCTCGGCAAAGAAGCGCAGGTGCATGCCCACCTTGTGCCCATAGGTGGCCGCCAGCGCCGCGCCGCCGGCGGCGGCGCAGATGGTGCGTTCCAGCTGCGAGGCGCCCAGCTTGTTGAAAAAGCGCGCTGCCATGCCCTCGCCCTGCACCAGGCCCATGGTGCCGGCATAGCTGTAGGGCAGGATGGCCTGCGGGTCGGCGATGGACTTGAGCCGCGCCGCGATCTGGCGCAAGGCCTGCTCCCAGCTCACCGGCTCGAAACGCGGCGCCTCGCGCTTGCCGCTGACGCGCTTGAGCGGCTGCAGCACGCGCTCGGGGTGGTAGCTGCGCTCGGCATAGCGCGAGACCTTGGTGCACAGCGCGCCATGGGTGGAGCCATGCTCGGCCTGGCCCTGCACCTTGGTGACGCGGCCGTCTTCCACGGTGATGCGCAGGGCGCAGGTATCGGGGCAATCATGCGGGCAGGCGCCCTTGACGGCGCCACTCAGCGGCAGCGGGGAGGCGGAGAAATGGGCGTTCATGCGCGCATGATTGCACAGCGCCCGGGCCGGCGGCACGGGCGGGGACTTTGCCGGGGGCTTGCCTTAAACTCGACGGCGTGCGGCGCGCCGCCCCCATTGGAGTGTTCGCCATGAAGCTCATAGCCCCCATCCTGGCCGACGCGCCGACCCTCACCAAACTGCGACGAGACATCCACGCCCATCCCGAGCTCTGCTTCCAGGAAGAGCGCACCTCGGAGCTGATCGCCCAGACACTCACGGAATGGGGTATCCCGGTGCATCGCGGCCTGGGCAAGACCGGCGTGGTGGGCATCGTCAAGAACGGATCGAGCACGCGCGCCGTGGGCCTGCGCGCCGACATCGACGCCCTGCCGATGACCGAGCACAACCGCTTCGAGCATGCCAGCGTCTACCACGGCAAGATGCACGCCTGCGGCCACGACGGCCATACCGCGATGCTGCTGGCCGCCGCCAAGCACCTGGCCACGCAGCGCAATTTCGACGGCACCGTCTACCTGGTGTTCCAGCCCGCCGAGGAAGGCGGTGGCGGTGCGCGCGAGATGATCAAGGACGGGCTTTTCGAGAAGTTCCCGATGGAGGCCATGTTCGGCGCGCACAACTGGCCGGGCATGGCAACCGGCCAGTTCGCCGTCAAATCTGGCCCGGTGTTCGCGTCCAGCAACGAGTTCAAGATCACCATCCGCGGCAAGGGCGGCCACGGCGCAATGCCGCACCTGGGCGTAGACCCGGTGCCGGTGGCCTGCCAGATGGTGCAGGGCTTTCAGACCATCATCACGCGCAACAAGCGGCCCATCGATGCGGGCGTGATCTCGGTGACCATGATCCATGCCGGCGAGGCCACCAATGTGATCCCCGACAGCTGCGAGATCCAGGGCACGGTGCGCACCTTCACGCTGGAGTTGCTGGACCTGATCGAGCAGCGCATGCAGCAGGTGGCGCACTCCATCGGCGAGGCCTTCGAGACCCAGGTGGAGTTCGAGTTCAGGCGCAACTACCCGCCCACCATCAACCACCCCAAGGAAACCGCCTTTGTGCGCAGCGTGCTGGAGGACCTGGTGGGTGCCGAGAATGTGCAGGAGTTCGAGCCCACCATGGGCGCCGAGGACTTCAGCTACTACCTGCTGGAAAAGCCCGGCTGCTATTTCCTGATCGGCAACGGCGATGGCAGCCACCGCATCGGCGGCCATGGCCTGGGGCCCTGCATGTTGCACAACCCCAGCTACGACTTCAATGACGAGCTGATCCCGCTGGGCGGCAGCCTGTGGGTGCGCATGGCCGAGGCCTGGCTCAATAGCCCGCGACCATGAGCACCGCCGCCTCCTGTTTTTCGCAGAGCTACGCCGAGGCGCGCAGCAAGTTCCTGGCCGCCGTCGATGCCGCGGGGCTGGACAGCGAGGCCCACCTGCACCCGCTGCTGGGCCGCGATGGCGAACGCCTGGCGATGGACGTGGTGCTGCAGGGCCCGGCCGACGCAACCGGCCTGCTGATCATCAGCAGCGCCTGCCATGGGGTGGAAGGCTTTTGCGGCTCGGGCGTGCAAGTGGCCCTGCTGCGGGATGATGGCTGGCGCACCGCGGTCGCGGCCAGCGGCCTGGCTGTGCTCTACATCCATGCGCTCAACCCTCATGGCTTCTCCTGGTGGCGCCGCGTCACCCAGGAGGGCGTGGACCTGAACCGCAATTTCATCCACGATTTCCACGCGCCCCTGCCTGCCAACCCCGGTTACGACGAGCTCGCCGCCTTCCTGCTGCCGCAGTATTGGCCGCCCACCGACGCGAACGAACGCCAGCTGCGCGCCTATGCCGAGCGCCACGGCGAGCGCGCCCTGCAGGCCGCCATCACCGGCGGCCAGTACGAGCATGAGCTGGGCCTGTTCTATGGCGGCCACGCACCCACCTGGAGCCAGCAGACCCTGCGCCATGTGCTGCAGGCCCATGGCCAGCGCTGCGCGCGCCTGGCCTGGATAGACCTGCACACCGGCCTGGGCCCCAGCGGCCATGGCGAGCGCATCTTTGCCGGCCGCGACGACCCGGCCGCCCTGGCGCGTGCGCGCGCCTGGTGGGGCCCCGAGGTCACGTCCATCAGCGAGGGCAGCTCCAGCTCGGCGCCGCTGCAGGGCCTGATGTGGAACGCCGCTTATGAGGAATGCCCGCGGGCCAGCTACACCGGCATCGCGCTGGAGTACGGCACCCTGCCGCTGGACGCGATGATCATGGCGCTGCGCGCCGACCATTGGCTGGAGGCGCATCCCGAGGCCGAGCCCGAGCAGGCCCTGCGCATCAAGCACCAGATCCGCGACGCCTTTTATGTGGATGACGAGGGCTGGAAGGCCCGCATCCTCGACCAGGCCTTTGATACCGCATACCAGGCCCTGCAAGGCCTCAGCCAACCATGAGTCCCGAAGAAGTAAATACCGTCCAGCAAGAAACCCAGCATTGGCTGGAGAAGGCCGTGATCGGCCTCAACCTCTGCCCCTTCGCCAAGAGCGTGCATGTCAACCAGCGCCTGCGCTATGTGGTGAGCGAGGCGGAAACGCCCGAAGCGCTGCTCAAGGAGCTGGCGCGCGAACTGCTGGCGCTGCGCCGCGCCGATCCGGACGAGATCGAGACCACGCTGCTGATACATCCCAAGGTGCTGACCGACTTCCTGGACTTCAACGACTTCCTCGGCGCCGCCGACGCGCTGCTGGAAGACCTGGAGCTGGACGGCGAACTGCAGATCGCCAGCTTCCATCCCGACTACCAGTTTGCCGGCACCGCGCCCGAGGACATCAGCAACTACAGCAACCGCTCGCCCTACCCCACCCTGCACCTCTTGCGCGAGAGCAGCATTGAGCGCGCCGTGGCCACCATGGCCGACACCGACGCGATCTACGAGGCCAACCTCGAGACCCTCGACAAGCTCGGCATCGAGGGCTGGAAGGCGCTCGGCCTCAAGACCCGGGACTGATGTCCTGATTTGACCGATGCCGGTCCGCAAGCGGCGCGACGACCGAGCCCGCGCCGGGCACAGTGGAGACCTCTGCAACCAGCACCGAGGCCCACGCCATGAAAAAGACCGCATTGCTCGTCATCGACGTCCAGGAATCCTTCCGCCAGCGCCCCTACTGGAGCGACCAGGATCTGCCCGCCTTCATCGCGCGCAGCAATGCGCTGATTGAAGGCGCCGAGAAGCTGGGCCTGCCCATCGTGCGGGTGTTCCACAACGAAGGCCCGGAAACCGCCAACAACGCCTTTGCCCTCGCCTCGGGCCAGGTGCGCCAGCTCGCCGAGCTGCGTGTCTATGCGCCGGCGGTCGAAATCATCAAGCATCGCCACAGCGCCCTGGCCGGCACCGGCCTGGCCATCTGGCTGCACCAGCAGGGCATCCAGCGCCTCATCATCAGCGGCATCCGCACCGAGCAATGCTGCGAGACCACCACCCGCCATGCCAGCGACGAGGGCTGGGAAGTGGACTACGTGACCGAGGCCACGCTGACCTTTGCGATGACCCACGCCAGCGGCGTCACGCTCTCGCCCGCCGAGCTCAAGTTGCGCACCGAGACCGTGCTGCAGGATCGCTTCGCGCAGATCTGCACCGTCGAACAGGCGCTTGACCGCGCCGCCACCGCAGGGCTGTAGGGCGATACTGCCGGCATGTCTCAAATTGATGTCGTGATGCTGGTCGAGCCGCGCGCGCTGCTGCTGGACCTGGCCGGGCCGGCCGAAGCGTTTCGGCTCGCCAACCAGGCCCTGCAGCGGCACGGCGAGGCGCCCGCCTTCCGGCTGCGCTTTGTCGCCGCGCAGCCGAGTTGCAGCAGCTCGGTGGGTCTGCAGCTCGGCGGCCTGGAGCCCCTGCCCGACACATTGCCGCCCGACGCCTGGCTGATGCTGGTGGGCTGCCGCCATGCCCAGCCCGGCGAAGCGCCCCCCGGCAGCACCGAGCTGGCCGACCAGCTGCGCACCCAGAACTGGCTGCATGCACGCGGCCAGGCCTTGCTGAGCCGCCCCGAGGGCCGGCTGCTGAGCATTTGCTCGGGCGCCCTGCTGGCGGCGCGCGCGGGGCTGCTGGAGGGGCGCCGCTGCACCACCCATCACGAGCTGCTGGACGAGTTGCGCCGTCAGGCGCCGCGCAGCGAGGTGGTGGACAACCGCGTCTTCGTGATCGACGGCCAGGTGGCCTGCAGCGCCGGCATCACCGCCGGCATCGACCTCTGTCTGCATCTGATCGCCCAGCATTGCGGCGACGCCATTGCCGCCGCGGTGGCCCAGACCATGGTCGTGTACCTGCGCCGCAGCCCGCAGGATCCCGAGCTCTCACCGCTGCTGGCGCATCGCAACCACCTGCACCCGGCCCTGCACCGCACACAGGACGCGATCTGCGCCGATCCGGCGCGCGACTGGAGCCTGGAGCGCATGGCCGAGGTGGCCCATGTGACCCCGCGCCATCTGAGCCGCTTGTTCGCCGCCCACACCCACACCACGCCGCTGGCCTATCTGCAGGCCATCCGCATGGAGCGCGCCCGGCGCGCCCAGGCACGCGGTGCCTCGCTGCAACAGGCGGCGCAGGAGGCCGGCTTCAGCTCCGACCAGCAGTTGCGCCGCACGCGTCGCAAGCTGGAATTGCGCTAACACAGAAGCGACAAACCTGCCGCGAGCGGAGTTCACCCACATCTGTTAACTTGCTCGCCCAGAACAACGAGACCTGCCCGAGGAACCCCGAGTGAATAATTGGCTGCAGCGCCTGGAAGCGCTAGACCCCGACCGACTGCAAGCCATGCGTCGCGGCGTGGAGAAGGAGAGCCTGCGTGCCAATGCCGACGGCTCGCTGGCCCTGACCCCGCACCCTGCGGCGCTGGGCTCGGCGCTCAAGCACCCGCATATCACCACCGACTTCAGCGAGTCGCAGCTGGAGCTGATCACGGGCGTGCATGCCTCGGCCGAGGCTTGCCTGGCCGAGCTGACCGAGATCCACCAGGCCGTGGTGCACAGCCTGGGCGGCGAGATGATGTGGGCCTCCAGCATGCCCTGCACCTTGCCGGCCGACGAGACCATCCCGATCGGCAATTACGGCTCGTCCAATATCGGCCGCGCCAAGAGCGTCTACCGCATGGGCCTGGGCCACCGCTACGGCCGGCGCATGCAGACCATCTCGGGCATCCACTACAACTGGTCGATGCCGGGCATCACGAGCGAGCAGTATTTCGACCTGATACGCAATTTCCGTCGCCACAGCTTTCTGCTGCTGATGCTGTTCGGCGCCTCGCCGGCGCTGTGTTCGAGTTTTGTCGAGGGCCGGCCGCACGAGCTGCAGGAAATGGGCGCGGGCACGCTCTACCAGCCCCATGCCACCTCGCTGCGCATGGGCAGGCTGGGCTACCAGAGCGACGCGCAAGCGCAGCTGGCCGTCAGCTACAACAGCCTGGAGGGCTATGCCGAGTCGCTGCAGGGTGCGCTGACCCAGGCCTACCCGGCTTACGAGGCGATCGGCGTGCGCAACCCGGGCGGCGAGTACAACCAGCTCTCCACCAGCCTGCTGCAGATCGAGAACGAGTTCTACGGCACCATCCGTCCGAAGCGCGTGATCAAGAGCGGTGAGCGCCCCCTGCATGCGCTGCGCGAGCGCGGCGTCGAGTACGTGGAAGTGCGCTGCATGGATCTCGATCCCTTCGAAACGGTGGGCATCAATGCGGACACGATGCGCTTCATCGACATCTTCCTGCTGCATTGCCTGCTCGCCGACAGCCCGCCCGACACGCCGCAGGAGATCGCCGCACTGGCCCGCAACCAGCAACGGGTGGCCCACGCCGGCCGCGACCCCGGCCAGGCGCTGGAGCGTGGCGAGCAGCGCGTCACCGTGCAGTCCTGGGGGCTGGAGCTGCTGGAGGCCTTCGGCCCGATCGCAGCCAAGCTTGACCGCGTCCTGGGCGGCCGAGCCTACGATCAAGCACTGGCACGTGCCCGCCAGAGCTTCGCCGACTTCGACAGCCTGCCCTCGGCCCACGTGCTGCAGCAGCTTCGCGGCGAGCATGACTGCTCCCATGTCGGCTTCATCGGCGAGCGTTCGCGGACGATCAAGGCCAGCCTGTTGGCACTGCCAATCTCGCCGCAGCGGCTGGACGACTATGCGCGCATGGCGCTGGTGTCGCGCGAGCAGCAAAGCGCGCTCGAGCGCGCCGAGCACGAGCCCTTCGAGGCCTTCCGACTGCGTTACCTGGACTCCCAACAGCTGCTTGCCTGAGCGAGCAGGCGCACACCGCGGGCAAACCGCAGCGCTGACTCCTGAGGCTGGGCCTAATATGGCCGCATGGACGTCACTGCATCGCCGCGCCCCCTGAGCCTCCAATCCCTGCATCCAGGCAACTTTGCCTTTGTGATGGCCACAGGCATCCTGGCGGTGGCGCTGGATTTGCACGGCTGGCGCGTGCTGGCGCAGGTGTTAGAGGGGATTGCCATCGGCGCCTGGCTGCTGCTGCTGGCGTTGTCGATGCTGCGCGTGCTGCGCTACCGGGCCGCGGTCGGCATCGATCTGCGCAACCCACGCATGGTGTTCGCCTACTTCACGCTGGTAGCCGCGACATCCGTGGTGGGGCTGTTGCTGCTCAATCGGGGCCACCAGCAGCTGGCCCTGGCTTGCTGGGCGCTTGCCTTCCTGGCCTGGGCCAGCCTGCTCTACCTGGCCTTTGCCGTGTTGACCTTTCTCTCGCACGAGCACAACGTCAATATCGTGCATGGCGGCTGGCTGATCACCATCGTCGGCACGCAGTCGCTGGTGCTGCTGGGCGGGCGGCTGGCGCCCCAGTTGGGCATCTGGACTAGCGCCATGTTTGTAGAGGTCCATCTGCTGTGGGGGCTGGGACTGATCCTGTACGGCATCTTCGTCACCCTGTTCTGCTACCGCATCTTCTTTCTGAGCCTCAAGCCGCAGGACGTCAGCCCGCTGCTATGGGTCGTGATGGGAGCGGCCGCCATCAGCACCAATGCCGGTACCACCTTGATCACGCAGGATCCTCAACTGCCCTTCCTGCTGGCGCAGCGCCCCTTCATCGATGGCATCACGCTGATGATTTGGGGTTGGGCCACCTGGTGGGTGCCCCTGCTGGCGATGTTTTTCATCTGGAAACACGGCGTGCACCGTTTGCCGCTGCACTATGAACCGGTGCAATGGAGCTTTGTGTTCCCGCTCGGCATGTATGCCGTGGCGAGCAGCCGCCTCGGCCTGGCCGCCGACTTTCCGCCGCTGCAGCACATCTCGCATCTGATGCTCGTGGCGGCCTTGCTGGCCTGGACGGCGGTGCTGACCGCACTG
Organism: Paucibacter soli; assembly: GCF_037482845.1. NCBI lineage: Bacteria > Pseudomonadati > Pseudomonadota > Betaproteobacteria > Burkholderiales > Sphaerotilaceae > Roseateles > Paucibacter soli. The sequence goes on from NZ_JBBHJW010000003.1 coordinate 78,597, forward strand.
CTGCGACGCACGCTCGGGCAAATACGTGCCACGCCCGCTCAACATCCGATCGTCGCCGCGGAATCCGCGCCGCAGGGCAAGGAGCGCTAGCGCGTACCGCCGCTTTGCAGCCCATGGCCGACCCGACGTCGATTGTGTCCGGCCCTTTGGCACCGTCTGGCCCCACGGTTGATGCTTCCCTTGGCTACACTCCCGCCGGGTGCTGACTCGATCCCGGGCGCGGCAGGTTGATCGCGCTGGTCGGGCCGCCACGCGGAACCGCCACGACCATGCACTCAACGCCCGATCAAACCGTTCAGTACATCGCCCTTGCCATCTTTGTGCTGGCATTGGCACACACCTTCGCTGCCAAGCAGTTCGAACGCCTCTCCCATCGGTTTCCGGGGCATGCGGGGCTGTTCCACCTGCTCGGCGAAGTGGAAGTCGTTTTCGGTTTCTGGGCCATGGTGCTGGTGCTCGCGATGGCATTGATGACCAGCGGCAGCCAGGCGCTCTCCTATGCCGAATCCCGCAACTACACCGAGCCCTTGTTCGTCTTTGTGGTGATGGTGGTCGCGGCGTCAAGGCCTGTGCTGCGCACGGTGACCCAATTGGTCGACGGCCTCGCTCGCATGGCGCCGCTGCCCACACCGCTGGTCAGTGCCTGGTTGGGCCTCGCGGCCGTGCCCTTGCTGGGTTCGCTGATCACCGAGCCCGCCGCCATGACCATTGCGGCCCTGATGCTGGCACCGCAGGTATTCCGCCCGACCATGCCGGAGCGGCTCAAGTACTTCGGTCTGGGCGTGCTGTTCGTCAACGTGTCGATTGGCGGCACGCTGACGTCCTATGCGGCGCCGCCGGTCCTGATGGTGGCCAGCACCTGGCAGTGGGACAGCGCCTTCATGTTCTCGCATTTCGGCTGGAAGTCAGCGGTGGCGGTGCTGGCCAACGCCAGCATCGCGACCTTCATGCTGCGTCGACATCTGCTTGCCGCAGCGCCGGCAGCAAGCTCCACGGAGACCCCGGTGCCGCTGGCGGTCCTGTTTGTGCATCTGGCACTGCTGGCAGGCGTGGTGCTGTTGGCGCATCATCCCGTCGCCTTTCTAGGCCTGTTCCTGCTCTTTCTGGGTTTCACGCAAGCCTACGAGCGGCACCAAAGCCCGCTCATCCTCAAGGAAGCGCTGCTGGTCGCCTTCTTCCTCGCGGGCCTGGTGGTGCTGGGCGGAATGCAAGGCTGGTGGTTGCAGCCCATCGTCGCCAGCCTGCAGCCGCTGGCGCTGTTTTTTGGCGCGCTCGGCCTCACCGCTGTGACCGACAATGCCGCGCTGACCTATCTCGGCTCGCTCATCGCCGGCATTTCCGAGCAGTCAAAGTACATGTTGGTGGCCGGCGCGATGGCCGGTGGCGGCCTGACCGTCATCGCGAACGCGCCTAACCCTGCCGGCGTGGCCTTGCTCAGGCGCGGTTTCGAAGACGAGTCCATTGGCGCTGGCGGGCTGCTCCTCGGCGCGCTGGCACCAACGGCCCTGGCGGCCGCAGCCTTGCTGCTGCTTTAGCAAGCAATCGGGCCCTCTTGAAAGCCGCGCCGGCACCCATATAATCCCCTTGCTAGCACTCGAACAGTTCGAGTGCTAACAGCTCCATACGACCCCGGTCGACGGGGCTATCGCATGTGAAGAGGTGTTGCTCACCTTGACGCAGCACCTGGCATTCAAGCACCAAGACACTCTGAAGGAGATGTGATGAAACTGCGTCCTCTGCACGATCGCGTGATCGTTAAGCGCCTGGAACAAGAAACCAAGACCGCTTCGGGCATCGTCATCCCTGACGCCGCCGCCGAGAAGCCCGATCAGGGCGAAGTGCTGGCCGTGGGTCCTGGCAAGCGCAATGACAAGGGCGATTTCGTGGCCCTGAACGTGGCCGTGGGCGACCGCGTGCTGTTCGGCAAGTACTCGGGCCAGGCCGTCAAGGTCGACGGCGACGAACTGCTGGTGATGCGCGAAGAAGATCTGTTTGCCGTCGTTCAGAAGTAATTCTGCTGCGACCCGCAAGATCTGACCCCAATTAAGAATCCGGAGAAATACACATGGCAGCAAAAGACGTGATCTTTGGCGGCGAGGCACGTGCCCGCATGGTTGAAGGCGTGAACATCCTGGCCAACGCGGTCAAGGTGACCCTGGGCCCCAAGGGCCGCAACGTGGTGCTCGAGCGCTCGTTCGGCGCCCCCACCGTGACCAAGGACGGTGTGTCCGTGGCCAAGGAAATCGAGCTCAAGGACAAGCTGCAGAACATGGGCGCGCAGATGGTCAAGGAAGTTGCTTCCAAGACTTCTGACAACGCCGGTGACGGCACCACCACCGCCACCGTGCTGGCCCAGGCCATCGTGCGCGAAGGCATGAAGTATGTGGCCGCCGGCATGAACCCGATGGACCTGAAGCGCGGCATCGACAAGGCCGTGCTGGCCCTGGTTGAGCAGCTGAAGGCGGCCTCCAAGGCCACCACCACCTCCAAGGAAATCGCTCAAGTCGGCACCATCTCGGCCAACAGCGATGCCGACGTCGGCCAGATCATCGCCTCGGCGATGGACAAGGTGGGCAAGGAAGGCGTGATCACCGTTGAAGACGGCAAGAGCCTGAACAACGAGCTGGATGTCGTGGAAGGCATGCAGTTCGACCGCGGCTACCTGTCGCCCTACTTCATCAACAACCCCGAGAAGCAAGCCGCGCTGCTGGACAACCCCTTCGTCCTGCTGTTCGACAAGAAGATCTCGAACATCCGCGACCTGCTGCCCACGCTGGAGCAAGTGGCCAAGGCCGGCCGCCCGCTGCTGATCATCGCTGAGGAAGTCGAAGGCGAAGCGCTGGCGACCCTGGTGGTCAACACCATCCGCGGCATCCTGAAGGTCGTGGCCGTGAAGGCGCCTGGCTTCGGCGACCGCCGCAAGGCCATGCTGGAAGACATCGCCATCCTGACCGGCGGCAAGGTCATCGCCGAAGAAGTCGGCCTGACGCTGGAGAAGGTCACCCTGGCCGATCTGGGCCAAGCCAAGCGCGTCGAAGTGGGCAAGGAAAACACCACCATCATCGATGGCGCCGGTGCTGCTGCCGACATCGAGGCCCGCGTCAAGCAAGTGCGCATCCAGATCGAGGAAGCCACCAGCGACTACGACCGCGAGAAGCTGCAAGAGCGCGTGGCCAAGCTGGCCGGCGGTGTTGCCGTGATCAAGGTTGGCGCTGCCACCGAAGTCGAGATGAAGGAAAAGAAGGCACGCGTGGAAGACGCGCTGCACGCCACCCGCGCTGCCGTTGAAGAAGGCATCGTGGCTGGTGGTGGCGTGGCCCTGCTGCGCGCCAAGCAAGCTGCTGGCGAGATCAAGGGCGACAACGCCGATCAAGACGCCGGCATCAAGCTGGTGCTCAAGGCCATCGAAGCCCCGCTGCGCGAGATCGTCTACAACGCCGGCGGCGAAGCCTCCGTCGTCGTGAACGCTGTGCTGGCCGGCAAGGGCAACTACGGCTTCAATGCCGCCAACGACACCTATGGCGACATGATCGAAATGGGCATCCTGGACCCGACCAAGGTGACCCGCACCGCGCTGCAGAACGCTGCTTCGGTCGCGTCGCTGATGCTGACCACCGAGTGCATGGTGGCCGAGTCCCCCAAGGACGAGGCACCGGCTGGCGGCATGCCTGGCGGCATGGGCGGCATGGGCGGCATGGGCATGGACATGTAATCTCGGGAAACCGAGACTTTTGACGCGTGATCCGTCACGCTCAAACACAGGGGGCCGCAACAGCGGCCCCTTTTTCATGCTTGGCGCCGCAGATAATGCCAACAAACGCCCATGAACATCATGCCCAACGCACCCACGCTGCAGTCACTCGTCGACGAGGTCGTCGCCCGCGTGCCGGCGCTGAGCCTTGCCGTGCTGAACGAGACGCACGACGAGCTCAAGGACAAGCCCCAGTACCACCAGCTGTTCGCCGGCTGGCTGCGCGAACGACCGCGCTTCATCGGCGACTTCGAGTCTTCGCTGCGCCCCCTGCTGGCGGCGGCCCGCGAGGGCAAGGATCCGCTGCAGCGCAGCGCCCCGGTGCGCCTGGATACGCTCAGCCTGGTGGATGAGAAGCAGGCCTTGCAGGATGTGGCCATCGCCCATGTCGTCTCGGTGATCGAGGATCGCAGCAAACCCGAGCTGCACCAGCTTGGCAACTTCTTCGCCGCACTGCGCGGCATTGCCAGGCCGCTGAAGAACGACAACCCGCTGCGACCGGCGCTGTTCGCACAGGCCCTGAACCGCGCCATGCAGGGTGTGGACATGGACCCCGAGGGTCGTTATGCGCTGATGCGCGTGGCCGCTCAGCCCCTGGCCAACGCGGTGCATACCATCTATGGCGCCCTGTGCCAGCAATTGCGCGAGGCCGACCTCATCAATATGGTGGCCAGCCATGGCGCCGGCATCAAGGCCTCGGAACAGCGCCAGCGCCAGTTCGCCAACACCCACGCTACCGCCCTGCCCACCTCGCTGGACAGCCTGGCGCGCCGCGTGGACGAGCTCAACTCGCGCCCGCAGCGCCTGGGGATGCGCCTACCCACGCAGCCGCCCGCCGCAAGCGGCGGCGATTTGCTGTCGCGCCTGTACGGGCAGATCCTGGCCGACCCGAATCTGCTCCCCATGGTGAAGCAACTGCTGGCGCGGCTGCAGGTGGCCGTGGCGCGGCTGGCGCAGACTGACGGCAGCCTGCTGCGCCGGGCGGACCATCCCACCTGGCAGTTGCTGAATCGCGTGTCGGCCCACGGCCAGGCCTTTGAGAACCCGAACGACGAGCGTCTGCGCGAGTTCCTCAGCTTCATGGACGCGCAGGTGCAGCAGCTCGTGGCCGCGCCGGTGCCCACCGCGCTGCAATTCCAGCAAACCCTCAACGCGGTGGATCAGCAGATCCGCCAGCACGCCAGTCAACGCAGCGAGCGCAGCGCCGTGGCGCTGGCGGCGCTGGAGCGCGAGCAGCAGCGCGGCGACTGGTTGAAGCTGCTGCGCGAGCAGCTCAAGGAACAGCTGGCCGATGCTCCGCTGACCGCCAGCCTGCGCAAGTTCCTGCTCAGCACCTGGGTGGAAGTGATCGTGCAGGCGATGGTGCTACATGGCCGCGACGCGCCCGAGGCGCTGGCCTATATCGGGCTGGTGGACGAGCTGTTGGATAGCCTGCAACTGCCCGCGACCGAGGCACAGCGTGATCAGTTCCGCAGCCGACTGCCGGGCCTGGTCTCCCGCATGGAGCAGGGCATGGCTTCGATTGCGATGGACGCTTCCAAGCGTCAGGCCATCATGACCGAGCTGATGCAGCAGCATGGCCGCATCCTGCGTGGCCTGCCCGCGCTGGCCGAAGCGACGCCCAGCCGCCCCGCGAAGGCCGGCCAGGAGCTCAGCCCCGAAGAGTTGCTGCAGCAATTGCTCACCGAACGCGAGTCACAACTGCCTTCGCACTGGGCGCATTCGCAGGTCGACCGCGGCCATCTGCCCACGGTGCCGGTCTCGCTCTACGCGGGCCAGGACGAGGACAAGGCGCGCGTTGCGCTGGAGGCCTGGATGGACCAGCTGCAGATCGGCAATTGGTACCACCTGTTCCTGCAAAGCCAGTGGATGACGGCACAGATCGCCTGGATAAGCGAAAGCCGCCAGTTCTTCCTGTTCGTCGGCCAGGACGCCGACGAGCGCCATTCGCTCACGCGCGGCGCCATCGAGCAACTGCTGGCCAACGGCCTGATCACCGCGCTGGAAGAGGAATCCCTGGTACAACGCGCCGTGACCACGCTGATGCAGGATCTGGACGCGCATTCCTAGGCGCACCTGGTCCGCGCCCAGGACCGCATGACCCGCCCCCGACACTACGCTCTCATTGCCCTGTTGCTGGCTCCGCTGGCGTGGGGGCAAGTCCTGACAAGCACGCCTCCGGAGGAGCGCCCCAAGCTGGGTCTGGTGCTCTCGGGTGGCGGCGCGCGCGGCCTGGCCCATGTGGGCGTTCTCAAGGTGCTGGAGCGCGAGCACATCCCGGTGGACCTGATCACCGGCACTTCGATGGGTGCCATCATCGGCGGCCTCTACGCCAGCGGCATGAGTGCCGCGCAGCTGGAGCACGAGCTGACCCGGCTCTCTTGGGGCGATGTGTTTGCCAGCCGGGTGGAGCGCCAGGACCTTTCGCAGCGCCGCAAGGAGGAGGACTTCGAGTTCTCGGCAGTGCTTGAGTTCGGCATGCGCGATGGCGAATTCCGCGCCCCGCAGGGCACGCTCTCCAGCCGCGGGCTGGAAGCGCTGCTGCGCCGCTTCACCCTGCCGGTGCGCAAGATACGCCGCTTCGACGAATTACCCACGCCCTTTCGCGCCGTTTCCACCGACATGGAGTCGGGCGAGCAGCGGGTGCTCAGCGAGGGCGACCTGGCGCTGGCGATCCGCTCCAGCATGAGCGTGCCGGGCGTGTTCGCGCCGGTGGAGTGGGAGGATCGCATCCTCGGCGACGGCGGCCTGGTCAACAACCTGCCGGTGGACATCGCGCGCAGCATGGGCGCCGGGCGGCTCATTGCCGTGAATGTCGGCACACCGATCGGCGGACGCGAGTCGCTCGGCTCCTTGATCGGCGTGACGGCGCAGATGATCAACATCCTCACCGAGCAGAACGTCAAGCGCAGCATGGCCAGCCTGTGGGAGGGCGATGTGCTGATCAAGCCGCAGCTGGGCAAGCTCAGCTCCGGCGATTTCGAGCGCGGCGTCGACTTCATCAGGCTGGGAGCGCAGGCGGCGGAGGCGGCGCTGCCGCAGCTGCGCGCCTTCGCGGTCGACGAGGCCGACTACCGACGCTGGCGCGAGGCGCGCGGCGGTGCGCAGCTCGACAAGCCGCTGCTGGCCGCGGTACGCATGGAGGGCAGCGAGATCGCCAACCCCCAGCGCTTTGCCGACCAGCTCGAGTCCAAGCCCGGCGCACGCTTCGACCTCGCCAAGGCCGAACGCGACACACGCTTCCTCGCCTCTTCGGGCGACTATGAGCGCGTGGACTACCATGTCGAGGCGCGCGAGGCCGGCGACACCCTGGTGTTCAGCATGGAAGACAAGTCCTGGGGGCCTAACTACTTCCGTGTCGGCCTCGATCTCAGCACCGACCTGAGCGGCGACAGCGCCTTCAATCTGCGCATCTCGCACAACCGCCACTGGCTCAGCGCCAATGGCACCGAATGGCGCAACCAGCTCACGCTGGGCCAGACACCGCGTTTCTATTCCGAGCTCTACCATCCGCTGGGCATCGGGATGGGTGCGTCCAAGGACTGGTTTGTCTCCAGCTGGGGCGAAATTGAGCGCAAGCAGCTCAACCTCTACGACGATGCAGGCAATGGCCGCGCGCGCTTTCAGCGCAGCGGCGTCAGCGTCGGGGGCGATCTCGGCCAACCCTGGGGCAAATGGGGCGAGATCCGTCTCGGTCTGGTGCATGAGCGCTGGCGCCTGAGCCCGAGCCTGCTGACCATCGATCTGCCCGACCACGAAGCGCATCGCCAGGCCCGCGAAACCGCGCTGCGCCTGAAGGCGGTGGTGGACCAACTCGACTTTGCCAACTTCCCACAGCGCGGCTATCGAATCGCCTTCGAGGCACTCTACGGCCAGCAGACCAACAAGGACCACGACAGCGGCCGCTTCGAACGCGTCGAATTGCAGGCCTCGGGCGTGCAGAGCTGGGGTCGGCACACCCTGAATCTGCACCTGCGCAGCCTGTTGGCGCGCGAGCCTGAGAACTCGGTGCAAGGCCCCTACAGCCTGGGCGGTTTCCAGCAGCTATCCGGCTACAAGCAAGGTCAGCTCACCGGCGCGGCCCTGCTGTTCGGCCGCGCCAGCTACTACATGCGGCTGAGCGAAACGCCGGTGCTGACGCGCGGTTTCTTTGTGGGCGGCTCGCTGGAGGCGGGCAACACCTGGGACAAGCATCGTCAGGTCAGTCTCAAGGGCCTGCGCTGGGCCAGCAGCCTGTTCCTGGGCACTGACACCACGGTGGGCCCGCTCTACGTGGGCCTGGGCTACGCGCCGCAGGGCGGCAGCGCGCTCTACCTCTTCATCGGCAGGCCCTGACGGATCAGCCTGGCGATCAGTGCCGGCTGCTCATGCACGATCCAATGCGTCGCACCCGGCACGCGCTCGAGCCGCAGCTGCGGCACAAACTGCGCCAGGCCCTCCAGCATGCTGGGCGGCAGGGCGCAGTCGGCCTCGCCCCACATCACCAGGGTAGGCAGCTTGACGGTGACGAACTCGGGCGCGAACTCCAGCGCCATCGCGCCCGGATCCTCGGGCGTGGGTGGTCGCATCGGCGAGGCCCGGTAGTAGTTCAAGGGGCCGGTGAGGCCGCGCGACCAGAGCTCGCGGTAGCGCGCGCGCAAGGCCTCGCCGAGCCAGGGTGCGCCGTTCTCGGCGTGGTCGGAAAAGAAGGCGAACATGCCGGCAAAGTCATGCTCGGCCAGGCGCTCCTCGGCATCCGGCCGGCACAGCATGTTCATATAGGCGCTGGCGCGGCGCTGCGCCGGATTGAGCTGCAGCTCGCGCAAGAAGGTGCCCGGATGCGGTGAGTTGATGATCACCAACTGCTGCATCAGCTGGGGCTGCTGCACCGCCAGATTCCAGGCCAGCGCACCGCCCCAGTCATGCGCCACCAGGGCATCCAGCGGGCCGTCACCGGTGGCTGCCACCAGGGCCGCGATATCCGTCATCAGGTGCTTGACGCGGTAGGCCTCGACCTCGCGCGGCGCACTGGAGCGCTCATAGCCGCGCAGATTGGGCGCTATGCAGCGGTAACGGTCCGCCAGCATCAGCATCGTCTCGTCCCAGATGAAGGCCGCCTCGGGAAAACCATGCAGAAAGATCAGGCGCGGCGCCGCGGCCGGGCCGCAGGCACGGCAGGACAGGGTGATGCCATGCGGCAGCACCTGGTCAAAGCATTCAATCGTCATGGCCGAGGCTCCCTATGGAACCTCAGTATCGAGAGCCACCTCCCGGCAGCCCTGTCACTCCGGCGACAGCTCGGGGGGCGGAATTTCCCCCATGGTGGGCGCCACCACGGCCGACTGCATCCAGTCGTACAGGATATGGGCAACGTCCGCCACGCCCTGCTTCTTCAGCGCCGAGAACAGCGTCACCGAGACGTCCGACTCCTCCGTGGCCAGGCCAGCCAGGAAGGCCTGGCATTCGGCCAGCGCCGCGTTCGCTTCCTTGCGGTTGAGCTTGTCGGATTTGGTCAGCAGCACCAGCAGCTTGATCTCGCCGGTGCCCACGCGCGCCGCCACGAATTCGAGCAACTGCTTGTCCAGATCGGTCAGGCCCAGGCGCGAGTCCACCATCAGCACCACGCCGGAGAGGCTGCGGCGCACCTCCAGGTAGTCGGCCATGACCTTCTGCCAGCGCAGCTTGGCCGAGCGCGCCACCGCCGCATAGCCATAGCCGGGCAGGTCGGCGAAGAGCGCGTTGGGCGCGTCCTTGGGCCCGACCTCGAACAAATTGATGTGCTGGGTGCGGCCCGGCGTCTTGGAGGCAAAGGCGAGGCGCTTTTGCTGTGCCAGCGTGTTGATGGCGGTGGACTTGCCGGCATTCGAGCGCCCCACGAAGGCGATCTCGGGCAGTTCGTTGGCCGGCAGATGCACCAGCTGGCTGGCGGTCGTGAGGAAGCGCGCGGTGTGGGTCCAGCCCAACACCACCTTGTCCGACGCCGTTTCGGCGGCCCCGTCGGTGGCCCCTTCGGCGGGCACCGACGCCTCGGCAGGCAAGGCCTTTTGCGGGCCTGCGGCAGCTGTTTTGGCGCCGCGCTTGGTGTTGGTAGTCATGAAGTTCCAGGTCTCGTTGGTTTGCCATTGTAAAATCCGCCGGTTGCGCTTACCGAACCCAAAATACTCATGAAGACTGCCGCTATCCTGTTGACCGGTCTGATGTTCGCCGCCGCAGCGGTGGCCAACGAGCCTGCTGCTACCGCCAAACCCGATCTGGCCAAGGGCCAGGCCACTTCCACGCAAGTGTGCGCCGCCTGCCATACCGCCGACGGTTCGCGCGGCAGCCCGGCCAATCCCATCCTGCAGGGCCAGCACGCCGACTACCTGGCCAAGCAGCTGGACGAATTCAAGTCCGGCAAGCGCAACAACGCCATCATGAAGGGCATGGCCGCGACGCTGTCGCCCGAGGACATGAAGAACGTCGCCGCCTTCTATGCCAGCAAGCAGGCCAAGCCCGGCTTCGCCAAGGACAAGACCCTGGTGGCCCTGGGCGAGAAGATCTACCGCGGCGGCATTGCCGATCGCCAGATCGCGGCCTGCGCCGGCTGCCACAGCCCCAACGGCGCCGGCATCCCGGCCCAGTACCCGCGCCTGGCCGGCCAGCACAGCGACTACACCGAGGCCCAGCTGAATGCCTTCCGCAGCGGCCTGCGCAGCAACAGCGCCCAGATGACCGGCATCGCCGCCAAGATGAACGACCGCGAAATCAAGGCCGTGGCCGATTACGTGGCCGGCCTGCGCTGAGCAGACGCGCCTCGATGGTTCGCAAAGGCCGGTGTTCGCACCGGCCTTTTTTCGTTGCCCCCAGGTGAGCGCGCGCTCGCCGCGACAATTCCGCCATGTCCGAGACCTCCGAGACCCTCGCCCCGCCGCCCCGCCCCAGCCATGGCGCGGGACGCGAATTGCTGGACCTGCTGGCCTCGATGCGCTTTGCCATCGCGCTGCTGACGGTGATCTGCATCGCCTCGATCATCGGCACGGTGGTGAAGCAGCGCGAGCCGCTCAACAACTATGTGAACCAGTTCGGGCCCTTCTGGTCAGAGGTGTTCGGCAAGCTGGACCTCTACACCGTCTATGGCGCCTGGTGGTTCCTGCTGATCCTGGCCTTTCTGGTGATCTCCACCAGCCTGTGCATCGCCCGCAACACGCCCAAGATCATCCAGGACCTGAAGAGCTACAAGGAGCAGGTGCGCGAGCAGTCGCTGCAGCTCTTCAAGCACCGCGCCTTGGGCGAGCTGCCGCTGGCGCCCGAGGCCGCGCTCGGGCAGGTCTCGGCCTTCCTCGACCAGCAGGGCTGGAAGGCGCGCGCCCAGGTGCGCGCCAACGGCATCATGGTGGCGGCGCGCAAGGGCGCGGCCAACAAGATCGGCTATCTGTGCGCGCATAGCGCCATCGTGCTGGTCTGCCTGGGCGGCCTGTTCGACGGCGACCTGCTGGTGCGCGGCCTGATGTGGGCGCAGGGCAAGAGTGTCTACGAAGGCAGCGGCCTGATCTCCGAGGTGCCGGCGCAGCACCGCCTGTCGGCGCGCACGCCCAGCTTCCGTGGCAATCTGGTGGTGCCCGAGGGGGCACGCAACGGCACGGCGGTGCTGAGCATGCCCACCGGCGTGCTACTGCAGGAACTGCCCTTCGACATCGAGCTGAAGAAGTTCAGCGTCGAGTACTACGCCACCGGCATGCCCAAGCTGTTCGCCAGCGACATCGTCATCCGCGACCACGAGAGCGGCGCGATGCGCGAGGCCAAGGTCAAGGTCAACGAGCCGGTCACGCACCGCGGCGTGGCGATCTACCAGAGCAGCTTCGACGATGGCGGCTCCAGCCTCAAGCTGCGCGCCCTGCCACTCGCCGGCAAGGGCGATGGCTTCACGCTGGAGGGCAAGGTCGGCGCCAGCACCCAGCTCGTGAATGGCGAGGCCAGGCTGGGGCTGGAATTCACCGGCCTGCGCGTCATCAACGTCGAGAACATGGGCGAGAACGGCACGGCCAGTGGCGCCGATGTGCGCAAGGTCGATCTGGTCGAGTCGCTGCAGGGCCGGCTGGGCAGCAGTGCCAAGGGCAAGGCCGACCGCGACCTGCACAACGTCGGCCCCAGCTTCAGCTACAAGCTGGTGGACGCGAGCGGCCAGAAGCGCGAGTACAACAACTACATGGCGCCGGTCGAGCTGGACGGGCAGCGCGTCTTCCTGATGGGAATGCGTGAGACCCCCAACGAGCCCTTCCGCTACCTGCGCATCCCGGCCGACGATCAGGGCGGCCTCAGCGGCTGGCTGCGCCTGCGCCAAGGCCTGGCCGACGCCGGCCTGCGCGAGCGCGCTGCCGGCCGTTATGCCGATGCCGCCACCCCCGCCGACAAGCCGCAGATGCGGCCGCAGCTGACGGCCACGGCGCGACGCGCGCTCGACCTGTTTGCCGGCCTGGATGGCGGCAAGCCCGGCCAAGCTGACAAGATCGGCGGCCTGCCCGCACTCTCGCAGTTCATCGACCGCGAGGTGCCCGAGGCCGAGCGCGCGCGTGTCTCCGAGGTGCTGCTGCGCATTCTCAACGGCAGCCTGTTCGAGCTGCACAAGCTGCAGCGCGCGCAGGCCGGCCAGGCCGCGCCGGCCGCCGATGCCGCCACCCAGGCCTTCATGACCCAGGCCGTGCTCTCGCTGTCGGACTCGATGTTCTACCCGGCCCCGGTGCTGCTGCAGCTGGAAGACTTCCAGCAGTTGCAGGCCAGCGTGTTCCAGGTGGCGCGCGCGCCCGGTCAGAATCTGGTCTATCTGGGCGCGGTGCTGCTCGCCATCGGCGTGTTCGCGATGCTCTACATCAAGGAGCGGCGCCTGTGGATCTGGCTCGAGCCCGCGCCCGGTGGCCAGGAACACACGCGCGTGCGCATGGCGCTGTCCAGCACCCGCGAGTCGCCCGATACCCAGACCGAATTCGCCCAGCTCAGGCGGGCGCTGCTGAAGGAAGACGAAGGAAAGAGCCAAGCATGAACAGCACCACCACCGCATCCCCTGCGCTGATCGTGGGCCGCCGCGGCCTGCTGGCCCGGCGCGACCTGTTCGACTGGGTGTTTGCCGCCCTCATCGTGGCCGGCGCCGGCTTCGCCTTCAGCCGCTACGGCGGATCGATGGACGGCTACGAGAAGGGCATCCTCGTGTTCGCCGTGCCCGCGCTGATCGCGCTGGGCTGGTTCTGGAAGCCGGTGCGGCTGCTCAGCCTGGGCGTGGGCGCGGCCAGCCTGCTGGCCATCCAGCAATACCTGCAGCACACCGACGGCTTCGGCGCCGACCTGGCCGCCGCCGACAAGGTCTTCCTGCTCAAGTACGCGCTCTCCAGTCAGAGCGCGATCCTGTGGATGAGCCTGTTGGTGTTCATGAGCACGCTGTTCTACGGCCTGGGCTTTTTCGCCAAGGCCGGCGGCGCAAGCGTGGCCGAGCATATCGGCACGCGGCTGGCCTGGGGCGCCGTGTTCATGGCGCTGCTGGGCACCATGGTGCGCTGGTTCGAGAGCCACCAGATCGCGCCGGACATCGGCCATATCCCGGTGAGCAATCTCTACGAGGTGTTCGTACTGTTCAGCTGGATGACGACGCTGTTCTACCTCTACTACGAAGAGCGCTTCAAGACCCGTGCGCTGGGCGCCTATGTGATGCTGGCCGTCAGCGGCGCGGTGGGCTTTCTGCTCTGGTACACGGTGGCGCGCGAGGCGCATGAGATCCAGCCCCTGGTGCCGGCCCTGCAAAGCTGGTGGATGAAGATCCATGTGCCGGCCAATTTCGTCGGCTATGGCACCTTTGCGCTATCGGCCATGGTGGCCATGGCCTATCTGCTCAAGACCGCCTCGCAGCGCGCGCTCTATATCGGCCTGCTGGCGGTGCCGGGCGGGCTGGTGGCGCTGATCCTGGCGTTTCGCTTCGCCCTGCCGGAGCTGCCCGCCGAGACTCTGGCCGGCATGGATGGCTGGGCGCGCAAGATGAGCGCGGTGCTGGTCTTCTTCATCGCCGCCGTGGCCCTGCGCCGGCCGCTCACCGCGCGCCTGCCGGCGCTGGAGCAGCTCGACGACCTGATGTACAAGGCCATCGCGCTGGGCTTTGCCTTCTTCACCATTGCCACCATCTTGGGCGCCTTCTGGGCTGCCGAGGCCTGGGGCGGCTACTGGAGCTGGGACCCCAAGGAGACCTGGGCCCTGATCGTCTGGCTCAACTACGCGGCCTGGCTGCATATGCGATTGATGAAGGGCCTGCGCGGCGCGGTCTCGGCCTGGTGGGCGCTGGTGGGCCTGGTGGTGACGACCTTCGCCTTCCTGGGCGTCAACATGTTCCTCTCGGGCCTGCATTCCTACGGCACGCTCTGACGCCGCCAGCAGAATTTGCCCGGTTGACGTAAGGTTGTGCCCATCAGCCCGACTGATGGGCATCACCCGCTGAAAGTCGTCCACCATCATGCATCTGCTGCGCCCACGCTCCGGTCTTGTCATCCCCTCGAGCGAAGTCACGCCCCGGTCCGTCTACGAGAGTCGGCGCGACTGGCTGAAGCTGATGGCCGGCAGCGCGCTGGCGGGCTGGGCCGGCGGCGCGGCGATCGCGCAGAGCGGCAAGCTCGCCAAGCTGGCCGCCGGCAAGAGTGCCGTGCCGGGCGCGCTGACGCTGGACAAGCCCACGGCCTATGCCGACGCCACCGGCTACAACAATTTCTACGAATTCGGCACCGACAAGACCGACCCCGCACGCGCCGCCCACACGCTCAAACCCCGCCCCTGGACCGTGACGGTGGAGGGCGAGGTCGGCAAGCCCGGCGTCTTCGATCTCGACAGCCTGCTCAGGCTCGCCCCCATGGAAGAGCGCATCTACCGGCTGCGCTGCGTGGAGGGCTGGAGCATGGTGATCCCCTGGGTGGGCTATTCGCTCGCCGAGCTGATCCGGAAGGTGGAGCCTACGGCCAAGGCCAAGTACGTGGAATTCATCAGCCTGGCCGACAAGGCCCAGATGCCGGGCCTGCGCTCCGGTGTGCTGGACTGGCCCTATGTGGAAGGCCTGCGCCTGGACGAGGCCATGCACCCGCTGGCCCTGCTGGCTTTTGGCATGTATGGCGAGGTCTTGCCGAATCAGAACGGCGCGCCGCTGCGCCTGGTGCTGCCCTGGAAATACGGCTTCAAGTCGGCCAAGAGCATCGTCAGGATCCGTTTCGTCGAGAAGCAACCCGTCAGCAGCTGGACCAAGGCGGCGCAGCAGGAGTACGGCTTCTATTCGAACGTGAATCCGCAGGTGGACCACCCGCGTTGGAGCCAGGCGAGCGAACGCCGCATCGGCGAGGACGGCCTGTTCGCAAGGAAGCGCCCGACGCTGATGTTCAATGGCTACGAGGCCCAGGTTGGCCAGCTCTATGCAGGCATGGACCTGAAACGGCATTTCTGAGCATGGCCAAGCGATCGCTGTGGCTGCATCCCGCGGCCAAGCCGCTGCTGTTCGCGCTCTGCCTGACGCCGCTGGCCTATTTGGTGTGGGGCGCCGCCAGCGACGCGCTGGGCGCCAACCCCGCCGAAGCGCTGATACGCCGGCTGGGCGACTGGACCCTGCGCGGCCTGTGCCTGACCCTGGCCATCACGCCCCTGCGCGTCATCAGCGGCCAGCCCGCGCTGGCGCGCTTTCGCCGCATGCTGGGCCTGTTCAGCTTCTTCTATGCCTGCCTGCACCTGCTTGCCTATGGCTGGCTGGACATGGGGCTGGAGCCAGGCGAGATCGCCCGTGACATCGCCAAGCGCCCCTTCATCCTGATGGGCTTCAGCGCCTGGCTGCTGCTGCTGCCGCTGGCCGCCACCTCCTTCAACCGCGCCATCAAGGCGCTGGGTGCGCGGCGCTGGCAGGCGCTGCATCGCTGCGTCTATCTGCTGGTGCTGATCGCGCTTGCACATTTCGTCTGGATGCGCGCCGGCAAGCACAACTTCGCGGAACCCGCCGTCTACGGCGCGGTGATCGCCGCTCTGCTGGGTTGGCGCTTGGTTCGGCGCCGGCGCGCGTAATCTGACCAGCAGGCGTGCCGCCAGCTGCGCGATACTCGCCGCCATCGCTCGACCGCCCCTCGCCCGCATGGACGCCTTCACCCTGCAAGTCGCCGCACTGCTCGCCAGCGCAGTGATGGCCATCTCGATGTTCGGCCTGCACCGCGCCAGCCGCCGCGAGATCTGCTTGCGCGACTGGGCGGTGGCCGGCATGTGCTTCTTCTCTTCCAGCGCGCTGGGCTGGGCGGCGCAGTCGCAGGGCCTGTCGTACTGGATCGCGCCGGCGCTGGCCAACAGCTTCTACATCTGCGCTCACGCTGCCATCCTGGTGGGCGTGCGGCGTCATATGGGGCTGTCCGCCCACGCGCGTCTGTTGCCGCTGCTGGGCGCGGTGGCGCTGGCCATGCACGCCCTGCCCTTTGCCCAGGCCGCAGTGGCGAATCGGCTGATGCTCACCTACCCCGTCATCATGGCCTGCAATCTCGCGGTGATCGCCCTGCTATGGCGCGCCCCCGCAAGCGAGATGACGCCCGCCTACTGGCCGCTGCTGCTCACCGAACTGCTGTTCCTGCTGCAATTGCTGATGCGCGCCGCGATGGTGCTGATGGGCGACCAGACCGCGCTGACCCTGTTCGGCAGCCAGTTCGTCCAGACTTCGGGCTCGCTGGCCCTGCTGGCCTTTTTGTCGCTCGCCACCATGAGCTGCGCACTGATGGTGATTCGCAAGCAGGAGCTGCGCCTGCGTCGCGCCTCCCGCACCGACAAGCTCACCGGTTGGCTGAATCGACATGCACTGCACGAGATGGCGCAGCGCGAATTCCAGCGTCATGCGCGCCAGGCGGAACGCCTGGTCTTCATGATGTTCGACATCGATCACTTCAAGAGCATCAACGACAGCCATGGCCATGCCGCCGGTGATGCGGCCATCCGGCACGCCACCGCACAGGCCGCGACGGCCCTGCGCGGTTACGACGCCCTATTCCGCATCGGCGGTGAGGAATTCCTGGTCTTGATCAGCACGCCCGACGAGTCGGCCGCCCTGGAGGTGGCAGAACGGGTGCGCGCGCGCATCCAGGCCCAAGCTGTGGAGTTCGAAGGCAAGGCCATTGCCATGACGGTAAGCCTGGGCCTGGCAACGCGCCAGGCCGATGACCAGAACTGGGAGCAGGTGCTGCAGCGCGCCGACCAGGCGCTCTATGCTGCCAAGAAGGCCGGGCGCAACTGCGTGCACTGCTACACGCACGAGCCCGAGCCAGCACCGCGCATGCAATTGCTCACGCCCGCATAGCCCCTGGAATCGCGGCCCGGAGCGGCTGGCAGCGATAATCGCGGGTTTTCCTGCCCTTCACCCCCCGGCCGCCGTTTATGCCCGATTCCCTGCTGCCCCAGTACGACGTCGCCATCATTGGCGGCGGCCCGGCCGGCTGCTCGGCGGCATCCTGGCTCGCCCAGCTGGGCCTGAGCGTCGCGCTGATCGAGCGCGCGCCCCAGCTCTGCGCCGCCCTGCAGGGCCTGCAATTCGGCCAGCACTGGGTGCTGGGCGCCCCCGGCCAGAATCTTGCCACCCTGGGCCAGCAATACGCCCGCCAGATCGAGGGCATGGCCGGCCTGCGCCTGCTGCTGGGCCAGAGCATCGGCCATCTCGATTGGAATGCTGGCGAAGGCTGGCGACTGCAGTTGGACGACGGGCGCGCCTTCGCGGCCCGCGCCCTGCTGCTGGCCACCGGACTCAGGCCGCTGCGCCCCGAGGCCTTCTTTCCCGGCCCGCTGCCCCAGCCGCGCGTGCTGGACGCGCTCAGCCTCACGGCCCAGCGCGAGCAACTGCCGCCCGGCCGCCTGCTACTGCTGGGCGGCGGCGACAACGCACTGGAGAACGCGCTCTATCTGCAGGCGCGCGGCCACCAGGTCACGCTCTGGTCGCGCAGCGACTGGCGCGCCCAGCAGGCCCTGGTTGAGCGCATGGAAGCGCTGGGCGGCGCCATCCAGACGCGCCCGCGCAGCCCCATGCCCAGCCGGCTGCTGGCGGACGAACAAGGGGTGACGGTGGTTTCCAAGGCCCATGGCGAGGAGCGCTTTGACCATGTGGCGGTGCTGCTGGGCTTCGAGGCCGAACCCAGCGCCTGGCTGCAGGTGGGCGATGCGCTGCAGCGCGCCGGCATCACCGCGCCCTCGCACCCCTTCCGCGACGAGCCGCGCTTTGCACCGCTGGGCCTGTTCGTGGCCGGCGACGCCAGCGGCCGCCAGCACCCCTGCGTGCAGACCGCTTTAGGCGACGGCGTGGTGGCGGCCAAGGCGGTGGAGAGCTTTTTGCGCCCCTTGCGCGAGGGCCAGGCGCCGCTGGCCCTGCGCCGCAACAACCGCCAGATCATCCATCTGCAGGGTCTGCGCTTCGGCGCCAACCTGGGCGTGCTGGACTTCGAGCGCGAAGGCCCCCAGCCCATCCTGGTGGATGCCGAGGTCAACCTGGGCGCGCAGATGATCGTCTCGCGCGACGCCGACATCGGCCATGTGCTGGACTACCGGCGCGTGCGCAGCATCATCATCGACGAGTGCACCGCCGAACACACCGACCTGCTCGAAGCGCTCTTGGGCAAGCTCTGCACCCGGCTGATGAAGTTGCCCGGCGTGGTGGGCGTGCGCATCAAGGTGACCAAGCTCGAAATCTTTCCCGACTGCCAAGTCGCAATCAGCGCCGAATGCGGCCAGTGGTGACCCCCATGACGACGACCGAACTCCTGACCCCCGACAACACCGCCGATGCCAAGGCTGCCGAGAAAAAGGCCTCACTGGAAATCAACAAGCTCTCCAAGCGCCTGCACCGCCAGGTGGGCCAGGCGATCGGTGACTTCAACATGATCGAGGACGGCGACAAGGTGATGGTCTGCCTGTCCGGCGGCAAGGACAGCTACGCGCTGCTCGACATCCTCATCAACCTGAAGCAGCGCGCACCGATCAAGTTCGACATCGTCGCCGTCAACCTCGACCAGAAGCAGCCCGGCTTTCCGGCCGATTTGCTGCCCAGCTACCTCAAGTCGCGCGGTGTGGACTTCCATATCGAGACGCAGGACACCTATGCCATCGTCAAGCGCCTGATCCCCGAGGGCAAGACCACCTGCAGCCTGTGCTCGCGGCTGCGTCGCGGCATCCTCTACCGCGTGGCCGGCGAACTGGGCGCGACCAAGATCGCGCTGGGCCACCACCGCGACGACATCGTCGTGACCCTGCTCTTGAACATGTTCTTCGGCAGCCGCATGAAGGGCATGCCGCCCAAGCTGGTGAGCGACGACGGCAAGAACGTGGTGATACGCCCGCTCGCCTATGTGGCCGAGGACGACCTGGTGCGCTGGGCCGCGCACCGCGAGTTCCCCATCATTCCCTGCAACCTCTGCGGCAGCCAGGAGAACCTGCAACGCGTGCAGGTCAAGGCCATGATCCGCGAGTGGGAGAAGAAGTACCCGGGCCGGGTCGACAATATGTTCACCGCGATGAGCAATATCGTCACCTCGCACATGATGGACCGCGAGCTCTTCCCCTTCCAGAGCATCAAGGCCACCGGTGCGCCCATGCCCGATGGCGATATCGCCTTCGACGAGGACGAGGCCTGCGGCAGCGCGCCGACCGCGCCCTCGGTGATCAAGCTGCATCGCAACGACGACTGACTTTACAAAGCGTCAACATGCAAGGGCCACAATGGCGCTGTTGAGAACAGCACAGGAGGCCTGTCATGACTGCGACGCGACGTACCGCCCTCATCATCATCACTGCAGCCGCCGCCCTGGCGGCCTGCTCCGGCATCTACACCCTCAGCGCCGACGTGCAGACCTTCGGCGCCTGGCCCGAGGGCCGCAAGCCCGGGCTCTATGCCTTCGAGCGCCTGCCCTCACAACAGGGCGACAAGCGCCAGGACGCGCTCGAGGACAGCGCCCGTGTGGCGCTTGAAAAGGCCGGCTTTCGCCCCGCCGCCGATGCCAAGAGCGCCGACATTCTGGTGACGCTGGGCGCGCGCGTCAGCGCGCTGGACCGCGCCCCCTGGGACGATCCGCTGTGGTGGCGCTGGCATGTGGGCTATGCCAACTGGCGCCATGGCTTCTGGCGTGGCCGCGGTTATGCCGGCCTGGACCTGAGCGAGAAACGCTACGACCGCGAGGTGGCCCTGCTGCTGCGCGAGCGCGCCAGTGGCGAGCCCCTGTATGAAGCGCGCGCCAGCAACGACGGCATGACCCAGGGCGATGCGGCCCTGCTGGGCGGGCTGATGCAGGCGGCGCTGGGCGACTTCCCGCAAACCCGGCCGGAAGTGCATCGCATCACGGTCCAGCTCGGCGCGAAGTAGTCGCAGCCGGCGCCGCCGCGATAATCGCGGCTTCAAAAAATGGAGTCGCGATGGCGCTGAATCTGGTGATCATGGCCGCGGGCAAGGGTACCCGCATGAAGTCCGCCTTGCCCAAGGTGCTGCACAAGGTGGCCGGCCGCTCGCTGCTGGCCCATGTGCTGGGCACCACCGCGGGCCTCGACGCGCAGGCGCGCATCGTCATCACCGGCCATGGCGCGGACGAGGTCGAGCGCGCCGTGGCGGCGCCCGGCATCAGCTTCGTGCGCCAGCTGCCGCAGCTGGGCACCGGCCATGCGATCCAGCAAGTCGTGCCGGCACTGCAGGGCGAAGGCACAACGCTGATCCTGAACGGCGACGTGCCCCTCATCAAGGCCGACACCGCCAGCCGCCTGGTGCAGGCCTGCGGTGGCGAACGCCTGGCGCTGCTCACCATCATGCTGGCCGACCCCAGCGGCTACGGCCGCATCGTGCGCGCCGGCGGCGCCTGCGATGGCGAGGTGCAGGCCATCGTCGAGCACAAGGACGCCACGCCCGCGCAGCGCCAGATCCGCGAAGGCTATACCGGCATGATGGCCGCGCCCACCGGCGCGCTCAAGCGCTGGGTCGCGCAGCTCAACAACAACAACGCCCAGGGCGAGTACTACCTGACCGACATCGTGGCGATGGCCGTGGCCGAGGGCGTGCCCGTGGTGGGCATTGCCGCCCCCAACGAGACCGAGGTGCTGGGCGTCAACAGCCCCCTGCAACTGGCCGACCTGGAGCGCCGCCACCAGCGCGAGCAGGCCGAGGCGCTGATGGAACAAGCCGGCGTGCGCCTGGCTGACCCGGCACGCTTCGACCTGCGCGGTTCGCTGAGCTGCGGCCAGGATGTGGAGATCGACGTCAACTGCGTGTTCGAGGGCCGGGTCGCGCTGGGCGACGGCGTGCGCATCGGCGCCAACTGCGTGATCCGCAATGCCAGCATTGCGGCCGGCGCACGCATCCATGAATTCACCCATATCGACGGCGAGAGCGTCGGCGTGAAGATCGGCGCGGGCGCGCTGATCGGCCCCTTCGCGCGCCTGCGCCCGGGTGCGGAGCTGGGTGACGAGGTGCACATCGGCAACTTCGTCGAGGTCAAGAACTCCACTCTGGCCAAGGGCGCCAAGGCCAACCACCTGGCCTATCTGGGCGATGCCACGGTGGGCGAGCGCGTCAACTACGGCGCTGGCTCCATCACGGCCAACTACGACGGCGCCAACAAACACCGCACCGTCATCGGTGCCGACGTGCATGTGGGTTCCAACTGCGTGCTGGTGGCCCCGGTCAGCATCGGCGCCGGCGCCACCATTGGCGGCGGGTCCACCATCACCAAGGACGTGGGCGAAGGTGAGCTGAGTGTGGCGCGCGGCAAACAGGTAGCCATCAGCGGCTGGCAGCGCCCGGCCAAGAAGCGCTGATGCTGGTTTGCCAGCGTGACAAATTCACGCGCCACCTCTAGCATGGGCCCGCTTGCCACCGGATTGCGGGGCAGCAATTCGGGTGGCTTGGCCTAGTATTCAGGCTCAGGCAGTCGGACAGGAAGTACAGCATGGCGCAGCAAGGCAACTCGACCAAACACCAGCTCACGCGGCTGACGGATGAGTGCAGCGAGGCGCTCGAAGGGTTCGTCATAGACAGCTTGCGAAAGGACCTGGAACAGGCCACCGACCAGCAGGACCAGGCCGCGCGCAGCGAGACCCTGGAGCAGCTGGCCCTCTATCACGCCCAGTGCGATGACGCCGCCAAGGCCTGCTACTACCTTTGCCGCAGCCTTGGCCTGGCACGCCAGCAGGAGCCCGGTGAGCCGACGCTGGAGCTGCTGTTCGAGCTGCTGGGCGCGCTGGCCGATCTGCCCGCCGATCTGGGCGCCAGCGCCCAGGCCGAGCCGGTGGGTGAGGCCGACGGGCTGGGCGTGTTCGAACTCTGCCACCAGCTCGCCGCCGCGCGCGAACTCACGCAGGCCGCCTGGGATCAGGCCGAGCAAAGCGAACTCACCGACGCCCCCTGCCCTAGCGCGCCGGCGCACGCGCTGCATTAAGGTTTTGCCCCCTTGCGCCGCCCGGCGCAAGCATCGCATGCTGCGCCCACCAATCACTTCGTGAGGCGCCGGCATGAAGATCCTCAAATGGCTCGTGATCCTGCTGGTGGGCCTGATCGCCCTGCTCTACGCCGGCGGGCTGGCGCTATCGTCCAAATTCACTGTCTCGCGCAGCCTGCAGATCCAGGCCCCGCCCGACAAGGTCTATGCCCTGGTGGTCAACCCCAGGCATTGGGCGCAATGGTCGGTGTGGCACGCACGTGACCCGCAGATGCAGATCGACTACAGCGGCCCCGAGTCGGGCGCTGGCGCGGTATGGGCCTGGAAAAGCAAGACCGAGGGTGACGGCCGCATGAGCTTCACGGCCGCCGAGCCCGGCTTGCGCGTGGCCTATGACCTCTACTTCCCCGACTTCGGCACCACCTCGGGTGGCGAGCTGCGCTTCCAGGCCGTGAACGGTGGCACCCAGGTCAGCTGGGTGATGAATGGCGACATGGGCAAGAACCCCTTGTTCCACTGGATGGCGCTGTTCGCCGATGGCATGGTGGGCAAGGACTTCGAGGCCGGCCTGTCCAAGCTCAAGACGGTGGCCGAAAAACCCTAATCCAAACCGAACAGGCGCGCGCCATTGCCCCAGGCAATCAGGCGCGCCGCCGGCGCGGGCAGATCGCCCAGCCAGAGCCGGGCCTCGCTCATCAGGCCCTCGTAGTACTGCCAACGCTGGTTGATCCAGGTGTCCGAGCCGATCAGGAAACGCTCGGGCTGCTGGCTTAGCAGCGCCTGCCACGCCGGACTCAGATGGCCGCTCGCATCGGTCAGGCCGGGCCGGTAGGACAGCTCGGCCAGCAGGCCCGGGTAGCGCTGCAGCAGTTCGCGCACGCGCTCGATCGGCGCGCCGCCTATGCCGGCATGGGCCCAGATCAGCCGCGCCTTGGGCGCGTGGGCCATCAGCTTGTCGATCGCCACGTCATCCACATGGGCCAGCACCAGCAGGCCGCGCTGCTCGGCCAGGCGCATCAGCTTGATGGCCACCGGCCCATCGGCATGGGCGCTATCGTAGAGATGGAATTCGCCCAGGCCGCGATAGGGCCCGGCCGGTGTGCCGCGCGCCAGTTCGTCCAGCACCATCTGGTAGATGCTTTCATCGGCGAACCAGCCGCCGTAGTCGGCACGGTCGCGGTACAGGCGCACAAAGGGCACGACGCGCACGCCGGCCGCACGCGTCGCGTCCAGCGCCGTCGCCAGGCTCAGGGTGCCGGCATTCGGCCGGCTGTTGGCCAGCACCGCGCGCACGCCGCTGCGCTGCATGCGGCCCAGCACATCGGCCAGCGGATGGGGCTGCTGAGCCTCGACGTTGTAGTGCAGATGGGCGTCGAACAGTGGCCCCTCGTAAGCCTGGGCATGCAGGCCACCGCACAGTGCCAGCAGCAGCAGCGGCAGCTCAATGCGCATGCAGGCTGCGCTCGTGCCCGGCGATCAGGCGGCTGACGCGCGAGACCGAGAGGCCCAGCTCATGCGCCAGCCCGGTCATCGACAGCCCGCCCTCGGTGTGGGCGCGGTACAGCGCCTCCTCGCGGCTGCTGGATTCGCGCAGCCAATCCCGCCATGGGCGCCAGGGGCGCGAGCGCAGGCCCGCGGCGCGGCCACTGCCCGCCGATGCGCGCCTGGCGGGCGCCGGCGCGAGCTGCTGCATGCGCGCCGCAAAGGCCTCGTCGCCCAGAAAGATCTGGTGCCGCAGCCGCTGCCAGATGTCGGGGCCGGCGCCCTCGGCCAGCAGGCGCTCGTAGCGCTGGGCGGCGCGCTTGCGGTCGGCCACGGCCTGGGCCGGCTTGCCGATCAGGTAGGACCACAGCCCCTGCACCTCCAGCCACTCGGGCGCCGCGACGGCGCCGGCATGGGCGGCATAGCTGGACCAGGGCCAGCCCTGCGGCGTCTTGGCCAGGCCGGTGCGCACGGCGGACTGATCCACATGGCGGCAGACCTCCAGCAGCATGGCCTCGCGGTCCACCAGCACCGCCTTGAAGCGGCCCTGGAACAGATTGCCGGCGCCGCCATGGCGGCGGTTGTAACCCTGGGTGTAGACGCCGTTCAGATGGCGCATCAGGCGCGAGAGATTGGCCTGGCGCGTGAACAGCAAGAGCTCGTAACCGTCATGCCCGAGGTGATAGGCCAGCACCTGGGCGTCGAAGCGCTCCATCGCCTGGGCGATCACCGCCAGCAGGGCGCGGCGATCCGCATCGTCGTGGAACACCGCTGCGCCAGCATCGCCCTTGGAGGCGACATGGTAGACAGCGCCGGGGATTTCAATGCGTAGAGGTCTGGCCATGCTGGCAACTTAGGCCACCCATGCCCAAAAGGCAAGGCCTGACCCCAAAGGACTCAGCGCAGTTTCAGGCCGTCCAGCACCTTGAGCACGGCCTCTTCACCCATGCTGCGCGCATCGGCAAGCTCGCCCGCTCCCGTTGCACTCAAGACCTGGCCCTCGGGCCCGAGCACCGCGACCGCCGGGATGCCCTTCTTCAGCGGCACGCCCATCTGCGCGGCCAGCTCGGTGTTGCGGTCGAAGCGCCCGACATTGACCTTCAGCGTCACGAAGCGCCGGTTGGTTTCGGCCTGCAGCCGGCCCTCGGCCAGCTTGGCGTCCAGCGCCAGGCAGTCCTTGCACCAGTTGGCGCCGAACACCACCAGCACGTTCTTGCGCTGGGCGTTGGCCTGGCCGAGCGCCAGGTTCAGCTCGGCGCGCGCATCGGCCTGCTCGTTGTAGACCGGTTTGGCGCTGCCCTGGGCGGCCGCGGGATTCAGGCAGGCTGCGAACGCCAGGCCGCAGGAAATCAGCAGTTTGCGAAGCTTCATGGCGACAGTGTGCCATCGCCCTGAGGTACAACAGCGGCCTTGCCAGAATACTCCCGAAAGCCCTCACGCCATGGCCGGATCCAGCCTGCTGACCCTGATCGACGACATCGCCACCCTGCTCGACGATGTCGCCTTCCTTTCCAAGATGGCGGCGCAGAAGACCGCCGGCGTGCTGGGCGACGATCTGGCGCTGAACGCCCAGCAGGTCAGCGGCGTGGCGGCCGAACGCGAGCTGCCGGTGGTCTGGGCGGTGGCCAAGGGCTCGCTCAGGAACAAGGCCATCCTGGTGCCGGCGGCGCTGGCGATCAGCGCCACTGCGCCCTGGGCGGTGACGCCGCTGCTGATGGTGGGCGGCGCCTACCTGTGCTTCGAGGGCTTCGAGAAGATCGCCCACCAGTTTCTGCATGGCGAAGAGGACGTGGCACATGAGCGCGAACTCGCAGCGGCCCTGATGGATCCGACCGTGGACCTGGTGGCGCTGGAGCGCGAACGCATCCAGGGCGCGATCCGCACCGACTTCATTCTTTCGGCCGAGATCATCGCCATCACCCTGGGCACCGTGGCCGCGGCCGGCCTGGGCACGCAGCTGCTGGTGCTGACCGGCGTGGCGGCGCTGATGACGGTAGGCGTCTATGGCTTCGTGGCAGGCATCGTCAAGCTCGACGATCTGGGCCTGCACCTGCAGCGCCGCCCCGCCGCGCTGGCGCAGCAGCTTGGCCGCGCCATCCTGGCGGCAGCCCCCTGGCTGATGCGCGCGCTGTCGGTCGCCGGCACCGCGGCGATGTTCCTGGTGGGCGGCGGCATCCTCGCCCATGGCCTGCCGGTGCTGAGCCAACCCGCCGAGGCCCTGCTGGCGCGCCTGGCCGAGGCTTCGGGGTCAGGTTTTGCCGCCCTCACCCAGAGTCTGGGCGGCATGCTGCTGAACGGCCTCTTGGGCGTGCTTGCGGGCGCGCTGGTGCTGGGCGGCCTGAGCCTGGGCCAGGGTGTCTGGCGCCACTTGAGGCGCTGAGGGTCGGATGGCATAGTGCAGCCACTCGGGAGGATTCCGGATGCTGCATGCCAGGCGAACTACCCTTTGGGTCGGCTTGCTGTCCCTGCTGCTGGCCGCCTGCGGTGGCGGCGGCAGCAGCAGCCCGGCGGCGCCGGATGCGCCCCCCAGCGCCGAGTCCGGCCTGCTGAACGACCCGGTGCGCTATGCACTGGACGCCGACGCAGCGCTGCCCAGCGCCACCGAAAGCTCGGTGCAAACCAGCCAGCAGCTAAGCCTGGATGGCGCACCGATCGACTACCAGACCGACACCGGCCACCTCACCGCCAGCGACCCGGTGAGCGGCGCCGCCAAGGCCAGCATGTTCTACGTGGCCTACACCCGCAAGGGCGTGGCCAGCGCAAACAGGCCGCTGGTGTTCTTCTACAACGGCGGGCCGGGCTCGGCCTCGGTATGGCTGCATCTGGGCTCCTACGCGCCCAAGCGCCTGGCCGCCCCCATGCCCGCCAGCACGGTGCCCCAGCCCTATCGCATGGTGGACAACCCGCAGACTCTACTGCGCGAGGCCGATCTGGTGTTCGTCGATGCGGTGGGCACCGGCTATTCGCAGGCCATCGCGCCCAACAGCAACCGCACGTTCTGGGGCGTGGATGCCGACGCGCTGCTGTTCCGCGACTTCGTGCTGCGCTACACCGCCAAGTTCCAGCGCCAGGCCTCGCCCATCGTGCTGTTCGGCGAGTCCTATGGCGGCCTGCGTTCGCCCATCCTGGCCGCGGCCCTGCTCGCCGCGGGTGCGCCGCTGCAGGGCGTGGTGCTGCAGTCTGCCATCCTCAACTACAACAGCAACTGCGCCGTGCTCGCCCCCGGCCGGCTCAGCTGCAGCGCCTTCGTGCCCAGTTACGCGGCCGCGGCGGCCTGGTTCCAGCGTGCCCGGCCGGTGCCCACCGAGCTGCCCAGCTTCGAGCAGCAGGTGATCGCCTATGCCGAGGCGCAGTACGAGCCCGCCGCGCAGGCCTGGCTGACGCGGCGCCAGCCGCTGGCAGCACCGATCGCGCAGCAGCTGGGCGACTACAGCGGCCTGGCCGCCAGCAACTGGCAGGCCGAGCCCCTGCTCCATCCCGAGCGCTTCCGGCGCCTGCTGATGCCCAGCCAGCTGATCGGCCGCTACGACGCCCGCGTGGCCGCCGGCGTCAACGACGCGCTCGCCGCCGAGGGCGACCCGTCCAGCACGGTGCTCACGGTCGCCTTCGTCAGCAGCATCGCCGAGCATCTGCGCGCCAACCTCAGGTACCAGGCGAGCGTGAACTACCGCCTCGTCAACAGCGAGGTGATCGATCAATGGCAATGGCGCCACGATGACCATGAGCTGCCCGACGCCATCCCCGACCTGGCGCTGGCCTTCGGCCTCAGGCCCACGCTCAAGCTGCTGGTGATGGGCGGCTACCACGACCTCGCCACCCCCTTCCGGCTCACCGAGCAAGACCTGGCACGGCTGGCGCCCCAGCCCGCCGGCCTACAGCTCAGGCGCTATGTGGGCGGCCACATGACCTATCTGGACGACCAGGTGCGGCCCGCCATGCGCGCCGATCTGGCCGGTTTCCTCACCAGCCTCGGGGGTGCCCCATGAGATGCCTGTTGTTGCTGCTGCTGGCGCTGCCGTGCGGGCTGGCCCAGGCCCAGCCCATGCAAGATCCCTGGCTGCCGCCGGCCGCACGCCAGGCGGCGTTGGCGCCGGCCACCAGTGGCCATGCCTTGCGCGCTCAGGTGCAGGCCAAGCTGGCCGCGCAGTTCCGCCAGGCCGACCTGCGGGGCCGCGGTGCCCTTACCCTGGCCGAGGCACGCGCGGCCGGCTTTGGCTGGCTGGTACAGCATTTCGAACGCATAGACAGCGGCGGCCGCGGCGAGCTGAGCCTGCAGGATTTGCAGCAGTATCTGCTGCGCCAGCAAAGCCTCTGAGCGCCCGATACGCTACGCTCTCGCCTTTGCACCGCCCTCGGCCATGATGAAAACACACACCGTCGAAATCCAGAAATTCAAGGCCGCGACCACCACCGGCCATGGCGAAGTCATCTTCAAGATCGACGCCATCATCAATCCGCGCCAGCCGGTCGATGGCATCGAGCCCAGCAGCGTGATCACCATGACCGAAGCCAACGCCCGCGTGCTGATGCTGCTGCTGAAGGCACAGATCGCCGAATTCGACGCCAAGAAACCCAAGAGCCGTCACGGCCGACACGGCTGAGCCCCAGCCATCGAGCACCCCATGGAATACCCCAGCTACAACCCCGCCTCCGACTATCTGCCGCTCAACGACGAGGAACTCTCGACGCTGGACGACATGCTGACCAAGCTGCCCAGCGAGGCGGCGATGAATATCGAGGCCATGGACGGCTACCTCACCGCCCTGCTGCTCAGCCCCAAGGCCCTGTCCGAGCTGCCCGGCGCCGCCTGGCTGCCCCTGGTCTGGGGTGGCGACGGTGCCGATGGCCTGGCCCCTTTTGTGAGCGGCAAGCAGAAGAAGCGCGTGATGATGCTGGTGCTGCGCCATCTGCGCAGCATCGCCGTCCAGCTCGGCGAGCGCCCGGATGCCTGGGAGCCCATCTTCAGCATCGCCGTCACCGAGGACGAGCAGGAACTCACCGACGCCGAGGACTGGTGCATAGGCTTCATGCTGGGCGTGGACCAGGCCGCCGACGCCTGGGCGCCGCGCTTTGCCGACGCCGAACTGGCCGCCGCGCTGGCACCGATCGCCCTGCTCGGCGGCGATGAATCGCAGCTCACGCCCGAAGACCAGGCGCGCCTGAACGACGAGGCCCTGCACGACGCGCTCAGCCGCGAGGTGCCGGAAGCGGTGCTTCAGCTCGCCGCTGCGCTCAAGGCCGACTGAAAAGCGGTATCCAGCGCCGCCTGCCAGCGGCGCTTCTGCTCGGGCGCGGCAAAGCTGGCCTGCAGGCTGTTGCTCAGGAGCTGCCAGGCATGGCCACCGTGCAAGGCCGGCAGGGCCTCGAAGCATTGCAAGAGGTTGTCGTTCAGATAACCGCCGAAGTAGGCCGGGTCGTCTGAGTTCACCATCGCGCACAGGCCAGCGTCGAGCAGGGCCGGCAGATTGTGCTCCGCCAGGGTCTTGAACACGCAGAGCTTGATGTTGGAAAGCGGGCAGACGGTAAGCGGCATGCGCTCGGCGGCCAGCCGCGCCACCAAGCCCGGGTCTTCGAGGCTGCGCACGCCATGGTCGATGCGCTGCACCTTCAGCACATCGAGCGCGCTCCACACATAAGCCGGCGGCCCCTCCTCGCCGGCATGCGCGACGAGGTACAGGCCGAGCTCGCGGGCACGTGCGAACACGCGCGCGAACTTCTCGGGCGGGTGGCCGCGCTCGCTGCTGTCCAGGCCCACGCCGATGAAGTCCTCGCGCCAGGGCAAGGCCGCCTCCAGCGTAGCCAGAGCCTCGTCCTCGCTGAGATGGCGCAAAAAGCACAGGATCAGCGCGGCACTCAGGCCCAGCTGCGCCTCGGCCTGGCGGCAGGCACGGCGCAGGCCCTGGATCACCGTGGCCATGGGTACGCCGCGCGCGGTATGGGTCTGGGGGTCGAAGAAGATCTCGGTGCGCACCACGCCGTCGGCGGCGGCACGCTGCAGATAGGCCCAGGCCATGTCGAAGAAATCCTGCTCCTGCAGCAGCACGCTGGCACCGGCGTAGTAGATGTCCAGAAAGGACTGCAGGTCGCTGAAGGCGTAGGCGGCGCGCAGCGCATCCACGCTGGCATAGGGCAGATTGACGCCGTTGCGGCGTGCCAGCGCGAAGATCAGCTCGGGCTCCAGCGAGCCCTCGATATGGATGTGCAGCTCGGCCTTGGGCGCCGCGCGCAAAAGCGCGGGAAGGGCCGAGCGGGGGACGGCGGCGAAGTCTGTGGAACTGGGCATGCGCCCAGCTTACTGCACCCTGCCCAGATGCTGAAGCCAGAAGGCCTCGTACTTGCGGTGCCAGCCCACGGCCTTGACCGCGCCGCCCATGCCATGCTCGCCGTCCGGGTCCAGGAACAGGTCCACCAGCGCCTCCTTGCCCGACTCCAGCAGGGCACGATAGACGTTCACCGTGTCCTGGTAGAGCACATTGGCGTCCTGCATGCCATGCACCAGCAGCAGCGGCTTCTTCAGGTTCCTGGCCAGCGGCAGCAGCGAGTACTTGCGCAGCACCGGCTTCGTGCGGTCTACCTTGCCGATGGTGCGTCCGCTGTACCAGCTGTTGTAGTTCTCCCATTCGGTCGGTCCGGCACCGGCGATGCCGGCGGCGAACAGATCGGGCTTGGTGTACAGGGTGTGCTGGGTCTGGAAGCCGCCGAAGCTCCAGCCGTTCAGACCCAGGCGCGCTGCGTCCACGCCCAGGTTCGTTTTCATATACGCCACCAGATCTTCCAGATCCTCGCTCTGGGCCACGCCGGGCTGCTCGAAATTGGCGTCGGCAAAGCGCTTGCCATAGTTGGAATGGCCGCGCGGGTCCACCGTCACCATCACATAGCCATGCCTGGCCGCCATATACATGGCGAACAGATAGCCAGTGGACTGGAAGCTGTCGGTCTCGACCGGATGGCGGTCGTTCAGCGGGCCGCCATAGGTATAGACCACCGCCGGCCGGCGGTCGCTGGCCTGCCAGCCCGCCGGCTTGAACACATAGGCCGGGATGCTGTCGCCATGGCGGTTCTGGTAGCTGAAGCGCTCGGGCCGCAGCACATCCACCTCGGCCCAGGCGGGGTCATGGCTTTGCGTCAGCACCCTGGGCTCGGCCGGCTGGCCCAGGCCGCGCAGCAGCTTGAGTTCGGGGCGCTGTGCCCAGTGGCCGGCATTCGCGGCCAGCCATTGGCCGTCGTGCGAAACCACCGCGCCGCGGTGGTAATCCGGCGCCTGGCCCAGCGCCTGCATGCTGCCGTCCCTGAGGCTGACCCGATACAGATTCATGGCCGCCAGGTCGTCCTTGTTGGACTGCACGAACATCTGCCGGCTGTCGGGCGTGAAGCCCAGCACCTGGTGGGCCTCGAACTCGCCCTTCAGCAGCGGCTGCCATTGCCGTGTGGCCAGCTCGTAGGCATGGGGCTGGCGCCAGCCGTTCTCGGCCAACACCAGCACCAGACGCTTGCCGTCGGGCGTGAACCGGGGCCTGAGCATATTCACCAGCTCATGGTGCACGTCGCCGCGGCGCTCCAGCACCAGTTCGGGCCTGGCGTTCTCGTCGGCCCCACCCAGATAGACGCGCAAGAGCTCCTTCTCGCGCTCCCAGGTGGCGAAGGCGTAGTGGCTGCCGTCCCGCGCCCAGCCCACCGGGCTGATCTCGAACCAGCCGTCGCCGCCCTTGTGCGTGAACACGGGTTGCGGCTGTTTGCCAGGCGCCGTGTCAAGACCTGGCACCTTGCGGATGTAGAGCGCCAGCGGGCGCTCCATGCGCTTGTCGTCGGAGACCTCGCGGTCCACCTTTTTGGCGCTGGCGAAGCGCTCGCCGTAGTTCATGATCTCCACCTGGCGGCCGGGCTTGGGCGCGCTGCCCTTGCCATCGGGCGCGGCCAGCGGCGCGCGCGCCAGCAGGCTCATCCAGCGCCCGTCCTCGCTGATCACGGTCTCGTCGATGCGGTACTTCTTGCCGCTGTCCTCGTCGTCGGGGTGGATCAGCTCGCGGTTGAGCACCTGCACGGCGGCGCTGGCGAAGCGCGCGCGCAGCAGGCGCTTCTCGTCCATGAAGACAAAGCCCTGATCGTCGGGCGTGTAAGCCACCACGCGCAGCTGGCGCTGCGTGCTCAGCAGGGGCTGCAGCTTCTCCTGCCCGGCCTGCCAGCGCAGCAGGCTGCCGCGGTATTGCAGGATCAGCTCATCGCGCTGGTTCGCCCACACGACTTGCGCGACACCGGGGTAGAGGTCCTCGGGCTTGAGCTTGTCTTTGGCCTGCTTCTTCTTGAGTTCGTCGCGCAGCTCCCAGAGTTCCAGCTCGGCCGGCTTGGCCGGCTGGGTCGGCGCGGAGGCAGCCGAGGCAGCGGCCTCGGGCGGCTTGCCGGCACGTTTGGCGGCCAGGGCCTCGGCGGCGCGTTTCTCTGCCTCGGCCTCGGCCTTGTCGGCGGCTTTCTGGGCCTCGTCGCGCGTCTTCTTGTCGGCCAGCTCGATCTTGAGCCTAGCCAGCGCGGCGTCTTCCCACTGGTTCAGGTCCACCGCAGCGCCGCGCAGATAGGCGGCCTGCGCCTCCTCGCGCGCCTGGCGCTCGGCCATTTCGCTGCGCTTTTGCTGCAGCTTCCGGTCGAAGCGCGTCAGGTCCTCGGGCGCGTCAAAGGCCTGCATCAGGGCCGGCGATGTCAGGCGCAGGGTCTTGCCGCTGCGCGTATCGACCACATGCAGATCGCTGCCCGCCTCGCCATAGGGGCTCCACAAATAGGCCAGGTAGCGGCCGCTGTGGCTGAACTCGGTCTGCTTGGCGGGCTCGCCGCGGTAGGGCTGCTCGCGGAACAGCTGCTCCAGGCTGGGCGCCGGCCTGGGCTGCGCCCAGGCCCAGGGTGACACCGCGGCCATCAGGATGAGCCAGCTCGATCCGGCCAGCATCGCCGCTGTTTTTCCTTTGCTCACGCTTCGCTTTGCTTGCACGCTTGTCGCCTCCATCGGCGAGCACGCCGGGCGCGGGATTCTAGGCGGCTGCTCACAAACGGCACCATGACGAAAGACAGGGGCTGGCAATCCAGGACGTATGCTCTAGGCCTGATCCAAACGGAGGAACTTGATGATCATCAACAAGAAAACGTTGGGCGCCCTGGGCCTGGCCCTGCTGAACGGGATGGCCTCGGCTGCCGATGTGGGTGTGTCCGTCAGCATCGGCCAACCCGGTTTCTATGGCCGCATCGACATCGGCAACATGCCGCAGCCACCGCAGGTGGTGGTGGCGCAGCCGATCTGGGTGCAGCGTTCGCCCGGGCGCGTGCTGCAGCCCATTTACTTGCGCGTGCCGCCGGGCCACCAGAAGAACTGGGCCAAGCATTGCGGGCGTTACGACGCCTGTGGCGTGCCGGTCTACTTCGTGAAGGAAGATTGGTATGCGCGCCAATACCGTGGCGACGGCGACGACAGGCGCGACGAAACCGAGCATGGGCACAAGAATCATGGCAAGGGCCATGACAAGCACCGGGACTGAAACCACGCAGTAATACCGATGCGCCCCCTGTCCTGGGGGCCTAGCATCCTGGCTCAAGGCCAGCCGACGGTGGCACACTGCGGCCATCGAGCCCCGCCCCGGGGCTCGGGTCCGTGCGTTCAGCCATTCCATGTTCGTCAAGCTCGTCGCCAGCGTCGGTCTGCTCATCTGCCTCGCACTGGCCTTGCACATGTGCCTGGGGCGGGCGCGCCAACGGCGCCTCGAAGCCTGGCTGGCCGGCTACCGTGACCGCCTGTTCGCGATCGGTTCACGCCGTTTCAATTCGCGCGAACGTCGGCGCGCCGCCCACGAGGCCGCGATGGACGCGATCAGCCGCGCCAAGCGCACGACCGACGACGAACTCTGGGACGGCAACGTCTATCGTCCCAAAGAGTTCAACGGCAAGCCGCCCGGCAAGCCTCACTGACCCACGATCAGGCCACCTGCCGCGCCAGCACCGGCGCCAGCGCCACGCCGGAATGGCTGCCGCTCTTCACCAGCGCCTCGGGCGTGCCGGCCAGCACCACCGCCCCCCCGGCCGTGCCGCCCTCGGGGCCCAGGTCGATGACCCAGTCGGCCTCGGCAATCACGTCCAGGTCATGCTCGATCACCAGCACCGAATGCCCGCCCGCCACCAGGCGGTGCAGCACGCGGATGAGGCGCTCCACATCGGCCATGTGCAGGCCCACGGTGGGCTCGTCCAGCACGTACAGGGTGTGCGGCGCCTTCTGGCCGCGGCGCGCCACATCGTCGCGCACCTTCACCAGCTCGCTCACCAGCTTGATGCGCTGCGCCTCGCCGCCCGAGAGCGTGGGCGAGGGTTGGCCCAGGGTCAGATAGCCCAGGCCCACGTCCTTGAGCAATTGCAGCGGATGGGCGATGGACGGCATGGCGGCAAAGAACTCCACCGCCTCGTCCACCTCCATGGCCAGCACATCGCCGATGCTCTTGCCCTTCCAGCTGACGTTCAGCGTCTCGGGGTTGAAGCGCTGGCCATGGCATTGGTCGCACAACACCTTCACATCCGGCAGGAAGCTCATCTCTATGGTCTTCATGCCCTGGCCCTCGCAGCCCGGGCAGCGGCCCTCGCCGGTGTTGAAGGAGAAACGCCCGGCCGCATAGCCGCGTGCCTTGGACTCCAGGGTCTCGGCGAAGAGCTTGCGGATCGCGTCCCAGAAGCCGATATAGGTGGCCGGGCAGCTGCGCGGCGTCTTGCCGATGGGGGTCTGGTCCACTTCCAGCACCCGGTCCACCTGCGCATGGCCCTCGATGCCCTCGCAACCGATCCAGCTGTTGGGCGCGCGCCGCAGCGGCACGGCCTGCGCCATATTGGCCAGCAGCACATCGCGCGCCAGCGTGCTCTTGCCCGAGCCCGACACGCCCGTCACCGCCACCAGCCGGTGCAGCGGCACGTCCACCGTGACCTGCCGCAGGTTGTGCAGGCTGGCGTTCAGGATGGTGAGCTTGGGGGCGGCCGGGTCGATCTCGCGGCGCGCCTGCAGCGGGTGGATGAGCGGATGCGCCAGGAAGCGGCCGGTGACCGAATCGCCGGCAGCCGAGAGCTGGGCCACCGTGCCCTGCGCCACCACATGGCCGCCGCGCTTGCCAGCGCCTGGGCCGATGTCGATGATGTGGTCGGCGCGGCGTATGGTGTCCTCGTCGTGCTCCACCACCACCAGGGTGTTGCCCTTGTCGCCCAGCGTGCCCAGGGCCTTGAGCAGGATCTGGTTGTCGCGCGGGTGCAGGCCTATGGTGGGCTCGTCCAGCACATAGCAGACGCCTTGCAGGTTCGAGCCCAGCTGCGCCGCCAGGCGGATGCGCTGCGCCTCGCCGCCCGAAAGCGTGGGGGCGGCGCGGTCCAGGGTCAGATAGCCCAGGCCCACTTCTTCCAGGAACTCCAGGCGGCCCTTGATCTCGCTCACCACATCGCGGGCGATGTCGGCATCACGGCCATGCAGCCTGAGGCCCTCGACCCAGGCGCGCGCCTCGCCCACGCTCCAGGAGGCCACCGTGGAGATGGCCTGTTCCTCGAAGGTGACCGAGCGCGCGGTGGGGTTCAGGCGCGAGCCCTGGCAGTCCGGGCAGGGCTGGTCGGCCAGGCCCTCGATCTCGGCCTCCTGGCTGGCAAAGTTTTGCTCGCGGCGGTCGCCTTTCTCCTGCAGCGATTCGTCCAAGGCCTTGCGCTGTTCGCGCGTGAGGGCAAGACCTGTCCCCACGCAGCTGCCGCACCAGCCATGCTTGCTGTTGTAGGAGAACAGGCGCGGGTCCAGCTCGGGATAGCTGGTGCCACAGGCCGGGCAGGCACGCTTGGTGCTGAACACCTTCACCTGGCCGATGGCGGCGGTGGAGCGGCCGCCGGCAATCGCCGCCTTCAACTCGTCCAGCGGCGCCAGCACATGCAGCACGCCCTTGCCGTGGTCCAGGGCCTTGGCGAGCAGCTCGCGCAGCTCGGCCTCCTTGTCCACGCTCACGATCAGATCGCCTACCGGCAGCTCCAGCGTGTGTTCCTTGAAGCGGTCCAGGCGCGGCCAGGGCGCCGTGGGCAGGAACTCGCCGTCCACCCGCAGATGGCTGTGGCCGCGCGCCTTGGCCCATTTGGCCAGATCGGTGTACAGGCCCTTGCGGTTCACCACCAGCGGCGCCAGCAGGCCGATGTGCTGGCCACGGTAGTCGCGCAGCAGCTGGGCGGCGATGGACTCCACGCTCTGGGGCTTGACCGGCATGCCGTCGTGGACGCAATGCTGCACACCCAGCTTCACATAGAGCAGGCGCAAAAAGTGCCAGACCTCGGTGGTGGTGGCCACCGTGCTCTTGCGGCCGCCGCGCGAGAGCCGCTGTTCGATCGCCACCGTGGGCGGGATGCCCCACACCGCATCCACCTCGGGCCGGCCGGCCGGCTGCACGATGGAGCGCGCATAGGCGTTGAGCGACTCCAGGTAGCGGCGCTGGCCCTCGTTGAAGAGGATGTCGAAGGCCAGGGTCGATTTGCCCGAACCCGAGACCCCGGTGATGACGTTGAACTTGCCGCGCGGGATGCACACGTCCAGGGACTTGAGGTTGTGCTCGCGCGCATTGACGATGCGGATCGCCTCTTCGGTGGCCTTGCGCTTGGCGCGCACCAGGCTCTGCAGCGGCCGACCCTCCTCCACCAGGGTGGCCGGGCGGTCCATGTGCAGGGCGTATTCGCGCAAGGCCAGCGCGGTGTGCGAATGCGGGTGCTCGCGCACCTCCTCGGGTGTGCCCTGGCAGACCAGTTCGCCGCCCTCCTCGCCGCCCTCGGGGCCGAGGTCGATCAGCCAGTCGGCCGCGCGTATCACGTCGAGGTTGTGCTCGATCAGGATCAGCGAATGCCCGGCCGAGAGCAGCTTGCGCATGGCGCGCATCAGCTTGGCGATGTCGTCGAAGTGCAGGCCGGTGGTGGGCTCGTCGAAGAGGAAGAGCGTGCCCTTTTTGGCCACCGCCTGGCGTGGCTTGCTGCTCGCCGCCTCGGCCAGGAAGCCGGCCAGCTTCAAACGCTGCGCCTCGCCACCCGAGAGCGTGGGCACGGGCTGGCCCAGCTTGATGTACTCCAGACCCACGTCGACGATGGGCTGCAGCTTTACAAGCACCTCACGCCTGTCCTTGAACAGCTGTGCGGCCTCGCTGACGGTCAGGTCCAGCACATCGGCCACGCTCAGTTCACGCTCACCGAGCGAGAGCTTCACATCCAGCATCTCGGCGCGGTAGCGGCGCCCGTCGCAATCGGGGCAGCGCAGGTAGACATCGGAGAGGAACTGCATCTCCACATGCTCGAAGCCCGAGCCGCCGCAGGTGGCGCAGCGGCCGTCGCCGGCATTGAAGCTGAACATGCCGGCGCTGTAGCTGCGCTCGCGCGCCAGCGGCGCGTCGGCAAACAGCTTGCGGATCTCGTCGAAGGCACCCACATAACTCGCCGGGTTGGAGCGCGCAGTCTTGCCGATCGGCGACTGGTCGACGAACACCGCGTCCGACAGCCAGTCGGCGCCCAGGAGCCGGTCGTGCGCGCCGGGCGTCTCGGTGGCCTGGCCGAAGTGGCGCGCCAGCGCTGGGTAGAGCACGTCCTGCATCAGCGTGCTCTTGCCCGAGCCCGACACGCCCGTCACCACCACCATGCGCTGCAGCGGGAACTCGACGCTGACGTTCTTCAGGTTGTGCTCGCGCACGCCCTCCAGGATCAGGCGCGGCGTGCTGGCCTCGACGATGCGCTTGAGCCCCATGCCCACCTGCTTGCGCGCGCCCAGGTAGGCGCCGGTGAGGGTGTCGGCGGCGCGGATCTGCGCGGGCGTGCCGTCGAACACGATGGCGCCGCCCTTCTCGCCCGGGCCCGGGCCCATGTCGATCAGGCGGTCGGCCGCCAGCATCACGGCCGGGTCATGCTCCACCACCACCAGGGTGTTGCCGGCATCGCGCAGGCGCTGCATGGCCTGCACGATGCGGTTCATGTCGCGCGGATGCAGGCCGATGCTGGGCTCGTCCAGCACGAACAGGGTGTTCACCAGCGAGGTGCCCAGCGCGGTGGTGAGGTTGATGCGCTGCACCTCGCCGCCGCTGAGGGTGCGGCTCTGGCGGTCCAGCGTCAGGTAGCCGATGCCCACATCGCAGAGGTATTTGAGGCGGTTGCGGATCTCGTCCAGCAAGAGCTTCAGGGCCTCGTCCAGCATGGTGCTGGGCAGCTGCAGCTCGTCCATGAAGCGGCGCAGGCGATGAATGGGCAGCTGCATCAGGTCGTGCAGGCACAGGCCTTCCAGGGCCTCCAGCTGGGCACGGTCCCAATCCACGCCCGCGGGCATGACACGTTGCTCAGGAGCAAGCGCCGCATCGGCCAGCGCCTTCGAGCCCACGCGCCAGAGTAGCGCTTCGGTCTTCAGGCGCGCGCCGCGGCAGCCCGGGCATTCGGTATAGCTGCGGTACTTGGACAAGAGCACGCGGATGTGCATCTTGTAGGCCTTGCTCTCCAGGTATTCGAAGAAGCGCTTGACGCCGTACCACTGCTTGTTCCAGCTGCCCTTCCAGTTGGGCGTGCCGTTCACCACCCAGTCGCGCTGCGCCTCGCTGAGCTGGCTCCAGGCGGTATCGCGCGGGATGCCGGCCTCGCCGGCGTACTTGATCAAATCGTCCTGGCATTCCTTCCAGGCCGGCGTCTGCAGCGGTTTGATGGCGCCGTTGCGCAGCGTCTTTCGCTCGTCGGGGATCACCAGCCCCATGTCCACGCCGATCACGCGGCCAAAGCCGCGGCAGGTCTCGCAGGCGCCCATGGCCGAGTTGAAGGAGAACAGCGGCGGCTGCGGTTGCTGGTAGCGCAGATCGCTGTCGGGGCAATGCAGGCCGGTGGAGTAGCGCCAGAGCTCGGGCTCGCCCTCACCTTCTGGAGGGAGAACATAGACGTTCAAGCGAGCGCCCCCGCGCTTGAGCGAAAGCTCGATCGCCTCCATCGCGCGCTGTTTGTCCGCGCCCTGGATGCGAAAGCGATCCGCCACCACGTCGAGGATCTTGCGATCGCCCAGCTGGCGCTCGGCCTGGACGCGCGTGAAACCGCTGGCGGCCAGCCATTGCTGCACCTGCTCGCTGCTGGTGTTGGCCGGCAGCTCGACCGGAAAGCTCAGCACCAGGCGGGGGTCAGACGTTGCCGTCCGGGCCATCAGCTCGGCGTAAATCGTCTGCGCCGTGTCATGCCGCACCGGCAGCGCGGTCTGGCGGTCGTACAGCGAGGCGGCGCGCGCGAACAAGAGCTTGAGGTGATCGTTCAGCTCGGTCATCGTGCCCACCGTGGAGCGCGAGGTGCGCACCGGGTTGGTCTGGTCGATCGCGATGGCGGGCGGCACGCCGTCGACCTTGTCCACCGCCGGCCGGTCCATGCGGTCGAGGAATTGGCGCGCGTAGGCCGAGAAGGTCTCCACATAGCGGCGCTGGCCCTCGGCGTAGAGCGTGTCGAACACCAGGCTGGACTTACCCGAGCCGCTGGGCCCGGTCACCACCGTCAGCTCGCCGGTGTGCAGATCCAGGTCGAGGTTCTTGAGGTTGTGCTGGCGGGCGCCGCGGATTCGTATCGTGCCTTCGGACATGCTGGAGCAGCCTGCTGGGGATGGGGACCGGACATTCTATGGACGCATGCGACACGAAAATGTCAGCAGCCAGAATGCCCTTGATTTGTCGGCGCGCCGCTCGGCGGCCTGGCAAGACCGTCTGTCAAGACCCCATCTTGAAGGTATGCGCGCGCATTGCCAGCGGGCCCGGTCGGCGGCAACAATGGCCACGGCGGTTCTGGGGGACAATCAAGGGTAAACACGGAACCCTGCATCCAGGCCATCCGGGAAGCAAAGCAAAAATAACAAACAACGGCCAGCCCATGCGCTGGCATGCAGTAGGCATTTATCCATCTGTCATGACATCAGCGATTTCCTCCCTGCCCGCTGAGGCCGCAACCATCCTGCTGGTAGAGGACAACCCAATCAACCAGGTGGTGGCGCTGGAGTTCCTGGCCCTGATGGGCTTGCAGACCCGGCTCGCCAACAACGGCCTCGAGGCGCTGCAGCTGTGCGCCGAGACCGCGCCCGATCTGGTGCTGATGGACATCCAGATGCCCGGCATGGACGGCCTGGAATGCGCACGCCGCCTGCGTGCCCTGCAGGGTGCCGGCGAGCTGGCGCGCTTCCCCATCCTGGCGCTCACCGCCCATGCGCTGGACAGCGATGTGCAGGCCAGCTTGGCCGCCGGCATGGACGAGCACCTCACCAAGCCGCTGGACTTCGTCTCGCTGCGCCTGCGCCTGGGGCGCTGGGTCGCGCTGCCGCAGCGCTCTTAGGCCGCGTCCAGAAAGCGCTCCACCAGGTCGAGCTGGGCCGGCACGTTCAGCGCCGGCGCATGGCCGCAAGCCGCGATGGTGGCCACCACCGCGCGCGGGCCGCGGCTGCGCATGGCCTCGGCGGTCTCGGCCAGCAGCAGATCGGAATCCGCGCCGCGCAAGCACAGCACCGGCAGGTCCAGGCTGTCCCAGGCCTCCCAGAGTTCGTAGTCGTCGGGATGGTCGATGAACTGGCGCACCATCGCCGGGTCGTAATGCGGCGTCACGCGGCCGTCGGGCAGGCGCCGCGTCGAGGTCTCGGTGAGGCGGCGCCATTGCGCATCGCTGAGCCAGCCATAGGGTTTGTAGACCGAGCGGAAATACTGCTCCAGCTCGGTGACGGTCGCAAAGGCCGCCGGATTGCCCGCATAGGACTTGATGCGCTCCAGCGCGGCCGCGGCCAGCGCGGGGCCGTTGTCGTTCAGCACCAGGCGGCGGATGCGGCCACGCAGCGCCCCCGCCGCGGCCAGCGTGCCGATGGCGCCACCCATCGAGGTGCCGACCCAGTGGAACTGGCCCAGCCCCAGCTGGTCGACCAGCTCCTGCGCGACGCGCACATAAAACGCCAGGCAGTATTCGCGCCCCGGCTCCGGGCTCCACTCCGAGAGGCCGCGGCCAATGGTGTCGGGGCAGATCACGCGGTAGCGGCGGCTCAGCTGCGCGGCCAGCTCGTCCATGTCACGGCAGGTGCGCGCCAGGCCATGCCAGGCGATCACCGCTTCCTGATGCTCGCTGCCCCATTCGGTGTAGTGGATCTCACGGCCGGCGCAGCGCAGGTAATTGGATGTGAAGCCGCTCATGGGGACTCCTTGTTCTGCAACATCGCGCGCAGCCGCAGCCGCCCGACGATGCCGCTGGGGAAGTGGTAGACCGAGAGCACGAACAAGAGCCCCAGCCAGAGCAGCCAGCGGTCCGGCGAGATCAGCTGGGCGAGCAGCGGCAGGTCGGTGAGCCGGTCGGCGCCCAGCTTCATCAAGTCCTGCAGATAGCTCTGCGCCAGCACGAACAGCACGCTGCCTATCACCGCGCCGTAGATCGTGCCCATGCCGCCTATCACCACGATCAAGAGGATGTCCAGCATCAGCTCGAAGGCCAGCGAGGTGTCGGGCCCGTTGTAGCGCAACCAGAGCGCCAGCAAGGCACCGGCCAGGGTGGCGAACAGGGCCGCCAGCATGTTCGAGAGCGTGCGGTAGACCACGCTGCGGTAACCGATCGCCTCGGCGCGGAAATCGTTCTCACGTATCGCCTGCAGCACGCGGCCGAAGGGCGAATTGACGATGCGCAGCATCAGGAGCACCAGCGCCAGGGTGGCGACGAAGAGCAGGTAGTAGCTGAGGAAGCGGCCGTCGATGCTGGCGCCCAGCAAGGGCTCCTCCAGGTACTCGGTGCCGGGCTGCAGGGCCTCGGGGACCTTGAAACTCAGGCCGTCCTCGCCGCCGGTGAAGTCGGACAGCTGCGAGGCCAGGGTCATGAAGGCCGAGGCCACCGCCAGCGTGATCATGGCAAAGAAGATCGCCTTCACGCGCAGCGAGAACAGGCCGATCAGCAGCGAGAGCAGCAGCGAGGCGAGCAGCGCGCCACCCAGGCCCAGGGCCACCGCGGCCCAGCCCGGCCCCATGCGGGTGCTGGCGATCGCCACCCCATAAGCGCCGATGCCGAAGAACATGGTGTGGGCAAAGCTGACGATGCCGGTATAGCCCAGCAGCAGGTCGTAGCTGGCCACCAGCACGATGAAGACCATGATCTTGGCCGCCACATTGAGCGCCTTGGTGCCGGGAAAGATGAAGGGCGTGAGCGCCAGGCCCAGCACCGCCAGCAGCAGCAGCAGGGCCAGCAGCTTGCTGCGCGGCAAATCGTGGGAAAGCATTGCCTTGAGCATGGTGAATCAGCCTTGTTTGACGGGGTAGAGACCCTGCGGCCGCCACAGCAGCACCGCCACCATCAGCGCAATATTGGAGAACAGCGCCACCTTGGGCGCCAGGAAGCCGCAGTAGTTGGCCATCAGGCCCACCGCCAGCGCGCCGACGAAGCAACCCAGGGTGGAGCCCAGGCCGCCGATGATGATGACGATGAAGATCAGGGTGTTGACCTGGCCGCCGATCTGCGGCGTTACGCCCTGCTGGTAGAGGCCCCACATCACCCCGCCCAGCCCCGCCAGCGCCGAGCCGCCCACGAACACGCCCACGAACAGGCGCTTGATGCGGTAGCCCAGGCTCTCCACCATCTCGCGGTCCTGCACGCCGGCGCGTATCAAGAGGCCCAGCTTGGTGCGGTTGAGCACCAGCAGCAGGGATGCGAACACCAGCAGGCCCAGCACCACCGCGAGGATGCGGAATTTTTCGATCGCGACATCGCCGAACAGCAGCGCGCCGCGCAGGCCTTCGGGCAGCGGCATGGCAATCAGCTGCGGCCCCCACCAGGCCTTGATCAACTCCTCGCCGATGATCATGCCGCCCATGGTGATGAGGATCTGCTTGAGATGCTGGCCATACACCGGCCGC
The DNA here is from genome assembly GCF_037482845.1 of Paucibacter soli. Classification (NCBI taxonomy): domain Bacteria; kingdom Pseudomonadati; phylum Pseudomonadota; class Betaproteobacteria; order Burkholderiales; family Sphaerotilaceae; genus Roseateles; species Paucibacter soli. The sequence goes on from NZ_JBBHJW010000003.1 coordinate 121,100, forward strand.
ACCATCACACGCTCGAACACCAGCCCCAGGGCCGCGGCGGCCCCCATGCCGGCCAGGCAGGCCGTTCCCACCGCCACCAGGTTGGCCAGCAGTGAGGGGTTTTCGGTCCAGGCCCCCATCGCCCCCATCACCGTGGTGGCGACAAAGGCGCCCAGGGCGATGAAGACGCCATGGCCGAAGTTCAGCACATCCATCAGGCCGAACACCAGGGTCAGGCCCGAGGCGATGATGAAGATGATCAGGCCCATGGCGAGGCCGGCCACGGTCAGTGTGCTCCAGCTGCTGGCGCTGCCGATCAGCGGCAGGGCGGCCAGCATCAGTCCGGCCAGCAGCAGCAGGGGCAACTTGTCGAAGCGCGCCTGTGGCACCGGCTCGGCGGCCTGTGCGGCGGAGGCGGGCAAGGTTTGTGCAGTCATGTGCAGGCCTCTTGTCGTCATTGATGCGCGGCCAGCGAGAGCCCGAGCAGGCGCTGCTGCAGCGCTTCGTCGGCGGCCAGTTCGGCCATCGCGCCGGCATGCACGACGCGGCCGTTGTCCATCACCGCGACGCGGTCGCCCAGCGCCTTGGCGACCATGAAGTTCTGCTCCACCAGCAGCACCGTGGTGTCGGTGGCCTTGAGCTCCTTGAGCGCCGCGATCAGGTTCAGGATGATGGCCGGCGCCAGGCCCTTGGAGGGCTCGTCGATCAGGAGCAGGCGGCGCGGCTCGATGAGTGCGCGCGCGATCGCCAGCATCTGCTTCTGCCCGCCGCTGAGCTTGCCGGCCGGGTAGAGCCAGAACTTCTTCAGCGCCGGGAAGAGCGTGAACAGCCAGTCCAGGCGCGTGGTATCCAAGTCGTTCAGCGAACGCGCGCGGCGCGCCGCCAGCAAGAGGTTCTCGCGCACCGTCAGGTCGCCGAAGATGCCCATGTTCTCGGGCACATAGGCGATGTCGCGCTGCGCGATCTCCGGCGTGGCCTGGCCTTGGATGGGCTGACCGTCAAACAAGACCTGACCCTGGCTGGCGGGCCACAGGCCCATGATGGTGCGCAGCGTGGTGGTCTTGCCCGCGCCGTTGCGGCCCAAGAGCATGGTGAGCTGGCCGGCCGGCACGTCGAGGTCCACGCCGTGCAGGATGTGATAGGCGCCGATATGGGTGTGCACACCCTGGAGACTCAAGAGCGCGCTCATGCTGCGACCTCGTCTGCAACAACACCGAGATACGCGTTCTGCACCACCGGCGAGGCGATCACTTCGGCGGGGTCGCCATCGGCCACCAGCTGGCCGTTGTGCAGCACGATGATGCGGTCGGCCAGTTCGCGCACCACGTCCATCTTGTGCTCCACCAGCAGGATGGTGTGCCGGCCCTGGGCCTTGAGCTGGCGTATCAGGTCCAGGATCACCGGCACCTCGTCCACGCTCATGCCGGCGGTGGGCTCGTCGAACATATAGACCTTGGGTTGCAGGGCGATCAGCATCGCCACCTCGAGCTTGCGCTGGTCGCCATGCGGCAGGGCCGCGGCAATGCTTGAAGACTTCCCGGCCAGCCGCACCTGGGCCAGGATGGCCATGGCCTCGTCGATCAGTTCGCGATGCTGCAGCCAGACCGACAGCATCTTCAGCCCGATGCCGCGCCGCGCCTGCACCGCCAGCCGCACGTTCTCCAGCACCGGCAGGTGCGGGAACAGCTGGGTGAGCTGAAATGCCCGGCCCAGGCCGCGCCTGGTGCGCAGCGGCGCACTCAGCGCACTGAGGTCCTCGCCGTCCAGCAAGACCTGACCCTCGGTGGCGCGCAGCTGGCCCGAGATCAGGTTGAAGTAGGTGGTCTTGCCGGCACCATTCGGGCCGACGATGGCGGTCAGGCTGCCGGGCGCGAAGGCGCAGGACACATGGTCCACCGCCACATGGCCGCCGAAGCGGATGGTGAGGTTCTTGGTTTCAAGCATGGTGCTCGGTCACCCGGGTGCAAGGGTGACCGCAGAGTCGCGGGGTGCGGTGGCGGTGCTTATCGCTTGTTGCGAATCGGCACGTTCATTTCCTCGGGCTTGATCTCGCGCACCAGCTCGGGCACGCCCCAGGCAAAGGCCGGATCCACCTTGATCTTGAAGTGGTACATGGACTGCATGGCCTGGTGATCCTCGGCGCGGAAGCTCATCCGGCCCTTGGGCGTCTCGAAGCTCATGCCCTCCATGGTCTTGATGAGCTTGTTGGTGGCGGTGTCGCCGCCGGTCTTCTTCAGCGCTTCCACCACCGCGATCGCGGCGCTCATGCCGCCGGCGGTGAAGAAGTCGGGCGGCGCCTTGTACTTGCTGTAGTGGTTCGCCACCAGCCATTCGTTGACCGGGTTCTTGGGCATGCCGAAGTAGTAATAGGCCGCGCCCTCCATGCCGGGGAACTGCTTGTAGGCCGTCATCGCCGGCAGGATGTTGCCGCCGGTGGCGATCTCGATGCCATAACGCTTCAGGTCCAGGTCGGCGATCTTGAAGGGGTTGCCGCCGCCGGCCCAGATGATGAAGATGATCTTGCGGCCCGGCTTGTCCTTGAGCGCGTCGATGAGGCGCTGCGCACCGGCGGTGAAGTCGGTGGTGCTGGTGGGCAGGTATTCCTCATGCGTGATCTTGGCGGTCTTGAGGGCTTCCTTGAAGGCCTTCACGCCGTCGCGGCCAAAGGCATAGTCCTGTGCCAGCGTGGCGATCGTCACGCCCGGCTTGTCCAGCGCCACCGCATTGGCGATCGCATCCTGCGAGCTGTTGCGACCGGTGCGGAAGATGTATTTGTTCCATTTCTCGCCGGTGATGGCATCAGCCACGGCCGGCTCCACCAGCAGGATCTTCTTGTATTCCTCGGCCACCGGCAGCAACGCCAGCGCCACGCCGGAGGAGCTGGGGCCGACGGCCAGGTCGGCCTTGTCGTCGCCATAGGCGGCGGCCAAGAGGCTCTTGCCCACATCGGGCTTGCCCTGGTCGTCCTTCTCGATCACCACGATCTTCTTGCCGGCCACCGTCATCGTGCCCTGGGTGGCGTAGTCCAGGCCCATCATGAAGCCGGTCTGGGTCTGCTTGCCATAGGCTTCCAGCGGCCCGGTCTTGCTGTAGACATGGGCGATGCGGATCTCCTTGGCGCCGGCCTGGGCCCAGGCGGGCAGAGTCGCCATTGTGGCCAGCATGGTGGCCAAGCCAAGGGCCGACAGGCCAAGAAATCGTCGTGTCGTGATCATCGGCATTGCTTGATTCTCCTGTGATGCCCTCGCGGGCGGCTGGCTGCACATGGGCTTGTAATGCAAGCCTTGTGCCCAGCGTCGCCCACTCAGGGTAAGCACTGAAAAACAAGCCGCCGAGCACGGGGCCCGAGCAGGGTCGGCGGTCCGACCGTACAGAACTCAGACAGCCGACGCACAGGCGCATGCCTGGATTTCGGTCACTGCCTTGTTTGCAGACAGTGGCCGCGCCAACAGGGTCAAGCGCGCGCGAGCTTGAAAACCGACACCAGGGCGTTGAGCGAGGCCGCCTGCTGCTTCAGCGATTCAGCCGCGGCCGCGGTCTGCTCCACCAGCGCGGCATTCTGCTGCGTCATATTGTCGAGATTGGCCACCGCCTGATTCACCTGGGCAATGCCGTCCGCCTGGCCCACGCTGGACTGGCTGATCTCGTTGACCGTGGTGCTGACATGCTGCACCGCCTGCAGTATGTCGTCCATGGATTGACCGCCGCGCCCGACCTGCTGGGTGCCGGCGTTGACGCGCTCCACCGAATCCATGATCAGGCTCTTGATCTCCTTGGCCGCCTGCGCGGAGCGCTGCGCCAGGCTGCGCACCTCCGACGCCACCACCGCGAAGCCACGGCCCTGGTCGCCGGCGCGCGCTGCCTCCACCGCGGCATTCAGCGCCAGGATATTGGTCTGGAAGGCCACACCGTCGATCACCGCGATGATGTCCGAGATCTTGCGGCTGGAAGTGGAGATGCCGTCCATGGTGGACACCACCTCGGTCATCACCGCCGCCCCTTGGCGCGCCTGTCCGGCGGCCTGATCGGCCAGCGCGTTGGTCTGCCGCGCCGCCTCGGTGGACTGCCGCACCTGCTGCACCAGCTCTTGCATCGAGGCCGCGGTCTGCTGCAGATTGGCCGCCGCCTGCTCGGTGCGCGCCGACAGATCCTGGCTGCCCAGCGCCACCTCGCTGGAGGCCGTGCCTATCGATTCGGTGGCCTCGCGTATGCCCTGCACCAGCTCGGTCAGGCGCCGCTGCATCGCCAGCACCTCGCCCAGCACCTGCCCGATCTCGTCGGAGCGGCCGATCTCGACATGGCCGCTCAGATCCCCAGCGGCCACCGCATGCATGAGGTCGCGCATCGCGCCCAGGCGCCGCCGCAGGCTGCGCACAAACACCTCCACCCCGAGCAGCGCGGCCACGCCGGCCAGCACCACCAGCCCCAGCGTGAACAGCGCGTCGCGGCGGCTCACCGCGGCCACGTCGTCCACATAGACACCCGAGCCCAGCACCCAGCCCCAGGGCGCGAAACCCATCACATAGGAGCGCTTGGGCTCGGGCTCGCTGGCACCCGGCTTGGGCCAGAGATAGCTGACATAGCCGGCGCCCTCGGCGCGCACCGTCTTGACGAACTCCACGAACAGCAGCTTGCCCTTGGGATCCTTGCTGCCGCTCAGGTCCTGGCCGTTCAGCTCGGGCTTGATGGGGTGCATGACCATGCGCGGCCCCATGTCGTTGATCCAGATGTACTCGTTGCCCGAGTAGCGGATCTTGCCGATCTCGGCCGCCGCGGCGGCCGTGGCCTCGGTCTCGCCGAGCGTGCCGGCACGCACCTTGTCGGCGTAGGCACGCGCGATCTTCTCGGCCGCCTTGACCTGCTCCACCGTGGTGGTCATCTTGACCGCGAGCAGGCTGTCCGCCGCTCGGGAGCTCAACAGCGCTATCACCAGCACAAAGGCCAGCAGCACCAACACCACGGCCAGACGCAGACGCGTTGCCAACATGAGCTTGCCCATAGGTATCTCCTGCCAGTTGTCCGTGCGACCAGGGAACTATCGCTCCAAAGGCGGCTTGGCGACAAGGGTAGCCTAAGCGCAGCCGCTTGGGTCAGCACTTAGGCATTCAAGGCGTAAGGGCGGTGCTTTGCCACGCCGAGCCCAATTCCGGCCAGCGTGTCAGGCGCTCGTAAAGAGAGGCGCGCGAGATCTGCAGCAGGCGCGCGGCGGCCAGGCGATTGCCGCCGGTGCGGTTCAGCGCCTGTGCAATCGCGTCGCGTTCGACCTGGGCAATCAGCTCGGGCAGCGGGCGCAGGGTCTCGGCGGGCGCTGCTGCTTCGGCCTGCGCCACGGCCGGGCGTGGCGCTTGCGCCGGGCCCTGCGGCAGGGTGCCGGGCTGCTGCGCATAGGCGGCGAAGCTGGCCTCGTCCAGCACCGCCTCGTCGCTCATCAGGCTGGCCTGCTCCAGCACATTGCGCAACTCGCGGATATTGCCCGGCCAGGGCCGCTGCTGCAGCCATTCCAGCGCGCCCGCGCTGAGCATCTTGTGCGCCATGCCGCTGCGCCGCGCGATGTCGTCCATCAGGGTGTCGGCCAGGGCCTCCAGATCGCCCAGGCGCTCGCGCAGCGAGGGCACGCGGATCGGCAGCACATTGAGGCGGTAGTAGAGGTCGGCGCGGAACTCGCCGCGCGCCACCATGGCCTGCAGGTCGCGGCTGGTGGCGGCGATGACGCGCGCATCCACCTTGATGACCTGGTTGCTGCCCAGCGGCTCGAACTCCTGCTCCTGCAGCACGCGCAAGAGCTTGCTCTGCAGCGGCAGCGGCATGTCGCCGATCTCATCCAGAAACAGCGTGCCGCCATCGGCAAGGCGGAACTTGCCGTCGCGGCCCTTGCGGTCGGCGCCGGTGTAGGCGCCCGGCGCCACGCCGAAGAACTCGGCCTCCAGCAAGGTGTCGGGCACGGCGGCGATATTGATGCTCACCAGCGGTTTGTGGCTGCGCGGCGAGGCGGCGTGGATGGCATGCGCCAGCAGCTCCTTGCCGGTGCCGGTCTCGCCCAGCAGCAGCACGGTGGCCTGGCTTTGCGCCGCACGGCGCGCCTGGCGTTTGACCTCCAGCGCCGCCGGGCTGGCGCCGATGAAGCTGGCAATGGTGTGCTTGGGCCGGCGCGCCTTGCTCTGCTCGACGGCCAGCTGGCGGCGCGTTTCCTCCAGCTCGGATTGCATGCGGCCGAACTTGGCCATGAGCGGCTGCATATTGGTCTCGGGATGGTCCAGCAGCACAAAGCCCAGCCCGCCGATCACGGCGCCGGCCTCGTCGCGCAGCGGCAGGCGGCTCACCAGAAAGGTGCCCGACTGGTTGCTGATCAGGTCGACCAGGATGGGCTTGCCGCTGTCGATCACCTGGCCCATCAGGCTGTTGGGCACCACCTCCTCGACGCGGCGGCCGACGAACTCGGTCTCGCTGCCAAAGCCCAGCGCTGGCAGAAAGCGCTTGTAGCCGTCGCTGATCCAGACAATGCGATGCTGGCGATCCACCACCATCATGCCCTCGGTGGCGCCGGCCAGCACCTCGAACATCGACTGCGCAGCCAGCTTCAGCACGCCATCGGCATCCTGGGGAAAGTTGGCTACGGGCGCATGCGTGCTCATGGCGGGGGCTGAGGGATTGATTGGAGCGGGCGTTCAATGTAGCAGCCGCCCCGCCGGCGCGGCCACCGTATCAGCCCGTAGCCGCCGCCGCGCCGCTTCCTCTATAAAGGCGGCCATGAGCGCATTACCGCCACCCGCCAGCCCGAGGGCACAACGCCAGGTGCTGATCCTGGCCCACAAACTGCTGAGCGAACGCGGCGAGGCCAACAGCCTGGCGCTGGCGCGCGAGCTGCTCGACAAGATTGCGCGCCTGCCGCCCGATGCGCTGGCGCAGCTGTTCGAGCGCCTGGCGCAGGACTTCAACCCCGATCCGCAGGCCGTGCTGGCCGCCGCCCAGGCCTATGCGGCAACGCCCAATGCGCGCGCCCTGCTGCAGCTCACGCGCGTGAGCGAGCCGCCGCGCCAGGAGCTGTTCCGGCGCCTCAACCGCGCGCCCGGCGCCACCGGGCTGTTGGTACGCCTGCGCCGCAGCCTGCTCGGCGGCCTACCCAGCCACCCCGAGTGGCGCTGCGTCGAGGCCGATCTGCTGCATCTGTTCAGCTCCTGGTTCAACCCCGGCTTTCTGCAGATGCGCCAGGTGGACTGGAACTCGCCGGCGCAGCTGCTTGAACAAATCATCCGCCACGAGGCGGTGCACGAGATCGACGGCTGGGACGATCTGCGCCGCCGCCTGCAGCCCGACCGCCGCCTGTTCGCCTTCTTCCATCCGCAGCTGCCCGAGGAGCCGCTGATCTTCGTCGAGGTGGCCCTGCTGCCCGACATGCCTGCGGCCATCGCGCCGCTGATCGACAAGGCCAGCGCCACCATGGAGCCCAGCAGGTTCAAGTTCGCGGTGTTCTATTCGATCAGCAATTGCGAGCCCGGCCTGCGCGGCGTTTCGCTGGGCAACTTTCTGATCAAGCGCGTGGCCGAGCATCTGCAGCGCGAGATCCCCCGGCTCAGGACCTTCTGCACGCTCTCGCCCATTCCCGGCCTGCTGGCCTGGCTGCGCAGCGAACCGGCGCTGGAGGCCTTGGCGCCCCTGCTGAAGAAAAAACCCCAGCTGGAGCGCACACGCGCAGCGCGCGAACTGCTGCGCCAGGCCTGCGGCGGCGACTGGGCCAGGCTCGGCCAGCTCGACAGCCTGAACGGCCTGGACGCCGATGCGCAGGCGGCCCTGCAGCGCCTGTGCGCCGCCTACCTGCTGGCCTGCACCGCCCTGCCCGACGGCGACCCGGTGGCGCGCTTTCACCTCGACAACGGTGCGAGGCTCGAACGCATCAACTGGATGGGCAACCGCGCGCCCAAGGGCCTGCAGCAATCCTGCGGCATGATGGTCAACTACCTCTACGACCTGGCCAAGATCGAGGGGCATCACGAGGCATTCACGCAGGGCGAGATCGCGTATTCGCGGGCGGTGGGCAACTTGCTCTGATTCCAACAAGACCGAGACAGGAGACCTGATGAAGACAGCTTCCCTTGCACGCGTGCTGCAGGCGCTGAGCCTGGCCGCCTTCGGCCCGGTAGCGCAGGCTCAACCCTGGCCCGCCAAGCCCGTCACCATCGTCGTGCCCTTCCCCGCCGGCGGCGGCACCGACGCCTTCGCGCGCCCGCTCACCGCCCAGCTCAGCAAGCAGACCGGCCGCCAGTTCATCATCGACAACAAGGGCGGCGCCGGCGGCACCGTCGGAGCCACCCTGGCCGCCAAGGCCGCGCCCGACGGCTACACCTTCTTCATGGGCGCGGTGCACCATGCCATCGCCCCCTCGATGTACCCCAGGCTCGACTACAAGCTGGAGGATGACTTCGTGCCGGTGGCCCTGGTGTCCAGCGTGCCCCAGGTGATCGTGGTGAACCCGAAGAACGTGCCCGCCAACGACCTCAAGAGCCTGCTGGAATACGTCCGCAAAAACCCCGCCAGGCTCAACTACGCCAGCGCCGGCAACGGCACCTCGCACCATCTGGCGGCCGAGCTGTTCAAGCTGCAGACCAAGACCTTCATCACCCACATTCCCTACCGCGGCGCCGGCCCGGCCCTGCAGGACCTGATCGCCGGCCAGGTGGACCTGATGTTCGACGGCCTGGGCAGCTCGGCGGCCCATATCAGGAACGGCCGCGTGAAGGCGCTGGCGGTGGCATCGGCCAGGCGCGCGCCGGGCTTCCCCGAGCTGCCCACCGCGGCCGAGGGCGGCGTGCCGACCTACGAGGTGGCCACCTGGTACGGCCTGTGGGCCCCCAAGGGCACGCCCAGGGAGGTGGTGGCCAGCCTGCAGGCCGAGCTGAGAAAGGCCTATGCGAGCGACGAGATCAAGGCCAGCTGGACCGGGCTGGGCGCCGACATCCCCACACTCTATGGCGAGGCTTTTGGCAAGTTCGTGCACAGCGAAACCCTGCGCTGGGCCGAGGTGGTCAAGAGCTCCGGGGCGAAACTGGACTGAAACGACATGAAGACTGGCAAGAACGCGAACCTTTTTGCCGCCCTGCGCGCGGCCTTCCCCGACGACCTGGACGCGGTGGCGATCGAATGCGCCGACGGCGAGACCTTGCGCTACAGCTGGCGCGATCTCGAGCGCGGCAGCGCCATGCTGGCAAATCTGCTCGACTCGCTGGAGCTGCCGCCGGGCAGCCGCATCGCGGTGCAGATCGAGAAGAGCGTCGAGGCGCTGATGCTCTACCTGGCCGTGCTGCGCGCGGGTTATGTCTATCTGCCGCTCAACACCGCCTACCAGGCGGCCGAGCTGGCCTACTTCATCGGCAATGCCGAGCCCGCCGTGGTGGTGTGCACCGGCAGGCAGTTCGGCTGGGTCAGCAAACTGGCCTTCCAGGCCGGCGTTGGCTATGTGTTCTCGCTCAACGAGGACCGCAGCGGCAGCCTGCTGGAGCGCGCCGCCCAGATGAGCGACCAACACCAGCCCGCCACCAAGCGCGCCGACGAGTTGGCCGCCATCCTCTACACCAGCGGCACCACCGGCCTCGCCAAGGGCGCCATGCTCTCGCACGGCAATCTGCTCAGCAACGCGCTGACGCTGAAGGACTACTGGGGCTGGCAGCCGGACGATGTGCTGATCCATGCCCTGCCGATCTTCCATGTGCACGGCCTCTTCGTGGCCTCGCATGGCGCGCTGTTGAATGGCAGCAAGATGCTGTGGTTCAGTGGCAAATTCGATCCCAAGGCGGTGATCGCGCGCTTTACCGAGGCCACCGTCTTCATGGGTGTGCCCACGCTCTATGTGCGCATGCTGGCCGAGCCGGCGCTGGACCAGCAGGCCTGCCGGCATATGCGCCTCTTCATCAGCGGCTCGGCGCCGCTGCTGCTGGAAACCTTCCGCGACTGGCAGACCCGCACCGGCCATACCATCCTGGAGCGCTACGGCATGAGCGAAACCCTCATGCTGACCTCCAACCCCTATTTCCCCGACGAGGGCGAACGCGTGGGCGGCACCGTGGGCCAGGCGCTACCCGGCGTGGGCGTGCGCTTGCGCACGGACGCGGGTGAACTCTGCGCGGTGGACGAGATCGGCCATATCGAGGTCAAGGGCCCCAATGTGTTCGCCGGCTACTGGCGCATGCCGGAGAAGACCAGGGAGGAGTTCAGCGCCGACGGCTGGTTCAAGACCGGCGATGTGGGCAAGCAGGACGCACACGGCTATCTGCACATTGTCGGCCGCAGCAAGGACCTCATCATCAGCGGCGGCTACAACGTCTATCCGGCCGAGATCGAGGGCTGGCTGAACGACATGCCCGGCGTGGCCGAATCCGCCGTGGTGGGCGTGCCGCATGCCGACTTCGGCGAAGCCGTGATCGCCATCGTCGTGCCCAAGCCCGGCGCGCAGCTCGATCCGGCGGCGCTGATCGGCGAGCTCAAGCGCAAGATCGCCAACTTCAAGGTGCCCAAACAGCTCTTCCTGGTGAACGAGTTGCCGCGCAACGCCATGGGCAAGGTGCAGAAGAAGCTGCTGCGCGAACAGCACCAGGGGCTGTTTGCATGACTGAGGTCGCACCCTTGAACGAGGACCGCTGCCCGCGCTGCGGCCAGCCCTTTCACTGCGGCGCGCAGGAGCCGCGCTGCGACTGCTTCGACCTCAAGCTCAGTGAGGCGCTGCGCCAGCAACTGGCGCAGCAGTACAGCCGCTGCCTGTGCATCGCCTGCCTGAGGCAGTTGCAGGCGGCCGAATCGGCGCCATAGGCAGTAGCGCTTCGGCGTGAGGGACAGCACGAGTTTCCCCGCTTGTGAGCGCCGCTCGATTGGCGCAACACTGGCCCATCACCGGAGAACGCCATGACCGAAGCCGTTCAGAGAACGCCCATGCATTGCTGGCTCGTGGGCGGCTTCGCCCTCTTGTTCAACGCCATCGGCGTGTTCGACTTCGTCATGACCATGGCCCAGGGCGCCGCCTACCAGGCCAGCGCGGGCATGACGCCCGAGCAGATCGCGCATTACCAAGGCATGCCGGCGTGGATGACGCTGGTCTGGGCCGTGGGCGTGTTGGGCGCTTTCCTGGCCTCGGTGCTTCTGCTGCTGCGCAGGCGGCTGGCCGCGCCGGTGTTTGTGCTGTCGCTGGCGGCCTTCGCGATCAGCCTGCTCTACACCTATGTGCTCAGCAACAGCGGCGCCATCATGGGCCCGCAGATGGCGATCACGAGCGCCGTCATCGCTGCCCTGCTGCTGTGCTTCGCCTGGTATGCACGCCGCATGACGATGCGCGGCGTGCTGCGCTGAAGCATAGACCGACGCGGCCTGCGCTTGTCCAGTGCTTCAGTGGCCGGGCGCGCCCGCCAGCCCCACATCGAAATCCATCAACACGCTCGCCAGTTCCAGCGCCCGCCACAGATGCGCCGGCATCTCGTTCATGATGCGTTCCGGCGTCTTGGCGTGGTGCGCCCAGGCATGGATCTGGGCATGCTGGGCGGGCGTGAGCAGGCTCAGCGCGAGCATTTCGTCCAGGGTCTGCATGGCGAACCTCCGTTTCTGCGCAGCCTTGTCTGCCGAGGCCAGCTCAGACTATCACGGGCCAGCCGCGGGCGCCGCCCGCCACATCGGCGCGGCTGCCGCCTTGTGCCCAATTTGCCGCAGCAGCGCGCAATGGCGGGTGAGGCGCCTAGAATTTGCTGCTCCAACGCGAGGTCTTGAAGCTCATGACAAGCCTTAGCCGCAGATTGACGACTGCCATGCTTGCCCTGGCCGTGAGCGGCGCCATGGCCGCAGGCCAGCAGCTCCAGTTCCTCACCCATGAGCTGCCGCCGCTGAACTACCGCGATGGCGCAAGCGTCACCGGCCTGTGTACCGAGCTGGTGCGGGAATTGCAGCGCCGCAGCGGCGTCGGCGGTGAGATCGAACTGATGCCCTGGGCGCGTGCGGTGGCGATGGCCGCCAACACGCCCAATGTGGCATTGTTCTTCACCACCCGTACCGCCGAGCGCGAGGCCCAGTATCAATGGATAGGCCCGATCGTCAACGTCAGCTCCAGCGTCTACATGCGTGCGGGCGCGCGGCTGAATGTCGAGCGCATCGGCGATCTCGCTGCGGTGAAGCAGATCATCGTGCACCGGGGCTCGTTTCTGGAGCAGGCATTGCGCCGGCTTGGCCTGCAGAGGCTCACGCTCGCCAACACACCCGAGGACGCATTGCGCCTGCTGCTGTTGCAGGACCTCGACGATGCGGTGATGGTGCTGACCGACCCCGTCGTGCCCGCCGCCGGCAAGAAGCTGCGCGTGCCGCTGGATGCGCTCAAGCCGGTGCTGGTGGTGCACAAGGGCCAGGGCTATCTGGCCCTGTCCAAGGGTACGGCGCCGGACACCGCCGCGCTGCTGCAAAAGGAACTGGATGCCATGAAACGCGATGGCACATTCGCGGCCATCTATGCGAAATGGCTTCCGCAGGCGGCCGCCCCTGGCTTGTTGCCCGAGCCGGCGCTGGACCTGCTGCAGCCGAGCCCATAGCGCCCCTGCACCGGCAGCTTGCTCGGTGAGCGCATGCGCTGATCCGGCCATAGCCGCTGGTGAGGATACGGATTCAAGTGCGCGACATGCCATGCATGCAGTCTTGATGAAGGAAACAAAACACCTAATCTCAAGACTCGCCGTCACCGTCAGGCAGACAGGGTCCGGCATGACGAACGCGGCCAAGGCGTTCCGCGCCCGCACAATAGCCCCCCCAACACCACCGATCTGAAACTCCGCATGCGGTGGAGTCGGGCTCGCCCGATGCGCATTACGCCATCGTCGAGCAAAGCGGTGCCCAGGGCCGGCAGGCCCAGCTGGCGCGCCTGCGCCGGCGCAGAGTTCCAGGAGGCGCTGGCGCGGCCGGCCGGTGTTCGTGGGCGTGAGCACGAATTACTCGGCCGAGGCCACGGTGCGCAGCGCCGAGGACCTGCACCGCGTGGCGCTGGCCAATCTGCAGGGCGAGTACGCACGGGTGCGCGAGAGCGCCGAGCTGCTCTAGAAACGGTGTCGGGGGTTGAGACGCAATCGACGCGCCCGCTGGCTTTCCGAGCCGGCCTGGGCATGCGGCGCAGTGTTCCGGGTGAAAGTACCGCTGCGAAGCCGGGCGCATGGGTGATATGTTCCACGCCTTCGCTTTCCTTCTTTCTTTCTTCAAGCCGCCTGTTCACGCGACCGGCCGCCCCCACCCATGAGCACCTCCGCGCATCTGCTGCCCACCGAGCAGAAAGTCCCCCACCCGGCCTACTTCATGTTCCTGATCGCGCCCTTTGGCGCGAGCAGCGGCTTCACCGGGGTGTGCGTGGCCTATCTGCTGGCGCAAGCCCATGTCAGCGCCGAGCTGATTGCCGCCATGCTGGCCCTGCACTACATCCCGCAGACCTGGAAGTTCCTGTGGGCGCCGGTGATCGACCTGACGCTGACGCGCAAGCGCTGGTTCGCGATCGGCATGGTCTGCCTGGTGCTCAGCATGCTGGCGCTGGGCCTGCAGCCCCTCAGCAGCGAGGCCATGCCGCGCATCATCGCGCTGGTGGTCACCCTGAGCGCCGCGTCCACCGTGGTGGGCATGGCGGTGGACTGCCTGATGGCGCACCAGACCCCCGAGCATGCCAAGGGCCGTGCGGCCGGCTGGTTCCAGGCCGGCAATCTGGGCGGCAACGGCCTGGGCGGCGGACTGGCGCTGTGGCTGATCCATTCCGGCGGCCTGAGCGTGCCCGCTGGTGCTGCCGTGCTGGCCCTGGCCTGCGCCCTGTGCAGCCTGCCAATCTTCTGGCTGCACGAGGACCTCTCGCAGGCCATCGCCGGCAGCGTCGGCGAGCGCCTGCGCGAGACCGGGCGCGACCTCTGGAGCGTGGTGCGCTCGCGCCGCGGCGCCCTGGCGATGCTGGTGGTGTTCCTGCCGCTGGGCACGGGCGCGATGAGCAATATGTACTCGATCTTTGCCGAGCAATGGGGCGCCAGCGCCGACACCGTGGCCCTGGTCACCGGCACCATGAGCGGCCTACTCTCGGCCGCTGGCTGCCTGCTCGGCGGCTATCTGTGCGACCGCATGAACCGCCAGCTGGCCTATTGCCTGCTGGGCCTGGGCACCGCCGGCATCAGCGTGGCGATGGCGCTGGCACCGCAGACCGAGACCCAGTTCATCATCTGGACCAGCCTCTACGCCTTTGCCAACGGCCTGTGCTACGCGGCCTTCTCGGCCGTCACGCTGGAGGCGATCGGCAAGGGCGCCGCCGCCACCAAGTACAACCTGATGGCCTCGCTGTCCAACACGCCGATCGGCTGGTCCACCGCCGTCTATGGCTACATCTTCGGCAAGTACGGCAGCCATGCCACCCTGCTGACCGAGATGGCCATGACCGTGCCGGCGGTGCTGCTCTTCCTCGCCCTGCTGGGCTGGAGCCGGCGCAGCGCAGGCCGCGGCAGGCTGCAGACGGTCTGAGGGGCCTTGCTGCGCGGCCCCTTCAGCCGCGCCGCAACTTCATCATCTGCCCCGCCACCATCTCCGCCATGGTGGCGGCCACCGCCTTGGGGTCCAGGCTCGGGTCGTCGAACAGCAGTTCCTGGGCCGCATAAAGCGCGTCGATGGCGAGGCGAATCGTCAGGCGCGCCTGCGCCCGGTTGGCGCGCGGGTGGGCCTGCATAAAGGGCAAGAGCAGCAGGTCGGTGACGAAGTCGTGCGAGCGGTTGCGCACATGCTGCAGCGAGGGCACGGCGCGCAGCGCGCGCGTCACCCACACGCCGGCCGGCATATGCTCGGTGAGATCCACCGTCTGCAGAAAGAGCTCGGCCACGCTGGCGGCAAAGGCCGGCTCGGGCAGGGCAAAGGTGTCGGGCCGCGCCCAGGGCGTCAGCAGCTCGTTCTGCACCCTCATCAGCCGCATGCCCAGCTCATGGAGGATGGCGTACTTGTTGGGGAAATACTGATACAGCGCCGGCGGTGAGATGCCGGCACGCTGGCACACCAGATTGGTGGAGAGCCGCTCTATGCCCACCTCGCCCAGCAGCTCCGCGCAAGCGGCCAGGATGCGTTCATAGGTCTCGACGGCACGCTGCTGCGAGGGCGCCTTCTTGAGTTCGAGGTCGGGCAGGGTGGTGGGCATGGCGCGAGTCTAGCGTCCCTGCTGCACAGGGATTCCCCGCATCTGCGGATCGTTCTGGATGAATATAGTCATCGCTATATTAAAACGACAGGAGACCTCCGATGCGCGCATCCCGACTTCATCCGATCGCCCTGGCCGTGCTCGGCCTGCTGAGCCTGAGCCCGGTGCGGGCCCAGCAGACCGGCGATGCCGCACCCACCCAGCTGGAGCAGGTGGTGGTGTCGGGCCAGGGGCGCCAGCAGCAGTTGCAGAGCGTGCCCATCGCCATCCAGGTGATGGGCGGCGAGCAGCTCAAGAAGCTGGGCGCGGCCAATCTCGGCGACGTGGCCAGCCATGTGCCAGGTCTTGCCATCGACGCCACGCAAGCCACCCAGCCGCGCATATCGCTGCGCGGCATCGGCACCGAAGACTTCGGCATCGGCACCGACTCGCCGGTGGGCATCTATGTGGACGGGGTCTACACCGGCAAGACCGGCGGCGCGCTCTTGAACTTCAACGACGTCAAGCGCATCGAGGTGCTGAAGGGCCCGCAGGGCACGCTGTTCGGCCGCAACAGCGCGGGCGGCGCGATCTCCATCGTCAGCAACGACCCCGAATTCGCCACCCGCGCCAAGGCCGCGCTGCGCCTGGGCGAGCATGGCCTGCGCCACGCCGAGCTGCTGGGCAACACCGCGCTTACGCAAGACCTGGCCCTGCGCGTGAACCTGGTGGCGCAGCGCGGCGATGGCGCCTGGCGCGATGCCGGCAGCGGCGAGCGCGCCGGCGGCGAAAACGCCTGGGGTCTGCGCGCCGCCCTGCTCTGGCGCGCCAGCGAGGACACGAAGGCCCAGCTGAGCCTGGAACACGAGAAGCTGGACCAGCGCGCGCGCCCGGCTTTCGGCCTGGTACGAGAAACCCAGGCCGGTGCGGTGCCGGCCTTCCCGGCCGACCCCGCCGGCTTCGTCGACCCGCGCCGGGCGGCGCTGCGCAACGACGTGGCCGGCGACCGCGAGGCGCGCGACTTCAACGGCGCCACCCTGCGCATCGAGCATTCGCTGCCCTGGGCCGAGTTCACGTCCACCACCGCCTACCGCCATTTCACGTCGCGCAACCGGCAGGACAACGACGGCACGGCCAACCCTTCGCTCTACCTCAGCACCACCAACCAGGAGGCCAACAGCAGCTGGCAGCAGGAGTTCCGCCTCAGCGGCAAGCACGGCATGGCCGACTGGCTGGCCGGCCTGAGCCTGTATGGCGAGCGCGCGCGCCAGACCGCCTTCATCGACGCCAGCACCAGCTCACTGGACACGCTGTTCGGCAATGTCGCCGGCCTGCCGCTGTTCCAGACCGTCAACGCCCTGGCCGAGGGCGCCGGCATCCCCGGCGTCGATGTGCTGGGCAAGCCCTGGGGCGAGGCGATGACGAACGAGGGCCGCTTCAAGGCCATCGCCCTCTATGGCGACGTGATCTGGCAGCTGAGCCCACAGACCCGCCTCACCACCGGCGCGCGCCTGACGCGCGACGACAAGCGCTTCAGCTGGTTCAACCCGCTGCGCAGCGCCGCCGCACTCGACGAGCAACTCGCCCTGCTCGATGCCGCCCAGCTGTTCCCGGCCATGGTGGCCGCCGGCGCCATCAGCCAGGAGCAGGCGGAGCTGATGCAGTTCGCACTGCACAACAACGCGCTGGTAGCCACCAGCGGCGCCAGCGCCGCGGCACTGACGCGCAAGCAGGCCTGGACCGACGCCAGCCCGCGCCTGGTGCTGGACCACCGCGTCGATCGCGAGCTGCTGCTCTACGGCTCGCTCACGCGCGGCTACCAGGCCGGCGGCTTCAACACCTTGCAGGTCAACTCGCTCTATGCGCCCGAGAAGGTCACCAGCCTGGAGCTGGGCGCCAAGGGCGGCTGGGCGGCCGCCGGGCTGAGCTACGCCGCCTCGCTGTTCAAGTACCGCTACAACAATCTGCAGACCCTGCAGCTGGTGCCCGATGCAGGCGGCGGCATCCCGGCCTACCAGGTCAGCATCAGCGACCAGCAGGCCCATGGTCTGGACCTCGATCTGCGCTGGCAGGCGACGCGCGCGCTCAAGCTCTACGGCAACCTCGAATGGCTGGACCAGAGCTACCGCCGCGGCAGCAGCAGCACCGGCCACGACCTGGCCGGCCAGCCCGCGGGCGCGCCGCGGCTGCAGGCCACGCTGGGCGCCGAACTGCTGTGGAACGCGTTCAGCGGCCAGGCCCACGCCAGCCTGCAGGCCAGCCATGTGGGCGCCACGCGCTGCAACGAGGAATCGGTGATCCAGGGCCTGTGCCTGCAGACGCCGACATTCAAGGTGGGCGGCGCGCGCCAGCGCCTGGATGGCCGCATCGGCTGGGACAGCGCCGACCAGCGCTGGGGCCTGAGCCTGCTGGGCACCAACCTGCTCGACAAGCAGTACATCAACCGCCTCT
The DNA here is from genome assembly GCF_037482845.1 of Paucibacter soli. NCBI lineage: Bacteria > Pseudomonadati > Pseudomonadota > Betaproteobacteria > Burkholderiales > Sphaerotilaceae > Roseateles > Paucibacter soli. Next base: position 138,663 of record NZ_JBBHJW010000003.1, read on the forward strand.
GGTACGAGTCCGCGCCGCTGGGCTCCGCCTACGCCACGCTGGCCAGGCCGCGCACCCTTTCCGTCGAATTGCGCATCGCCTACTGATCTCATGCGCGCCCTGATCCTCCTCCCCCTGCTGCTGGCCGCCTGCGGCGCCGATCAGGCAGCGGCGCCCACGGCGGCGCAGCTGGAGCGCCACCGCCCCGCCGACGCGCGCCTGGCCGCGCAATACGAGCGTGCCTGCTTCAACTGCCATGCGCGTGCCGAGAGCGGCGCGCCGCTCACCGGCCACGCGGCCGCCTGGGCGCCGCGCCTGAAGCGCGGCATGCCGGCACTGTTGTCGAGCGTGAAGAACGGCCTCAACAGCATGCCGTCCATGGGCCTGTGCCCGGACTGCAGCGATGCCGATCTCGAACAACTGACCCGTTACATGAGCAGCCCGCTATGAGCACCAAAGCACGCCGCGACGTCCTGAAGAAAACGGCAGCCCTGGGCGCCGGCCTGCTGCTGGCCGGCCAGGCAAGACCCGGCCCCGCGCCATCCACCCCGCGCCCCTGGCAGAACTGGTCCGGCCTGCAGCGCTGCGAACCCAGGGCCTGGCTGATGCCCGAGAGCGAGGCGCAATTGCAGGCCCTGCTGCCCGGCAGTTCGGGCACGCTGCGCTGCGTGGGCGCCGGCCATTCCTTCACCGCCCTGGTGCCCACCGATGCCAATCTGGTCTCGCTGGACAAGCTCAGCGGCATCGTCGCCATCGACCAGGCCAATCCCAATGGTCCCACCGTGAAGGTGCGCGCCGGCACCCGGCTGGCCCAGCTGGCACGCGAACTCGACGCCCAGGGCCTGGCCCTGCACAACCAGCCCGACATCGATGTGCAGACCCTGGCCGGCGCGCTCGCCACCGGCACCCATGGCACCGGCCTCGCCCTGCCGGCCCTGCATGCCGAGGTGCAGGCGCTGCGCCTGGTCACGCCGCAGGGCGAGCTGCGCGAATGCAGCGCCACGCAAAACGCCGAACTGTTCGACGCCGCGCGCGTCTCGCTGGGTGCCCTGGGCGTGATCACCGAAGTCACGCTGCGGGTGCGGCCGCGCTATATGCTGCGCCGCAAGGTCTGGCTGGAGCGTACCGAGGCCCTGCTGGAGCAGGCACCCGAGCTGGCGCGCCGGCATCGCCATTTCGAGCTCTATGTGCTGCCCTTCACCGGCTACAGCGCCGGCATCGTGCACGACGAGGTGACTGGCAGCACCCCCGAGCGCCCGCACAGTGCCGACGAGGACGTGCTGCGCGACCTCAAGCGCCTGCGCGACTGGCTGGGCCGCTGGCCCGAGATGCGGCGCTGGGCCGCCGCCAAGCTGATCGCCCCCACCCAGGTCGAGCATGCGCAGGACTGGTCGCACCGCCTGCTCAGCACCGTGCGCCCGACGCGCTTCAACGAGAGCGAATACCACCTGCCGCGCGAGGCCGGCATCGCCTGCCTGAAGGAAGTGCTGCGCACGCTGGAGCAGCGCAACGAGGTGTTCTTCCCCATCGAGTTCCGCTATGTGCGCGCCGACTCCGCCTGGCTGAGCCCCTTCTTCGAGCGCGACAGCTGCTCGGTGGCCGCCCATGCCGCCGCCGGCGAGGCGCATGACTACCTGGTCCAGGAGCTGGGCCCGGTATTCCGCCGCCATGGCGGCCGGCCGCACTGGGGCAAGCTGCACGATCTGCAGGCGAAACAGGTGGCAGCGCTGTACCCGCGTTTTGCCGACTTCCAGCGCCTGCGCCAGGCCGTCGACCCACAAGGCCGCATGCTCAACGCCCACCTCGCGCAACTCTTTGGAGTCAAGCATGGCAACTAACAAGCGCAGGCTCATGCTCGGCGCCGCGGCCGCCCTGCCCTTGGGCGCCTGGCTGGCGCGCCCGGCCGAGCAGGGCGGGCCGCACGATGCCTACTATCAAAAGCTTTCGGCCGCGCTGCGGGCCGCCGGCGTGGCCCAGGCCAGCCTGGTGATCGACCTGCCGCGCCTGCGCGCCAACCTTTCAGCCATCGGCAGCCACCAGGCCAAGACCGGCATGGCGCTGCGTGCGGTGCTCAAGTCCCTGCCCTGCCTGGCGCTGATGGACGAGCTGGCCCAGGCCTGGCAGAGCCAGCGCGTGATGGCCTTCAACGCCGCCCAGACCCTGCAGCTGCTGCAGGCGCGCCCGCAGGCGAGCGTGCTGCTGGGCAAACCGCTGCCGGCGGCCGCGGCGGCGCAGCTGCTGCAGGCCCTGCCGCCCGGCATCGGCGCCGGCATCGAATGGCTGATCGACACGCCCGAGCGCCTGGCGCAGTACCGCGAGCTGGCCATCCAGCGGGGCCAGGTCTTGCGTGTGAACCTGGAGATCGACGTGGGCCTGCACCGCGGCGGCTTCGAAGACATGGGCCAGCTGGCTCAGGCCCTGGCCAGCCTCAGGGGCGACCCAGCGCTGCGCTGGAGCGGCCTGATGGGCTACGACGCCCATGTGGCCGCCCTGCCGGATGCGCTGGGCATGCGCGCGACGGCCTGGGCCAGCGCGCTGGCGCGCTACCAGCAGGCCTGGCAGGCGGCAGAGGCGGCGCTGGGCCCGCAGCGCCGCGAGGCCCTCACCCTCAACACCGCCGGCTCGCCGACCTTCCGCCTGCACGATGGCAAGGCCGTGCCCAACGAGGTCTCGGTGGGTTCGGCCGCGCTGCTGCCGCTGGACTTCGAGAAGCCGCTGCTGGAGGACCTGCGGGCCGCCGCCTTCATCGCCACCCCGGTGCTGAAGCGCTTCGAGACCTTCCGCCTGCCCGAGGGCGCCACCTGGCTGAGCCGCCTGGCCCAGGGCTGGGACCGCAACCAGGCGCGCGGCTATGCCATTCATGGCGGCCACTGGCTGGCCGAGCCGGCCTCGCCGCCCGGCCTGGTCGCGAGCGGGCTCTACGGCAGCTCGTCCAACCAGCAGGTGATGGTGAGCTCGGCGCGCGTGCAGCTGCGGCCCGACGACTACGTGTTCCTGCGCCCGCGCCAGAGCGAGGCCCTGCTCTTGCAGTTCGGCGATCTGCTGGTATTCGACGGCGAGCGCATCAGCGCGCGCTGGCCGGTGCTGCCCGCGTCGGCCTGAACGCGCCCGCGCCTCACTTCACCACGAACACCGGCACCTTGGCCAGGGTCAGCACCTTGTGCGCCACGCTGCCCAGCAGCACCGCATCGAGGCCACGCCGGCCGTGCGAACCCAGCACGATCAGGTCGGCGCCGCAGGCCTTGGCATGCTCGACGATGCTTTGCGCCGGGCCATGCTCGCGCAGCACATGCGAGACGCAGGCCACGCCGGCCGCCTTGGCCGCAGCCTCGGCCGCGGCGATGCCCTGCTTGGCACCCTCCTCGGCCGCATCCAGGTAATAGGCCAATGCCTCGCCGCCGCCCTCGGGAAAGCTCACGAAGGGCACCGGATCGATCACGCTGACGATCTCCAGCGCCGCGCCATAGCGCCTTGCCAGGTCGCAGGCCACCGCGGCGGCGCGCGCCGCATGCTCGGAGCCGTCGGTGGGGAGCAGGATGCGCTTGAACATGGGATCCTCCTTGGCAAGGGCTGGCTACGTCATGATCATCATGCCACCGCACTTGCGGCCGTGGCGGCACTGGGCACAATCAAGCGCAAATCCCGGGGGTCTCATGAGCGAGGAATTGCTGAAGCCGCCGCCCGAGCCCGAACAACGCCTGCTCGCGCGCATTGCGACCATCAGCCCCTATGTGGCCCTGCTGCTGGCCCTGGCCATCGTCTGGGCCGCCTGGGCTTGGTTTGCGCTGGTCTACCCGCGCCAGCAGCTCGAGGCCTGGGAGCAGAGCATGCACGACGCGGTGCTGGTGACCGGCCAGAACATGGAGGGCTCGCTGCGTCAGGCCGAGAGCGCCTTGCGCTCCATCGACCTGCTGCTGCTGACGCGCGCCAAGGACAGCCCGGCCAGCGACGCCACCGTGGCCCTGATGGCCGATGCCCTGAAGGAAAGCTCGGCCGGGCTGATGGAGCTGATGCTGGTGGCAAGCGACGGCCGCGTGTTTCGCATTCCCACCACCAGCAGCCATGCCTCGGCCGACCTGGCCCACCATGCGCTGATGCGCGAGCTGGCGGCACAGCCGTCGGGCGCCGGCCTGCTGATCGGCAGCCCGGTGCGGCTCAAGCCCAATGGCCGCGAGCTGACGCCGATGGCGCTGCGCTTAAGTGCGCCGATCGGCGCATTCAGCCATCTGCTGGCCATGATGGACCTGGAACTGCTGGCCGAGCTGCAGCGCCCCGACCTCGGCCACCCCGACATGAATCCGCGCGACACCGCCATCGGCCTGCTGCGCGACGATGGCCTGATGATGATGCGACTGCCGCGCCTGGACGACGCGCGCGCCCAGCCCGGCAGCAATGTGCTGGCCGAACGCCCGGCCCTGCGCGCGCGGCTGGACGGGCGCAAGGGCAGCTTCCGCCAGATCGGCTGGGACGGGCATGAACGCCTGTTCTCCTTCCGCGCCTTCGAGAACTACGGGCTCAAGCTGGTGGTCTCGCAGTCGGTGGACGCCAGCCTGGCGGAGTTCCGCGGGCAACGCCTGACCCTGCTGGTGGTGGCGCTGGCGGTGAGCCTGGGGGCCACCCTGCTGACCGTGCTGCTGCAGCGCGCGCGGGCACGCAGCAATCTCTACGACGCCGAGCTGCGCGCCACCAGCGACGCGCTGCCGCTGGGCCTGTTCCGCTGCGATATGCAGGGCCGCGTGGTCTACGCCAACCAGACCTATCGCGAGCTGATCGGCGTGTCCGAGAGCGAGCAGGGCTTCGGCTGGCTGCGCCTGCTGCCCGAGGCCGAGCGCATCGACACCTTGCAGCGCTGGCGCGAGGTGATCCGGCGCGGCAAGACGCAGGAGCTGATACGGCCTCTGCCGCTGCGCGCCGGCGAGCAGCGCCTGGTCTCCATCCGCACCGCGCCGCTGCGTGTGGGCAAGCGCCTGGTCGGGCAGGTCGGCACCTTCGCCGACATCACCCGCGCGGCCGAGCAGCAGCAGGCCGCCCAGACCCTGACCGCCATCTTCGATCTCACCCCCAACTATGTGCTGCAGATCGATGCCCAGCAGCAGCTGGTCTACCTCAATCCGGCGGCGCGCCGCTCCATCCACATGCCCGAACATGCAGAGATCGGCGAGCTGAGTGCGCTGCGCTTCCAGACCGAGCACAGCATGGCCCAGTTCGCCAACGAGATCCTGCCGGCGATCGAGCGCGACGGGCATTGGTTCGGGCGCACCGAGTTTCGCGACGACCAGGGTCAGGTGATCCCGGTAGAAGGCACCTTCCTGCGCCACACCGGCCGCAGCGGCGAGCTGGAGAGGATCTCCATGATCATGCGCGACGTCAGCGCGGAGCTGCAGGCGCAGCGCGAGCGCAGCCGCAGCGAGGCGATTCTGCAGGCGGTGGCGCAGAGCTCGCAGGCAATGATTTCGGTGATCGACCCCGACTTCAGGGTGCGCTTCTTCAACAACGCCTTTGCCAGCATCCATGGCGTGCGGCTGGCCGACTGCCTGGGCCGGCCGCTGGCCGAGGTGATAGGCGCGGCCGCCTTCGAGCAGACCCTGCCCTATTTCCAGGCCGCCCTGCAGGGCCAGCGCGGCCAGTTCGAGCGCAAGCGCGGCGAACCGGGCGAGGCGCAGGTGCTGCAGATCCAGTACGCGCCGCTGCGTGGCGAGGGCGGCGCCATCGAGGGCGTGATCGGCATCTCGCACGACATCAGCGAGATCAAGCGCGAGGAGCAGCGCCTGCGCGACGCCTCGCGCACCGACCCCCTGACCCAGCTGCTCAACCGCAGCGGCTTTGCCGCTCAGGTGCAGGAGCAGCTCGCCCAGGCGCATGAGCGCAAGGACGACTGGGTGGCCCTGCTCTACCTGGACCTCGACCGCTTCAAGCCCGTCAACGACACGCATGGCCACCCGATCGGCGATGCGCTGCTGAAGGCGGTGGCCGGGCGCCTGCGCCATGCCCTGCGCGGCGAGGACATCGTGGCGCGCCTGGGCGGCGACGAGTTCGCCGTGTTCCTGCCGCGCCTGGCCCACACCGCTGACGCACAGCGGATTGCCGACAAGCTGGTGCAGGCGCTGGGCCAGCCGTTCACGCTCGGCAAGCTGCAGCTGCAGATCGGGGCCAGCGTGGGCTTTTGCGTCGTACAGGCGGGGCAGGCCGAGATGGACGGCCTGGTGGCGCGCGCCGATGCGGCGCTCTACCAGGCCAAGCGCGAGGGGCGCGGGCGCGCGCAGGGCGAATTGTTCAGTGTGCCGCCGCTAGCCTGACCCTCACCAGTGCCAGCTGCAGCACGCGCGCATCGCTGCTGGCGCGGTGGCGGCCGATCTGCAGCTCGGCGCGCACCTCGTCGAGCACGCGCTGCCAGCAGGCCGTCTCGGCCTCGGAGAGCAGGCTGCGCAGATCGGCCAGCTTGAAGCTGGGCACCAGGTCCACCACGTCGAACAGCCGCGCCAGCCAGGGATAGTCGTGCGCCCAGGCATCGCAGTAGACGGTCTGGCCGGCCAGGCGCTCGTTGGCCTGGCGCGCCACCCAGGCGGCCGGCCGGCCATGCTGTTGCAGCAGCTCGCGCGTGATGCCGTGCAGGGCCTCGGCGCTGGCATCCCAATGTTGCCAGTCGGGGTCCGGGCGTATCAGCGAGCAAAAGCAGCTGCCGTCCGGCGCCACAAAGCCCAGCTCGATCGGGTAGCTGCCGCGGCCAAAGCCCGAGGCTTCAAGATCCAGGATCGCAGGTGGCCACGGCATGGTCGTCGCGCGCTCGCTCAGGGAGTAAGCGCTCAGTGTAGCGGGCGATCCGCGCCTCGCCCATGCGCAAGACTTGACCCTCGCGCGGCCGGGCCGCAGGGCATCGAGGGCGGCGCGCTCATCGCAACGCTGCCACGTCCAGCCTCCCGCTGCCAGAATGCGAAGCGCGAAACCGAACGCCGCCAAACCCGGAGCAGTGCCAGCATGAAGCAGGTCCGTCCCATCGTTCACCACATCCCCGTCTGCCCGTTCAGCCAGCGGCTGGAGATATTGCTCGCGCTGAAGGGCGCGGCCGACGCCGTCGAATTCCGCGTCGTCGACATCACCAAGCCGCGCGATCCGGACCTGCTCGCCAAGACGCGCAACAGCAGCGCGCTGCCGGTGCTGGAACTCGCCGACGGCCGCATCCTGAAGGAGAGCTTGGTGATCCTGCGCTACCTCGAGGACACCGTGGGCGGCCCGCCCGTGGCACAGCGTGACCCGTGGCAGCACGCGATCGAGCAGCTGCTGGTGCGCATGGAAGGCGACTTCGTGGCGGCGGGCTACCGGCTGGTGATGGCGCAGGACGAGGCTCAGCGCGCGGCCCTGCGCGCGGCCATGCTGGAGCAATACGCGAAGCTGAACGGCTTCCTGCTCGAACACGCGCCGCAAGGCCCTTTCCTGTTCGAGCGCTTCGGCTGGGCGGAGACGGTCTACACGCCCTTCTTCTGGCGCTTCGAGTTCCTGCCCTACTACGAAGACTTCGAGCTGCCGGCGGACGGGCGCTTCGAGCGCGTGCGCGCCTGGCGCGAAGCCTGCCAGGCCCACCCGGCCGCCCAGCAGGTCACGGCCGAAGAGATCGTGAAGCTCTACTACGACTATTCGCTCGGCGTGGGCAATGGCGCGCTGCCGGCGGGGCGGCAGCATTCCTCCTTCGTGTTCCAGCCCGACTGGCGCAAGCGCCCATGGCCACCGCGCGGCAAGCCGCGCCCGGCGGCGACGGACGCGGAGCTTGGGCTCGTTTGATGCTCAGGGGAGAACGAGGTCAGGGAGCGTAGAGGTGGGCGGGCGGCGGGGGTGCGGCATGGTGGCGTCGAGGTGGGCGAGGCCATCGAGATCAGCGAACAGGCAGAGCCTAACCACGATGATGGCTGGCCTGCCCTGCATAGGGGTCGGGGTGGTGGAGGCCGGTAGCTGAAGATTTCTGGCCTGGGAAGGGATGGGCGCTTGGGGCGAGGAGCGGAAGTTCGCCTGTTCGATGCAGGAGGCAGTTCTAGGCTGGACGAAGATGTTCGCACTTGTTGGTCGACTGTCAGTTGCCCACGAAACCAGTCCCTCGGCAGCGCTCGCCACAAGCTACGCACCCAAACGCATGTTGAGAAAAGCTCGCTTGACTTGGAAAGCCTCTGCCCGCACGCGCTGTCTTGCGACTTTTCCAGAAAACTCCACCGGAGCGCCTATGCCACGGTAGGAAACTGCCTGGGCCGCGATCTTGCGGTGCTTCCAAAGGGAGTAAGAGATGTCCAAGGGCAAGTCCTCACCCATGACGCGCCGCGCAGCGAGCCGAATCGCTTCCACGACTGCCACAAAGAACGGCGGAAAAATTCCGGCCGGAAGCTTTGCCAGCCGGGCAGACGCTACCGTCCAACGCGCCCGTGTCGCGACTGAGTCGGCCAAGCCGCAGAAGGGATGAAAAGACAGGACCTCGACGCGAGCGTCGTCGCCGGGGGGGCTCATGGCTCAACGGCCTTGAGTGAGTGCGGCGAGGTGCTTTCGGTACCTACTGTCCCCTCGGTGAGCCATCCGTCCCTGGCTTCGACATTTGCAGATATCGGGTCAGCAGCATGCGCTGACCGTGCTTCCACGTCGGCGGATCCGACCGCACACTGGATCGAAGGAAATCGCACAGAAACGCAAGGAAGCGAGCTAATGCAAAGCGGGCCACCAGTTGGTCTCTGGCCTTCTTGTCGGCAACAACTTCAAGTATTGACTGGCATCCCTTCAGACTCATCAGCATCCCGGGCCTCATGGCTGACCAGCCTTTAAGGGTGTCGTGCGTAATCGAACGCTGAGACTGATGGCGCACTTGCTTACGCTCGAGCAGATCGCTCAAGACTTGAAGGTCATTGCACTTCGTATCCCTAAGTAGCTGGCGACACCAATGGCCAATGGGCTTCGCCTTTGGGTCGAGAAAGCTCTCCACTACAGAGTCTCCCTTGGCGTGCCGCGCCTGTTGTTGAGCGCACATAGCCTCGACCTCAGTCAGGACCAGCAGACTGGTCTCAATTCGGATGCAACCTTCCAGTGACAGTTGGGGGCAGATTTCGCGCCAAGCCGGTAGTGTTTGACTGAACCGCCCCGCGACAAGTGCATCGGCATCCTCGTGACGATCTGCTGCCTTCAGCACTGCGGCAGCATCACCTAATTCGTCGAGTTTGACGAAGGAAGAAACGATGACGTCGAGCAGGTTGTCCTCGGACAACACTCCCCAGGCGGTCGCGACGCACTGCCAGTCTGATTTCGACTGCAGATCATCTGACTCCCTCGCACCATCGAGCATTGGGGCCAACGAAGACGAGATTGGGCTGAGCGTCCTTAGAACCGTCGCCCGCGTTGTCTCGGTGAGCTTGTGTTTTCCCAACAGCGCATAGCGCATTTGCCTGAATGGCCCGAGCAGTCCCTCGTCTCGGAGAAGCGTTTGGACACTCTTGCCTATGGCAGCCCGCAGTACCGTATCTGGGCCTAGGCATAAATGCGAGGACACCTCGACTGCAAAGCTGGCTCCGAAGAGCTCGAGCGGACGAACAAGTGGCACAGGGGGGAAACGACTCGTGGGGAAGGCGCGGCCGTCTACGCTCGCCGACGCACCAGCGTCCACACGTGCAAGCCTTTCATGCTCGTCCGTGCTTCGCTCGCGACGCTGAATGGGCGCGCGCTTCGGTTTTGGTCGCATGCCCTCAAGGCCGAGTTCTTCTTCCACTGTCTCTCCCTGGTTTTCGTGCAATCTTAGTCATGCGTTCTATAGATATCGGGACACTGCACACCAGGTGCGCGCCAATTCAGAAAAGCACTGGCCTCGATATAGCCAATGATCTCGGGAGATGAAGGAAGAGTTTCCGGGAAACAGGCGCCGGAAATGCGCAGCGACCGCTTCACGGCCAGCAGCGTGAGTTCGCCTCCTAATGGCCATGGTCAGCCATTGCTGCGAAGCAGTCGTCGAGCCGGCCGGCCCAACCTACTTGACAGTCCGCAGCATGGCGGGCGGTCGGACTGTACTGCGGCGCGATGAACGACAGCCGGCTTTCCTTGTGTGGCTGCTCCTTGTTTTCCAATCTCGCCCATGGCGTCTGGCTGGTGCTTTTCCTGACCATTAGATTCAGCGTCCCGCTGGGCTGGGTGGTGCTGCTGCGCCTGCGGCAACACGGCTGACGCCACTCGCTGCGCGCCGGCTCAAGCCCGCAGCGCGGCGTTCAACTGGTCCACCACCTCGGCCCAATCGGCATCTTCGGCCAGTTCCTCGCGCAAGAGCGTGGCCTGGGCGTTGCTCCAGAACGGCGCGTCGGCCAGCAGCATGCCGGGTGGCAGCGGCGCATGTCTGCGCACGAAGCCGGCGATGGCGGCCGCGTCGTTGGGCAGGCCCAGTTGTGCAAACAGTTCGGAAAAACGATGGAAGGATGCATCCATGATCAGCGCTCCTCAAGGGCGACGACGGCCGCCCCATAGATGTTGCAGAAGTCCTCGGGCATGCGCCTGGCGCGCCCGCTGCTCAGCTCGATGCACACCAGCTCCCAGCGGCCGTGCAGCACGGTGACGCCGTCGCGCTCGCGCCTGAGTTGGAAGCGGCGCTGCATTGTCAGCTTGCCGTCGCTGGCCGACAACCAGGTGGCGAGGGTCAGGTCTTCACCCAGCAGGGTGGGCAGCAGATAGTCGTAGCTGCCATGGCGTATCGCCATCGCGCGATCCAGCCGCCGGTAGTCGTCCAGGCTCAGGCCCAGTGACTCCGAATGGGCCCAGGCCACCCGCTCGCACCATTGCACATAGACGGCGTTGTTGGTGTGGTTCAGGCCGTCGATGTCGCCGGGCTGCGGGCGCAGCGCCTGCGTGAACGGCCGCGCATGGTCCCAATCATCCATCATCAGCCCTCCACCACCAGTTCGCGCTCGAACAGTTCCAGCGCGGCCCGGCCGACCTGCTGGGTGTCGTACCAGGCATAGGCGCTCACGCCGGCCGCGCCGACCAGCGGCAGCCAGCGCGCCACGCTTTTGCCGAGCGCGCGTTCGCTGAGCTTGAGGCCGATGCTGGTGGCGATCTGCTTGAGCACAGCGGTGGTGGCCGGCCGCACCAGCACGCGCTCACCCACGCGCACGATCAGGTCGCGCAGGCCCTGGGCCGCGGTATGGCGGAACAGGCAGTACAGCATCTGCGCCTGGTCCAGCTCGGCCGTGCGGCCATAGAGCGCCGCGATGTCGGCCACCAGCTGCGCCTGAATGCGCCATACCGCCATCATCTCGGGAACGATGGTCAGCCAGCCCAGCGGCCCGGGCGGCAGGGCCAGCGCGCCGGCGGCGGCGGCGGCCTTGGCGGCCGCCAGCTGGCCCAGCTTGCGCGCCGCCACGCTGGGGTGGGCGCTGGCGGTCTGCGTGGAGTCGGGACGCTGCGCCACCAGGGCGAGCACGGCGGTGGCGATGCGGCTATCGGGCTGGGTCATGGCGGGCGGGTTGACTGACTGACTGACTGGGGCTGAGGAAGGAGGTCTCGCTCAGTGTGCCAGCAGCCAGTCCAGCAGCTCGGCACCCAGCACGCGCCGCCGCGCGCTCTCGACCTGGCGGCGCTTGTAGGCCTCGTGGCTGGCCGCGCCCTGCTGGCTCTTGTCGAAGCTGGCGGCGTCCAGCAGCTGGATCTCGTAGGCAAAGAAGAAGCTGGTGCCGCCGCCATTGGCGATCAGGCCTTCGGCGCCATCCTCCTCCTCCACCTCCACCGCTGCGCCGGCGCCCTCGGTCGGCCGACCCAGGGCGGCGGCCGGCAGGTGGATCATCTTGCGCACCGTCAGCTGGATGCTCTGGAAGTCCGCCGCGCTGTGCGGGTTGTCGCGCTGCGTCGGCTGCTGCGAGATGCGCGCCAGCTCGCGGTCCATCTGCTGCAGCACCTGCTGCGGATAGCCCTGGCAGCGGTCGATCTCGGCGCGGTGGCAGTTGAACACCTGCTTGGCGGCGCTGAGATCGACCAGGGTGTTGCGCACGCGGCTGATCTCCAGATTGGTCAGCGTCACCAGGTGCGCACGGCGCAGCAGGTCGAGCGCCAGCAGGCATTCGATGCGCGTGCCCAGCGTCAGGCGCACGCCCAGGTGGTCGTGGATGTCGGCGGCCACATACTCGGGCTTTTGCAGCAGCTTGAGCAGGATGCTGTGGCGCCCCTTGTTGCGCTTGCGGTCCAGATGCAGCAGGGGCAGGCAGATCAGGCCGTCGGTCAGGTACTGGCGTTCGCCCTCGACCTGCAGCACCGCGTCCAGGCCGGCGAATACCTGCTGGCGGATCGCGTTGAAGTGGCGCAGCTTGAGGTTGTTGTCGATGTAGAACAGGCCGTGCATGACCTTGAGCAGGGCACAGGCCCACAGCCGCGTCGGCTCGAAGCGATGCGCGCGCTGCGAGGCCAGCACCAGCAGGCGCAGCGGGTCGTCGTTGTGCTCCAGCTCGGCGGGCAACAGGCCCTGCTGGGCGGGGTCAAGGAACTGCGCCCGCACAAAGGCGATCGCCTCGCGCTGGATGCCGCGCAGATAGTCCAGCACGCCGGGCTGGTCGATGTCGTAGCCATACTCGCGCGCGAACTGGCGCGCATCGCCCAGATTGCGCAGCGCCAGGGCCCCCATATCGATCACCGACACGCCGCGCGTGATCGCATCGAGATAGGTCCAGTTCAGCGAGAAGCGCTGCTGCGTCTTCAGCGTGGCCTGCAACTCGTCCATGGGGCCCAGCATACCCCTGCGGCACCGTGCCGGCCACGCCCCGCTGGCCTCAGAAGCTGTAGGTGGCCGAGATCTGGGCATTGCGGCCCAGGATGGGTCGGGCGTAGTAGTAGTCGCTGCCGGCGGGCGCCTGCACAAAGCCCGAGCGCGGATTGCCCTCGGTGAGCCCGATGGTGTTGGTGAGGTTGCGCACCGCGGCATTGATGGTGAGCTGCGGCGTCAGCTCGTAGCGCAGGCTGAGGTTGATGGTCTTGTAGGCCGGCAGCTTCACCGAGTTGGACACATCCGCATAGCGCATGCCGATGTAATGCCAGGCCAGGCTCAGCTCGCCCTTGTTGTCGTTGAAGTAGACGCTGGGCGCGATGGTGTAGTTCACATTGGGCGTGCGCTCGGGCCGGTTGCCCGACCAGCCGGTGGCCTCCTTCAGCAGCGCATCGAGATCGGCGCCCGAGCCGCGCAGCACGCGCAGATTGTTGACGCTGAACTTGGAGCGCTGCACCACACCGGTGGCGTTGAACTCGAACCAGTTGATCGGGCGCCAGCTCAGCTCGAACTCCAGGCCCTTGGCGTTGACACCCTGCAGCATCTCGATCTGCGCGTTGTCGACCTCGGCGCCGTTGGGGTCACCCTTGAAGTCGGCCTTGTAGAAGGTCAGCGTGCCCGCATAGTTCTTGCCCTGCATGCGCATGCCCAGCTCGGCGAACTGGATCTTGGTCACCGGCAGCTCGCCGGTGGACTGGTAGCTCTTGGCAAAGCGACCGTAGAGCGCGATGTTCTGGTTCAGCAGGTAGTTGCCGCCCACCGTCCACGAGGGTTCGTTCCAGTTGTTGCGGATCGGCGTGAACTGGCCGTTGGTCGGATAGGCGAAGTAGTTGTTGGCAATGATGTTGTCCACATCGCAGGCCGCGTCGCCCAGCGCGGCGCGGTCGCAGCCGGGCTTGAAGGCGCCGGGAATGGGCGTGAACTCGTCATAGCCCGCCTGCTGCGCGCGGTAGCGGAAGTTCTCGAAGCGCAGGCCGGCATCCAGGCGCAGGCTGGAGCTGAGCTTGAACTCGTCGTTCAGGTAGTAGGAGAGCGAACGGGTGCGCGAGTTGCTGAGACCGTCGCCCCAGGTCGAGTACTCGCGCACGCCGTTCTCGGTATAGGAACCCACCACCTTGCCGGCGGGGTCCAGCGCCACCAGGTCGACGCGGCGCGCATGGTTGCGCACATCGCTGACGAAGCGCGCCGTGGCCGGGCTGCCGCCCTCGCTCTTCACATGGAAGGCCAAGAGGCCCAGGGCCAGGCTGTTGTTCGGCGTGTTCCAGCTCAGCCGCATATCGTTCACCACCTCACGGTTGAGCTGCTTGTCGGCCTGCAGCACATTGTCCGAGAGCAGGCCGTTGCCGTTCAGCGCATTCAGCTGCGCCGGCGTGGACAGGATCTCGCCGGTCGAGACGATGCGTATCGCTGGCGTGCAGGCGCCACCGCAGGCCGGGCCAAAGCGGTCCAGCATTTCGGCCACGTAGTCGAATTTGCTCGGATCCAGGCGGTCGGTGGCCGGACGCAGGCTGCGGTTGCTGGACGAGAACACCACGCTGGCGGTGACGTCGGCATCGGTGTAACGGCCCTTGGAGGAGAACTTCCAGTCGGGCAAAAGATTCTTCTCAAAGTTGTAGCCGACGGCCGTGGCCTTGACGTGGTAGCCATCGCGCGAGTCCAGCACCTGGCTGAAGCTGCCGGGCACCAGCGAGGTACGCACCGTCTGCACGCCGCTGTCCAGGCCTATCATGGTGCCGTAGTTGGCGTCCAGGCCGGGCAGGCTGCGCGGCTTGTCCTTGCCCACCACCGGGATAGGCAGGTAGAAGGTGTTGTGGTCGTTCACCGCCTTCAGGTTGACGCTCCACTCGCCGCCGTCGATCTGCTTGCCGACATGGGCGCGCACCGTGCCGCCGTAGTTGGCGGTGAACTCGGGATTGCGCACGCCATCGTCGCGGCGGTAGAAGCCCGACACGCCACCGAACCAGCCATTGCCCAGGCCGCCGGCATAGCGCAGGTCGACGCGGCGCTGGTTGTAGTCCGACAGGGTGAGGCGCGCCGCGCCCTCGGGCGCGCCCTTGTTGCGGTAGGTCAGGAAGTTGATGGTGGCGCCGGCGCCGTTGGTGGTCAGGATCGCCGAGGTGCCGCCGCGCACCGCCTCCATGCGGTCCAGCCCCAGTTCCTGGTGCAGCAGGCCATCGGCCGTCCAGCTCGGGTAGTAGAACACCGGCAGGCCGTCCTCCTGCAGCTGCACCCAGCGCTGGTTGCCGCCCGACATGCCGCGCACCGAGTAGTTGTTGGACATCTCGCCGCCCGAGGCCTCCACATACATGCCGGGAATCAGCTCCATCGCCTCGGCGGTGGAATGCGGCGCCTTGCGGTCCAGGGCCTCGCGGTCGGCCACCGTCACCGCCACCGAGGATTCGCGCACCGTGCGTATGCCGGTGCTGCCGGTCACCACCACGCGGTCGAGCTGGTTGGCGGTCTCCTCCTTGCTCTTCTTGTCCGCGGCCGGCTCGCCTTGCGCCATCGCCGACAGCATCGTCAGCTGCAGCAGCGCCCCGGCCAGGCAGGTGGCACGCAGCTTGAAACGATTCAATTCCTGGCCGCGTTGCGGCCGCACGTTGCTCTTCTTCGTCATGCTCTTGTCTCCGTTGTTGTAGCGATCAGATGGCGGGCAAAGCGAAGCCCCTGCAGGGCCGAAAGAATCGGCCTCGCATGCATGCTTCGATGGGGACGGTCGCGCCCAGCCCCGGGCGCGCCGTTGTCGGGTTATGGCGGCGGGCTTCGGCTTCTCATAGCGCTCGACTCGCTCCGAGCAGGGCCGGCGGCTCCTGGCTCGCAATCACATAGGAGGGCACCGCGTGCATATAGCCGGCCAGGCGCCCCTTGGCCTCGAAACGGGTGCGGAAGCCCGAGCGCATGAAGCGCTCGGCCCCCAGGCGCGGCACGATGCCGCCGCCGATATAGACACCGCCGCGCGCGCCCAGCGAGAGCACCAGGTCGCCCGCCACATCGCCCAAAAAGGCGCAGAACAGCGCCAGCGCCTCAGCGCTGCCGGGCTCGCCGGCGAGCGCCTGGCGCACCACCTCAGCGGCACTGGGCTCGGCCTGCAGGCGCTGGCCGTCCAACTCGGCGATGGCCTGGCGCAGATTGGCAAGACCCGGCCCCGAGAGCACCCGCTCGGCCGAGACGCGGCCGAAGCGCTGGCGCAGCCGGCCCAGCAGGGCCGCCTCGCGCTCGTTCTGCGGCGCCAGGCCGACATGGCCGCCCTCGGTCTGCAGCGCGATCCACTGCCGGTCTCCCTGGGGGACAAGACCTGACACCCCCAGCCCAGTGCCCGGCCCGATCACGGCCAGCGGCCCCGGCGCAGCGATGGCCGGTCCGCCCACATGCCAGAAGTCCGGCTCGGGCAGGGCGGGAATGGCCAGCGCCAGCGCGGTGAAGTCGTTCAGCACCACCAGGCGCTGCAGCTCCAGCTGCCGGTGCAGGGCCTGGGCGGAGAAGGCCCAGTCGCGGTTGGTGAGGCGGATCTGGTCGTCCAGCACCGCTGAAGCCACACCCAGCGCCGCCTGCGTGGGCCGGGCCGCGCCGGCCTTGTCCAGCGTCCGCAGATAGCTTTGCAAGGCCTCGCCCAGGTCGCGGTGGGCATCGCAGGCCAGGGTCTGCACATGCTCGATGGCCGCGCCATCCCCGCCCTGCCAGCCCAGGCGCACATGGGTGCCGCCCACATCGGCGAGCAGGCGTGCGCCCCCGGTCTCACGGCTTCCGATCTCGATCATGGGGTGTCTCCTCCCTGTTCCTGCTGCAATGGCGTCCAGGCGCTGCCGGCGGCATGGCTGGCCAGCACTGCCTCCACAAAGGCCAGGCCGGCTACGCCGTCGTCCGCCGTGGTGAGCCAGCGGCTGCTCTCGGCCGGCGCGCGGCCCTCGCGGCGTGCGCGTATATGCTCGGCAGCCTCGCGGTAGAGCTGGGCGAAGGCTTCCAGATAACCCTCAGGATGGCCGGCCGGTATGCGCGTGGCGGCCAGTGCCTGGGCGGCAGCGCCGGCGCGCCCGCGCGTGAGGCGCTGACTGGCCCCGCCCAAGGGGGTCAGGATCAGCTCGTTGGGCTGCTCCTGCGCGAACTCCAGGCTGGCGCGGCTACCGTAGATGCGCAGGCGCAGTGCGTTCTCGCAGCCGGTGGCCACCTGGCTGGCCCAGAGCATGCCGCGCACGCCGCCCGGAAAACGCAGCATGGCCTGCACATGGTCGTCCAGCTGCCGGCCCGGCAGCAGGCTGCCGAGCTCGGCGCACACGGCATCGGCCCGCAGGCCGCTCACAAACGAGGCCAGCTGGTAGGCGTGGGTGCCGATGTCGCCCAGCGCACCGGCCGGGCCGGCCAGGGCCGGGTCGCAGCGCCAGGCCGCCTGCTTCTGGCCATCGCGCTCGATCGGCAGGGCCAGCCAGTCCTGCGCGTACTCCACCTGGATCAGGCGCAGCACGCCCAGCTCGCCCGCCTCCACCAGGGCGCGCGCCTGCCGCAGCATCGGATAGCCGCTGTAGCAGTGGGTCAGGCACAGCAGGAGATCGCGGCGCCGCGCCAGGGCCTGCAAGGCGCGCGCATCGGCCAGCGAGGTGGCGAGCGGCTTGTCGCAGATCACGGCTATGCCGGCCTCCAGAAAGGCCGTGGCCACCGGGGCATGCAGATGGTTGGGCGTGACGATGGCGACGGCGTCAACACCGTCGGGCCGGTCCGCCTCGCGCCGCGCCATCTCCTGCCAGCTGGCATAGCTGCGTGCCAGGCCCAGTTCGGTCGCACTTGCCTGGGCGCGCGCGGGGTCGCTGGACAAGGCCCCGGCCACCAGCTCCCATTGCCCATCCAGGCGCGCGGCCATGCGGTGCACGCCGCCGATGAAAGCGCCCTGCCCGCCGCCGACCATGCCGAGTTTCAATACCTGTGTCATGCCGCGTCTCCCAGACCCAGCAACTGGCGCAGCTCGGCACGCGGCATGCGCGCATCGGCAAAGTCATCGAAGGCGCGGTCCGCCACGCGGATGATGTGGCGCCGGATGAAATCCGCGCCTTCACGGGCGCCGTCTTCGGGATGCTTGAGGCAGCATTCCCATTCCAGCACCGCCCAGCCCGGGTAGTCGTATTGCGCCAGCTTGGAAAAGATGGCCTTGAAGTCGATCTGCCCGTCGCCCAGCGAGCGAAACCGCCCGGCGCGCTTCGGCCAGGGCGCGTAGCCGCCATAGACGCCCTGCCGGCCGTTCGGGCGGAACTCGGCGTCCTTCACATGAAAAGCGCGGATGCGCGGGTGGTAGATGTCGATGAAGGCCAGGTAGTCGAGCTGCTGCAGCAGGAAATGGCTGGGGTCGTAGAGGATGTGGGCGCGCGGATGCTGGTCCACCGCGTCGAGAAAGCGCTCGAAGCTCAGGCCGTCGAACAGGTCCTCGCCCGGGTGCAGCTCGTAGCAGACATCGACGCCTGCCGCATCGAAGGCATCCAGCACCGGCCGCCAGCGCCGCGCCAGCTCGGCAAAGGCCTCCTCGATGAGGCCGGCGGGCCGCTGCGGCCAGGGGTAGAGATAAGGCCAGGCCAGCGCGCCGGAGAAGGTGGCATGGGCGTTAAGGCCCAGGCGCTGCGAGGCGCGCGCGGCCAGCATCAGCTGCTCGGCCGCCCAGACGCTGCGCTGCGCCGCATCGCCGCGCACGGCCGGCGCGGCAAAGCCGTCGAACTGGCACGCGTAGGCCGGGTGCACCGCCAGCAGCTGGCCTTGCAAATGCGTGGACAGCTCGCTCAGCTGCAAGCCATGCTCGGCCAGGCGGCCGCGCAGCTCGTCGCAATAGCCCTGGCTCTCCGAAGCAAGCGCGAGGTCGAAGAGGCGCGCATCCCAGCTCGGGATCTGCAGGGCCTTGAAACCCAGACCGGCGGCCCAGGCGGCCAGGTGGTCCAGGCTGTCAAAGGGTGGCTGGTCGCCGGCGTACTGGGCGAGGAAGAGTCCGGGGCCTTGAAGGGTCTTCATGGCGTGGCTCCCAGGCGGTCGGACTGGCGCTCGATCAGCTCGGCGCGATCAAGCACACGGAGTTGCTCCACCGGCTCGCCCTCCAGCCGGCGCAGCAGGAGCTGCCCAAGCTGGCGGCCCGCCCCATGCAGCGAGGCGTAATAGGTGGAGAGCGGCGGCACGAAATAGGCGCTGACATTGCTGTCGTCGGTGGCCACCACGCTGGCCTCGCGCCCGGCCTGCCAGCCCAGCTCGGCAAAGGCCGAGAGGGCGCCGAGGGCGCCATATTCATTGGCACACACAAAAGCAGTAGGGCGTGGCCGGCGCCCGGCCAGTTCCAGCACCAGGCGGCGGCCATCGGCGGCCGACAGGCCCGAGCATTGGGTGAGCGCCGGGTCATGCGCGATGCCCGCCTCGCGCAGCGCGCGGCGGTGACCGGCGTCGCGGTGCTGGCTGTACATCAGCTCGGCCGGCGGATTCAGCATCGCGATGTGGCGATGGCCGCGCGCAATCAGGCGGCGCGTGGCCTGGTAGGCCATGTCCTCGTGGTCGGTGTCGTACCAGGGATGCGGCGTGGCCAGCGCGCTGCGGCCATAGCTGACGAAGGGAAAGTCCTGCTCCAGCAGGTAGCGGATGCGCTCGTCCTGCGGTTTGGTCTGCGTCAGCACCAGGCCGTCGACGCGGCGCGTTTCCACCAGCTTGCGCAGGCCCGCCACCGGGTCCTCGTCGGGCAGCTCGGGCTGCACCACCAGGCTGTAGAAAGTGCCGGCCAGGGCCGCATGCAGGCCCGAGACCAGGGCCATGAAGCCGCTGTCGGTGAAGTCCTGCTCGCTGCGATCTTCCACCGGCAGCACGATGGACAGGGTGTAGGTCTTGCCGGTGCGCAGCTTCACGCCCGCCAGATTGGGCGTGTAGCCCAGCTCACGCGCGGCGGCCTTGACCAGCTCGCGCGTCTCGAGCCTGACCTCGGGGCCGTCCTGCAGCGCTCGCGAGACCGTGCCCAGCGAGAGGCCGGTGTGGCGCACCAGGGTCTTGAGGGTGACCTTGCTTGGAGCTTCGCTCATGGGGCGACTTTCTTCGAATAGAGACGGTGGCCCAGCAACAGGGCCACGCTGGAGGTCCAGGTAAACGCCGGGTCGCGCAGCGGCGCGCCGCTCTGGGCATCAAAGTTTTCCGCCAGGCCGGAGGACGCGCACATCGCGGTGTAGCGCCGTGCCAGATCGTCGCCCAGATCGGGGCGGCCGCAGCGGTCCATGGCGTCGACAAACAGCAGCGTGGTGGGCGCCCAGATCGGGCCGCGCCAGTAGCCGTCGGCGCGGTAATGCGGGCTGCGCTGCGATTCGGTGGCCAGGCCATGCGGGCTCAGGAAACGGCCCGGCTCGAACAGCTCGGCCAGCAGCCGCTCGCGCAGCGCCATCGGCAGGCGCTGGCCCAGCAGCAGCGGGGTGTAGAGGATCAGGCTGTCGCCATCGTCGTTGACTACGCGGCCGTCCGCCAGCCGCGCCACAAAGCGCTCGCCGGTCCAGAGCTGGGCCATCAGCCGCTCGAACAAGGCGTCGGCCTGGCGGCGCCAGTCCAGCGCCTGCGCCGCGCGCCCCAGCAGCTCGGCCAGCGCCGCCAGCTCTTCCAGCTGCAGCACCAGGAAGCTGCTGAGATCGGGGCTTTGCAAGGGCGTGCCTTGCAGGAAGGTGGTGGCGTTGTCCCAGCCGGCGTCGTTGCCATGGTCGTAGGCGGGCAGGCCTCCCTCGGCTGCGGTGGCCAGCCAGCTACGCGCCTGGGCGGCCAGCCAGTCGTGCATCTGCGCGCAGCGCGCCGGCGACCAGTTGGCCTGGCGGCGCAGCTGCGCCACCGTCCAGCCATGCACCGGCGGCTTGGTGAAGCGCCAATAGGCCTGCAGATCGTTGGCAAAGTCGGGCAGGCGGCCGCTTTTTTCGTGCTGCAGCTCAAACAAGACGGCCAGCTGCTGCCAGGCGCGCTCGGGCTGGCCGGCGCCCAGCGCCAGCGCGTTGAAGCAATGGTCCCAGCTCCAGATATTGGTCATCCAGTTCTTGGACATATACATGGCCGGGTAATGCAGCATGCCTTCTGCCGGCACCAGGCAAGACCAGGTGATGTAGGCCGCCAGCCGGCGCAAGGGGGCCAGGTCTTGCGGCAGGGGCAGGGTCTGGGCCAGCCAGGCCTGGAAGTCGGCGTCGCTGGCGGCCCTTGCCGATTCGAAGCCGGCCACATCCTCGCGCGCCGGCAGCACCCGGTACAGATGCACCGAGGCCGCCAGGGCACCGGCCGCATCCGGCCGCAGCTCCAGCGCAATGTGCTCGGCGCGCTGGCCCTGCCAGGGCGCGTCCAGCCGCAGCTGGCCCTCGGCCAGCGCCACGCGGGCCGAGAGGTCCTGGCCGGCGCAGCTCACATGCACGGTGCGCTCGGTCAGGCGCTGGGCATAGTCGTAGCGCTTGCTCTGCAGGGTCAGCTGCAGGCCCACGCCCTGCCCCTGCAGCGCCAAGGTGTCGGCGTCGGCCCAGGCGAACTGCAGCGTGCCGCCGTCCTCGGCGACAAAACTCAGCTGGTCGGGCTGCAGCGTCCATGCCCCCTGCAGCAGCCGGCCCTCGCCGTCCACCGGCTGCAGGCGGAACAGCCGGCCCAGGTCGGTGTGCTCGTCGCCACCGCGCACCTGGCGCAGCCAGAAGGACGCATCCTCCGCCAGCCACGACAGGCACAGCCAGCTCTCGCGCCGCGAGAAGGGCAGGCGCTGCGGGTCGAACAACAAGGTCTCTGAACTCATCATCCCTTCACCGCGCCGGCGCTGGCGCCCTCCATGATGTGGCGCTGGGCCAGGAAGAACAGCAGGAGCGGCGGCAGGCATAGCAGCACGGTCATCGCGGCAATGGCGGTGAGGTTGTTGGCATGCAGGCCGCGGAACTGGGCCAGGCCCAGCGGCAGGGTGTAGACGCTCTGGTCGTTGAGGAAGATCAGCGGGCCCAGGTAGTCGTTCCAGCTGCCCAGGAACTGGAAGCTGCCCACCAGCACCAGGGCCGGCGCCATCAGCGGCAGGTGGATGCGCCAGTAGATCTGCCAGGCATTGGCACCGTCCATGCGCGCCGCCTCGTCGAGCTCGCGCGGGATGCTCATGATGAACTGGCGCAGCAGGAAGATGTAGAAGGCCGCGCCGAAGAAGTTGGGCACGATCAGGGGCTTGAGCGTGTTGATCCAGCCCAGCCAATTGAACTGCATATAGAGCGGGATCATGGTGACGTCCCAGGGGATCATCATCGAGCCCAGCATCACCATGAAGAGCGTGTCGCGGCCGCGGAACTCGAAGCGCGCAAAGCCATAGGCCACCAGGCTCGACGAGAACAGCTGGCCCAGCGTGGACAAGCCCCCCACCAGCAGCGAGTTCCACAGGAACTGGCCAAAGGGCTGCGTGGCCCAGGCCTCGGCGAAATTGGCCCAGCGCGGCAGCGCCGGCCACCACACCGGCGGCCAGGTGTAGAGCTCGCTCTTGGCCTTCAGCGCGGTGACGAGCGTCCAGTACAGCGGCAGCGCAAAGGCCAGGGCCAGGCCCAGCATCAGCGTGTACCAGGCCAGGCGGCGCGCGTGGCTTGCGGCGTCGAACGGCTTCGTCATGACGCCCCCCCATCGCGCTTGACCTCGTTCTCGTAGAACACCCAGAGGCTGGAGAAGCGCATCACGCTCATGGCCAGCGCCAGGATCAGCAGGAACAGCAGCCACGAGAGGGCCGAGGCATAGCCCATGTCGAAATACTTGAAGGCGGTGTCGTAGATGTACATGGCCAGCATATAGGTGGACTTGAGCGGCCCACCCTCGGTGAGCAGCAACGCCAGCGTGAGCTGCTGGAAGGCCGCGATCAGCGTGGTGACAAGGTTGAACAGCAGCACCGGCGAGAGCAGCGGCAGGGTGATGTGGGTGAACTGCTTCAGTCGCGACACGCCAGCCAGCGCCGCGGCCTCGAACAGGTCCACCGGGATGCCCTTGAGCCCGGCCAGGAACACCAGCATGGTGCCGCCCAGGCTCCACAGGCTGGCGATCACCACCGACCACATGGCCCAGCGCGGGCTGCCCAGCCAGTTCACCGCCTCCAGGCCCGCCAGGCTCAGCAGGTAGTTCAGCAGGCCGTACTCCTGGCTGTAGATCCAGGTCCAGATCGTCACCAGGGCCACGCCCGAGAGCATGCTGGGCAGGTAGAACAGGGTGCGGAACAGGCCCTGCCCCCAGGCGGGGCGGTTCAGCAGCAAGGCCAGGCCCAGCGCGCCGGCCAGGTGGATGGGCACATAGAGCAGCGCGAAGCGGCCGGTGACGGCCAGCGCGTCCCAGAAGTCGTCGTCGCTCGCGAGGATGCGGCGGTAGTTCTCCAGGCCCACGAAGCGCTCGCCGCCCATCAGCGGCCAGTCGAAAAAGCTGGTGTAGAGCGAGTACAGCAAGGGGCCCAGCGTGAAGGCCACAAAGCCCAGCACCCAGGGTGCCACCAGCAGATAGGGCGTGAGGCCGCTGGGCCAGCGCAGGCGGCGTGCCATCGAGGCTTCCCCAGCGGAGGCCCAGGATCCGGCTCCGCCGGTCCTAGGGCCTCGCCCCCTTGAGGGGGCACGCGAAGCGTGTAGGGGGTGGTTCACATCCCCGCTCATTGCAGCTTCCTTTCTGCCTTGAGGGCCGCCTTGCTGAGGATGGCCGCCACATCGCCCTTCTTCAAAAACACCTCCTGGATCGCGTCGCGCACCACGCCAGAGGCGCGGGTCCAGCGCGGGTTGAGCAGGAATGCGGGGGGTTCCTGCATGCTCAGGGCCATCGCGTAGAAGGGTGCGACCTGCGGGTCATCCTGCAGCGAGAACTCGCGCGCGACGCTCATCAGCACCGGCAGGTCGCCCTGGCGCAGGCGCACCGCCTCGGCGCTGCTGTAGAAGCGAATGAACTGCCAGGCCAGCTCCTTCTGCTTGGAGTCGCGCGCGATCGCCAGCGAGGACACGCTCACCACGCTCTGCGCCGGCCGGCCCTGGAAGCTGGGCAGCGGCGCCACGCCGTAGCGCTTGCCGTCCTGCGCCAGTTCCAAGCGGAAGGCGGCGCCGTCCATCAGCATGGCCACGCGGTCGGCCACGAAGAGCTGGCGCTGGTTCTTGCCATCGCCCACGCCCAGGGTGGCGGCCAGGCCCTGGTCCAGCAGGCCCAGCAGCATGCCGAACATGGCCTGCGAGGCCGCGGAATCGAGCTCGCCCTGCACCTTGTGCCCGTCGGCCGCCAGCATGCGCGTGCCCGCGCTCCAGAGATAGCTCTGGAAATCGTAGGGATCGGGTGCCACGTCCAGGCCATAGCCATAGACCTTGGCGGCGGGGCGGCTGAGTTTTTGCGCGAGCGCACGCAGGTCCTCCCAGCGCCAATCGGCGCGTGGGTAGGCCAGGCCGGCGCGGTCGAACATGTCCTTGTTGTAGTAGATGACCTGGCTGGTGAAGCCGGCCGGCACACCGTATAGGCTGCCCTCGACGCTGGCAAAACGCAGCAGGCCGGGCACCAGGTCGGCGGCATCGAAGGCGCGCTCGCGCGCCTGATAGGCGTCCAGCGGCTCCAGCACGCGGTGATAGAGCGGGAAGTTCCACATCATCATCACGTCGGGCGGGTTGCGCGCACCGAAGGCGGCCGAGAGCTTTTGATTGAAGCCCGCGCCATAAGCCTCCACCTGCACGCGCACGCCGGGATGGCGCTGCTCGAAGGCCGCGGCAATGCGGCGCTGGATGCCAAGGTTCTCGCTGCCGTCCCAGGTCGCAAAGCGCAGCAGCTGGGCGCTGGCCCACAGGGGCCACAGCGCAGCAAGCAAGACCAAAAAGCGCTTCTTCATGCCACGGCCAATGCGTCTTGCACCGCCTCGCTGAGTACACGCGGCAAGGCGCGGCCATCGGCCCCGAAGGCATGCAGGTGCTCGGCCGGCACCGCCACGCCCACGTGGTCGCCCTGGTGCACCACGCGTGCCCCGTCCACGCTGGCCGTCAGCGCGTGACCATTGCCCAGGCGCAGATGCACCAGGCTTTGCGCGCCCAGGCGCTCCACCATCAACACCTCGGCGCGCAAGGCCCCGGCGTCGCCCAGGCGCAGATGCTCGGGGCGTATGCCCAGCGTCGTCGCACCCGCACGCGCGGCAGCGCCTTGCAGCGCCTCGGCCGGCAGCAGGTTCATGCGCGGCGAGCCGATGAAGCCGGCCACGAACAGATCGGCGGGCGCGTGGTAGAGCTCCAGCGGCCGCCCCACCTGGGCGATGCGGCCCTGGTTCAGCACCACCACCTTGGTCGCAAGCGTCATGGCCTCCACCTGGTCGTGGGTCACGTAAATCATGGTCGCCTGCAGCTTCTGGTGCAGGCGTGCCAGCTCCATGCGGGTGTTCTCGCGCAGCGCGGCGTCCAGATTGGAGAGCGGCTCGTCGAACAGGAAAATGCGCGGCTGGCGCACGATGGCGCGGCCGATCGCCACGCGCTGGCGCTGGCCGCCGCTGAGCTGGCGCGGCTTGCGCTCCAGCAAGTCTTCCAGCTGCAGCATGCGCGCGGCCTCAAGAATGCGCGCCTCGATCTCGCCCTTGGGGCGGCCGCGCAGGCTCAGGCCGAAGGCCAGGTTCTTGCGCACCGACATATGCGGATAGAGCGCATAACTCTGGAACACCATGGCCAGGTCGCGCTCGGCGGGCGGCAGCTCGTTGATGCGGCGCCCGTCCAGGCGCAGCTCGCCGCCCTGCACCGCCTCCAGCCCGGCGATGCAGCGCAAGAGCGTGGACTTGCCGCAGCCCGAGGGGCCGAGGAAGCAGACGAACTCGCGGTCGGCGATCTCCAGATGGATGTCCTTCAGGACCTCCACCGTGCCGTAGCGTTTACACAGGGCTTGGATGCTCAGCTGGGCCATATCAGTTCAAGCGCTCGCTCAGATAGCGCAGGCCCACGCGCGCGGTGCGCGCCGGCTGGCTGGGGTGGTCGTGTTCAACGATGAAGGTTTGCAGCCGCGCAGCCAGCCCCGGCAGCCACTGCGCCCAGGGCAGGCGGCCCTCGCCCAGCGTGGCCCAGCCCTGCTCGGCGGGCTCGCCCTGGCCTTCCGGCGCCAGGTCTTTGACATGCACCGACTGCAGGCGCGCGGCGTAGCGCGCCAGCCATACGGCGGGGTCCTCGCCGGCACGCGCCACCCAGGCCACATCGGGCTGCCAGCGCAGCGCGGGGGCGACATCGAACAGCGTCTCCAGCACGGTCTGCCGCTGGTCGAGCCGATCAAACTCAAAGGCATGGTTGTGATAGGCCAGGCTGATGCCCTGCGGGGCCAGGTCTTGCGCGTACTGCTGCAGCTGCGCGCCCAGGGCGCGCCAGCCGGCCGCATCGGCGGGGCGTTCGGTTTCGTCCAGCCAGGGCATCACGAGCTGCTGGCAGTCCAGAGCCTTCAGCGCCTGCAGGATCTCGGGCAGGCGCGAAAACGCCAGGTCGCTCATTTCCACATGCATGGAGGCCAGGCCCAGGCCGGAAGCACGCAGCGTGTTGATGAAGGCCTCGGCATCGAGGCCGTGCAGGGCCTCGGTCTCCACCCAGGCGTAGCCGGCGTCGCGCGCCAAAGCCAGGCGCTGGGTCAGATCGCCGGCGCTGCGCACGGTGTAGAGCTGTAGGGCAATCTTGTTCATGCGCTCACCTCGCAGCCGATCTGCTGGGCAAAGCCCAGCGGCAGCGGCGCCGGCCGCTCGCAGCGCGTAGCCAGCAGCACCGCGCTGCCCTGCTCGGCCGCGCGCAAGATGGCGTCCATGATCTCCAGCACATGCAGGGCCAGTTCGCCGTTGGTGCGATGCGGCTGGCCGGCGCGCAGGGCCCAGGCCATCTCAGCCACGCCCAGGCCGCGCAGGCGGCCGGTGAAGGCACGCGGGGCCAGGTCTTGCCAGTCGCCATCGCATTCGCAAACGCTCAAGGTACCGCCGAACTGGTTGGGATCGGGCAGCACCACCGAGCCCTGCTCGCCATACAGCTCGATATGGCTGCTCTTGTGCTTCCAGACATCGAAGCTGGTGCTGAGCGTGACAAAGGTGCCGGCCTCGAACTCCAGACCCGTCACCACATGGGTGGGGGTCTGCACCGCGATGGTCTGCCCCAGGCGCGGACCGCGCGGCACCTTGCGCTGCAGCCAGCTGGTGTGCGCCATGCCGCTGACGCGCCGCACCGGGCCCAGCAGCTGCACCAGCTGGGTCAGGTAGTACACGCCCATGTCCATCAGCGGGCCGGCACCGGGGCGGTAGAAGAACTCGGGGTTGGGATGCCAGTCGTCGGGGCCACGCTCCATCATGCAGGCCTGGCCGGCGACGATGCGGCCGAGCCGCCCGCTGTCCACCAGCGCGCGCGCGGCCTGGCCGGCGCCGCCCAGAAAGGTGTCGGGCGCGCAGGCGATGCGGCACCCGCTGCGCGCCGCCGCATCCATCAAGGCCTGACCCTCGGCATAGCTGGCCGCCAGCGGCTTCTCGGTATAGAGATGCTTGCCGGCTTCAAGCACCTGCTGCCCCACCGCCAGATGCGCGGCGGGCGGGGTCAGGTTGATGACGATATCGGCATCGCTGGCCAAGAGCTGCGCTGGCGTCATCGCCACGATGCCGAACTCGGCGGCACGCGCGTCGGCGGCTTCCGCGCGCGCATCGGCCACCGCGACCAGCCGCACATTGCCGAAGGCGGCCAGGCCCTTGGCATAGGCCGGGAAGATGTCGCCGGCACCGATGATGCCGATGCGGGTGGCATCCACGCTCACAGCGGCGCTCCCAGATCGGCCAGGTCCAGCCAGGCCAGTTCCTCGGCGCTGAGCGAGACATCCAGGCCGCGCATCGAGCTGGCGGTCTCGGCGATGCTGCGCGGGCCTATCAGGCTGAAGGTGCTGAAGCCCTGCGCCAGCACCCAGGCCAGCGCGATATTGATGGCCAGGCAGCCATTCTTGGCGGCCAGCTCGCGGGCCCGCGCCAGGCGCAGGAAGTTGGCCTCGCTGTACCAGCAGCGCAGCAGTTCCTCGTCGTCCTTCTTGCCGGGCGCGGCACGGCCGTCCACAAAGAAGCCACGCGCCTGCGAAGACCAGGCGAACAGCGCCAGGCCCTGCTCGGCCAGCCAGCGGCGCGAGTCCGGGTCGCCGGCCGAGACGCAGCCACGCCAGATCGGCGCCTGCATGCGCGCCAGGCTGAGCTGGTTGTTCACCAGCGAGAAGCCTTGCTGGCCGGTCTTGGCCGCATAGGCATTGGCCTCGGCCACACGGGCCAGCGACCAGTTGCTGCCGCCGAAGGCCTGGAACCGGCCCTTGGCGCGCTGCTCGTTGAGCGCGTCGATGAACTCGCCCACCGGCACCTCGGGGTTGTCGCGGTGCAGGATGTACAAGTCGGCGCTGTCGGTCTGCAGCCGCTCCAGGCTCTCGGCCAGCTCGCGCCGCATGCCCTCGGGCGTGCAGTTGGGCGTGTGGGCGCCCTTGGCGATCAGCACGATGTCGTCCCGGATGCCTTGTCGTGCCTTCAGCCAGTCGCCAAAGATGGACTCGCAGTGACCGCCCTCGAAGTCGTAGACCCAGGCGGTGTCGAAGGCATTGCCGCCGCGCTCCAGGTAGTCGTCGAACAGGGCCGCGGCATAGGGCAGCGTTTCCTGGTGGTCCACGCCCATGATCAGGCGCGAGACGGGTTTACCAAGACCTGGCACCTGGCCGTAGCGCATATTGGCGCCGGGGCGGCGCGCGATCGGCAGCCCGGCCAGGGTCTTGCGCCCGGCCAGCGCGGGAGCGAGCTCGCGCGGATAGCGCAGGCCGATGGCCTGACGCCAGCGGTCCAGGGCCGCGAGATTGCCCATGGAGTCCGCCGGGCTCATGGCGGGGTGCGGCACCGCGCCGGCCTTGACGGCCTGGGCAAAGGTGTCGGCCTCGTAGGCGTAGAGCCCGCGGTCGGTGGCGATGGTCCAGGTCTGTGCCAGCGCCTCGTCCACCCACAGCTCGATGCGGCTCTCGCCCGCCTGGGCGCCAGCGCCGTACCAGGGATTGGGCACCACCAGCGCGCCCTTGGCGCCACCCAGGCGCAGCGATTCCTCCTGCTCGAAGCTCACCGCCGTGCTGAGCTGCGCCGTGATGTCGCCGGGGAAGCGCAGCGTCGCCAGCGCCCAGGCATCGACGCCGAAGCTCTCGTGCAGGCGGCCCATGGCCTGCAGTTCCACCGGTTCCGCAAAGTCCTGGCCGCGCGCCACGCCGGCCAGCAGGCGCGCCATCGACATCGGGTAGCAGCCCACGTCCAGGATGCCGCCCCCGGCCAGCGCCGGCTCCCAGGTACGCGAGCCGGCACGCGGGGTGGAGGCGTAGCAGAAGGAGGCCTGGATATGGCGCAGCTCGCCGATCACCCCGCTCTTGAGCAGCTCCAGGAGCTTGGCGGTCTGCGGCAGGCAGCGGTACATAAAGGCTTCCATCAGCACGCGGCCGGCGCGCTCGGCCTCGTCGTAGGCGATCATGGCCTCGGCGTGGTTGATGCCCAGCGGCTTCTCGCACAGCACATGCTTGCCGGCGCGCAGGGCGCGCACCGTCCAGTGCAGGTGCTCGGTGTGCGGCAGGCCGATATAGACCGCGTCCACGGTCGGGTTGGCGAGCAGCGCTTCATAGCCGGCGTGGGCGATCACGGCCGTGCCTGCGGCGGCATGCGCATCGGCAAAGGCACGCGCCTTGGCCTCCTCACGGCTGGCCACCGCCACCAGGCCGCCGCTGTCGGTCTGTTGCAGACCCTTGGCAAATGCGCCCGAGATATTGCCGGCGCCGATGATTCCCCAGTTCAGCATGATGTTGTTTTGAAACGTTTTGATTTGTTGAAATATATTGACCGCATGTGAGCCATCTCAGATGGGAAACCCTTGTGCTGAAGGTCAGGCTGAGCCTGCGAGCCCTCCGCCGTCCACCACATAGGCAGAGCCGGTCACGAAGGACGCTCGCTCGCTGGCCAGGAACAACACCACCTGGGCGATTTCCTCGGCCTGGCCCACGCGCATCAAGGGGCGGGCATTGCCGGCCTCCACCAGGGCGGTTTCGGCCAGGCCGAGCTGGGCCGCCTCGTTGCGCAGCATCGCGGTGTCGGTATCACCCGGGCAGACGCTGTTGACGCGGATCTTCTGTGGCCCATGGTCCACCGCCATGGCCCGCGTCATATTCACCACCGCACCCTTGGCGGCGCAATAGGCCACGGCGTCCTTGCCGCCCACCAGACCCCAGCCCGAGCCGGCGTTGATGATGCTGCCGCCGCCTTGGCTCGCCATCACCGGCACCGCGTGCTTGCTCATCAGAAAGATGGATTTGACGTTGACCGCCATCACCGCGTCCCAATCCGCCTCGCTGGTGCTGAGCACATTGGCGCGGCGCGTGATGCCGGCGTTGTTGAAGAGCACATCCAGGCGGCCGTAGGCGGCCAAGGTCTCGCGCACCGTGCGCTCGCAGTCGGCGGCCAGGGCCACGTTCGCCTCGACGAATTGCGCCTGTCCGCCTGCGGCGCGGATGGCCGCCACCGTGGCCTCGCCGCCGGCGCGGTTCATATCGCAGACCACCACCTTCGCGCCCTCGCGGGCAAAGAGCTGGGCGGTGGCGCGGCCGATGCCGGAACCGGCGCCGGTGATCAGGGCCACCTTGCCGGCGAGTTCGCCATGTCTGTCGTTCATCATCATGTCTCCTTCTTTCCCTCTTTCTTCATCCATCAGGCCGCGACGAGTCGCAGCATCGCTTGTTCCCTGGGCCCGGTCATGGCGCGCACCGGGCCGGCATACAGCGCATCCACCGCGGCCGCGCCGCAATCCACGCGCAGCGGCACGCCGCCCAGGGCCTGCAGCTTGCGCGGCGTGATCAGCAGCGTCAGCGCCGCGCGGCCCAGGGCCTGCAGCACGCGCGGGCTGAGCGGCGCATTGCCGCGCCCCAGCACATGGCCCTGGCCGCCGATTGCGGTGAGCCAGAGCCTGGGCTGACGCTGCTGCTGCGCCAGCTCCCACAGCTGCGCCTCGGTGGCATCGCGCAGCCACAACGCGCCGTCCGCCACCACATCAACACCGATCAGGCTGCCGTCCAGCCCCAGGGCCTGCTTGAGGGCCCAGGTGGTGGAGCCGGGGCCGATGAAATGCAGGCCCTGCTGCAGCTGCGGCTTGAGGCTCTCGGCCAGGCGTTGGGCGTCCAGCGCATCGCCGGCCTCGCTGCGGGCCTTGCGTCCTTGCAGCAGGCGGGCGTCGACCGGCACGCGCAGCAGCCCGTAGAGCTGGGCCTGCACCCGGCCCTGGGCCAGCGCCCGTTCGTCCAGGTCCAGCACCTCGCGGGCTTCGCTGACGCGGGCGTGGCGCATCAGATAGGACGCCGCCAAGGCACCGGCGGCCCGCGGGCTGACGCCGAAGCAGGCCGATTGCAGCTTCACGCCGGCCGGAATGCCCAGCACCGGCAGCGCCTCGCCCACCGCATCGTGCACATCGCGCGCGGTGCCATCGCCGCCGGCAAAGAGCAGCAGGGTCAGGTCTTGCGCCAGCATCTGCGCGGCGATCTCGCGGGTCTGCTGCGCGCTGCTGGGCCAGCGGCGTTCGCCCAGCAGCTCGGGTGCCTGGCCCAGGGCACGCAGCAGGTCCTCGCCCATCGCGCCGGCGCCGCACACCCAATCGGGCTGGCAGCTCGCCAGCAGCAGCAGGCGCAGCGCTTCCTCGGCCCGCTGCGCCGCCCAGGCGGGCGGCTCGGCCCCCGGCCGGTAGGCGTCGCTGCCATGCTGGGCCAAGGGCCCGCCGGCACCGGCGATGGGGTTGATGATGAGGCCGACACGCATGCTGGGGTCAGACGGCGCTGCCGTGTTCGGAAAGCTTGCGCCGCCAGGCGCGCCAGGTGATGGCCCAGCGCTTGGGGTCTTCCAGGTACTCGTCCTTCACCCGCTTGCTGGGGCAGTGATGCGGCGCGCTGCGCACCAACTCCGGCTGCGTGCGGGCCTCGTGCGCCACTTGCGCCATGATCTGCACAAACTCGTCCAGGTCGGCGCGGGAATAGGCCTCGGTGGGCTCGATGGTGGCGGGCTCGGGCACCACATAGGGGTGGTGGCTGGTCCAGTAATGGGTGCCGTAATCGGCGGCGCGCAGGCCGATGTCGCCCGAGCTCACGCCGGTGGCCGCGCACAGCTCGGCCC
Source organism: Paucibacter soli (assembly GCF_037482845.1). Classification (NCBI taxonomy): domain Bacteria; kingdom Pseudomonadati; phylum Pseudomonadota; class Betaproteobacteria; order Burkholderiales; family Sphaerotilaceae; genus Roseateles; species Paucibacter soli. Next base: position 170,492 of record NZ_JBBHJW010000003.1, read on the forward strand.
AGCTGTAGCGCACCTGCTCGATGCGGCGCCTGCCGGCGGCATAAGGCGCGGCCAGGCCCTCGATCTTGTCGAGCAGCTGGCTCATCATGTAGTTGTTGTTCAGCACCGCCACCTCGGCCACCTCGCGCAGGCCATCGGCGCCGAGGTTCATGACCCAGGCATAGGCGCGCAGCACGATGGGGGCCGTGCCCATGAAGGCGGCCACCTTGCCGATGGATTGCGCCTCGCCCTGGTCGATGCGGTAGCGCTCGCCGTCCTCTTTCACGACGCGGGGCCGCGGCAGAAAGGGCGCCAGTGCGGCCGTCACCGCGCAGGCACCGACTGCCGGCCCGCCGCAGGCATGTGGCGTGGCAAAGGTCTTGTGCAGATTGAAGTGGCAGAGATCAAAACCGGCCTCGCGCGCCCGGGTGATGCCCAGCAGGCCGTTGGCATTGGCCTGGTCATAGCAGGCCAGCGCGCCCACCGCATGGGCGGCGGCCACGAACTCGGCGATCCTGGGGTTGAAGATGCCGGTGTCCTCGGGGTTGGTGATGATGAGCGCGGCGGTGCGCGGGCCCACGGCCGCCTGCATCGCGGCCAGGTCCGGGTAGCCGTCGGCATCCGGGTAGAGCGTGATGACGTTGTAGCCCAGCACCTTGGCGCAGGCGGCGTCCGAGGGGTGGGAGAAGATCGTGGTGATGATCTCGTCGCGCTGCTCGGCTTCACCGCGCGACTCGAACCAGGCCCGCATCATCGCGATATTGGCGTAGATGGCCTGCGAGCCCGAGCGCGGCTGCAGGCTCACCGCGTCCATGCCCGAGACCTCGCAGATCACCTGCTCCATCGCGTGCATCACCTGCAAAATCCCCTGCACGGTGGACTCGTGCTGCAGCGGGTGCAACTCGCTCATGCGCGCATCACGCGCCAGCTGCTCGTTGATCTTGGGGTTGTACTTCATGGTGCAGGTGCCCTGCCCCACGTCCACGTTCAGGTCCGCACCCAGGTTCTCCTGCGACAGCCGCAGATAGTGGCGCAGCACGCGGTTCTGACTCAGTTCGGGCAGGGCCGGCGCCTGGGCGCGGCGCATGCCGGCCGGCAGCTGGTCCAGCGCATCCGACGTGGCGGCCGCCATGCCAGGCTCCAGCTCGGGCACCAGGATGGCGCGCTCGCCGGGCTGGCTGAGCTCGAAGATCAGCGGCTCGTCCCAGCGCGCCTGCTGGTAGCGGCGCAGATTGGGCTTGCCGTCGGTGAAGCGGTGGGCGGAGATGTTTTCCATGGAGGCACTCATTGGGTCAGCAGCTCGCGCAGCGCGCTCACCAGGCGGTCGATATCGGCCTGGCTGTGCAGCTCGGTGAAGGCATAGAGGGCGCTCTGGCCCAGGCTGGGGAAGGCTTGGGATAGGTCGTGGCCGCCGAAGATGTCATAACGCTCGCGCAGCGCGGTGTTGAGCTGCGCCACCGTCAGGCCGCTGGCATTGAAGTCCAGCACGAACTCCTTGAAATGCGCGGTGTCGGGGTGCCCCAGGCGCAGGCCCGGCAACGCGGCCAGCTGCTGGCGCGCATAGGCCACGCGGCGCAATATGCCCTCGCCCAGCTCCACCATGCCCTGCGGCCCCATGCTGGCCAGATACACGCCGGCGGTGATGCCCCAGAGCGCGGCGGCGGTGCCGACGAACTCGTTGCCGTTCTCGCGCTGGTCAAACGAAGTGCGGTGGTAGGCCACATCGCCAAAGCCGTACTGCCCGGGCACCGAGGTCGGCGCGATGCCAAACAGGCGCGAGGGGTATTGCAGCACCAGCGCCTCGTCGTCACGGCTGGCGATGAAGCCGCCATGGCCGCCGCCATAGCTCATGTGCATGCCCAGCGGCTGGATGTCGCCGCAGACGATGGCGGCGCCGTAGTCGCCCGGTGGCGTCAGCACGCCCAGCGAGCTCGGGTCCACGCCGACGATTAGCAGCGCGCCGGCGTCCTGCGCCAGTTTCGCCATCGCCGCGCCCTCGTCGATGCCGCCGAAGTAATTGGGTACGTCCACATAGAAGGCCGCCACCTGCGGGCCCAGCCTGGCCTGCAGATCGGCGCGGTCCACCAGGCCGCTGGCGGCGTCGAAGCCCACCTCGATGAACTCGATCTCGCTGCGCCCATAGGTCTGCATATGCGAGCGCTTGTCGGGGTTCACATTGGCGGCCACCAGCACCTGGCGGCGTCCGGTATGCCTGGCGGCCATGCAGCAGGCGGTGGCGGCGGCCTGGAAGCCGTCGTAGGTGGGCACGCTCACCACATCGAGATTGAGCAGCTCGCCCATCATCGAGCCGTACTCCCACAGCGCCTGGAAGCGGCCATGGTCGTCATAGGGCTCGCCGGCATAGGCGGTAAGGAATTCGCTGCGGCCGTTGATCTCGTCGCACAGCGCCGGCACATGGTGCTGGTAGCAGCCGCCGCCCAGAAAACTCAGCACCTCGCCGCAATGGGTATTCCTGGCCAGCAGGCCCTGCACATGGCGCTTCAGGCGCGCCTCCGACAGCATGGGCGCCGGCAGATTGAGCGGGCGCGGCAGGCGCAGCGCGGCCGGGATGTCGGCATAGAACTCCTCCACCGAGGCCGCACCGGTGGCCGCCAGCATGGCCGCCTTGACCGCGGGCACCGAGTTCGGGATGTAGGGGTAAACCTTGGTTTTGTTCATGAGCCCTGCACGTCATTTGAAACGTTTCGATGACGCTATTTCAATGGCAGGAGCCGAATTGCACAAACGAGAAATATTTGCCGCATGCATGAGTTGAACTAATCCATGCAGGGCTTAGCATCGCGCCTCATGCGACGCCATCTGCACCACCTGAACGCCTTGCGCTGTTTCGAGGCGGCCGCCCGCCTGCTCTCCTTCACCCAGGCTGCCGCCGAGCTGCATGTGACCCAGGCGGCGGTGAGCCACCAGGTGCGCGCGCTGGAACAGGCGCTGGGCCAACCGCTGTTCGAGCGCCGGCCGCGCCAGGTGCGGCTCACCGCCGCCGGCGAGCGTCTGGTGGGCGTGCTCTCGAACAGCTTCGATCGCATCGACGAGCTGCTGGGCCAGCTCAAGCAGAGCGAGCGCCAGGCGCAGCAGAGCCTGCAGCTGGCGGTGACACCCAGTTTTTCGAGCCGCTGGCTGATGCCGCGCCTGCCGCGCTTCTGGGACGCGCACCCCGAGATCGAGCTGCACCTGCACCACAGCACCCAGGGCGACGCGCTCAGCCGCGGCACGGCCGAGGCCGCGGTGGTATGGGCGCTGGAGCCACCGCCGCGGCCCGCGGGCCTGTGGGCGCAACGCCTGTTCGGCACCGCGCTCACACCGGTTTGCTCGCCCGCCCTGCCGCGCCAGACCCAGCCGCTGGACAGCCCGGCCGCGCTGCGCCACTACCCGCTGCTGCACGAAGACAGCCATGCCGATTGGGCACGCTGGATGCGCGCCGCCGGACTGGCGGACATGCCGGTGCACCAGGGCCAGCTGATCGACGACAGCAACGCCCTGTTGATGGCCGCGATGGCCGGCCGCGGCCTGGCGTTGGGCCGCCTGGCCCTGATCGAGGACGAGCTGCGCGCGGGCCGCCTGCTGCGGCCCTTCGCGCTCAGCATCGCGGCCGAGGGCGCCTACTGGCTGCTGGCCGCGCCGACCCTGGCCGAGCGGCCGCACTTCCAGGCGCTGGCGGCCTTCATGCAGGCGGAGTGCATCGCCTCAGGCATGCACTGAGGCGCGCGCCTTGGCCGCCGCCGCGCTGTCGAACATGCCGTAGAAGCGTGCCAGCTTGCCGTCGCGCAGCTGCCAGACATGCACCCAGTTGCTTTCGAACACGCCGCCATTGGGCAGGGCCCGGGTGCGCTCCCAGCCGAGCACGGTGACATGGTCGGGCCCGGCCAGGAACTGGCGCGGCTCGAAGGCCTGGATGCCGTCCACGGCCAGCACCTGGGCGAACCAGCTCATCACATCGTCCTTGCCGCGCGCCGTGCGCATATAGGCTTCGCCGGTGCTGCCGTCGTGGGTCCATTCGACGTCGTCGCTCAGGCAGTCCAGTACGCCCGGGATGTCGCCGCGCCCGAACGCGGCATAGGCGGCTTGCACGATCTCGACAGGCTTGTTGCTCATGGTGCTCTCCAGGGGAATGTTGGTGGAGCCCGGTCTACGCGGCGGCCGAGCGAACGGATGCGGTCATCAGCGGCCGGCCGCCAGGAATTCGCTCAGGCCGCGTGCGCCGGCGCGCATCACCGCGTCGTGGTTCCAGCGGAACAACGGTGCCAGCAGCGGCGCCAGCCAGCGCATCCAGGGCTTGACCAGCTGCACCCGCCAGACATAGGTGACATCGGTGTGGCCGCCCGCCTCGTCCTCGCGCAAGAGCCAGATACCCTCGCCCTGCAGCTGGCCACGCGAGCGGCCGCGGATGCGCTCATGCTTCAGGATCTCCACCGCCTCGACCTCGATCAGGATCTCGTAGGGCAGGCGCGTGGCCCAGCGGAAGCGGCGCAGGCTGCCCAGGCCCTGGCCATCGCCGGGGCGCAGGGTCTGCACCTCGCGCACATAGGGCCACCAGCGCGGCCAGCCCTCGGGCTGGCTGAGCGCCGTCCAGACCCGCTCGCGCGGCGCGGCCAGGCGCCAATGGCTGACGAGGTCGAAATGGTGGCTGGGCGATCGTGACATAGCCTCTTTATTACGAAGCCGGCGCGGCCGCGGATGCAGGCCCGGCCCTGCATCTCTTGGGGTCATACATCCAGGCGTGCGCCGGCCGCGTAGAGCATGGCATGGACAGCCCCACCCCCGCCCAGGCGCGCACGATCAGGCGCAAGCTGATGGAGCGCGTTGCCGACGCCGACACCAGCCATCTCACCATTGCCGCCGACGCACCCGGCTGGCAAGCCTTCGGCGATGGCGTGAGCATCAAGCCGCTGCGCGAACAGGGCGGCGTGCTCTCCTACCTGCTGCGCCTGGCGCCCGGCGCCAGCCTGCCGCCGCACCGCCATCCGCTCGACGAGGAATGCCTGGTGCTGGAGGGCTGGCTCAGGGTAGGCTCGCAGCTCGAACTGGGCCCGGGCGGCTACCATCTGGCCCACCAGGGTGCCCTGCATGCGACCATCAGCACCGTCACCGGCGCAACGATTTTTCTGCGCGGTGCGGTTCCCGAGGCAACTCAAGCGCTGCGTTAGGACAAGCATGAACACTGCCCAACATCAGCAGCTTCCAGACCCCGGCGAGCCAGGCTGGCCCGAGCCGCCGCTGGAGTTGCAAGACGAGCTGGACGGTGCGCCGGATGCCGCACCCACCTGCCCAGCGGCCAGCGCGGCGCTGCCGCGCGTCAGCGACGCCCAGTTGGCGGCCTGGATCGATGCCGTGGTGGCGCGTGACGAGCGGGCCCTGGCGGCCCTCTACGACGCCACCTTCGCCCGCCTCTACAGCCTGGTGCACCGCATCGTGCGCCGCGAGGCGCTGGCCGAGGAGGTGGTGGAGGACAGCTACTTCCAGGTCTGGCGCCAGGCACCGCGCTTCGACCCGACGCGCGGTTGCGCGATCAGCTGGCTGCTGGCCATCGCGCGTTCGCGCGCCATCGACGCGCTGCGCCGCGAGGCGCGCTTCCAGCATGCCAGCCTGGACGAGCATGCCAGCGAGGCCGCCGACGGCCATGCCGGCAGCGACGAGCTGCTGGAGCTGGCGCGCCACCATGCGGATCTGCACCGCGCCCTGCTGCAGCTGGGTGCGCAGCCACGCCAGCTGGTGTCGCTGGCCTTCTTCCGCGGCCTCAGCCATGAGGAGATTGCGCAGCAGACGAGTCTGCCGCTGGGCACCGTCAAATCACAGATACGCCGCGCCCTCATCACCCTCAGGCAGGTCCTGGGCGAGACCGGCCTGCCGGCATTGGCTTCCTGAAGGCAGCATATGAAGAGCACCCCCAAGCCCGCATCCAGCCCGCTCGCGGCGGCCCCAGGCCCAGAAACCACCGAACAGGAATTCGCCGCGCTGCTCAGCGAACCGCTGGCCAATAGCTGGCCGGCGCAGCCCGGCAGCGCGAGCCCGGCGCTGGCGGCCGTGCGCGGCCGCCTGCTCGGCCGCCTGGCCGCATCGCAGGCCGCCAGCCGGCCCATGGTGACGGCGCGGCGCCTGCGCCTGCCCGCGCAGACGCTCGCACCCGGCGTGCAGCTGCGCAGCCTCTACCGCGCCAACACCGCGCAGCCGGCGCGCCCCGGCGAACCCCTGCATGCCTGCCTGCTGGAGCTGGCCGCGGGTGCCCGCCTGCCGGCCCTGGCGCATGCCCATCTGCATCGCGAATGGCTGCTGCTGAGCGGCACGCTGATGCTGGGCGAGCAGCTCCGCCTGGCGCCGCACGACTACCATGTCCAGCCCGCCGGCACGCCCAGCCTGGCGCTGCACAGCGAGGACGGCGCCCTGCTCTTTCTGCGCGAAAGCACCCTGCCGGCGCAGCCCGGCGAACAGCCCTTCACCGTGCATGACCAGGCCGCCGCATGGCCCGACTACGCACCCGGCATCCAGCGCCGCGTGCTCTGGCAACGCGAGGGCCAGGCCGCCCTGCTCTACCGCGCCCAGCCCGGCGCCCAGGTGCCGCAGCACCGCCATGGCCACGACGAGGAATGCCTGATGCTGCAGGGCGAGCTCTTCCTCGACGACATGCTGCTGCAGGCCGGCGACTACCAGCTAGCCCCCGCCGGCAGCGGTCACCGCATCACCGAGACCGATACCGGCGTGGTGATCTATGCGCATGGCGACCTCGACCTTCAATTCGAGGACTGAGACGCGTAGCGACGACGGTAGGCGCCATGGCCCACATGGCACAGCCAGTACAGCAGCAGGCCGAGGATCAGCAGCGCCGGCACAAACAGCAGGCCGGACTTCTGCACGGCCTTGGGAAACACCTGGGGCTGGCCCAGGAAGAGCGAATTGGCCGCGATGAAGAGGGCGACCGTCATGCGCCAGAGATGCCGGGCCAGGCGGGTGGCGCCGCTCACGCCGCCCTTGACAAGCATGCGCAGGTCGCCCAGCGCGGCCAGGCCGCCGATGATGATGAACATCACGAAGGCCTCGCCCGGCTGGCCGTCCAGCTTGCCGCCCGGGCTGTGGGAGGCCAGCCAGAAGAGGTAGGCACTGGCGGCGGTCAGGCCCAGCGAGGCCGGCAGCATGCCCAGCTCGGCCCGCCCCAGCCGGCCGGGCTTGCGCCGCGCGGCCATCCAGGAGCTCAGCACCAGGTAGAAGGTCAGCAGCCCGGCGATCACCGAGGCACGCTCGGGCGTGGGCAAGAAGGGCGCCACCGTGGCGCCTATGCCCGACATGATGAGCATGGCCGCGACAAACACCTTGCCGACCAGGCGGTGCAGCGGCGTGCCCTTGCGCAGCACAAAGGCGGCCGAGCCCGAGGCAATGCCGACGCTGCCCGCGCCGATATGCAGGTAGAGCAGCGCGGCGGCGGCCGCATGCACCAGGGGAGAACTTTCGGGGCCGATGTAGAGCACGGTCATGGCACTTGCCTTGCAAAGAAATTCCAGATCATGTTGGGCCCGTCGGGCTCCATCGGTGAGGGGCCCAGGAGTCGCGGGCGCTGCGAGTAGGGCTGCGGCAGGCCATGGCCACCGCCGTGGATGGTCACCAGCTCGACCTCCTTGCGGCCCCCCTCATGGCGCCAGCGCTGGTGCTCGAGGCCAAAGCCCCCGGCCAGCTCCGCGCGGTGGGTCTGAGGCGTGGCGCTGAGCCGATTCCAGGCGGTGAAATACTCGGCCGAGGCGCGCGAGGAAATGACCGGCCCGCCCTTGTAGAACAGGCCCAGCAGGCTGATCTCGCCGCCGGCATAGGGCACCAGCGGATCCTTCGTGCCATTCATGATCATCACCGAGCTGCCCTGCTGGGCCGAGGGCTTGCACTGGAAGTTCTGCGGCGCCGGCACATTGGCCGCCACCGCCGCCACCGCGCGGTAGCGGCCGGGCTGCTCCAGCGCCAGGCGCATGGCCATGGAGCCGCCGTTGGACACGCCGGCGGCAAACACCCGCGCCGGATCGAGCCCGTGCTCGGCCACCAGCTTGTCCACCAGCGCGGACAGAAAGCCCGCATCGTCGGCGCGCAGCCCATTCAGCTGGGTGCTGCCGATCACGCTGCAGTCGTTCCAGTCAAAGGCATAGGACTTGGGGTAGGCGACGGCAAAGCCATGCGCGTCGGCCAGGCGCTCGAAGCCGTAGCCTGTGCCGATGCGTATCTGCTGCGGGCCTTCGCCCGAGCCGTGCAGCACCAGCAGCAGGGGCGCGCCCTTGGGCAAGTCCTTGGGGGCGTAGACGCGGTATTGGCGCGTCAGGCCGTCCACCTCGATGGAGCCCTTGCTCAGCGTGCCAGAGAGTTGCGGCAACACCGGATCGGGCGTGTAGAGGAAGTAGCCGAACAAGGCGGCCAGCAAGGCCAGCAGAGCCAGCAGGCCGAAGAGGCCAAACATCAGGAAACGAAGAACAGTTCTTCTCATGGCAAAGCAGGTGATCTGATCGGGTGGGTGCCGCTAATGTGCCCGCATCGCCTGCCTGGCGAGGCAGCCGCCGGATCGGCGACGCCGGCGTCAGGACGAACGACGCCCGGCCACGACCGGCCACGCCGGGCCATTCGTCCCGCCAGGGCGTGCCCGGAAACCCGCGGGGCGTGGGCCATCCGAGAGCCGCTGCGCTCGCGCCGGCATGTCCAAACAATCGCCCTGTCCCACGTCATCAAGGCCGGTACTCAGCGCATGTCGCCCTGAAAAGGCAGCGCTGAGGCCCGACGCCAGAACTCACTCAGGCGCCCGCTCACCCTCGCTCCACGCACGCAAAGGTATTCTGCCGTGATGCATCCACCCTCCCCCCTGCCCACGCGCTCGCCCGGATGGCGAGGCCTGTTCGCGTGGCGCCGCCTGCGCACCGTCGCCATCATCTGCGCGCTCTTCGTGCTGCTCTTCAGCTTTGGCTGGCAAGCAGGCCTATGGGTGCTGGTGACAAGGATGTTCGGTGTCGGCCTCGCCTTGCTGCTGGCCTTCGGCCTGTTCGAGCAATGGCCGCGCCGGCTGCCAAAATGGCTGGCACGTTGGGCCCTGCAGGTGGCGGCGGTGGGGGTGACGGTGCCTGTCGCCCTGTTCATGGCCTATCTCTTGAGCACCGCGCCGGGCGCGCCCATGTTCTGGCACGAACCCAAGCGCCTGGAGGGCTTCATGACCTTCACCTTCCTGGGCATGCTGGTGGCGCCCTGGACGGCGCTGACGGCCCTGCTGCGCCAGCGCGAGGCCAAGGTGGAAAAGCAGGCCATAGACTTCGAGCTGGAGCGCAGCGAGATGGCGCGCCAGGCGCTGGACGCGCGCATGCGCCTGCTCAGCGCTCAGGCCCAGCCGCACTTTTTGTTCAACACCCTGGCCAATGTGCAGGCCCTGGTGGAGGCCGGCTCGCCACGCGCGCCCAAGCTGCTGCAGAGCCTGACGGATTACCTGCGCGCCGCCGTGCCGCGCCTGGACGGCTCGGCCAACACCCTGGGCCAGGAGCTGGAGCTGGTGCGCGCCTATCTGGAGCTGATGCAGATGCGCATGCCCGACCGCATGGCCTTTGATCTGCATATCGGCGCCGGCGTGCACCTGCTGCCCTGCCCGCCCATGACCCTGCTGACCCTGGTGGAGAATGCCGTGCAGCATGGCATAGACCCCAGCGAAGAGGGTGGCCGCATCGACGTGCATGCCGAACTGCTGGCGAGCGGGCGCTGCCGCCTGCGCGTGCTGGACACCGGCGTGGGCCTGCAGGCCACGGGCGGCGGCCTGGGCACCGGCCTGGCGGCGCTGCGCGAACGCCTGCTCTGGGCCTATGGCGGCAGCGCCAGCCTGGAGCTGAGCGAGGTGGCGCCGCATGGCGTGCAAGCAACCATTGAATTTGCAGTGACGACATGAACCAAGCCACCGCCCTGATCGCCGACGACGAGCCCCTGCTGCGCGAGATCCTCGAAGCACGCCTGGCCGCCGCCTGGCCCGAGCTGCAGATCGTTGCGCAGGCGCGCAATGGCCGCCAGGCCATCGAGCTGTTCGAGCAGCAGCAGCCGACGATCTGCTTTCTGGACGTGCACATGCCGGGTCTGAGCGGCGTGGAGGTGGCGCGCCATATCGGCAAGCGCGCCCACCTGGTGTTCGTCACCGCCTTCGATCAATACGCGCTGGAAGCCTTCGAGCAGGGCGTGCTGGACTATCTGGTCAAACCGGTGACGCCGGCCCGACTGGCCGAAACCGTCGAGCGCCTGAAGGCGCGGCTCTCGCAGGCCCAGCCGGCGGTGCACAGCGAGGCGCTGCTGAGCCAGCTGGCCGCGCGCCTCAAGCTCGACCAGCCCGAGCCGCTGCGCTGGGTGCGCGCCTCGGTGGGCGCCTCGCTGCGCATGATTCCGGTGGACGATATCGACTATCTGAAGAGCGACACCAAGTACACCCTGGTGGCCTACCGCGACGAAGGCCATGCGGCCGAGGCGCTGATACGCATGCCCTTGAAGGACCTGCTGGCGCAGCTCGACCCCGCGCACTTCAGCCAGGTGCACCGCTCGGTGGTGGTGAATCTGCGCTCGATCCGGCGTGTCACCCGCGGCGACAACGAGACCGCCGAGATCGAGCTCAAGGGCCGCAGCGAGCGCTTGCCGGTGAGCCGCAGCTATCTGCCGATGTTCAAGGAGATGTAGGCGGGCGCGAGGTCAGCTCATCGCCTCACCCACACTGCCCCACATACCCACAAGCGGTGCAGAAGTCGCAGCCGTCCTTGTGGATCATGGTGGCATTGCCGCATTCCGGGCAGGGCTTGCCGGCCTGCACCTGCAGGCTGGTGCTGCTCGACACCGACTTGCCCACGGGCGCTTGCAAGAGGCCCATCTCCACCAGCGGCATGCCCTGCTCGTCCAGCACGCCCAGCATGGCATAACGGTGAATGATGAGGCGCGCCACATAGGCCACGGTGGAGGGCCAGATCTGCTGGCGACGCTCACCCGAGAGGGTAGGCACGGGCGCCATGAAATGGCCCAGGGGCTCGCCCACATTGAGCAGCTTGCGCAGCTTCATGCCTATCCAGGCCGGGTCCATCACGCGCATGTCCAGCGACAGCAGGCGCGCCATGCCGTCCAGCGCCTTGGGATAGTTGCCCGAGAAGCCCATCGCGCAGGGGCGCGTGATGTGGCCGCCCCTACCTGTGGAGTCAGGCGTGGGCAGGCTCACCTCCTTGAGCGTAAGGGTGAACTGCTCGTTGGTGGCGGGGTTGTCCACGTCCACCGCCCAGGCCAGCGTGCCCATGGTGCTGGTGCGCGGCTCCTCGCGGCTGAACATCGCGTCCAGCACCGGGGTGGGGCCGCCCTCCTGCAGCGCGCCAAGCTGCTCGCAGCGCGAGCGGATCACCGCGGCGGTGGCCGAGACCACGCCGGGGAAGAGGCGCGCTTCGCCGTTCGGCGGCATCGGCATCTCAAAGGCGCGCTCCTCGGCCACGGTGGCCAGGGCGTCGAGCTTGAGGCGCAGCCAGGCCGCGTCATTGGTGCGCAGGTCCATCGAGAGCGTCTTGGCCACGGCCGCCAGGCCGCGCGGCTGCTCGGCGCCGTTCACCCACACCTCGAAGGGCAGGTTCTTGCCGAACAGGCCGGCGTCCGGGCCCTCGGCCGGCAGCTCGCCGACGAAGAGCGCGAAGTCGCCATGCGGGTGGCGGATCATGTAGCTCCAGGCCGGATTGCCGCCGGGCAGCTCGGGCCGGCTGGGCCAGCGCAGCGAGGCCAGCACCGCGGTGGGCAGGCGCTCGACGCGCAGGCGCTGGTTGGTGCCGTCGGTGACGACGGGCTGCAGCGGTTCCGGCGATGCGGCCGGCTCGACGCTCAGCACCGAGCCCAGCACGCTATTGGGCCGGTAGGTGGCCAGGCCCTTGAGCCCGGCCTTCCAGGCCTGGTTGTAGAGATCCTGGAAGTCGGCGTAGGGATAGTCGGCCGGCACATTCACCGTCTTGGAGATCGCGGTGTCGACAAACGGCGCCACCGCCGCCACCATCAAGGCATGGTCCGAGGCCGACAGCTCCAGCGCGGTCACGAAGGCATCGGACAAGGGCGCATCGCTGCCGAACATATGGCGGTACAGGCGCCAGGCATGGTCCTCCACCGCATATTCCTTGAAGGAACCGTCGGGCATGCGCTTCTTGCGCGTGTAGCTCCAGCTGAAGGCGGGCTCGATGCCGTTGCTGGCGTTGTCGGCGAAGGCCAGGCTGATGGTGCCGGTGGGCGCGATCGAGAGCAGGTGCGAGTTGCGCAGGCCCTGGGCGCGGATCTTGTCCTTCAGGCCTTGCGGCAGGCGCGAGGCGAAGTTGCCGCCCGAGAGGTAGAGGTCGGCGTTGAAGAGCGGGAAGGCGCCGCGCTCCACTGCCAAGTCGGCGCTGGCCTCGTAGGCGGCATTGCGCATCAGCTCGCTGATGCGGCGCGCCACATCGCGCGCGGCCTCGCTGTCGTAGCGCTGGTTCAGCATCACCAGGGTGTCGCCCAGGCCGGTGAAGCCCAGGCCGACGCGGCGCTTGTTGCGCGCCTCCTGCTGCTGCGCGGGCAGCGGCCAGGGCGTCACGTCAAGCACGTTGTCGAGCATGCGGGTGGCGACCTTGCAGACCTCGGCAAAGCCCTCCTCATCGAAGCTGGCGTTCGGGCCGAAGGGGTCGCGCACAAAAATCGTCAGGTTCACCGAGCCCAGGCAGCAGCAGCCATAGGGCGGCAGGGGTTGCTCGGCGCAAGGGTTGGTGGCGGCGATCGACTCGCAGTAATGCAGATTGTTGTCGGCGTTGATGCGGTCCAGGAACAGCACGCCGGGTTCGGCATGGTCGTAGGTGCTGCGCATCACCTGGTCCCACAGCGAGCGGGCCTTGAGCTTGCGGTAGACCCACAGGCCGTCGCCGCGCTGGTAGGCGCCGGCGGCGCGCTGCTTGGCGCCGGGCTCGGCCTTGTGCGTGAGCTCCACCTCGGCGTCGGCCTCGATGGCCTGCATGAAGGCATCGGTCACGCCCACCGAGACATTGAAGTTCTTCAGGTCGCCATGGTCCTTGGCGTGGATGAACTCCTCGATGTCCGGGTGGTCGCAGCGCAGCACACCCATCTGGGCGCCGCGCCGGCTGCCGGCGGACTCCACCGTTTCGCAGCTGCGGTCGAACACGCGCATATAGCTGACCGGGCCCGAGGCGCTGCTCTGGGTGGAGCCGACCCAGGCGCCGCGCGGGCGGATGCGCGAGAAGTCGTAGCCCACGCCGCCGCCGCGGCGCATCGTCTCGGCGGCCTCGGTGAGCGCGGTATAGATGCCGGGATGGCCGTCATCGACGGAGGCGATCGAGTCGCCCACCGGCTGCACAAAGCAGTTGATCAGGGTGGCGGTGAGCTCGGTGCCGGCGGCCGAATTGATGCGGCCGGCGGGCACGAAGCCGCGGCGCTGCGCGTCCAGGAAGCGGGCCTCCCAATGGGCCCGGGCCTCGGGCGCCTCGGCCTCGGCGAGCGCGCGCGCGACGCGCTGGCGCAGCTCGTCCAGGGTCTGTTCATCGCCCTTGGCGTATTTTTCCAGCAGCACTTCGGCACTGATGTCCTGCGCCGGCAGGGCCGAGGCGGGGGCCAGGGCGATGCGCGGGGCGGAGGCGGGCGTGTCGGTGTGGGCTGGGGTGGGCGGTGTCATGCGGGGGCTCCAAATACCTGTATGTATGAACAGATTCGTGATCTTGCCGGCATCTTAGCGCCGCGGTTTTGACCCTGGTCACTGCAAGCCGGCTCGGCCCACACCGGCGTTCGCACTGGTGAGTGCCCACTCGCGCGCGGCATGCTGCGCTGCCTGACTGCAACAAGATTTACCGCCCGGCCGGGACTTACCCTGCTTGCGCCGCGCGAGGGCGCCGGCTATGCGCCGTGGCGCGCTATGCTGCGAGCATGCCAGCCCCCGCCCAGCCTGAGGAGGAACTGGCCGCGCTGCAGCGCGCCCTGCGCGACGCGCCGGCCAATGCGGCCCTGCACGAGCGCCTGAGTGCCCTGCATGAGGCCAGCGGCGATCTCGCCGCGGCGCTGGCCCATTACAAGCTTTTCCACCGCTTCAGCCTGCAGGCCGCGGCCGCAGGATCTGCCGCGCTCACGCGCGCCGAGCTGGAGCAACGCCTGCCCGAACTGCTGGCGCTGGCGCGCAGCCAGGGGCAATCGCTGTGCCTACTGAGCCTGAGCCTGGACGGCCCGGCGGACGCCGCGGCGCAACAGGACCTTACCGATCTCCTGCGCGGCCAATGCCGCCAGCGCGACCTGGTGGCCGGCCATGGGCAGGAGGCGCGGCTGTTGCTGCTGGTCGATGTGGACCTGCCCATCGCGCGCCGGGTCTGCGAGCGCGTGCGTGCCGCCTGGGCACAACAGAGCCAGCTCAGCTTGAGCCTGGGCCTGACGGCCTGGCGTGGTGCCGGGGACGATGTGGGCAAGCTGCTGGCGCGCGCCGAAACGGCGCTACAGGCCGCCAGCCGGGCCGGCGGCAACTGCCTGCGCGCCGGCTGAACGAGCGTGTTCAGAAGGGGTTGTAGGACTTCTCGCGCCGGTAATGCACATAGCCGACGCTGGCGCCCGCGCGCAGGCCCACGCCCAGGCGTATCGGCGCCAGCGTGATGCCCTTGCTGCGCTGGTAGTTGATACCGGCGCCGCCGATGTAGTAAAGGCTGCCGTCCACACCCGGGAAGCGCTGGTAGATCGCCGCGATGCTGGGCAGCTTGTAGACCAGGGTGAAGACCTTGGAGGCATTCGCGCCGGCGTCGAAGCCGATCGAGGGCCCGGCCCAGTAGACGCGCGCGCTGCCGCCGCCCTTCAGCTGCAGCACGCCATCGCCGTAGCGCACCCCCACGGTCAGCGCCGCGGAGGCTTCCTCGCCCTTGATATAGCCATTCGGCCGCCCCTGCTCCTTGAAGGCCTTCTCGATCACCTTGGCCAGGCCCTCGGTGGTGCTGCCGAAAAACTCGGTGGCGGCGTGAAGAATGGAGTCCTCGTCATAGGTGTTGTCCTGCTTGGGCGCGGTGTCAAGCGCCAGGCTGGGCAGGGCCAGGCCGCCCAGGCCCAGCAGGGTGGCGCCGCCGCCCATTTGCCTGAGCATGGCGCGGCGCGCGCGCAGGCTCGTGTCGATGTCTTGCTTCATGCTTGGATCCTTTCGATTGACAGCCTAAGCCAGGGCGGTCGGCAGGCGCGTCGGGCGGCTGCCCGTTTGTAAGCAAAAACCACCCCCCCCTTCTTGGGGGCAAGCATAGCCAGCATGGCGTGACATTGTTCATGTTCATGCCAGCACCGCTGCGCCTAGACTGCCCAGTCCCTGGGAGGGGATAGCCGAGAGAGGAAGCTTCCGACCATGATGCAGGACCTGTCCAGGCTCGCCCTGGCGCTGGAATATGTCGACCTGGCGGCCGGCCATTTCCTGGCCGGCGGCAGCGAACATGCCGCGCGGCTGCTGGCCACCGCCGGCGAGACCCTGCTGGGCGACCTGGCCCGGCTGGTGAACGACGACACCCATGGCAGCGGCGTGCAGGACCTGCTGGCCAGCATCGCGCGTGCGCATATGCCGGCCGCCCTGCCGGCCCCGCATTCGCAGATGCGCCAGCAACAGCAGACCCTGGCACGCGCCGGGCGCATGGGCGAACTGCCCGAGGACGCCGCCCGACAGGCCACCGCGGCGCTGCTGCGCGCCTGCTGGTATCTGCTCGAGTCGATGGGGCTGGAGACGGTGGCGCCCGAGCGCTTGCGCCGGGCCATCGAGCTCAGCACGATCTGGGCCGAGGTCACCATCTAGCGCTGTGCGGCCGCTCCCCCTCATCGTCATCCTGCTGGTGCTCAACCATGTGGCCTTCAGCGGCAGCCGCATCGCCGTGGCGCTGTTCGGCATCAAGCTGGGCGCCACGCCGCTGGTCGTCGGCAGCCTGATGGCCACCTACGCCCTGCTGCCGGCCCTGCTGTCGGTGCGCGTGGGGCGCTGGATCGACCGCGACGGCCCGAACCGTCCCATGCTGCTGGGCTCCATGGGTGTCGGCCTGGGCACCCTGCTGGGCTTCGCGCTGCCGGGCCTGGCCACGCTCTACCTGACGGCGGTGGTGGTGGGCCTGTCCTTCATGCTGATCAATGTGGCGACCTATCACGCCGTGGGCGAGATGAGCCTGCCCGAGGAGCGGCCGGTGAACTTCAGCTATGTGGCGCTGGGCTTCTCCACCTCGACCTTTGTGGCGCCCATGCTCACCGGCCTGTCGATCGACGCGCTGGGCTACCGCGCCGCCTTCCTGATCCTGGCGCTGTTCACGGTGCTGCCGGTGACGGCGCTGGCCGCCGGCCTGCTGCCTGCCCACCAGCGCCACCAGAGTCCGCAGGCCCAGCGCGCCGGCCATGTGTTCGAGCTGCTGCGCGATGCGCCGCTGCGCCGGCTCTTCATCGCCATGGCCATACTCACGGTCGCCTGGGACATCTACAACTTCGCGATCCCGGTCTACGGCTCGCAGATCGGCCTCACGGCCTCGCAGATCGGCATCGTGATGGGTGCCTTCGCGGCCGCCACCTTCGCGGTGCGCCTGGCCATGCCCTTCATCGCCCAGCGCCTGCAGCCCTGGCCCCTGCTGGCCGCCTCGCTGCTGACCGCCGGCCTGGCCTATCTGGCCATGCCCTTCACCCACAGCGTGGGCATGCTGATGCTGCTGACCTTTGTGCTGGGCCTGGGCCTGGGCGCCCCGCAGCCCATGGTGCTGACCCTGCTGCACCAGGCCGCGCCCGCCGGTCGCGCCGCCGAGGCACTGGGCCTGCGCACCACCCTCATCAACAGCAGCCAGACAGTGATGCCGCTGGCCTTCGGCGCGCTTGGCGCGGCGCTGGGCGTAGCGCCGCTGTTCTGGGGCATGTCCGGCGCGATGCTGCTGGGCAGCTTGTATGCCCGCCGCAGCACGCGCTGAGTGCTAGCATCAATCACGCTCAGGAGCCCGCGATGAACCAGGAACGCCGCCACTTCGCCCGCGTCGCATTCGATGCACCGGCGCAGCTCACCACCACCGAAGACCGCCTGCCCGTCAAGCTGCTCGACATCTCGCTCAAGGGCGCGCTGCTGCAGCTGCCGCGCCCCGACGCCATCGCCGCCGGCATTCCCTGCCTGCTGAAGGTGGAGCTGGACGGCGAGGACAGCCGCATCACCATGGCGGCCGAGGTGGCCCATGTGGACGGCGATCATGCCGGCCTGCTATGCCGCAGCATCGACATCGAGAGCATCACCCATCTGCGCCGGCTCATCGAGGTCAACCTCGGCGAGGCCAGCCTGCTGGAGCGCGAGCTGAAGGCCTTGATCGCCGGTTGATCCGGCAGGGGCGAACGCTGTCGCGCCTGGCCCCGGCTCTCGCCGGCCGACTGGCCTTGGGCGCACGGTGGGTGATGTCGACGGATTGAACTGGGAGGTTTTCCGCATGCATCAAACGGCAGCATCAAGCAGCAAGGAAGCAGCAGGACTGCTCGCCAGGCTGGAATTTCTCGAATTCACACCGCAGGATGCCCAGCTGCTGGCCGAATTGCACGAAGAGCTGGAAGGTCACAAGCAGCAATTCGCCGACACCTTCTACGCCCACCTCTGCAAGTTCGAAGCCTTGCGAAAGCTGATTCCGCCCAAGGGGCTGGATCACCTGAGCAAGATGCAGTCGCGCTACTTCTCCTCGCTCACCGAGGGCAGGTACGACGCCGACTATGTGCGCGAGCGCCAGCGCGTCGGCCTGGTGCACCAGCGCATCGGGCTGGCGCCCGACTGGTATCTGGGCGCCTACCGCAAATACCTGGCCGAGCTACATCCGGTGCTCCTGGGGGCATGCAAGGGCGACGCGGCGCGTTTTGCAACGGTGCTGAACGCCATCTTGAAGATCATCTTCTTCGACATCGGCATTGCCCTGGACGCCTACTTCGGCGCCGACAAGAAGGCCGTCGAGGAGGCCCGCGAAGTGGCCGAGCAGGTGAACCATGTGTTCCAGGCCACCTCGCTCAATACCGGCGAGGAATTCCTGACCGGGCTGTGCAGCGAATTGGCGGCGACGCTGGGCCTGTCCTTTGCCATGGTGGCACGCTTCGCCGATCACGATGGCCGGCGCGCCGAAACCCTGGCCCTGGTACACCAGGGCCAGGTGCTCGCCAATTTCGGCTATGCGATGGCAGATACCCCTTGCGACAATGTGCGCGAGAAGGGCCTGTGCATCTATCCGGCGGGCATACAGGCGCTGTTTCCGCGCGATCTGCTGCTCGCCGAGATGGGCCTGGAGAGCTATGCCGGCATCCCGCTGCACGACCGCAACGGCAAGCCCCTGGGCGTGCTGGCGGTGTTTTGCACCGCGCCGCTGCCCGACCCCGAGCGGGCCGGACGCTTGTTGCAGGTGTTCTCGCTGCGTGCCGAAACCGAGCTCGAACGACTGCAGGCCGCGCGCCGCCTGGCCGACAGCGAGGCACGCTTGCGCAGCGCCTTCGATCAGGCCGCCGTCGGCATCGTCCAGACCAGGCCGGACGGCGAGATCTGCCTGGTGAATGCCTGCGCCTGCGCCCTGCTGGGCATACCGCCGCCGCCGGAGCCGCACGGTGCCTTGCTGCAGCGGGCCATGGCCCCGTACCACGGCATGCTCGCCGAATTGGCGCAGGATCCAAAGCGGGTGCTGCGTGCCCAGCGCCGTGTGGAATTGCCGGGGGATGGCACGCAATGGCTGGCCCTGACCGCCTCGGCCATCGTCGATGCGGCCGGGCAGATGACCCATATGCAACTGGTGTTCGAGGACATCAGCCAGCGCAAGCAACTGGAACAAACCCTGCACCTGTACGGCCGTGCCCTCGCCTCCAGCAGCTCGGGCATTCTCATCACCGACGCCCTCGCGCCGGACCAGCCCATCGTGTTCGTCAACGACGCCTTCTGCCGCATGACCGGCTACGAGCGCGCCGAGGTGATGGGGCGTAACTGCCGATTTCTGCAGAGCGCGGACCGACAGCAGCCCGAACTGACCATCCTGCGCGAGGCGCTCAGCCAGCAGCGCGAGGCCCATGTGGTGCTGCGCAACTACCGGCGCGACGGCGGCATGTTCTGGAACGACGCCCTGATCTCGCCGGTGCCCGATGAGCAGGGCCGGGTGACCCATTTCATCGGCATCCAGACCGATGTGAGCGAGAAACGAATGTACGAGGAGCAGCTCGCCTACCAGGCCACGCATGATCCGCTCACCGGCCTGCCCAACCGCACGCTGCTGGACGACCGCCTCGACCAGGCGCTGCGGCGGGCGCAGCGCCACGGCGGCGCGGTGGCGGTGCTGTTCCTGGATGTGGACAGCTTCAAGTTCGTCAACGACAGCTTTGGTCACAGCACCGGCGACCTCTTGCTGCAGACGCTGGCCGCACGCCTGCATGCACGGCTGCGCGACGGCGACACGGTGGCGCGCTATGGCGGTGACGAGTTCGTGGTGCTGCTGAACGATCTGACCGAGCCAACCAACGTCAACACTATCTGCGAGGGCATTCTGCGCGCCATGGCGCTGCCGCTGGAACTGCAGGGTCAGGAGTTCCAGCCCTCGCTGAGCATAGGCGTCGCGCTCTATCCGCACGACGCCAAGGACAGGGACAGCCTCTACAAGTTTGCCGACATGGCCTTGTACCGTGCCAAGGAGCTGTCGCGCGGCGGTTATCGCTTCTTCTCGCAGGACATGAACACGCTCACGCTTGAGCGGGTGAAGCTCGAGTCGGCGCTGCGCGTCGCGCTGCGCCAGGGCGACCTGGACCTGCACTATCAACCCATCGTCGATCTGCGCGACGGCCGCGTCGTGGGCGTCGAGGCGCTGGCGCGCTGGACCCATGCCGAGCTGGGCGCGGTGGCGCCGGATCGCTTCATCCGCGTGGCCGAGGACTGTGGATTGATCGCTGCCCTTGGCCTGTGGGTGATGCGCCGCGCCTGCAGGGATCTGCGCGGCTGGCTGAACGCCGGCCTGGGCGAGATCTACGTCGCCGTCAATGTGTCGGCGCGCCAGTTCCGCGAGCCCGACCTGGTATCGAGCTTCGAAGCCTGTCTGCAGGAGTTCGACATCCTGCCCTCCCAATTGACCCTGGAGATCACCGAGTCCGTGCTGCTGCACGACATGGCCGCCAACGAGCGCACCCTGCACCTGCTCAAGCAGCTGGGCTTTTCGCTCGCCATGGACGACTTCGGCACCGGCTACTCCTCGCTGTCCTATCTCAAGCGCCTGCCCTTCGACACTGTGAAGATCGATCGGTCCTTCATCCGCGACGTGGCCTGTGATCAGAGCGACAAGGCGCTGGCCAGGTCGATCGTGTCGATGGCGCATTCCCTGGGCATTCGGGTCGTCGCGGAGGGCGTCGAGACCGAAGCCCAGTGCCGTCTGCTGAGTCAGACATGCTGCGATCTGATTCAGGGCTATTTGTTCTCCCCGGCACTCCCGCCGGGCGAGCTCGCGGCGCTCATGCGCGACGGGCTGCGCCTGCCCGAACACCTGCAGCGCGCGCAGCGCCCGGTTCGCACGCTGCTGCTGGTGGACGACGAGCCCAGCGTGACGGCGGCGCTGAAACGCCTGCTGCATCGCGATGGCTACCGGATCCTGACCGCCGCCAGTGCGCTCCAGGGACTCGAGTTGCTGGCACAGCACGAGGTCGGGGTGATCGTGTCGGACCAGCGCATGCCCGGCATGGTGGGCACCGATTTTCTGCGCGCCGCCAGGCAGCATTACCCGAACACCATACGGATCATCCTGTCGGGCTACACCGAGCTGGAGTCGGTCACGCGTGCGGTCAACGAGGGCGCCGTCTATAAATTCCTCACCAAGCCCTGGGACAATGACGAGCTGCGCGAGCATATCGCCGAGGCCTTCCGGCTCAGGGAGCTGGCCGATGAGAACGGCCGCCTCGACGCCGAGATACGCAGTGCCAATATGGAACTCGCCGCGGCCAACCGCCGACTGCAAGCGGCGCTGAGCGCTCAGACCAGCAAGCCTGCGGCGGTCTAGCGCGCGCCTTCGGGCCCGGCTTGCGTCAAGAAGCGCCGCAGCACCGCATAGGCCGCATCTGGATCGTCGCGCCAGGCGCCGTGGCCGACGCCGGGGAAGCGCGCCAGCTGCATCCACCGCGGCGGCAGGGCTGCGGCGATCTCCAGCGCGTCCTCCAGCGGGCAGACCGGATCGTCCTCGCCCACCATCACCAGCACCGGGCATTGCGCGCGCGCCAGCCCCGGCCGCAGGTCCAGGCCCTGCATTTCGCCGGCCGCAAAGTGCAGCAGGATGTCGGTGTTGAGCAGCACGCGCGCGCCGGCATCCGGGTCGATGGGATCGCGGGTGTTGTAGAGCTTGCGACAGCCGGTCCAGTAGGCGGCCCAGGTGTCGGCATTGGGTGTGCTCCAGAAGGCGCGCGCCAGCTCGCGTGCCACCGGCCCGCCCAGGCGCTCGAACACCGCCAGCTTGCGCGCCAGACCCATATGGTGCGAGGTGCTGGAGAGCACCACCCTGGACGCATGGCCGGGGTGGCGCGCCAGGTAATGCTGGGCCACAAAACCGCCAAAGCTCTGGCCCAGCACGATGGGTTTGACCAGGCCCAGCGCGTCCGACAAGCGCACCACGTCGTCGGCCCAGTGGTCCAGCGTCCATTCGCTGCGCGGGCGCGGGTCGCTGCGGCCATGGCCGCGGTGGTCGTAATAGATGATCTGGGCCACATCGGCGAGCGCGCCAAAGCCGGGCTTGAAGGCCGAATGGTCAAAGCCGGGCCCGCCATGCATGCAGATCAGCGTCGGCAGCTCGCGCATCAGCGCGCCGTCGGGCAGCAGGCCGGGGCCTTGCACATCGACAAACAGGCGCACGCCCGGGGCAATCTCGATTCGCATGAATTTCACTCCTTGTGGCCAGTATGCCCTGGCCAGGTTTCGTCGCCGCATGGCGGCGCCGGTCGCAAGGCGCTCGCGCCGGCTGGTTGGCGGCGGCAGAATCGCTGCCATGCCCTCCCTCCCCAACAGCCCCGCTGCCGCCTTTCGCGCGGTCTTCAACCTGCGCGTGCTGGCGGCCATGGTGGGCCTGTGCCTGCTGTTCGCGGGCTCGCGCGTGCTGACCTGGTATGTCGGCTACAGCGAGCTGGACAAATGGCTGATGGGCTGGCTGAGCTACACGCGCCAGACCCTGATCTCGGGCTTTGTACTGCTCCTGCTGATCGGCTGTGCCGAGGCCTGGCTGGTGCAATGGCCGCTGCAAACGGAATTGGCCAAGCGCCTGCTGCGCGCCGGCGCGGTGCTGCTGGGGGCAGCCCTGGGCGTCCTGCTGCGCAACCGCGTGGCCCACTGGCTGGACCCGGCGCGCGTCAAGTTCGAATGGAGTTGGTTCTTCAGCCTGCTGCTGCTGTGGAGCGCACTGGGGGGGCTGGGCTACGCGCTGTTCCTGAAATCGCAGCGCGCCAGCCTCAGCCGCCAGGCGCTGGCCGAGGCCAGGCTACAGAGCGAGCGCCTGCAGATACGCCAGGTCGAGGCCCAGGTCTCGGCGCTGAATGCGCAGATCGAGCCGCATTTCCTCTTCAACACGCTGGCCAACGTGAAGCGCCTGTACGAGACCACACCCGAGCGTGGCCGCGACATGCTGGGCCATTTGATCGCCTATCTGCGCTCGGCCCTGCCTAGCATGCGGCGCAGCCAGTCCAGCCTGGGCGAGGAGCTGGCCCTGGTGCGCAACTACCTCAGCATCCTGCAGATGCGCATGGGCCCGCGGCTGCGCTTTCGCATCGAGGTGCCCGAGGCGCTGCAGCCCGCGGTGCTGCCGCCCATGGTGCTGGCCACCCTGGTGGAGAACGCCATCAAGCATGGACTGGGGCCCTTGCCCGAGGGCGGCGAGATCTGCATACGCGCCGCACGGAGCGAGCCACCGGGCGAGGCACAGCGCCTGGTGATCGAAGTCCAGGACAACGGCCATGGCTTCAGCGCCAGCGCCGGCAGTGGCGTCGGCCTGGCCAACACGCGCGCGCGCCTGCAAGCCATGTTCGGCGACGCCGCCCGCCTCGAACTGGAGACCGCCAGCCCGCGCGGCGTGCTGGCGCGCCTGCACCTGCCGCTGCTGGAGCCAGCGGCGGCCGAGCATGCGGAGGCCCTTGCGTGAGCGCCGCGCCGGGCCGCCCCAAGCAAGCTCGCTCCCGCGTGGCGGGACAGGCCGCAGGCCGAAGGGTGCCCCAGTGAGCGGCCTGGCCGCCCATGTCTGGCAGTCCTGGTGCAGCTTGCGCGCGCGCGAGCTGGCCGGCGGGCTGCTGATCGGCCTGCTGTTCGGTGTGCTGGATTCCAGCTCGCTGATCTATGTGCTGGACCAGCCGGGATGGCCACTGGCCCTGCTGGGCCAGCTGATCTCGCCGCTCGTGCTGGTGCTGGTGATCGCCCTCGTCTGGCTGCCGGTGGACCGCAGCGATGCACAGCATCCGGCCCGGCCCTGGCGCCTGGCCGCCGCCCTGCTGCTCGGCGCGGGCCTGGCGCTGCTGCTCTTGCAATGGCTGCTGCAGTGGCTGGCCTGGCCCGACGCGATGACGCTGATGATGAAGAAGGAGGGCAAGCCACCCTACGACCGCTGGCACTGGACCGGCATGCTGGGCGACGCGCTGTTCGCCAGCCTCTGCGCCGGCCTGGTGGTGGCACTGCACGAGATGAACCGGCGCCAGCAGGCGCTGGAGCTGGCGATGCAGCGCAGTCTGCAGGAGCAGACGGTGCTCAGGCGCCGCGCCATGGCGTCGCGCCTGGCCACCCTGCAGGCCCAGGTCGATCCGCAATTCCTGTTCGACACCCTGGTCGGCATCGAGCAGGACTATGCGCGCGGCGCGGCCGGCGCGGCCCTGCGCATGGAGCAGCTGATACGCCATTTGCGCGTGGCCCTGCCGCGCCTGCGTGAATCCGGCAGCAGCCTGGAGGCCGAGGCCGAGCTGCTGGAGAGTTATCTGGCGGTGCGCCTGGGGCCGGCATCGCCCGGTCTGCGGCGCGACTGGCCGGCCGAGCTCGGGCAGCTGGCGGTGCCGCCGATGGTGCTGCTGCCGCTGCTGCAACGTGCGCTGGCGCTCAGCGAAGGCGTACCCGGCCCCTGCGAGCTGCGCGCCGAACTGAACGCGCCAGGCTGGCGCGTCGGCCTGCGCTTCGGCCGCCCCGGCCTGTGCGGCGACGCCGCCGAGATGGCCGGCCTGCAGCAGCGCCTGCAAAGCACCACCGACACCCGCACCCGCCTGGCCTGCAGCAGCAGCGCCGACCACACCCTCTTCAGCCTCGAGCTGCACCCATGAACAGCAGTGCCCCCACCGCCATCGTGGCGGAAGACGAAGACACCTTGCGCCATGAGCTGGTCGAGCAGCTCGGCCGGCTCTGGCCCGAGCTCAGCATCGTCGCCGAGGCCAGCGACGGCATCGAGACGCTGCGCCTGCACGAGTTGCACAAGCCCGACCTGATGTTCCTGGACATCCAGATGCCCGGCCTGACCGGCATCGAGGTGGCCCGTCAGGTGGGCGCGCGCAGCCATGTGGTGTTCGTCACCGCCTACGACCAGTACGCGGTGCAGGCCTTTGACGAGGGCGCCGTCGACTACCTGCTCAAGCCCCTGCAGGCGGCGCGCCTGTTCACCGCCATCAACCGCCTCAAGCAGCGCCTGGCGCAGCCGCTGGCGGACCTGAGCGCGGTGCTGGACCGCCTGGCGGCCGCGCCCCGGCTGCTGGAAACAAGAACGCCGCGCCAGCCGCTGCGCTGGATCAATGCCTCGGTGGGCCAGACCCTCAAGCTCATCACCGTGGACGAGGTGCTGTACTTCCAGTCCGACAACAAGTACACGCGCGTCGCGATCCGCGAGGGCGAGGCGCTGATACGCAAGCCGCTCAAGGAACTGGTGGAGGAGCTGGACGCCCAGCAGTTCTGGCAGATCCACCGCTCCACCCTGGTGAACGCGGCCGCGATCGCCGGCGTAACGCGTGACTTCCGCGGCCGCCTGCAGGTCAGGCTGAAGGACAGCGCCGACGTGCTGCTGGTGGCCGAGAGTTACGCCCACCTGTTCAAGCAGATGTAGGACTTTTGGCATCGGCGCAGGCCCTGCATACCATCGGCACTCCCGCCTTGGAGCCGATATGCGAACCAGCCTGCTACTCGTCATGGCCATGCTGAGCGGCAGCCTGCACGCCAGCCCGGCCGCGCCGCCCAATCTGGTGCCACTGACCGAACAGCTGGTGACCTCGGGCCAGCCCTCGGCGGACTGGCTGGCCACGCTGGGCGCGCAAGGTTTTGAGGCGGTGATCTATCTGGCGCCGCCCACCGTCGGCGACGCGCTGCGCGACGAGCCGCTGATCGTGGCGCGCCAGGGCCTGGTCTTCATCAACATCCCGGTGCGCTTCGACGCGCCCAGCGCGCGCGATTTCGAGACCTTCGCGGCCCAGCTCGCGGCCCTCAAGGGCAAGAAGGTGCTGGTGCATTGCCAGGTGAATATGCGCGCCAGCACGCTGAGCTTTCTCTACCGCACCTTGGTGGAGAAGGCCGACCCGCGCCAGGCCTACGAGCAGGTTTCACGCATCTGGACCCCGTCGGGCCCCTGGAAGGCGCTGGTGCAGGAACAGCTGCGCCAGCATCAAATCAACTTTGAACCCTTCTAGCCATGCAATACACCTTGTTTGCACTTGAGCAAGAACTGGCCCTGGTGGGCCACCATCCCGGCCCCGAACGGCTGGAGCAGCTGATGGCCGACGAGTTCGTCGAGCATGGTGCCTCGGGTCGCATCTGGACCAAGCCCCAGCTGCTGGAGCTGATGGCCAAATGGCCGGTGGTGCAGCGCGAGGTCAGCGACTTCAAGGCCGAGGCGCTGGCCGAGAACCTGGCCCTGGTGCGCTACCGCTCGCTGCGCATGGGTCAGCTGAGCCTGCGCGCCTCGGTCTGGAAACGGCAGCCACGCGGCTGGCAGATCGTCTTCCATCAGGGAACACCCGTGTCGCCAACTTGACCGCCGCGGCCGCATGCTCGTCCCACAATCCGCCAGCCAACCGGAGATGAGCACATGGCCGAACACACCCACTACCGCATCTGCCCGCTGTGCGAAGCCTGTTGCGGACTGGAAGTCCGCACCGAGGGCGAGCGGGTTGTCAGCATCCGCGGCGCCGAAGGCGATGCCTTCAGCAGCGGCTACCTCTGCCCCAAGGGCGTGTCGCTGAAGGACCTGCACGAAGACCCCGACCGGCTGCGCCAGCCGCTCATCAAGCGCGACGGCCGCTTCGTGCCCGCCACCTGGGACGAGGCCCTGGCCGAGGTGGAGGCACGCCTGCTGCCCATCCTGCGCGCGCATAGGCCCGACGCGGTGGCCGCCACGGCGGGCAACCCCTCGGCGCACAAGATCAGCCTGCTGGCCTACTTCCCGCGCCTGGTGCGGGCGCTGGGCACGCGCAATGTGTTCTCGGCCTCGACCCTGGACCAGATGCCCAAGCAGCTCAGCAGCGGCCTGATGTACGGCCACTGGCTCTCGATCCCGGTGCCCGACCTGCCGCGCAGCGACCTGCTCATCATCCTGGGCGCCAACCCCATGGTCAGCAACGGCAGCCTCTGGACCGTGCCCGACTACCGCGGCAAGGCGCGCGCAATGCGCGCGCGCGGCGGTCGCATCATCGTGATCGACCCGCGCCGCAGCGAGACCGCCGCGGCGGCCGACGAACACCTACCGATCAGGCCCGGCGGCGATGTGTTCCTGCTGCTGGGCATGCTGCACACCCTGTTCGACGAGGGCCTGGCGCAGCTCAAACACCTGGCCCCGCATGTGAACGGCCTGGACGCGCTGCGCGCCGCCGCCCTACCCTATGCGCCCGAACGCATGGCGGCCGGCTGCGGCATTGCCGCGGCCGAGCAGCGCCGCCTGGCGCGCGCGCTGGCGAGCACGCCGCGCGCCTCCATCTACGGCCGCATCGGCACCTGCACGCAGCGCTTCGGCACGCTCAACAGCTGGCTGATCGATGTGCTCAACATCCTCACCGGCCATCTGGACGCCGAGGGCGGCGCGATGTTCCCCAAGGCCGCCGCCTTCGCGTCCAACACCCAGGGCAGGCCGGGCTCGGGCAAGGGCATCACGACCGGCCGGCGCCACAGCCGCGTGAGCGGCGCGCCCGAGGTGTTTGGCGAGCTGCCGATCAGCTGCCTGGCCGAGGAAATCGAGACGCCCGGCGCCGGCCAGGTGCGCGCCCTCATCACCATGGCCAGCAACCCGGTGCTGTCGGCGCCGAATGGCCCGCGCATTGCCAGGGCGCTGGATGCGCTCGAGTTCATGCTGAGCCTGGACATCTACCTGAACGAGACCAGCCGCCATGCCGACGTGATCCTGCCCGGCCTCTCGCCGCTGGAGGATCTGCATTACGACATGGCCTTCCCCCAGCTCAGCTGGCGCAACCACGCGCGCTTCTCAGGGGCCTTGTTCGCGCGCCCCACCGGCCAGCCGGAGGAATGGGAGACCCTGTTGCGCCTGGCCGCGATGGTGCAGGGCCAGGATTGGCGCGGCGATGTCGGCGCGCTCGACGATGCCTATGTCGCGGCGGATGTGCAGCGCCTGGCGGGCGAGCATGCGGGCGCGGTGCTGGCGGCGCTGGCGCCGCAGCGCGGCCCCGAGCGCCTGATCGACCTGGCGCTGCGCAGCGGCCCCTATGGCGACCGCTTCGGCCTCCAGCCCGAGGGCATCAGCCTAGCCAAGGTGAAGGCCGCGCCCTATGGCCTGGACCTGGGCGAGCTGCGGCCGCGCGTGCCGGAACTGCTGCGCACGCCCTCGGGCCGCATCGAGTTGGCGCCCGCTGCCCTGCTGGCCGATCTGGTGCATGTGGAGGCCGCGCTGGCCACGCCGCCCGCCGAGCTGCTGCTGATAGGCCGGCGCGACACCCGTTCGGGCAATAGCTGGATGCACAACCTGCCGGTGCTGGCCAAGGGCCCGGAGCGCTGCACCCTGCTGGTGAACCCGGCGGATGCCGCGCGCCTGGGCCTTGTGGACGGCGGCCAGGGCCGGCTGCGCAGCGCCGGCGCAGAGCTGCTCGCGCGCATCGAGCTGAGCGCCGAGATGATGGCCGGCGTGGTGAGCCTGCCGCATGGCTGGGGCCATGACCTGCCGGGCGCGCAGCTGGCGCTCGCACGGGAACGCCCGGGCGTGAATCTGAATGCCCTGCTCGACGATGCGGCGCGCGACCCGCTCTCCGGCAACGCCGTGTTGAGCGGCGTGCCGGTGGAACTGTCGCCGGCCTAGCTGTAGGCGTGCGCCAGCAAGGCCTGGATGGCCTCCCGCGCGGCGGGCTCGTCCAGCGTCGGCGCGTGGCCGCGGCCGGGAATCTCCAGCGCCTGCAGCTCGGGCAGGCGCGCGCACATCGCCGCGACGGTGGCGGTCGAGAGGATGTCCGAGCGATCGCCGCGCAGCACCAGCGCGGGCTTGCCCCGGATGGCATCGAACAGCGGCCACAGCGTAGGCGCGGCGCTGCCCGAGCTGACGCCCTGCGCGATCGCCGGGTCGTAGTCGGGCACGGCCAGCTGGCCCTCCATCAGATGCGTGGCCATCACCATGTCCAGCCAGTCGGCCGGGCCGAAGTCGGGGAAGCTGCCGTCGTTGATGCGCTGCAGCCGTGCCAGCACCAGGTCCAGCCCGCCGGGCTCGACCGGCTCGCTCATATAGGCCTGGATACGCGCCACGCCGCGCGGGTCCAGCTCGGGCCCGACGTCGTTCAGCACCACGGCGCGCAGCCGCTTCGGCTGCAACGCGGCCATGATGATGGCCATCAGCCCGCCCAGCGAGGTGCCGATCACGCTGCACTCAGCGAGACCGAGCAGATCGAGCAGGGTGAACATATCGGCCGCGTAGCGGTCGGGGCGGTAGCGGGTGGGGTCGGGGTCGCGCTGCGAATGGCCGCGGCCGCGCTGGTCGGGGCAGATCACGCGGTAGCGCGCGCTCAGCGCCGCGGCCAGGCGATCGAAGTCGCGGCTGTTGCGCGTCAGGCCGGGCAGGCACAACACGCAGGGCGCGCCCGGGCCTGGGCCCGGGTAGTCGCGCGCGAACAGCCGCAGCCCGTCGTCACTGCGGTAGTAACGCTGCAGGTACATGGCTGCCTCAGAACTTCATGTTCACGCCCAGCGTGACGCTGCGCGGCGCGCCGTAATAGCCGCTCAGTATGCCCAGCGCCGGGATGTTGTAGCCGTCGGTGCGGTAGGCCTTGTCGGTCAGGTTGCTGCCCTGCAGCGAGAAGCTGAGGTTCTTGCTGCGCTCCCAGATCAGGCCGGCGGACAGCAGCGCGTAGGCGTCCTGCGCGATGACCTCGCTCAGGTCGGTGGTCGGGTAGACCTTGGTGCGATAGCTCAGGCCCACGCGTGCGCGCAGCAGGCCGCCGAAGGCCGGCTGGCTCAGGTGCTCGAGGTTCAGGCCGCCCTGGAACTTGGGTGCGTTGGAGAACTTCTTGTCCTTGGCGACGTTCACGCCCTTGTCCATGTACTCGTCGTACTTGGCATGCAGGGCAGCGAGGTTGCCGCTGAGGGTCCAGGCCGAGCTGGGGCGCCAGATGAACTCGAGCTCGGCGCCCTGCACGGTGGCCTTGCCGGCGTTGGTGAAATCGCCCAGGAAGGTGGGCGCGCCGTTGATGACCACGGTGCTGAACACCGAGAGCTGCACGTTCTTGTACTTGTTGTGGAAGGCCGCGGCATTCAGCTCCAGCCGGCCGCCGTCCAGCACCATCTTGGAACCCAGCTCGAAGGAGTCGAGGGTTTCGTCCTCGAAGGGCTTGAGCGTGAGCGGGTTGGCGGCGTTGGCGCGCACGTTGTAGCCGCCGGACTTGAAGCCGCGCGAGGCGGTGGCGTACAGATTGGTCGTGCTGCTGAGCTTGTAGTCCATCGACAGCTTGGGCGCGGTGTTGTGCACCTTGCGCGTCTTGTCGAAGTCGGCCGCGGTGGCGATGACCTTGGTGTAGGTGCCGTCCGAGAAGCCCTGGTTGAGCACCACCGCGCGCTTGCTCTCCTCGGTGAGGCGCAGGCCCGCCGTCAGGCTCAGGGCGGGCGTCAGGCGCCAGTTCCAGTCGCCATAGATGGCCGTGCTCTTGGTGTAGACGCGGCCGTTGGTGTTGCCGAAGGAGCGGAACGCTGTATCGGCCAGGAAGGCGTTCAGCACCGTGCCACCGGCGCGGCCATCGAAATGGTAGAGGCCGAACACGCCCGACTGCGAGCCGCCGGCGTCGTAGCTGAACTGCAGTTCGTTGCTGCGCTGGCTGTCGGCATAGCTGGCGCGCACGTCGGCGATCTTGTTGGGCAGGCCGTCGAAGTCGATGCCGGTGGCGGTGTCGCCGCTGCGGTAGGCGCTGATGAACTTGGCGGTCCAGGCGTCCGAGACGTTCCAGGTGGCGGTGAGCGACTGGCCACCACCATGGGTGAAGTTGGCATTCGCCATGCCGCTCGTGATGTCGTAGCGGCTCTCCGGCACCGGCGTCTTGAGCGGATCCCAGGTCTTGTTCACCGCCATGCGCTGGAAGCCGCGCATATTCGAGTCGTCGCGCGTGCGGTCGATGCTAAACAGCAGATTGAAGGGCATGCCGGTGGGGAAGAAGCCGAAGCTGGCACGGCCGGCGGTGGTCTTCTGGTTGCTGACATCGCTGCCGTCCACCAGGTTGTGGCCATAGCCATCGTGGTTCAGGCTGGCCAGGGCCACACGGCCGCGCAGTTGCCCGTCGGCGCTGGCCGCGCCGGCGGCGGCCTTCATATTGATCTGGCCGTGGTTGCCGAGGGCCAGGCTCAGCGCGCCCTCGGTCTCCTTGCCGAGCGGGCGCGACACATACTTGATCGCGCCACCGATGGTGTTCTTGCCGTACAACGTGCCCTGCGGCCCGCGCAGCACTTCCACGCGCTGCACATCGAACACGTCCAGCAGCCCGCCCTGCGGCCGTGCCACATAGACGTCATCGAAATAGATGCCCACGCCCGGGTCCACGCCCCACAGCGGATCGGCCTGGCCGACACCGCGGATGAAGCTAGTGACGGTGGTATTGCTGCCGCGCGCGGCATAGACGGTGAGGTTGGGCACCTGGCCCTGCAGGTCGCCCAGGTTCTTCACGCCCAGGGTCTCCAACGCCTTCTCGGTCATGGCGGTGACGGCCACCGGCACGTCGCGCAGGCTTTCCTCGCGGCGGCGCGCGGTGACGGTCACCGTCTCAAGCGTCGTCACCTCGCTCCTATTCGCCTCGTCGGCAGGCTTGGCCGCGGGCGCGCTCTGTTGTGCCAGGGCGGGGCCGGCAAAGGCCGCGGCCAGGGCCAGGCAGAGGCGGCTGATACGTTGATGGTGCTGATGTTGAGGGATCATGGGGTCTCCGTGTTGTCATGGCCTTGGGCGGCCAGCTGGGCATGTCTTTGCAAAGCCCATGCCCATGCCCGGGTCGACGGCCACAAGCAGGTACAAACCACTAGGGTTTGGGTCAAAACAGGGCGAATGGCCGCGGTTAGTTGGTGCGAGGGCGTGGCACAAGCCACGCCACTGCCTGCAAGGCAGGCAATTGCCCCCCGTTCAGCTGCCCACATTTCAGTCACTGCCTACATTTCAGGCAGCGTCAAGATGCGCCGCGGCGGCTCAAGGCTGGTAGTAGCGCAGCAAGCCCTGCCACAGCGCCAGCGCTTCATGCGCCATGCTGGTGCTGCCGGCCAGGGGCTTGGCGTCGGCAGCCAGCTGCACCATCACCAGCTTGAGGGCCGGATCGATCAGCATCATCTGGCCGAACACGCCCAGCATGGCAAAGCGGCGCGCGTTGCCCGGGAAGGTCCAGAACTGGTAACCGTAGCCGAAGTAAGGGCTGGCCCGGCCGGGCTGGAAGGCCGGCGCATGCAGGTGCCAGTCGGTGGCCTCGCGCAGAAAGCGCGCCGGGATGATTTGCTGGCCGTTGTCGGGGCGCCGGCCATCGTTGGCCAGCAGCACGCCCAGGCGCGCATAGTCGCTCAGCGTGGCGTTGAAGTTGCCCGCCGCGGCCTCCAGGCCGGTGCGGTCGGCACGCCACAGCGCGCTCTGCTCGGCGCCCATCGCCTGCCACAGGCGCGGGCCCAGGTAGTCGCTCAATGACTGGCCGGTGGCGCCGCGCAGCACCGCCGCCAGCATCACCGTCTCGGTGCTGGCGTAGTGAAAGCGCGTGCCCTGCGGCGCGACGCGCTGGTTGAGCTGGCTGGCGGCGGCCTCCAGGCCCTCGCGGCTGGCGGCACGGCCATAGCGGGCCAGATCGTCCTGGCCGTCATAGCGCTCCTCGAAGCGCACGCCCGAGGCCATGCGCAGCAGATTGCGCAAGCTGGTCTGGCCATAAGGGGTGTCGGCCAGGCGCGGCGCATAACGCTCTGCCGTATCGTCCAGCGAGCGCAGCTTGCCCTCCTGCAGCGCCAGCCCGACCGCCAGCGCGACGATGGACTTGGCCATCGAATGCGAGACAAAGCGGTGCTCGGTCCCGCGTTCGTACTGATAGCGCTCAAGCTGCACCACGCCGTCCTTCACGATCATCAGGCCCATCACGCGTTGACGCGCCAGATAGGCGGAGACATCGCGCTCGACGCCATCGTCGGCCACCCAGCGCAGCGCCGGTTCGCTGGCCGCGCGCGGCAGCCGCAAAGGCTGCTCGCTGGCCGGCAACTCATGCACCGGCCCATTCAGGATGCCGGCAATCGCACCCTGGTTGCTGAACGAGCCCACGCGCACCGCTTCGTTGCTGAACCAATCGCTGGCGGTGCCGAGCGGATAGCCCTGCTGGCGCCCCAGCAGATCCTCATCCGGCGCGGCATGCAGCAGCGCAGGCAGCAGCAGGGCCAGCCATACGCAATGCCTGTTCGTCGCCATCACCACCTTGCTGCTGCCCCTGCGAATCTTGTTGGATGGGGCGCATTTCAACAGCATTCCCGGTCGCCCCCAATCCCAGGGACTGGGGGACAATGCGCCGGCCGTGAAACTTCGCTAGGGCGAAGCGGGTAACTGTGGTACATTCGGCCGCATAGAACCGCACAAGACCGTTTCTTCAAGGTCTTCAATCTGCAGCCCCGCCGTACGTTCGCTTCATTCGTCGCGCCAGGCTCGCTCCAGTTTTAACTCCCCGTTTGACTGTTCTTGAGTGTTTCTGTCTCCGCAGGCCATGTGGCCGCGGAGTGTTTTTCAATTTTTTCCTAAGGAACAGATCATGACGACTATGCAAACCGGTACCGTGAAGTGGTTCGACGACGGCAAGGGCTTTGGCTTCATCACTCCCGATGACGGCTCCAAGGACCTGTTCGCCCACCACAGCGAAATCCGCAACAACGGCGGCTTCCGCACCCTGGCCGAAAACCAAAAGGTCGAGTTCGAAGTGAAGCAAGGCCCCAAGGGCCTGCAAGCCGCCAACATCCGCGGCGTGTAATTCACGGGGCCGGGCGGCGCTTTCGAGTTCCGCCCAGCCTCTGAACTCAGCCTGGGAAGGCTGAGACCCTGGTGCAAGCCAGGGTCTCTATCCGCAAGCAGCGTTGACCCAACAACTTCTGCCTTGCGATTGCATGCAGTGACCCGTGTCACTCATCTGCGCGACCCGATGCGCAGCGGCTCCGTGATGAGCCAAACCCGGTGCTCTGCACCAACTCCCTTTCATCGCAATCCGCGCCAAGACGGTTTCCCTATTCGCTCACGCCACAGGGACGGCATCAAGGCGCACACCTCAAAAGACTATGCAAACTACAAAAAGCATTGAGGTGGGGCGTTTCCTTGTCTCACCTTTCAGCAAACCCACCCATGACGGCGGCTTCGCAGCCTCGGTCTCGATACGCTCAGGCCAGGGCATGGCCAGCCATGACCGCGTGATGCGCTTCACGCCGCGCTTTGCCACCCAGCGTGCCGCCATCGCCTATGCCACCCGCGAGGGCGTGGCCTGGGTCAGCAAGCTCCACTGAGGCCGGCCGTCAGGGGTCAGGTCTTGCCTGCCGCCGCCACACCGCCGCCCAGCGCCTTGTAAAGCTGCACGCCGTTGACCAGCTGTGCCAGCCGCAGTTGCAGCGCCGCCTGGCGCGCCGCATAACTTGCGCGCTGGGCGTCCAGCAATTCCAGCGAACCGGACGCGCCGTTGGCAAAGCGCAGCTCCACCAGGCGCAGACGCTCGGCCTCGGCCGCGGCCTGCGCATCCTGGGCGCGCGCCTGCTCGGCCAGCGTGGCCCGGCCCGCCAGCGCATCGGCCACCTCTCGGAAGGCGCTCTGCACCGCTTTCTCGTACTGCGCCACGGCGATTTCGCGCGCTGCCTTGGCCGCGGCCAGGTTGGCTTCGTTGCGGCCGCTGTCGAAGATCGGCAGCAGCAGTTGCGAGGCAAAGCTCCAGGCGGTGTTCTTGAACAGGCCGTCGAGCTCGGCGCTGGCCGTACCCAGGCTGGTGGTGAGCGTGATGCTGGGGAAGAAGGCCGCACGCGCCGCGCCGATATTGGCATTGGCGGCGCGCAGCTGGCTCTCGGCCTGCAGCACATCGGGCCGCTGTACCAGCACCTCGGAGGGCAGGCCGGCGGGCAGCTCGGCGAGTTGTTGCGCGTCCAGGGCCCGGCCCGCCGGCAGATCCGCCGGCAAGGGCTGGCCAAGTAAGAGCACCAGGGCATTCTCGTCCTGCGCGCGCTGGCGCTCGGCCTGGGCCAGCGCCGCGCGCGCGGCCTCTAGCGCGGACACCGCGCCGGCCAGATCCAGGCTGGAGGACGCGCCCTTGTCGAAGCGCAGCTTGATGAGGCGATGGCTGTCCTCGCGCGTTGCCAGGGTCTGGCGCGCCAGCTGCAGCAGTTCCTCGTCGGCCTGCAGGCCCAGATGGGCGGAGGCCACCGCGGCCACCAGGCTCAGCTGGGCCGCGCGCGCACCTTCGGCGCTGGCCAGATAGCGCTGCGTGGCCGCGTCGCTCTGATTGCGCAGCTTGCCAAACAGATCCAACTCATAGGCGCTGATCTGCAGGCCGGCCTGGTAGCTGCTGGTGATGCTGTCGTCCTTGCCGGGCTGGCGCGCACTGGCCAGACCAAGACCCACGGTGGGCAGCCGGTTCGCGGCACTGACGCGCGCCAGCGCGCGCGCCTGCTCCACATTCAGCAGGGCCACGCGCAGATCGCGGTTGTTCTGCAGCGCCAGCTCGATCAGCCTTTGCAAGCGCGCATCGGCGTAATAGCGCTGCCAGCCCAGCTGCGCGGCTGCCTCGGCACCCTGGCTGGGCTGTGCCCAGGTCTGCGCCACCGGTGCGGCCGGGCGCTGGTGCTCGGGCGCGAGGTTCACACAGCCGCTCAGGGCCGCGGCCATGATGAGAGTGAGGGTCAGGTGTTGCTTGATCTGTTTCATTTCAGCGCCCCTCCGCCGTGTGGGTGGCTTCGCTCAACGCCGCCTCATGCGCATACAGCCGCCGCTGCCGGTCGCTGCCCTTGAAGATGCGTCGCACCACCAGGAAGAACACCGGCACGAAGATCACCGCCAGCACCGTGGCCGAGATCATGCCCGACAGCACGCCGGTGCCGATGGCGCGCTGGCTGGCCGAGCCCGCGCCGGTGGCGAAGAACAGCGGCGTCACGCCCAGGATGAAGGCCATCGAGGTCATGATGATGGGGCGGAAGCGCAGGTGGCAGGCCTCCAGGATGGCCTCGATCAGGCCCTTGCCCTCGGCCTGCAGGTCCTTCGCGAACTCGATGATCAGGATGGCGTTCTTGGCCGACAGGCCGATGATGGTGATCAGGCCCACCTTGAAGTAGACGTCGTTGGGCATGCCGCGCAGGCTGGCACCGGCCAGCGCACCCAGCAGACCCAGCGGCACCACCAGCAGCACCGACAGCGGGATCGACCAGCTCTCGTACAGCGCCGCCAGACACAGGAACACCGCCAGCAGCGAGAAGGCCAGCAGGATGGTGGCTTGCGAGCCCGAGAGCTGCTCCTCGCGCGACAGGCCGGTCCACTCATAGCCGATGCCCGGCGGCAGCTGCTTGACCATCTGCTCCAGTTCGGCCATGGCCGCGCCGGTGGAGGCGCCGGGCGCAGCGTCGCCGGCCAGGCGCATCGCCGGGTAGCCGTTGTAGCGCGTGGCCTGCATCTGGCCGGTGATCCAGTGCGTCTTCGCAAAGGCGGACAGCGGCACGCTCTGGCCCTTGCTGTTGCTGACATTCAGGCGCAGCAGGTCCTCGGGCTGCATGCGGGCGGCCGCATCGGCCTGCACCACCACGCGCTGCAGGCGGCCGCTGCTGGGGAAGTCGTTCACGTAAGCCGAGCCCAGCTGGGTACCGATCACCGCGGCGATCGCGTCGTAGCTCACACCCAGGGCGTTGGCCTTTTCGCGGTCGATGTCCAGCTGCAGCTGCGGTGCGTCTTCCAGGCCGTCGGGGCGCATGCCGGTGATGAGCTTGCTCTGGCTGGCCATGCCCATCAGCTGGTTGCGCGCGTTCAGCAGCGCCTCGTGGCCAAGGCCGGCACGGTCCTGCAGGCGCAGGGCAAAGCCGGTGGCCGTGCCCAGCTCGGGGATGGGCGGGGGCGAGAGCGGGAAGATGAAGGCATCGCGCACCGTCGCCATCATCGCGCCGAAGGCGCGGCCGGCCAGCGCCGAGGCGCTGTGCTCGGGGCCGACGCGTTCCTCCCAGGGCTTGAGCGGCACGAACACCAGCGCGGCGTTCTGGCCCTGGCCAGAGAAGGAGAAGCCGATCACGCCCACGGTGTGCTGCACCTCGGGCTGCTTGAGCATGAAGTCCTCGACCTGCTTGACGGCCGCCTCGGTGCGGCTGGCGGTGGCACCCGGAGGCAGCTGCACATTCACGATCAGATAGCCCTGGTCCTCGTTGGGCAGGAAGGAGGTGGGCATGCGGGTATAGAGCAGGCCCACGGCCGCCACCACCACGCCATAGACGATCAGCATGCGGCCGCTCTTCTTCAGGAGCCTGGCCACCCAACCCTCATAGCCCTTGGCGGTGCGCGCAAAGCCGCGGTTGAACCAGCCGAAGAAGCCGGTCTTGGCGTGGGCATGGCCGGCCTGCACCGGCTTGAGCAGGGTGGCACACAGGGCGGGCGTGAGCGTCAGCGCCATCAGCGCCGACAGCAGCATGGAGGCCACCATCGCGAGCGAGAACTGGCGATAGATATTGCCCACCGAGCCGGCGAAGAAGGCCATCGGCACGAACACCGACACCAGCACCACGGTGATGCCGATGATGGCGCCCGAGATCTGGCTCATCGCCTTGCGCGTGGCCTGCAGGGGTGCAAGCCCCTCCTCGTTCATGATGCGCTCGACGTTCTCCACCACCACGATGGCGTCGTCGACCAGGATGCCGATCGCCAGCACCATGCCGAACAGCGTCAGCACATTGATGGAGAAACCCATCCACAACATGATGGCGAAGGTGCCCAGCAGGGCCACCGGCACCACGATGGTGGGAATCAGGGTGTAGCGCCAGTTCTGCAGGAACAGGAACATCACCAGGAACACCAGCACGACGGCCTCGACCAGGGTCTCGACCACCTGGCTGATGGAGATCTTCACGAACTTGGACGAGTCGTAGGGAATCGCGTAGTGGATGCCCTCGGGGAAGTAGCGCTGCAGTTCCTGCATGCGCTGCTTCACCGCGCTGGCCGAGGCCAGCGCGTTTCCGCTGGGCGCGAGCTGGATGCCGATGCCGGTGCTGGGCTTGCCGTCCAGGCGCGAGTAGGAGCCGTAGCTCTGGCCGCCCAGCTCGATGCGCGCTACGTCCTTGAGG
Source organism: Paucibacter soli (assembly GCF_037482845.1). Taxonomy (NCBI): domain Bacteria; kingdom Pseudomonadati; phylum Pseudomonadota; class Betaproteobacteria; order Burkholderiales; family Sphaerotilaceae; genus Roseateles; species Paucibacter soli. Next base: position 208,134 of record NZ_JBBHJW010000003.1, read on the forward strand.
CGCACGCTGGAGCCGTCGGTGTTGGCGCGCAGCACGATGTTACGGAACTGGTCCACCGTCTCGAGCTGGCCCTTCACCACCACCGTGGCCGACATGGTCTGGCTGGAGAGATTGGGCAGCTCGCCGATGGAGCCTGCGGGCACCAGCGCGTTCTGGGCGCGGATGGCGGCATTCACCTCGGCCGGACTGATGTTGAACGACAGCAGCTTGGCCGGGTCCAGCCAGATGCGCATGGCGCGCTCGGTGCCGAACAGCTGGGCCTGGCCGATGCCGGGCAGGCGCTGCAGCTCGGGGATGATGTTGCGCGAGGCATAGTCGCCCAGCGCCACCGGGTCCAGCGAGCCATCCTTGCTGGAGAGCGTGACGAACAGCAGGAAGTTGCTGCGCGCCTTGTCCACGCGCACGCCCTGCTGCACCACCTGGGCGGGCAGGCGCGGCGTGGCGCGGCCGAGGCGGTTCTGGATCTCGACCTGGGCCAGGTCGATATTCGTGCCGGGCTCAAAGGTGACGGTGATGGCGCCGGTGCCGTTGGCCTGGCTGACCGATTCCATATAGGCCAGGCCCGGCGCGCCATTGAGCTCCTGCTCGATGACGGAGACCACGCTCTCGTCCAGGGTCTTGGCCGAGGCGCCCGGGTAGGCGGTGCTGATCACCAGCGAGGGCGGCGCCACCGTGGGGTATTGCGCCACCGGCAGCTTGGTGATCGAGACCGCGCCGAACACCAGGATGAACAGGGCGATCACCCAGGCGAACACCGGCCTGTCAATGAAGAAACGTGACATAGGTGCTGTCTCCTCGGCTTAGCGGCTGGCGGCCGAGGCTGCGGGCGCGGGGCTCCACGGCACCGGGTTCACCGGCGCGCCGGGCACGAACATCTTTTGAAAACCGTCCACGATGACCTGATCGCCGGGCTTGAGGCCGTCCAGCACCACCCATTGATTACCCTGGGCGCCGCCCAGCTTGACCAGGCGCGGCTCGGGCTTGTTGCCGGCGCCGACGACCAGCACCGAGTCGCCCTGCTTGCTGCGCTTGACCGCCTGCTGCGGCAGCAGCATGCCGGCCGGCAACTCGCCCTGCGCCAGGCGCACCCGCACATACTGGCCGGGCAAGAGCTGACCCTCGCTGTTCGGCAACTCGGCGCGCAACAGCACCTGGCCAGTGCTGGCGTCCACGCTCAGGTCGGTAAAAAGCAATTTGCCTGGCTTGGCCAGCTCGCTGCCGTCGTCGAGAACAATGCGCACCTGCGCCGCCTGGGCGCCGGCCGAGCGCAGCTGGCCACGGGCCAGCGCGGCGCGCAAGGCCTGCACCTCGTTGGCGCTCTGGGTGAAGTTGACATAGACGCTGGCGGCCTGCTGGATCAGCGCCAGCTGGGTGGCCTCGGCGGCGCTCACCAGCGCGCCCTCGGTCACCAGGGCGCGGCCGATGCGGCCCGAGATCGGCGCCCTCACCTGGGCGTAGTCCACATTCAGCCTGGCGCTCTGGATCGCGGCCTTGGCGGCGGCCACATCGGCCTCGGCCGACTTGGCGGCCGCCACCGAGCTGACGTATTCCTGCTGGCTGATCGCCTTGGCCTCCACCAGGGGCTTGTTGCGCTCGGCCTGTGCCGCCGCCTGGGCCAGATTGGCCTGGGCCTTGGCCAGGCTGGCCTGGGCGCTTTCCAGCGCGGCCTGGTAGGGGGCTGGATCGATCTGGAACAGCGGCTGGCCGGCCTTGACCTCGCTGCCCTCGGTGAACAGGCGTTGCAGCACCACGCCGTTGACGCGGGCGCGCACCTGGGCCGTGCGCTGGGCCTCCACGCGGCCCGGCAGCTCGGTCTGCAGCGCCACCGCCTGCAGCTCGGCCTTCAACACGCCCACCGTGGCCGGCGGCGGCATGCCAGTCGCGCCGGCGGGCTTGTCGGCGCCGCCGCAGGCGCTCAGCGCCGCGACCACCGCGACCACCAGGGGCAGCAGGTACAGCGTACGGGCACGCAGGCCGCAAGAAGCGGATGACGAGCTCGTTGCGATTTGTTGTTGGCGTGGCTGCACGATGCGTTCCTCTCTGAATTTCAACAGGGCCGAAGTATATACATACATTCGCGTATGTATGTTTATTGGCCTAAAATCCCTGCATCATGGCCAGGAAAACCAAGCAAGAAGCAATGGAGACGCGCCACCGCCTGCTCGACGCGGCGGAGCAGCTGTTCCACCAGCACGGGGTGTCTCGCACCTCGCTGCAGGACATCGCCCAGGCCGCCGGCCTGACACGCGGCGCGATCTATTGGCATTTCGAGGACAAGGCCCAACTCTTCAACGCCATGATGGAACGCGCCACCATGCCGCTGGAAGAAGGCATGACGGCGGCGGCGGAGGAGCCTGCCCAGCTGAGCCTGGCTGAGCTGCGCTGGGGCCTGGTGAACGTCTTCTACTCGGCCATGCACAACCAGCGCACCCGGCGTGTGTTCGAGATCGCGATGCAGAAGGTCGAGTACACGGGCGAGCTGCAGGCCCTGAAGGAGCGCAAGCTCAGCGCCCATCGCGACTGGCGCGCACAGAACCAGGCGGCGTTCGACCATGCGGTGGCCTTGGGCCAGCTGCCCAGGGCGGTGGATACCCGCATCGCCGCGATCGCCCTGGTGGCCCTGGTGGACGGGCTGATACACCAATGGATCATGGACCCCGAATCCTTCGACCTGATGCAGGTGGGCCAGGCCAGCGTGGAGGGCTTTCTGACCAGCCTGGCGCAAAGCGGCCACGCCCTGCTGCCGCCCATGAGCGCCGAGGAACGGGCCCGCCTGGGCCAGCAAGGCATTTGCCGGCGCGCGGCACAAAGCCACACCGAATGACCTTTCAAGCCCCGGGCCTTCGTCGGGAGGGTTCGGGTTTGTGCCGAGTCAAGGGACAATCGCGGGTTGCCCGCGCCTGATTGATCCGAAAGCCCTGCCGTGTCCGCCCATCCAGCCATCACTCCGCCCAAAGCCTCCAAGGCCCTGACGGCCTACCGCCCGTTCTGGGCCAAGCGCTTTGGCGTGGCGCCCTTCCTGCCGATGAGCCGGGCCGAGATGGAGCAGCTGGGCTGGGATTCCTGCGACATCATCATCGTCACCGGCGACGCCTACGTGGACCATCCCAGCTTCGGCATGGCGGTGATAGGCCGCACGCTGGAGGCGCAGGGCTTTCGCGTCGGCATCATCGCGCAGCCCGACTGGCAAAGCGCCGATCCCTTCAAGGTGCTGGGCAAGCCGAACCTGTTCTTCGGCGTGGCGGCCGGCAATATGGATTCGATGATCAACCGCTACACCGCCGATCGCAAGATCCGCAGTGACGATGCCTACACGCCCGGCGGCGAGGCGGGCAAGCGGCCGGACCGCGCCACCCTGGTCTACACCCAGCGTTGCAAGGAGGCCTGGAACGATGTGCCGGTGGTGATAGGCGGCATCGAGGCCAGCCTGCGCCGCATCGCCCATTACGACTACTGGAGCGACAAGGTGCGCCGCTCCATCCTGGTGGACGCCAAGGCCGATCTGCTGGTGTATGGCAACGCCGAACGGGCGATCGTCGAGATCGCGCATCGCCTCGCGCAACGCAAACCCATCGAGAGCATCACCGATGTGCGCGGCACCGCCTTCATGCGCCGCACGAACGACCCCACGGCCACCGGCTGGTTCGAGCTGGACTCCAGCTCGGTGGACCTGCCCGGCCGCGTGGACGAGCTGATCAGCCCCTACCAGGAGATCGCGCAGGAGAGCTGCGACAGCGCCACGGCCGCCAACGCGCAGAAACCGATCACCATCCACCGCAGCGGCAAGATCGCCCTGCCGCCGCGCGAGCAGACCGTGATACGACTGCCGGCCTACGAGCAGGTGAAGAGCGACCCGGTGCTGTACGCCCATGCCAATCGCGTGCTGCATCTGGAGACCAACCCCGGCAACGCGCGCGCCCTGGTGCAGCGCCACGGCGAGCGCGACCTCTGGATCAACCCGCCGCCGATCCCGCTCAGCACCGCCGAGATGGACCATGTGTTCGACCTCAACTACGCCCGCGCGCCGCACCCGCGCTATGCGGACGAGCATGGCGGTCATGATGGCGCGACCAAGATCCCGGCCTGGGAGATGATCCGCTTCAGCGTCAACATCATGCGCGGCTGCTTCGGCGGCTGCACCTTCTGCTCGATCACCGAGCATGAGGGCCGCATCATCCAGAGCCGCTCGGAAGACTCGGTGATACGCGAGATCGAGGAGATGCGCGACAAGGTGAAGGGCTTCACCGGCGTGGTCTCGGACCTCGGCGGCCCCACCGCGAACATGTACCGCATCGGCTGCAAGTCGCCCGAGATCGAGGCCGCCTGCCGCAAGCCCAGCTGCGTCTACCCCGGCATCTGCCAGAACCTGCAGACCGACCATGGCCCCCTGATCCAAATGTACCGGCGTGCCCGCGCGCTCAAGGGCGTGAAGAAGATCCTGATCGGCTCGGGCCTGCGCTACGACCTGGCGATCAAGTCGCCCGAGTACATCAAGGAACTGGTGACCCACCATGTGGGCGGTTACCTGAAGATCGCGCCCGAGCACACCGAGGGCGGGCCGCTGTCCAAGATGATGAAGCCGGGCATAGGCACCTACGACAAGTTCAAGCAGCTGTTCGAACAGGCCAGCGAGGAAGCCGGCAAGAAGCAGTACCTGATCCCCTACTTCATCGCCGCCCACCCCGGCACCGCCGACGAGGACATGATGAACCTCGCGGTGTGGCTGAAGAAGAACGGCTTCCGCGCCGACCAGGTGCAGACCTTCTACCCCAGCCCCATGGCCACCGCCACGGCGATGTACCACACGGGCAAGAACCCGCTGAAGAAGATCACGCGCAATCCTGAGACGAGCGAGACGGTGGACATCGTGCGCGGCGAGCGCCGCCGCCGCCTGCACAAGGCCTTTCTGCGCTACCACGATGCCAACAACTGGCCCCTGCTGCGCGAGGCCCTGCAGGCGATGGGCCGGGCCGATCTGATCGGCAACGGCAAGCACCACCTGATCCCGACCTACCAGCCGATGACCGATGGCAGCTACGAAAGCGCGCGCCGCAAGAACTCGACGCCGGTGAAGCCCTGCAGCGCCAAAGCCCTGTCCAAGCAGCCGGCCAAGCCCGCCGGCACGGCGCCGCGCAAGGGTCAGATCTTGACCCAGCACACCGGACTGCCGCCACGCGAGACCGGCAGCCGACCGGCACGGCCATCGAGCCGACCCGGCACACCCAAGCCGCCCAAACGTTGATCAGGGGCTGATCAGGGCCGGGGCGGTGGCTCCTCTGGCGTTTGGGCTGGCTGCGCCTGCCAGGCGCGCCACAACCTGAGCGCCTGCAAGCCCGTCTTCAGCAGGCCCAGCAGACCGGCCAGCTTGGCCGGGCGGCGCAACATCAGCACCACGCCGGCCACCCCCAGGCCGGTGGCCGCCGCCCGCCAGGGCGGTGGCAGGCCGCGCACCAGGCGCAGGCCGCGCCAGGCCCAGGGCATCCAGCCCAGTGGCCGCAGCAACTCGGCCACATCGGCCTGCAGATCGCCCCGCAGCGTGGCGCTGCGCAGGCGCAATTCCAGCTGGCGCAAGCGCAGCCTCTGTTCGGCAGCGCGCCAGATCATGATGACGAACTCCCCAGCGCGTCACGATCGCGCGCCAGTTCGGCGGCGCTGGCGGCGAACACCCCCTCGGGGCTTTGCAATCGCTCGCGTGCCTGCCCCAGCAAGGCGTAGCCCAGGCCGGCATACAGCAGGCACAGCCCCATGGCCACCGCCCAGCGCCAGCCCTCGGGGCTCAGCAGCAGCAGGGCCAGGCTCAGCATCACCACCGCCGCCGTCAGCAGCATCACCGCCAGCAGGGCCGTCACCAGGGCCGAGACCAGGCGCAGCTTCTCGGCCTCGAGCTCGGTGCCCAGCAGTTCCAGGCGCAGCTGCAGCAGCTCCAGCAGATGGCCGCCCAGACGCTGCAGGGCAGGCTTCAGACCGCTGCCGGCACCATCATCGCTTGCGGGGCTGCTCATGCCTCATCTCCGTGTGAACGAATGCCAGCATTGTGCTCGCAGCGCTGCAGATCAGGGTAAGGCCTGTCTCTCCCTGAGCACAGCAAGGTGCTAGCTTGGGCTACAGTCCGGCTAGCGGATTCATGTACAGAGCCTTGACGAAACGCCTCACCACCCCCAAGGTTGAATAAATGCCGGAAAGCCAGATGTCCAACAGCGCAGCGCTCGCCCCAGGCGATGATGACCTGCTGGAGTTCCTGGACGGTCCCGAGCATCACGACGAGATTCCCGCGCACGAACAACAGCCCTGGCGCATCCTGATCGTTGACGACGACGCCGATGTGCACAAGGCCACCGAGCTGGCCATGCAGGGCCTGCAGGTGGAGGGCCAACCACTCGTCTTTCTGCACGCCGAATCGGCCGCGCAGGCGCGCCAGGTGCTGTCCTCCGAGCCCGATCTGGCGGTGGTGCTGCTGGACGTGGTGATGGAATCGGAAGACGCCGGCCTGCAGCTGGTGCGATTCATCCGCGACGACCTCAAGCTGCGTGCGGTGCGCATCGTGCTGCGCACCGGCCAGCCCGGCTATGCGCCCGAGATCGAGACGGTGCAGACCTACGACATCAACGACTACAAGACCAAGTCGGAACTGACACGCACGCGGCTCTACACGGTGCTGACCGCCGCGATCCGCTCCTACCGGCAGATCCGCGCGCTGGAAAGCAACCGCAAGGGCCTGGAGCTGATCGTCGAGGCCAGCACCGAGCTGAGCCGGCTGCAGGGCCTGCAGCGCTTTGCCGAGGGTGTGGTGACCCAACTCTGCGCCCTGCTGGGCATCCTGCCCGAAGGCCTGGTGTGCGCACGCGCCAGCGCCGATGTGGACGATCAGTCGCGCATCGTTGCCGCCGCCGGCCAGTTCAGCGGCCTGATCAACTGCCCGCTCGGCGCGGTGCAGGTCACCAAGGTCAGGCACATCCTCACGCGCTGTCTCAGCGAGCGTCAGAACATCGTCGAAGACGGCTGCACCTGCCTGTATTTCGGCCTCTCCAACGGCCGTGCCCTGGCGGCCATGGTGGAAGTGGGCCGCCCGCTCGACGAGCTGGACCAACAGTTGCTGCGCGCCTTCTGCTCCAACATCGCGGTGGGCTTCGAGAACGTGGTGCTGTATTCGCAGCTGATCGATCAGGCCTACAACGACCAGCTGCTGCACCTGCCCAATCGCACCCGTTTCATCGAGCTGCTGGAGCAGAACCTCAAGCATCCCGACGGCATCACGCTGGCGCTGATCGACCTGGACGACTTTTCCGACGTCAACGACGCCTTCGGCCATCGCTTCGGCGACCAGGTGCTGCAGGCCGTGGTGGCGCGCCTGTCGGACCAGCTCGGCTTCAACACCTCGATGGCACGCGTGGCGGCCGATGCCTTCGGCCTGATGGGGCCTAACCATCTGGTCAACGGCGACAACATCCGCAACCTGTTTGCCGAACCCTTCACGGTGGCCGGCGAACGGCTGCAACTCTCGGCCACCACCGGCCTGGTGCGCCTGACCGAGTCGAATTCGGTGGGCTCGGAACTGCTGCTGGATGCCCAGATCGCGCTCAAGCGCGCCAAGCAGCAGCACCGCGGTTCTTCGCAGTACTTCTCCGCCGCCATGGGCACCGACGCGCGCGAGCGCTTCAAGCTGCTGAAGGGCCTGCGCGCCGGTTTCGAGGAGCGCCGCCTGTTCGTGGTCTACCAGCCCCAGGTGGATCTGGCGAACCGCCAGCCGCTGGGCGCCGAGGCGCTGCTACGTTGGCGCACCGCCGAGGGCCAGTTCGTGCCGCCGGACCAGTTCATCCCGCTGGCCGAGCAGTCCGGGCTGATCATCAGCATCGGCGACTTTGTGCTGCGCACCGCCTGTTTCCAGCTCAAGCATCTGCGCGACCTGGGCTATCAGGACTTCCGCATGGCGGTGAACATCTCGCTGGCGCAGTTCCGCCATCCGCTCTTCATCCAGACCGTCAAGGCGGCGCTGGAAGACAGCGGCGTGCCCGGTGCCAGCCTGGAGCTGGAGATCACCGAATCGATGGCGATGGAAGACATCTCCCTGGTGCTGCGCGTGCTGGCTGACATCCGCAGTACCGGCGCCTCGGTGGCGATCGACGACTTCGGCACCGGCTTCTCCTCGCTGAGCCAGCTGCGCCAGCTGGACGTGGAGCGGCTCAAGATCGACCGCGCCTTCGTGCGCGAGGCGCAGAGCAGCAATGCCGGCTCCACCATTGCGCAAATGGTGGTGAACCTGGGCCGCGGACTGGGCATGCGCGTGATCGCCGAGGGCATAGAGACCGAAGAGCAGTGCCAATACCTGCAGGCCCTGGGCTGCCACGAGGGCCAGGGTTATCTATTCGCCAAGCCCATGATGGCCGACCAGCTCCAGCTCTGGCTGGAGGGCGGCAAGGGCGAGCCGCTGCAGTAAGCAGCACGGCCCGCTCCGGCGCGGCAGGCGGCTCGCCTACTTGCTGCGCGCGATCAACATGCCCAGCAGCAGGCCGACGCCGGCCGCCACGCCGATCGACTGCCAGGGGTTCTCGTGCACATAGTTGTCGGTGGCCTTGCCGGCGGCCTTGGCCTTCTCGATCGCGGCTTCCTGCAACTCGCTGAGATGGCGCTTGGCGCGGTCCAGGCTGGCCTGGACCTTGGCGCGCAACTCGCTGGCGCCCTCGCCGGCCTGGCCGGCGGTGGCCTTGAGCAGCGACTCGGCCTCGGCGACGACGGCGTGCAAATCCGCCACCAGGCGTTCCTTCTGGGCGTGTACTTGATCTGACATGGTGTCCTCCGTTGCGGAACTGGGGTCAATGCTTGTACACCTTATTTCGAAACAGCACAGCACCAATGCGCCAGATCAAGCTTTCAGATCGAGCCGGTAGCCCACCCCATAGACGGCGCTGATGCAGTCCTGCGGCGGCTCCAGCGCGGCCAGCTTGCGGCGCACGTTCTTCACATGGCTGTCGATCACCCGGTCGCTGACATCACGGAAGTCTTCGTGCAATTGCTCCAGCAATTGGCCGCGCGCAAACACCCGGCCCGGCTGCGCCAGCAGCAGCCGCATGAGGCGGAACTCCAAGGTGGTCAGCGCCAGCAACTGGCCCTGCCAGAACAACCGCTGCCCCGCCTCGTCGATGGCAAAGCCCCCGCCCAAAGGCCGTGGCGCGGTGTTCATGCCGGGCAGCCGCCCCTCGGCGCGCCGCAGCAGCGCGCGCACGCGCGCCACCACCTCACGCGGGCTGAAGGGCTTGCACAGATAGTCGTCAGCGCCCAGCTCCAGCCCGAGCAGGCGGTCCAACTCGTCCACCCGCGCGCTCAGCATCAAGATCGGCAGGCTGCTGAACTGACGCAGCTCGCGGCACAGTTCCAGCCCGTCCATGCCGGGCAGCATCACATCCAGCAGCAGCACCGCCGGCGGCTCGGCGCGGATCGCCTGCAGGGCGGCCAGCCCATCGCCCAGGCTGTGCGCCTGGTAGCCGGAGGCCTTGAGGTAGTCGCACAACAAGGCGGCCAGCTTGGGCTCATCCTCCACCACCAGCACCACACGTCCACTCTCGCTCATGCGCGCCCTCTTGCTGCTTGGCTGGCTTGCTGGCTGGCATCGAGCGGCAGCCACACGGTGAGCGCCAGCCCGCCAAGGGCCGAGGCATCGGCCAGGATGCGGCCATGATGGCTGCGCACCAAGGCCTGTGCAATCGCCAGGCCCAGGCCGCTGCCACCCGACTCGCGGCTACGCGAGCCTTCCACCCGGTACAGCGGGTCGAACAGCTGCGGCAAGGCCTCGGGCGGCACGCCGGGCGGGCTGTCCTCCACCACCAGACGCAGCCAGCCCGGCTGCAGCTCGGCCGACAGGCTGATGCGGCCGGGCGCATCCGTATAGCGCAGGCTGTTCTCCAGCAGATTGGCCAGCAGCTGCGCGATGCGCTGGCCATCCCAGACCACGCTACCGAGCTGCTGCGGCCAGGCGCTCACCAGCGTCAGCCCGCGCGCCCTGGCGCGTTCGCTCACCCGCGCCACCGCCTCGGCCAGCAGGGCCTGGGGCTGCAGCGGCGCGAAGCGACAGGGCAGCTCCCGCAGGTCCGAGCAGGCCAGGGTGTGGAAGTCCTCGGTCAAGCGCGTCAGCCGCCGCACCTCGTCCTGCAGCGACGCCAGGGCGCGCTGATCCAGCGGGCGTATGCCATCGGCCAAGGCTTCCAGCTCGCCACGCAAGACCGCCAGGGGCGTGCGCAACTCGTGCGAGAGCTCGGCGATCCAGCGCCGCCGGCTCGCCTCCAGGCGCTGCAAGGAGGCCGCCATCGCGTTCAGATCGCGCGACAGCTCGCCCAACTCGTCATCGCCCTCGGCCGCCACGCGCACCTCCAGGGCGCCGTTGGCGATGCGGCGTGCCGCCGCCTGCGCCTGCTGCAGCGGCCGCACCCAGCGGCGCGCCAGTTGCCGGCCGGCCAGCAGGGCCAACAGCAGCAGCGCCGCCGCCACGCCGGCGATGCCCAGATACTGGCGGCGCAAGAAGCTGGCATCCACCTGGTCCACCGCCGCGCTGCCGCGCTCGCTCAGGCGTAGCAAGGCCAGCACTTGCCCGTCTAGCTTGATGGCACGCTGCTGACCCGACAGCTGCCAGAGCTCGCGCCGGCCGGCCCAGAGCTCGCGCCCGTCCGGGCTGAGCAGCGCCAGCCGGTGGCCCAGGCTGGCGGGGTCGCGCGGCGGGCGCGGCGCCGCGCCGCCGGGGCGTGGCGGCGGCAGCAGCAGGTCCTCGGGCGCGCCCTCGCCCTCGGCCAGGCGTTGCGGCCGGGGTGCGGTGGCCTCCACCCAGCTACGCAGGCGTGCGCGCAAATCGCCTGGCGGCAGGCCGCCCAACCGGCGCAGATCGTTCTCGGCCACCACCATCACGCGATCCAGCAACTGGGCATCCTGGGTGCTCAGATAGGCGCTGAAGCCGGCACGCAGATTCCAGGCCACCAGCGCCCCCATGGCCAGCACGGCCAGGAACACCGTGCCCAGCAGCAACAGGGATATCTGATGAACCAGGCGCAGGCGCATGCCGCGCATCTTAGTCAGGCCGGTGGCGGCAATTGTGGAGCGCCTCTCCACAATGTCTCCATGCTCGCTGCCTGATGCAGAGCCAAGCTCCGGCCATCACCACCCTGCCCAGGAGCCGCCATGCGCACATCCCTCCATGCCCCATTTGCCGCCGCCCTGGCCTGCCTGCTGAGCGCCTGCGGCGGCGGCGGCAGCAGCCCGACCGAGGCCAGCGCTCTGGCACCAAGCATGGCTGAAACACAGGCGGTTCGCCCGCCACCGCCGGCCCCGGCCGCATCGGCCGCCGGTCTCGGCACCCTCGCCAGCGTGGGCGACAAGCTCTTCCATGACCGCAGCCTATCGGCCAGCGCGCGCCTGGCCTGCGCCAGCTGCCATGTGCCCGAGCGCGGCCATGCGGATGCGCCCGGTGGCTTCCTGCCGCTGGGCGGGGCGAACGGCCAGCAACAAGGCCTGCGCAGCACGCCCAGCGCACGCTATCTCGACCAGGCCGGCAGCTTCCGCTTCGACGCCCAGGGCGATCCGCAGGGCGGCCTGTTCTGGGACGGGCGCGCCAATGACCGCGTGGCCCAGGCCCGCGGCCCGCTCTTCAACAATCACGAAATGGCCAACAGCAGCGTCGCCAGCCTGGCGGGCAAGCTGCGCGCCACCGCCTATGCCGGCGAGCTGCTGCGCGCCGCCGCCCTGCCGCCCGGCGCCAGCGACGAGCAGTGGCTGCAAGCCGCCCTGTCGGCGCTGGCCAGCTACCAGGCCCAGGACGCCGAGTTCCACCCCTTCAGCAGCAAGTTCGACGCGGTGCAAGAGGGGCGCGCCAGCTTCACAGCGGCCGAGGCGCGCGGCCTGGCCGCCTTCAACGACCCCCAACGCGGCAATTGCGCGGCCTGCCACAGCAGCCGTCCGGGCCCGAATGCGGGTGCGGGCGCACGCGCGCTCTTCACCAACCATCGCTACTTCGCCCTCGGCGTGCCGCGCAACCAGAGCCAGGCGACGGCCGACCCATCCTTCTTCGACCTCGGCCTGTGCGGCCCGCAGCGTAGCGACCTGGCCGCTCGCGGCGAGCTGTGCGGCAAGTTCCGCGTGCCCACGCTACGCAATGTCGCGCTGACCGGGCCCTACTTCCACAATGCCCGCTTCAACACGCTGGAGGAGGTGGTGAGCTTCTACGCCACGCGCGAGAGCGACCCGGCGCGCTGGTACCCGGTGCTGAACGGGCAGGTGCAACGCTACAACGACCTGCCGACCGAGTACCAGGCCAATCTGTTCCGCGGCGCTCCCTTCAACCGCAGGCCCAACCAGCCGGCGGCGCTAACGCCGCAGGAAGTGAACGACATCGTCGCCTTCCTGCGTACGCTCAGCGACGGCTTCCAACCGGCGCCGAGCCGTTAGCCGGGCTCAGCCCAGCAGCGTGTCGGCGTTCACATAGGCATAGCCCAGATCGCGCGCCACCGCCTCGTAGGTGACATGGCCGGCGGCCACGTTCAGGCCCGCTTTCAGATGCGGGTTGTCCTTGAGCGCCTGCTTCCAGCCCTTGTCGGCCAGCGCCACCGCATGGCCGATGGTGGCGTTGTTGAGCGCGAAGGTCGAGGTACGCGCCACCGCGCCGGGCATATTGGCCACGCAGTAATGCACCACGCCGTCCACCACGAAAGTGGGCTCGGCATGGGTGGTGGCATGCGAGGTTTCGAAGCAGCCGCCTTGGTCGATCGCCACGTCCACCACCACCGCACCCTTCTTCATGCGCGACACCATCGCGCGCGTCACCAGCTTGGGCGCCGCGGCGCCAGGGATCAGCACGCCGCCGACCACCAGATCGGCCGACAGCACCGCCTCTTCCACGCTCAGGGCGGTCGAGTACTGGGTGGTGATGCGGTTGCCGAACACCAGGTCCAGCTGGCGCAGGCGGTCCACACTCTTGTCCAGCACGGTGACGCGCGCGCCCATGCCCACCGCCATCTGCATGGCATGCGTGCCGACCACGCCGGCACCGATCACCACCACATGGGCCGGGGCCACGCCGGGCACGCCGCCCAGCAGCACACCCATGCCGCCCTTGCTCTTCTCCAGATGCGCCGCGCCGGCCTGCACGGCCATGCGGCCGGCCACCTCGCTCATGGGCGCCAGCAGCGGCAGGCCGCCGCCGGGCGCGGTGACGGTCTCATACGCAATGCAGATCGCGCCGCTCTTCACCAGTGCGGCGGTCTGCTCGGGGTCCGGCGCCAGATGCAGATAGGTGTAGAGGATCTGGCCGGGGCGCAGCATCGCGCATTCCTGCGGCTGCGGCTCCTTGACCTTGACGATCATCTCGCTCTGCGCGAACACCGTGGCGGCGTCGGGCGCCAGCTGCGCGCCGGCGGCCAGGTACTGCTCGTCATCGAGCCCGATGGCGGCGCCGGCACCGGTCTGCACCAGCACGCTGTGACCACGGCTGGTGAGCTCGCGCACACTGGCCGGGGTCAGGCCCACGCGGTACTCGTGGTTCTTGATTTCCTTGGGGCAACCTATCTTCATGATCTGTCTCCGTTCTTGTTGAGGGAATGAAGAGCGCTTTGTACGACCGCAGGCGGCCCGAGGGCAAATGGCATTTGCCGCGCTACAGCGCTATTAGCGCGGCTAATCCGCCGCCTCTTCCCAGCGCTCGACCAGGAAGAAGTCCTCGGCGGCACGCCCCAGCAGACGCAGGCGGCGCCCCTCCAGCGCCTCCAGCTCCGAGTCGCGGAAGGGGTTGCCGCCCACACGCCGCAGCACATGCTGCTGCCCCCGGGCATCCTCCAGCACCATGCCACGGTGCTCGCTCTTGCTACCCTGGGCGAGCAGGCGCTTGACGACGGTTCCGACCAGCTCACTCATGCGGCGACCTCAGCGCGAATGGACACGACGCACATGCAGCAACTGGCCATCCTCCTCGGTGGCGACGATGGCGAGCACACGCCGGCCCAGCAAGCCTTTGAGCACATGGATGCGCCGCGCCGCGCCCCTGCCGCCGATCTCGAAACTCAGGCGCGCGACCTCGCCCCGCAGGCCCGACTCGCGCGCCATCAGCTGCATGGTGCGCTCCACCGCGACCGCGGGCTGCAAGGGCTTGGCCCGCAGCGGCGGCAATGCGCGCGCCAGATGCCGGCCTTCGCGTTCCAGTCGCTCGCGCCGCAGGCCGCGCACGCCGCGGTCCTGCACCTTGGCAAAGGCCTGCTTGAAGGCCCTGGTCTTGCTGAGCGCATGGGCCGCATAGGCCACCGGTTGCAGCGACGGGTCGCCCAGCAGATAGAACTGGCCCAGGGTCTTGAGATCGAAGGGGTCCAGATGGGTGCGTTCGCCCGCGAACTTCTGGCGCGCCTCCAGCGCCGCGCGGCCCAGCGATGAGCCCGCCAGCACGCGCTGCAGGAAATACTGGCAGATCAGGTCGGCCGAGCCATTGCCCTCGCTGGGCCCGTAGGCAATCGTGGTGCTGCCGAAAAAGCCACTCGCGCCGTCGGCCAGATACCTCAGCGCGATGCCCTGGCTGCCGCCGCCCTCGGCCGGGTCGTAGAGCTGGGCGCCATAGCAGCATTCGGCCGCCACCACGGTGCCGGCGCTGATCTTGCCGGCCAGCAGGCTGGCGCGGTGCGCCACCGGATAGTCATCGCCGCGCTGGCCAAAGTACTCGGGCGAATGGCTGGCGCCATGGCAGTTGATGAAGTGCATGCGCGGTGCCAGGTCTTGCTTGGCCCAGCGCGGACCCTTGGGCGGCGCCAGGTTCAGCGGCGCGGCATCGCCGAAGGTGTTGTTCACGCTCAGGCGCGTGGAACCCTGCCAGACCTCGGCCGAGAGCGCGAAGCTCTGCTGGTAATCGGCGCGCGGCAAGGGCTTTGAGCGCGCCGAGGCGCGCAGCAACTGCAACAGCAGATCGGGCTTGCTGGCGCCCGGCATATCGGGCAGGCGACCGACCACCCGGGTCGGCCCCAGGAAGCGGTTCACATCGGTGCCATAGGGCGCCTCGCAGGCATAGGGCAGATCGCTGGGTACGGTTTTGTCCTCGTCGCCGCCCGGCCCGCCATAGGCCGGGTTCGCCAGCGGCACCATGGGCAGCACGTCGAGGGCGCCGAGCAGCAGGATGTAGTGCGGCTTGGCCGCGCTGGCCACGGCATCGATGGCGACCTTGAGCGCGCGCGCATCGGGCTTGGCCGGCACCGCGGCGCCATAGGGCTTCATCGCCGAGGCCAAACTGACGTCCAGCACCACGGTCTCGATGCCACTCTTCTTGTCGGCGCTCACCAGGGCCTTGAGCGCCGCGTCCAGCTTGGCCAGGCCGGCCGCCGCGTATTTGGCACGTAAGGCCGCGCCATGCTTGATCACCAGCTTGTCCATCTTGCGCTCCCCGCGGGCAAAAGCCGATTGTGGCGACCGCAAGCAAGCGCTGGCAACGCGTGCCCCCTAGCTTGGCGGGGGCCCCCGGGTCTCAGCCGGCGCGCTTGGCCAGCAGCGCGCGCCCCACACGCGAGACCGGCGCGCGGCCCAGTACATGGGAGATGAAGGCGCCGGCGTCGACCAGGCGCTCGATGTCGATGCCGGTCTCGATGCCCAGGCCGTTCAGCATGAAGACCACGTCCTCGGTCGCCACATTGCCGGTCGCGCCCTTGGCGTAGGGGCAGCCGCCCAGGCCGGCGACGCTGGCGTCGAAGGTATGCACGCCCAGCTCCAGGCAGGCGTAGATGTTGGCGAGCGCCTGGCCATAGGTGTCGTGGAAATGCCCGCTCACCTCCACCAGGGGGTAATGCTTGAGCGCACGTTCCATCGCCGCCTGGATCTTGCGCGGCGTGCCCACGCCTATGGTGTCGGCCACGCCCAGATGATCCACGCCTATGCCCTTCATCAAGAGCACCACGCGCTCGACCTGGTCGGCGCTGATATCGCCCTCGTAGGGGCAGCCCACCGCGCAGGAAAGCGCGCCGCGTACCTTGAGGCCGGCGGCGTGCGCCGCCTCCACCACCGGGGCAAAGCGCTCGATGCTCTCGGCGATGGAGCAGTTGATGTTCTTCTGGCTGAAGGCTTCCGAGGCCGCGGCGAACACCACGATCTCGTCCGGCTTGGTGGGCAAGGCCGCCTCCAGGCCCCTCACATTCGGCGTCAGCACCGAATAGCGCACGCCGGGCTGGCGCGCGATGGCGGCCATCACCGCCTCGTTGTCGGCCATCTGCGGCACCCATTTGGGGCTGACGAAGCTGGTGACCTCGATCTCGCGCAGGCCGGCGGCCTGCAGCATGGCCACCAGCTGCGCCTTGTGCTCGGTGGCGACCGGCTGCTTTTCGTTCTGCAGGCCGTCGCGCGGGCCCACATCGACCAGGGTGACGCGGCTGGGCAGGCTCATGATCAGACCTCCAGGCGCAGCAGTTCGGCGCCGTCAGTGACCTGGTCGCCGACGGCGAACAAGAGTTCGGCCACCACGCCGTCGCGCGGCGCATTGATGGTGTGCTCCATCTTCATCGCCTCCATCACCGCCAGGGCCTGGCCCTTGGCCACCTTGTCGCCGGGCTGGGCCAGGAAGGACACCAGCTTGCCTGGCATGGGGGCGGTGAGGCGGCCGGCGCTCGCGCCGTCATCGCCGGCATGGGCGATCACGTCCACCTCGGTGACGAGGGCCGAGCCCTGGGCCGCGAACACCGCGACGCGCTCGCCCTGGGCGTAGGTCTTCACCATCAGACGTTTCAGCGCCAGTCCTTCGCCGAGCAAGAGCTCGTGCGACTCCAGCCCCTGCGAATTCACCGCAAATGGCAAGACCTGACCCTCGACCGTGAGCTGCATGCCGCCCTGGTGGTGGCGCGAGAGCAGCACCTCGTGGTGCGTGCCGCCGGCCTCCAGATCGAAGCGGCGCGCCGAGGCGCCGTACATGCGCCAGCCGTCGCGTGCGGTCCAGGGGTCGGCGCTCTGCAGCGCGGCCTCCTTGGCCAGGGTATGGGCCACCACCGCGGCGGCGCTGATCTGCAGCGGCAGGCCGGGCTGGTCGAACAGCGCGGCGCGCTCGCGCTCTATCAGGCCGGTGTCCAGATCGGCACCGGCAAAGCTGGCCGTGGCGGCGCAGCGGCGCAGAAAGGCCACATTGGTCTGCAGGCCCACGATATGGGTGTCGCGCAGCGCTGCATCCAGGCGCGCCAGGGCCTGGGCGCGGTCCTCGCCCCAGACGATAAGCTTGGCCACCATCGAATCGTAGAAGGGGCTGATCTCGTCGCCCTCACCCACGCCCGCGTCGATGCGCACGTTGCCGCGCTCGAAGCTCACATGCGCCGGCCAGCGCGCCACATCGAGGCGACCGGTGGCGGGCAAAAAGCCGCCATCGGGGTTCTCGGCGCAGATGCGCGCCTCGATGGCATGGCCGTGCATCTGCAACTCATGCTGCTTGAGCGGCAGCGGCTCGCCGCTGGCCACGCGCAACTGCCACTCGACCAGGTCCTGGCCGGTGATCGCCTCGGTAACCGGATGCTCGACCTGCAGGCGGGTATTCATTTCCATGAAATAGAAGCGCCCGTCCTGCTCGGCGATGAACTCCACCGTACCGGCGCCCACATAGCCCACCGCCTTGGCGGCCGCCACCGCGGCCTCGCCCATCTCGCGGCGGCGTGCCGCGCTCATGCCGGGGGCCGGCGCCTCTTCCAGCACCTTCTGGTGGCGGCGCTGCACCGAGCAGTCGCGCTCGAACAGGTAGACGCATTGGCCCTGGCTGTCGCCGAACACCTGGATCTCGATATGGCGGGGCTTTTGCACATAACGCTCTATCAGCACGGCATCGTCGCCAAAGCTGTTGATGGCCTCGCGCTTGCACGAGGCCAGCGCGGCGTCAAACTCGGACGCCTGCAGCACCGCGCGCATGCCCTTGCCGCCGCCGCCGGCGCTGGCCTTGATCAGCACCGGATAGCCGATGCGATCCGCCTCACGCTTGAGCAGCGCGGGGTCCTGGTCGGCGCCGTGGTAGCCGGGCACCAGGGGCACGCCGGCCGCTTCCATCAGGCGCTTGGACTCGGCCTTCAGGCCCATCGCGCGAATCGCCGACGAGGGCGGGCCGATGAAGACCAGGCCGGCCTTGGCGCAGGCTTCAGCGAACTCTTCGTTTTCCGACAGAAAGCCGTAGCCGGGGTGCACGGCCTGGGCGCCGCTGGCCTTGGCCGCCTCGATGATGCGCTGCCATTGCAAATAGGAGTCGCGCGGCGCCGGGCCGCCGATCAACACCGCCTCGTCGCAGGCCTGCACATGCTTGGCGCGCGCATCGGCCTCGGAATAGACCGCCACGGTCTGGACACCCAGGCGCCGTGCCGTGGCCGCTACGCGGCAAGCAATCTCACCGCGATTCGCAATCAGGATCTTCTTGAACATGGGGTTCCTCGGCTCAATCGCCTACTCAGTGGGACACCGTCGCGCCGCTGCAGCCGCAGCTGCCGCTGCCACAACCGCCGCTGGCGCTGGCGCTCAGCTGGATCTTGGCTTCCTCGGGGCTCAGCTCGGCCTCGCTGGCGCAATGCATGCCCAGGCGCTCCAGCAGGGCGCGGTCCTTGGCGGCCTGGGGGTTGGCGGTGGTGAGCAGCTTGTCGCCGTAGAACATGCTGTTGGCGCCGGCCAGGAAACACAGGCTTTGCAGCGACTCGGGCATCTCCTCGCGGCCGGCCGACAGGCGCACCATGGCGCGCGGCATGCAGATGCGCGCCACCGCGATCATGCGCACGAATTCAAACGGGTCCAGCGCCGCGGTGCCGGCCAGCGGCGTGCCCTCGACCTGCACCAGGTTGTTGATCGGCACCGATTCCGGATACGGGTCCAGATTGGCCAGCTGCACGATCAGGCCGGCACGCTCGCGACGGCTCTCGCCCATGCCGACGATGCCGCCCGAGCAGACCTTGAGGCCGACATTGCGCACGCGCTCCAGCGTATCCAGGCGGTCCTGGAAGGTGCGGGTGGTGATGATCTGGCCGTAGAACTCGGGCGAGGTGTCGAGGTTGTGGTTGTAGTAGTCCAGGCCCGCCTCGCGCAGCTGCTCGGCCTGGCCCTCGCCCAGCATGCCGGCGGTGAGGCAGGTCTCCAGGCCCATGGCCTTGACCTCGCGCACCATCTCGCCGATCGCCTCCAGATGGCGCTCCTTGGGCGAACGCCAGGCCGCGCCCATGCAGAAGCGCGTCGCGCCATTCGCCTTGGCGGCACGCGCCGCCTCCAGCACCTCGTCCAGCGGCAGCAGCTTCTCGGCCTTCAGGCCGGTGTCGAAATGCGCCGACTGCGGACAGTAGGCGCAGTCCTCCTCGCAGCCGCCGGTCTTGATCGAGAGCAGCGTGGAGAGCTGCACCGCATTCGCGTCGAAGTTCTCGCGGTGCACCTGCTGGGCACGGAACAGCAGGTCGTTGAAGGGCAGCTCGAACAGCGCCGCGACCTCGTTGACGGTCCAGGGCTTGGCCTGGCGGCGCTCGGCATCGGTGCTGGGGGTGAGGGACTGGACTTGATTGGCGGTCTGTTTCATGGGAAGGATTCCAGGGCTTGCAGCAGCAGCGACGACGGCTGAGGCAGATGCGCGGCGACTGCCGCAGGGGAAGGATCGAACAGCCGGGGCACATGGCCCCAGCAGGGAGCGTTGAAGGGGGCGGCGCCCAGCAGCGCCGTCAATGCGGCCAGATTGTCCGCCACATGCGGCATGTCGGCGTCCACGGTATTGGCCACCCAGGCGGCCAGCCTGAGGCCGCGCGCGGCAATCGCCTCGGCAGTGAGCAAGGCGTGGTTGATGCAACCCAGGCGCAGGCCGACCACCAGCACCACCGGCAACCGCAGATCGGCCGCCAGGTCGGCGGTGTCCCAGTGCGGGCTCAGCGGCACACGGAAACCACCCACGCCCTCGACGATGCTCAGCTCGGCGCGCGCCGCGGTGCTGCGCACCGCGTGCAGCAGCGGCGCGCGGTCAATGGTGCAGCCCTCCAGGCGGGCTGCGATATGCGGTGCGCAGGCGGCGCGTAGCTGCAGCGGGCCTACCTCGGCATCGCTGAGCGCCATATTGCTGGCCGCGCGCAGGCGCCGCACATCCTCGTTGACCCAGGCCCCGTCGATGAAGTCCTGCCCCGCTGCGATCGGCTTGATGGCGGCCACGCGCAGGCCCAGCCGCGCAAATGCGTGGGCCAGGCCGGCGCTGATACAGGTCTTGCCGATCTCGGTATCGGTGCCGGTGATGAAAAGGCCTCTCATGCGGCAGCCTTGTCCATATCGTCAGCGCACGCAGACAAGGCGGACAGCAATTGCTCAACATCGGCCGCGGTGTGCGTCGCGCACAGCGTGATGCGCAGCCGCGCCTCGCCCTTGGGCACGGTGGGCGGGCGTATGCCGGGCACGCGCAGGCCCTCGCGCTCCAGCCTGGCGGCCAGCTGCATCACCTCGGCATTGCCGCCCACGATGAGCGGCTGCACCGGCGTGTCCGAGGCGGCCAGCTTCCAACCCAGGCGCGGATGGCGCTCCAGCAGGTCCGCGATGCCCTTGCGCAGCTGGGCCTGCAGGCGCAGCAGGTTCTCGCGCCGCTGCACGCCGGTGTCGCTGGCGATCAGATCGAAGCTGGTGAGCAGCGCATGCTCGATCGCCGCCGGCGAAGCGGTGGAAAAAATGAAGTTGCGGGCCGCCTGCAGCAGGTACTCGACCACCGTCTCATGCGCCACCACGAAGGCGCCGGACAGGCCCGCGGCCTTGCCCAGCGTGCCGACCAGGATCAGGCGCTGGCTGTGCAGATCGAAGTGCTCCAGCGAGCCACGGCCCTTGGCGCCCAGCACGCCGAAGCCATGCGCGTCGTCGACGATCAGCCAGGCATCGAATTCCTCGGCCAGGGCCAGCAGAGCGGGCAGCGGCGCGAGGTCGCCGTCCATGCTGAACACCGCGTCGGTGACGATCAGCTTGATCTTGGCCTGGCTCGCCGCCAGCAGCGCGCGCAGCTGGGCCACGTCGGCATGGCCGAAGCGCGTGACCTTGGCCTTGGCCAGGCGCGTGCCGTCAATCAGCGAGGCATGGTTGAGCGCCTCCGAGAAGATCTCGGTCTGCTCGTCTCCCAGCGCGGTGACCACCGCCAGATTGGCCATATAGCCGGTGCAGAAGCCGATCGCGCGCGCCTGCGGAATATGCGGCGCAAACCAGGCCGCCAGGGTCTGGGCGACGCGCTCATGCGCCACCGTGTGGCCGCTGATCAGCGGCGATGCGCCCGAGCCGCCGCCGTAGATGCGCGCACCCTCGGCCAGGGCCGCGGCCACGCGCGGATGTGCGGCCAGGCCCAGGTAGTCGTTGGAGCAGAACATCAGCAGTTCGCGCGCATGGCCGTCCGCTCCCCGCACGATCTGGCGCGGCGCGGTGCGGCTCTCGGCCTGGCGCAGAAAGCGCGTCAGGCTTTGCGCCTCAATGGCCTTGAGTTTGGTGTTCAGGTGTTCAAGCAACATCGTCGAGGGTCCGGCGCACGGCCTCGGCCAGCAAGGCCGCGCTCTGCGCATCAATCAGATAAGGGGGCATCAGGTAGACGGTGGCGCCGATAGGCCGGATCAGCAGCTCATGGGCGCGCGCCGCCAGATGGAAACGCTCGGCGAAGCGCTCGCCGGGCTGCTTCACGTCGAAAGCCAGGATCATGCCGCGCTGGCGAAAGTGCTCGACGCGCGCGTCCCCGGCCAGTGGCGCGAAGGCCTCGGCCAGCAGTGCGGCCTGCACGCGGTTGGCCTCCAGCTGGCCGGCGTCGAAGCGGTCCAGCACCGCGTTGGCGGCGGCGCAGGCCAGGGCATTACCGGTGTAGGAATGCGAATGCAGAAAGCCGCGCGTCACGTCCTCGGACCAGAAGGCACGGTAGACCGCATCGGTGCTCAGCACCAGTGAGAGCGGCAGGGTGCCGGCGGTGATGCCTTTGGAAAGCAGGATGAAATCGGGCCATTCGGCCCCCGTTTGTTCCCAGGCGAAAAAAGTCCCCGTCCGCCCGCAGCCGACGGCAATTTCGTCGGCGATCAGGTGCACATCGAACTCGCGCGTTAGCGCACGCAAGGCCGACAGGTATGAAGGCGCGTGCATCACCATGCCCGCGGCGCCCTGCACCAGAGGCTCGACGATCACCGCGGCGATATGCGCATGGCGCTGCTCCAGCAGCGCGCGCATCGCGGCCAGGGCCTCGGCCTCGTTGCCCAGCCGGCTGTCGGGCGAGGCGACGATGTGGGCGCGCATCAAGAGCGGATCGTAGGCGTCGCGGAAGATCGCCACATCGGTGACGGCCAGCGCGCCAATCGTCTCGCCGTGGTAGCCGTTCTTCAAGCACACGAACTCGCGCTTGTCGCCGCGGCCCAGATTGCGCCAGGAATGAAAGCTCTGCTTGAGCGCGATCTCCACCGCGCTGGCACCGTCGCTGCCGAAGAAGCAATGACCCAGGGCGCCGCCGGTGCGCGCCGCGAGCCGCTCGGCCAGCCGCACCGCCGGCTCATGGGTGCAGCCCGCCAGCATCACATGCGGCAGGGTATCGAGCTGGCGCTTGATGGCGGTGTTGATGCCGGCGTCGGCATGGCCGAACAGGTTCACCCACCAACTGCTGTTGGCATCGAAGTAGCGCCGGCCGTCGAAGTCGTACAGCCACGGCCCCTCGCCGCGTGCGATCGGCAGCGGCGGCACGGCTTCGGCCCGCGCCATCTGGGTGCAGGGGTGCCATACCGCATCGAGGCTGCGGCGCTGCAGGGCCTGGGTCGCGCTTGTCATGCTCATGCCAGCCAGCTGGGCTTGCTCTTGTTCAGGAAGGACTGCACACCTTCGCGCCCCTCGGCGCTGGCGCGGATGTCGGCAATGCGGCGCGCGGTGTCGTCGCGCAGCGCCGGCGTGATCTCGCGCTGCGCCACGTCCTGCACCAGCTTCTTGCAGGCGCGCACGGCGGCCGGGCCGTTGGCGCTGACAGCGGCGAGCAGCGCGTCGACCTTCTCATCCAGGGTCTCGGGCGTGGCCAGCTCATGCACCAGGCCCAGGCGCTGCGCCTCGGCGGCGCCGAAGCGCTCGGCGCTAACGAAATAGCGGCGCGAGGCCTGCTCGCCCAGCGCGCGCACTACATAGGGGGCGATGGTGGCCGGCAGCAGGCCCAGCTTGGCCTCCGAGAGGCAGAAGCCCGCGCCCTCCACCGCCACCACCATGTCGCAGGCCGACACCAGGCCCACGCCGCCGGCATAGACATCGCCATGCACGCGTGCGATCACCGGCACCGGGCAGCTGTAAATGGTCCACAGCATCTCGGCCAGGCGCGCGGCATCGGCATGGTTCTCGTCCCAGCTGTAGCCGGCCATGGCCTTCATCCAGTTGAGATCGGCGCCGGCGCAGAAGGCCTTGCCCTCGGCGGCCAGCACGATGGCGCGCAGGGTCAGGTCTTGCCCGAGTTCGGCAAACGCGGCCGTCAGCTCGGCGATCACCGTCTCGTTGAACGCGTTGCGCACCTCGGGGCGATTCAGGGTCACGCGGGCCACATGGCCCTTGCGTTCAATCTTCAAACTGCTGGTCGTCATACGATTTCCTTCGTCCGCAGCGGCTTCACCATCAGCACGCTGGAATAGCTCTTGCCTTCCCACTGCACCTCGCCCACCTGCTGGTAGCCGCGCTTCAGATAGCGCTGGCGCAGATGCTGGGCCGGGCTGGCGGTGTCGAGTGCCATATGGGCAAAGCCGCGCTCGGCGGCCCAGGCCTCGGCGGCGTCCATCAGACGCTCGCCCAGGCCCTGACCCTGGCAATCCGGGTCGACCGCGAACTGCGACAGGATGGCGGTGTCCTCGCGCAGGTACCAGGGCGTGTTGAGGCACCAGGCATCCTGTTCGGGGCGGTAGGGGCCGCGCACATTCACCGTGCCAACCAGCCGCCCATCCTGCTGCGCCACCAGGCAGCCGCCGGCGGCCACGCGCTTGGCGGTGACGTCCACGCTCTGGTCGGCGGCGGTGAAGTTCCAGCCCTGCGCGGCCAGCGCCGCATAGGCCTTGTGCAGCAGCGCGGTGAGCGCGTGCAGATCATCGTCGGCACGCAGGGGGCGGATGGGCGCTGGCGCGCTGGCGTTCAATGCGTCCATACCTTCAATCCGCGCTGCGTCTCCAGCGCATCAAAGTCCCGGTCCTTGTGCAGCAGGGCGTAGTCGTTCTCTATGCAGAAGGCTGCTACCAGCACATCGACGCTGCTGCGCACCGTGTGGCCCTGGGCACGCAGGCCGCGGTAATGCTGCACACCGGCCAGGGCCACGGCCTCCCCCACGCAGGGCTCGATGCTCAGCCCCTGCATCAGGAGGCTGGCCTGGCGCAGGTCGCGCTCATGCCGAAAGCCGCGCAAGACCTCGTAGAGCACCAGGTCCGGCACCACCAGGCGCACCTCGCCATGGCCCAGCAGCAGAGCCAGCTGCTCGACCGCCGGATGGCGCGAGCCGCGGAAGAAGTCGATCCAGACCGAAGAGTCAACGACCAGCATGGCGCTTCTTGCCGATGGCCGGCTTGGGTTCTTGGGCCGCCAAGGCGGCGGTCTCCGTCGGGGCCGTCCAATCCACCTCATCGCCCCCCTCCCAGTGGAGCTTGCCGCGCCACTTGAGGATTTCGCGATAGGCCGACTGGCGCGCAAGCAGACGCAGGCCCGCCTCCACGGCCTCCTTCTTGGTCTTGAAGGGGCCCGCCTGCAAGGCCTGCTCCATCAAGGCGTCATCGATCTCGATATTGGTGCGCATGATGTGTACCACATTGCGAATGTGTGCACATTTTACATCCGGAACACACCGAACTTGGTGTCCGGGATAGGCGCGTTGAGCGCGGCCGACAGGCCCAGCGCCAGCACGCGGCGGGTGTCGGCGGGGTCGATCACGCCGTCGTCCCAGAGGCGGGCGCTGGCGTAATAGGGATGGCCCTGGTCCTCGTACTGCTGGCGGATCGGCGCCTTGAAGGCTTCCTCTTCCTCCGCGCTCCAGGCCCCGCCCTTGGCCTCGATGCCATCGCGCTTGACGGTGGCCAGCACGCTGGCAGCCTGCTCGCCGCCCATCACCGAGATGCGCGCGTTGGGCCACATCCACAGGAAGCGCGGGCTGTAGGCGCGGCCGCACATGCCGTAATTGCCGGCACCGAAGCTGCCGCCGATGATGACGGTGAACTTGGGCACCTGGGCACAGGCCACGGCGGTGACCATCTTGGCGCCGGCGCGGGCAATGCCCTCGTTCTCGTACTTGCGCCCGACCATGAAGCCGGTGATGTTCTGCAGGAACACCAGCGGGATCTTGCGCTGGCAGCACAGCTCGATGAAATGCGCGCCCTTGTTGGCGCTCTCGGCGAACAGGATGCCGTTGTTGGCGACGATGCCCACCGGCATGCCCTCGATATGGGCAAAGCCGCACACCAGGGTGGCGCCGTAGCGGGCCTTGAATTCATCGAATTCGCTACCGTCGACGACGCGTGCGATCACCTCGCGCACATCGAAGGGCTTGCGCGTGTCGGTCGGGATCACGCCATGCAACTCGCTGGCGTCGAACAGCGGCGCACGTGGCGCCTGCATGGCCATGCCGATGTTCTTCTGCCAGTTCAGACGCGCCACCGACTGGCGTGCGATCGCCAGCGCATGGGTGTCGTTGTTGGCGAGGTGGTCGGCCACACCCGAGAGCCGGGTATGCACGTCGCCGCCGCCCAGGTCCTCGGCGCTCACCACCTCGCCGGTGGCGGCCTTCACCAAGGGCGGTCCGCCCAGGAAGATGGTGCCCTGGTTCTTCACGATGATGGTCTCGTCGCTCATCGCCGGCACATAGGCGCCGCCGGCCGTGCACGAGCCCATCACCACGGCGATCTGCGCCAGGCCCTTGGCCGAGAGATTGGCCTGGTTGTAGAAGATGCGGCCGAAATGGTCGCGGTCCGGGAAGACCTCGTCCTGGTTCGGCAGATTGGCGCCGCCCGAGTCCACCAGATAGATGCACGGCAGGTGGTTCTGCTCGGCGATCTCCTGGGCGCGCAGATGCTTCTTCACCGTGATGGGGTAGTAGGTGCCGCCCTTCACCGTGGCGTCGTTGCACACGATCATGCATTCCACGCCCGAGACGCGGCCGATGCCGGCGACGATGCCGCCGCCGGGCGCAGCGTTGTCATACATATTCAGGCCGGCCAGCGGGGCCAGTTCCAGAAACGGCGTGCCGGGGTCCAGCAGCATCTCCACCCGGTCGCGCGGCAGCAGCTTGCCGCGGGCGGTGTGCTTGGCGCGGGCGGCATCGCCGCCACCCTGGGCGATCTTCTCCAGCCGCGCGCTGAGGTCAGCAACGAGCGCCCGCATGGCCTCGGCATTGGCCTTGAAATCGGCCGAACGGGCATTCAGTTTGGTCGTCAAATGCGGCATGGTGTCTCCAGCGAGGCGTACAAACTGAGTACGGCTCAATTCATCCTGTTGCAGCGCCCACCCAGCTTGGCAGCACGCCTGTGAGGGCGCAAGGATAAGCCAGGCGGCGCCCCAAGGCAAGCCGGCCCGACAAAGACTTGAGCTTTACTCAATTTCCACGCAGAATGCGCCCCGTGAGCGCCATTCTCCCCGCCAACACCGCACGCCGGGCGCCCGTCAGCGCCCGCGCCTCGCAGCGCGTGCGCGACATCCTGCGCGTGGGCCGCGCGGTGTTTGCCCAGCGGGGCTACGAGAAGGCCACCACCACCGAGATCGCCAAGCAGCTGGGCATTTCCGAGGCCACGGTGTTCACCTACTTCCGCGGCAAGCGCGAGCTTTGCATGCGCGTGATCGCCGACTGGTACGACGAGATCATTGCCGCCATCGAGGGCGGGCTGCCGCGCGAGGCCTCGGTGCGCGAGCAGCTGGAGTTCGTGGTCCACACCCACCTGCGCCTGTTCCTGATCCAGGGCACGGGGCTGTGCGAGCTGGTGCTGTCGGAAGGCCGCAAGCGCGAGGCCGACATGACCAACGCCAAAGGTGCGGAACAGGGCGCCGAGTTCGGCGAGGCCTTCATCGAGCTGCAGCGTCGCTATACCGCACCGCTGATGGACCTGCTCTCGCGCGGCCAAGCGCTGGGCCAGGTGCGCCAGGACATCCCCTTGCGCATGCTGCGCTCGCTGGTGTTCGGGCCCATGGAGCACATGCTCTGGGAGGTCATCATCGCCGGGCGCCAAATCGATGTGGACCAGAGCGCGCGCGATCTGGTGGCGCTGCTGTGGCCGGCGCTGCAGGCGCCCGATGCCGAGCTGCAGGCGCTGCGCCGCCTGCGCAGCGAGATCCAGCAGGCCTTGCAGGGCAGCTGATTCACCCCGGGTTAGCCCGATGTTTCATGCCGACAGACCGGCTAGCATCGGCCCACTTTGCTCAGGAGGGTGAGATGAAGAAGAACGCTGCAAATCGCGCATTGGCCGCCTTGCCGGCTCTGTTGCTGACGCTGGGCCTGCAGGCCGGCGCCGCCCAGGCCAAGACCCTGGTCTATTGCTCCGAGGGTTCGCCCGAGAACTTCACCCCCGCACTCAACACCACCGGCACCAGCTTCGACACCATCCGCGGCGTGTTCGACAAGCTCACCGCCTTCAAGCGCGGCAGCACCGAGGTGGTGCCAGGTCTTGCCGAAAGCTGGACCATCTCGCCCGACGGCAAGAGCTATACCTTCAAGCTGCGCGCCGGCGTCAAGTTCCACAGCGTGCCCGGCTTCAAGCCCACCCGCGAGCTCAATGCCGACGACGTGCTGTGGAGCTTCGAGCGCCAGTGGAAGGCCGATCATCCCTATGCCAAGGTCTCGGGTGGCAAGTTCGACTACTTCGCCGACATGGGACTGAAGGACGACCTGTTGGCGGTGGAGAAGGTGGACCCGCTCACCGTCAGGATGGTGTTCAAGCGCCCCAACGCCACCATGCTGGCCAATCTGGCGATGGAGTTCGCCTCCATCCAGTCGGCCGAATATGCCGAGCACCTGGCCAGGCAGAACAAGAAGGAGCAGTTCGACCAGGTGCCGGTGGGCACCGGCCCCTTCAACTTCGTGATGTACCAGAAGGACGCGGTGATCCGCTACAAGGCCAACAAGGATTACTTCGGCGAGAAGGCCCTGGTGGACGATCTGGTGTTCGCCATCACCCCCGACCCGACCGCGCGCTACAGCAAGGTCAAGGCCGGCGAATGCCACTTCGCCGCCTACCCGCGCCCGGCCGACCTGCCCGAGATGCAGAAAGACCCCGCGCTCAAGGTCATCAGCGCGCCCGGCATGAACATCGCCTACTGGGCCTTCAACACCCAGAAGCCGCCCTTGGACAAGAAGGAGGTGCGGCTGGCACTGGCGATGGCGGTGGACAAGGCCGCGATCCTGAAGGACGTCTACCTGGGTGCCGGCCTGCCCGCCAAGAACTTCATCCCGCCCACCCTGATGGGCTACAACGACGCCATCAAGGAAATACCCTTCGACCCGGCCAAGGCCCGCGAGCTGCTGGCCAAGTCGGGGGTGAAGCTGCCGCTGGAAATCGACCTCTGGTACATGCCGGTGCAGCGGCCCTACAACCCCAACGCCAAGCGCATCGCCGAGATGATGCAGTCCGACCTTGCCAAGGTGGGCGTGACCGCCAAGCTGGTGAGCTTTGAGTGGGGCGAGTACCGCAAGCGCCTGCAGCAGGGCGAGCACATGACCGGCATGATGGGCTGGACCGGCGACAACGGCGACCCCGACAACTTCTTCTTCCTGCACGGCTGCGACGCCGCGCGCCCGGGCGGCCAGAACCTCGCCAAGTGGTGCCACAAGGGCTTCGACGACAAGCTCGAACAGGCCCGCGCCCTCACCGACAACAAGGCGCGCGCCAAGCTCTATGGCGAGATGCAGCAGATCGAGCACGACGAGGTGCCCGACTTCAAGATCGCGCATGGCGTGGTGTTCGAGCTGATGCGCAAGGAGGTCACGGGCTACAAGCAAAGCCCGTTTGGCGCGCACCTGTTCAACGGCGTGGACCTGAAGTAATCCCACATGCACAGGCAACGCCCGGCAGCCCTGCCGGGCGTTTTTCTTGCCTTAGCGAGCCCCCATGTTCAAGTTCCTGCTGCGCCGCCTGGCGCTCACCATCCCGACCTTCTTCGCGCTGATGTTCGTCACCTTTGTGGCGATACGCATGGTGCCGGGCGACCCGGTGGAGGCGCGCGTGGGCGAGCGCGGCATCTCGGCCGAGCGCCTGGCCTATTTCCGCCATGAGCTGGGGCTGGACCAGCCGGTGTGGAAGCAGTTCGCCGACTATTGCTGGCAGCTCCTGCAGGGCGATTTCGGCACCTCGCTGGCCACCAACGAGAAGGTGCTGACCGAGTTCCTCGCGCTCTTCCCCGCCACCATCGAGCTCTCGCTGTTCGCCATGGGCATGGCGGTGCTGATCGGCGTGCCGGCCGGCACGCTGGCCGCGGCCAAGCGCGGCAGCTGGTTCGACCAGGGGCTGATGGGGCTCTCGGTCACCGGCTACTCGATGCCCATCTTCTGGTGGGGCCTCCTGCTCATCATGTTCGTGGGCGAGCGCTGGGGCCTCACGCCGGTCTCGGGCCGGGTGGACCTGATCAAGTATTTCTACGAGCCCGTCACCGGCTTCATGGTCATCGACGCCTGGCTCTCGGGCCAGGCCGGCGCCGTGAAAGACGCGCTGCACCATCTGGTGCTGCCGGGCTTTGTGCTGGGCACCATACCGCTGGCGGTGGTCGCGCGCATGACGCGCTCGTCGATGCTGGAGGTGCTGGGCGAGGACTATGTGCGCACCGCGCGAGCCAAGGGCCTGCCGGCCTGGCGCGTGGTGGGCGTGCATGCGCTGCGCAATGCGCTGATCCCGGTGGTCACCATCATCGGCCTGCAGGTGGGCACGCTGCTGGCTGGCGCGGTGCTGACCGAAACCATCTTCTCCTGGCCCGGCATCGGCAAATGGCTGATCGAGTCGATCTCGCGACGCGACTACCCGGCCCTGCAGGGCGGCGTGATGCTGGTCTCGGCCGTCGTCATCCTGGTCAATCTCCTGGTCGATCTCAGTTACGGCCTCATCAATCCCCGCATCCGCCATGGCTGAGCTCGCTGCCCCTCCCTCCCGCATCAAAGCCTTCTGGTTGGCCTTTGCCGAGAACCGTGGCGCCGTCGCCGGCCTGGCCCTGCTCACCCTCATCATGCTGATGGCGGTGTTTGCCGATGTGATCGCGCCGCATTCGCCCACCGAGCAGTTCCGCGAGGCGGTGCGCGCCCTGCCGGCCTGGGAAGAGGGCGGCAGCGGCCGCTTCCTGCTGGGCACCGATGCGCTGGGGCGCGACCAGCTCTCGCGCCTGATCCATGGCGCGCGCATCTCGCTCTTCATCGGCCTGTCGGTGATGGGCGTGGCCCTAGTCGTCGGCGTGCTGCTGGGCCTGGCCTGCGTGAGTTTCGGCAATGCGGTGGACGTGCTCATCACCCGCTGCATGGACCTCATCATGGCCGTGCCCGGCCTGGTGCTGGCCATCCTGGTGGTGGCGGTGCTGGGCCCCAGCCTGGCCAATACCATTGTGGCGGTGACCCTGGTCTCGCTGCCGCGCTATGTGCGCCTGCTGCGCGCCTCGGCGCAGGCCGAACTGGGCAAGGATTACGTCACCGCCGCGCGCGTGGCCGGGGTGCGCAAATGGCGGCTGATGTTCGTCACCGTGCTGCCCAACTGCCTCTCGCCGCTGATCGTGCAAGCGGCACTGGGCGTGTCGGACGCGATTCTCGAAGCCGCGGCGCTGGGCTTTCTGGGTCTGGGCGCGCAACCGCCCACCGCCGAGTGGGGCACCATGCTGGCCGATGCGCGCGAGTTCATACGCTCCAACCCCTGGCAGGTCACCCTGCCCGGCCTGGCCATCCTCGTCACCGTGGTCGCGATCAACCTGACCGGCGACGGTCTGCGCGATGCGCTCGACCCCAAGATGCGCAGAACATGAAATCCTATGAATACGAAGTCAGTCTTGAGGTGGCCCAGCGCCGGGCCGCCCCAAGCGGGCCACGATCCCCACGGGGGATCGACTGGCGTACCCGCCAGGCGAGGGGCTGACATGTTGCTTGACATCAAGGGCCTGACGGTCCGCTTCGCGACCCGCGGCGGCGCCTTCACGGCCGTCGACGGCGTGGATCTGCAGGTCTCGCCCAACGAGGTGCTGGCCATCGTCGGCGAATCCGGCTCGGGCAAGTCGGTGGCCATGCTGGCGCTGATGGGCCTCTTGCCCTGGACCGCCAGCGTCAGCGCCGAGCGCATGGTGTTCGACGGCCATGACCTGAGCCAGCTGAGCCCGCGCGCACGCCGCCAGATCGTCGGCCGCGACATGGCGATGGTGTTCCAGGAGCCGATGAGCTCGCTGAACCCCTGCTTCACCGTGGGCTACCAGATCGGCGAGGCGCTGGCCGCGCACACCGATCTGGACCGCCGCGCGCGCCGCGCCCGCGTGATCGAGTTGCTGGAGCGCGTCGGCATCCCGGATGCGAGCAAACGACTGAATGTGTTCCCGCACCAGCTCTCGGGCGGCATGAGCCAGCGCGTCATGATCGCGATGGCGCTGGCCTGCCACCCCAAGCTGCTGATCGCCGACGAGCCCACCACCGCGCTGGACGTCACCATCCAGGCGCAGATCCTGGACCTGCTCTTGCAACTGCAGTGTGAAAACGGCATGGGCCTGGTGCTGATCACCCACGACCTGGGCGTGGTGGCCGAGACCGCGCACCGGGTGGTGGTGCAGTACGCAGGCCGCCAGGTCGAGTCGGCGGCTGCGGACACGCTATTCAGCAATCCGCACCACCCCTATACCGCCGCCCTGCTGGCGGCCCTGCCCGAGCATGCGGCCGAGGATGGCAGCAAGCTGCTGGCGGCCATCCCCGGCATGGTGCCGGGCCAGTTCGACCGGCCGCGCGGCTGCCTGTTCGCACCGCGCTGCGCCCATGCCACGCAGCGCTGTCAAGACCTGGCCCCGGCGCTGGCCGGCGAGGCGCTGGGGCGCGCGCTCTGCCACACCCCGCTGCAGGCCGGCGTGCCGCAGGAAGTCTCAGCATGAGTCAGCCAGAAGTCGTCTTGAGGGCGCGCGATCTGAAGCGCAGCTACGAGGTCAAACGCGGCCTGTTTGCCGGTAGCGCCAGCGTCCAGGCCCTGGGCGGGGTGAGCTTCGAGGTCGCGCGCGGCCAGACCCTGGCGGTGGTGGGCGAATCCGGCTGTGGCAAGTCCACGCTGGCGCGCCTGCTCACCATGATCGAGCCGCCCAGCGCCGGCAGCCTGCAGCTCAAGGGTGTGGAAGTGGCGACGGCCAGCGAAGAGCAGAAGCGCCTCTTGCGCCGCCAGGTGCAGATCGTGTTCCAGAACCCCTATGGCTCGTTGAACCCGCGCCAGACCGTCATCGACGCCTTGATGGAGCCGCTGCTGGTGAATGGCCTCGGCGACGCGGCCTCGCGCCGCGCCGAGGCCGAAGCGATGATGGCCCGCGTGGGCCTGCGGCCAGAGCAGGCCGCGCGCTATCCGCATATGTTCTCGGGCGGCCAGCGTCAGCGCGTGGCGATCGCGCGCGCGCTCATGCTCAGGCCCGAGGTGCTGGTGCTGGACGAACCGGTCTCGGCCCTGGACGTGTCGATCCGCGCCCAGGTGCTGAACCTGCTGGTGCAACTGCAGCGCGAACTGGGCGTGGCCTATGTGTTCATCTCGCACGACCTCTCGGTGGTGCGGCATATGGCCGACGAAGTGGCGGTGATGTACCTGGGCCGCATCGTCGAGCGCGGCCCGCGCGACGCGATCTTCGAGCACCCGGCCCACCCCTACACCCAGGCCCTGCTATCCGCCACGCCGACCGTGGACCCGGCGCTGCGGCGCGAGCGCATCATCCTGCAGGGCGAGTTGCCCTCACCGCTGAACCCGCCCAGCGGCTGCGCCTTCCATGCACGTTGCCCCAGGGCCGAGGCACGCTGCGCGGCCGAGGGTCAGGTCTTGCGCACGCTGGGCGGCCAGCAGGCTGTCGCCTGCTTCAAGGCCTGAACTGAACTCGAAATCAGAATGCCCTGTTCGCCTTGCAGTCGAAGGTGAAGGTCTTCGGCGTATCCAAGCTGCCATCGGCCTTCTGCGTGCGGTAGCTGAATTCGAACTTGGACGCGGCCAAGGACACCGACTCGGTGATGCGCGTGCCATCCGAGGCGGAATCGCTTTGCTGCACCGAGGTGACGAAAATCTCGCTCAGGACGACGGTGTAGTAGTCCGTGTCGCCCTTGCCAGACACCGAGCGGAACGCCAGCGTGCCCTTGGCAATGTGCTTGCCGGTCATCACCGCCTCCATCAGCTTCGGGCTGGCAATATCGATGGACTTCATCACGTTCACATCGCCACAGCTGACCTTGCCGGCGCCACCGCCACCGCCAACGCCGGTGGAGGCAGGATTGGAGAAGCCCTGGGAGTAGGAGCGGATCTCGATCCATTCCTTGTGCTTGGCATCGGTGGATTCGCCCTTGATGCCGTCGAGCTGCAGGAACACATCGGTGGCGGCCTGCGCTGGCAAGGAGCTGACTGCGACCAGCGCCCCAGCGAGCATCGGACGGGCCAGGCGGGAGCCCAACTTGGGCTTGGAATCGGCGGCATCTGACATAGGACCTCCTGAGGTAGGCAGTGCGCCGATTCTCAAGCGCCCCCCTAGCCACCACAAGCCCCTCCCCCTAGACTGGCCCCGCATGAGCCAAGACAGCTACGACAGCCTGCCCTACCCCGGGCATCCCTACCCGGACACGCATATTGCCCATCTGCACAGCCTCGGCTGTTGGTTCGGCCTGCGGCCGGCGCCGCCCGAGCAATGCCGGGTGCTGGAGCTGGGCTGCGGCGATGGCGCCAATCTCGTGCCGATGGCGGCGCAATACCCGGGCAGCCAATTCACCGGCCTGGACCTGGCGCGTCTGCCGATCGCCCGCGCCGAGGCGCTGGGCAGGC
Organism: Paucibacter soli; assembly: GCF_037482845.1. Lineage (NCBI taxonomy): Bacteria > Pseudomonadati > Pseudomonadota > Betaproteobacteria > Burkholderiales > Sphaerotilaceae > Roseateles > Paucibacter soli. The sequence goes on from NZ_JBBHJW010000003.1 coordinate 242,018, forward strand.
AGATCGGACTGCATAACGCCTCCTGGCTGGCCGCCGACCTGTGCGATTGGCAGCACCAGGGACCCTACGACTACATCATCGTGCACGGCCTCTACTCCTGGGTGCCGGCGGCGGTGCGCCAGGCCCTGCTGGCCTTGCTGGAGCGGGCGCTGGCGCCGCAGGGCATCGCCTTTGTCAGCTACAACTGCTATCCCGGCTGCCACCGCCGCGCCCAGGTGCGCGAGATGCTGCGCTACCACGTCGAGGGCATGGAGTCGGAGCAGGCCCGCCTGAGCGAGGCGCGCGCCCTGCTGCAGCTGCTGATCGGCGCGCGCGCCGAGACCGATGTGGCCGCGCAAGCCTGGCAGCGTGAGCTGGAACGCGCCGCGCGCAGCTCGGACGGCTCGCTCTTCCACGACGACCTTGCCGAGGTCAACCAGCCCTTCTACTTCCACGAATTCCTGGCCCAGGCCGAGGGCGCGGGCCTGCAGTTCCTGGCCGAGGCCGAGCTGCCCGCGATGGGCATGCATGGGCTCTCCGTCGAGGCGCGCGCGGCGCTGGGCCAGCTGGACCCGCTGGCGCGCGAGCAGTACCTGGACTTCGTGCGCGAACGGCGCTTCCGGCAAAGCCTCTTGTGCCGGCAAGACCTGACCCCGAATCGCCAGCCTGCGGCCGGCCAGCTGGCGGACTACCACATCAGCGCCGACCTCAAGCTGAAGGGCGAGCTGGACGCCGCCGCCCTGCACAGCCCGCAGACCGTGATGCGCGACGCGCTGCTGGCCCTGCAGGCGGCGGCGCCGCGCAGCCTGCCGGTGCCGGCGCTGCTGGCCAAGCTCATGCAGCTGCACGCCCCGGCCCACCATGAGGCCGGCCTGCTGGCGATCCTGCATGCCGGCTTGATGAGCGGGGTGGCGCGCCTGCATGCGCAGGCCCTGGCGCTGCCCGAGCAAGCGGGCGTGCACCCGGTGGCCAGCGCGGTGGCCAGGGCGCAGCTGCGGCAGGACCCCGCCTGCACCACCGTCACCACTCTGCGCCACGACCTGCTGGTGCTGGACCAGCCGGTCGTGCGCGAGCTGCTACCCCTGCTGGACGGCAGCCGCGACCGCGCCGCGCTGGCGGCTGCGCTCGGCCTGGATGCGGCCACGCTGGATGCCCATTTACGCACCCTGAACGACCTGGCCCTGCTCAGCGCTTGAGCACCCCGCCCCGCATGGCTACTATGGTCGCAAAGGCCCAGCCAGGCCCAGGAGGAGGCATGAAAGCAAGCGTAAGACTCGCAGGCGTAATGCTGCTGACGGCCTGCGCGGCCGGGGCCCAGACGCCGGCCGAGGCCGACTGGCGCTATCGCATCCAGACCGGCGACACCCTGATCGCCCTCACCGACGCCTATCTGCAGCCCGGCCATAGCTGGCGCGAGCTGCAAAATCTCAACCATGTGGCCGACCCGCTGCGCCTGCCGCCCGGCGGCGTGCTGCGCATGCCGCTGGCCTGGCTAAAGCGCGAGGCCAGCGTGGCCGAGGCCCTGTTCGTGCAGGGTCAGGTCACGCTGAGCCGGCCCCAGCAAACGGAGCAGCGCCTGCAGACCGGCGCCGAGCTGCGCAGCGGCGATCGCCTGCGCAGCGCCGCCCAGTCCTCGGCCAGCCTGCGCTTCGTCGATGGCTCGCGCCTCTTGATCCCGCCGCTCAGCGATGTGACGCTGGAGCAGCTGCTGGTGTATGGCCGCAGCGCCATCCCAGCGGTGCGCCTGCGCCTGCATGAGGGCGGCGCCGACAGCCAGGTCTTGCCCAGCGCCGGCCGGGTGCCGCATTACGAGATCCGCACCCCCAGCGTCAACCTGGGCGTGCGCGGCACCGAGTTCCGCGCCCAGGTGGACGGTGCGGCCGCGCGCCTGCAGGTGCTCAGCGGCACGGTCGCGGCCGATGGCCAGGCGGTGCCGGCCGGCATGGGCCTGCTGGCCGATGGCCAGGGCCGCCCGCGCAGCGCGGCCCTGCTGGCCGCACCCGATGTCGGCGCCCTGCCGGCGCTGTTGGAGCGCCTCCCGCTGCGCTTTGCCTGGAAGGCGTCGGACGGGGCCAGCGGCGGCTGGCGCGCCCAGGTGTTCGCGCGCGGCGACTTCACGCGCCTGCTGCTCGACCAGCGCAGCGACGCCGCCCAGGCGGCCTGGCCCGATGATCTGCCCGACGGCGACTACAGCCTGCGCCTGCGCGCCATCGACGCCCTAGGGCTGGAGGGCCGGGCGGCCGAGCACGCGTTCCGCCTCAAGGCGCGCCCGGAGCCGCCCTTCATCCAGGGCCCGGCGCCCGCGGCCAGGCTGTATGGCGAGGCCGTGGACCTGCACTGGACCATCAACACCCAGGCGCGCGCCTACCGCCTGCAGATCGCGCGCGACGCTGGCTTTGGCGAGCTGGTGCTGGAGCAGGCCGCGCTGAGCGGCAACAGCCACCGCGCCGCCCTGCCGCCGGGCCGCTACCACTGGCGCCTGGCCGCGCTGGCCGCCGACCAGGGCCCCTGGGGCGATGCGCAGCAGTTCGAGCTTATACCCGTGCCGCCCAGCCCGGCCCCGGCCGAGCCCGAGCTGAGCGGCGACGGTCTGCAACTGCGCTGGCGCGCCGAGGCCGGCGTGGCCCGCTACGAGCTGCAGTGGGCTGGCGACGCGGCCTTCAGCCAGGGCCTGCAAAGCCTGGCCAGCGAGCAGCCGGCGATCAGCCTGCCGCGCCCCGGCCCCGGGCGCTACTACCTGCGCCTGCGCTGCCTGGACGCCGACGGACAGGCCGGCCCCTGGGGCCAGGTGCAGCTGGTCAACGTGCCCTACCCGCGCTGGCTCTGGCTGCTGCCGTTGGCTCCGCTGCTGCTGGCGCTCTGATGCCACTCGGCCTGACCCGGCATCTGCAGCGCAGCGGCCGCCTGGCCATGCTGCCCCTGCTGGCCCTGCCGCTGGCCCTGCTGCTGTGGCTGCTCGCGCGCCCGCTGCTGCAGCCGCTGGAGGCGGCCCTGGAAGACCGTCTGCTGCGCGCCACCGCCCAGCCCCTGGTGGCGAACGAGCTGGCGCTGATCGACATCGACGATGCCTCGCTGCGTGCACTGCAGCCGCAGCTGGGCGACTGGCCCTATCCGCGCAGCGTCTATGCGCTGCTGCTCGACTATCTGCGCGATGCCGGCGCCGAGCTGGTGGTGTTCGATCTGGTGCTGAGCGGCACGCGCGAGGGCGACGCCGCGCTGGCGCGCGCGATGGCGCTGGGCCCGCCCACGGTGCTGGCCGCCGCCGGCCACCAGCAGGACACCGGCCTGCTGGAGCTGCAGCCGGCCGAGCTGGCCATGCTGCGCCGCCAGGCCATGCCCGCGGGTGGTGCCGCCCAGCCCTGGGGCGCCCTCACCCTGCCCGCCCCCGCCCTGCTGCTGAGCGCGCCGCCCGGCAGCCTGGGTCTGATCACGGCGCCGCTGGACGGCGACGGCGTGCTGCGCCGGCTGCCGCTCTGGCACCGCTTCCAGGGTCAGGTCTTGCCGGTGCTGCCGCTGGCCGCGCTGCAACGCCAGGGCAGGCCCCTACCGGACTGGCACCGCGATGCGCAGGGGCGCGTGCAGCTCAGGCTGCCCAGCCGCCTGGACGGCGTGCTGCCGCTCAGCTGGGCCCATCTGATGCAGGCCGCGCTGGGTGCCATCGACGACCCCGAGCAACGCCGGCTGCTGCGCGGGCGCACCGTCTTCATAGGCAGCAGCGCATTTTTTGCCGATGCCGTCAGCACCCCGCAGGGCCGGCTCTCCGGCGGCACCTTGATGGCCAGCGCCTATGCCCTGCTGGCGCGACAGCAGGTGCTGGCGCCCGCCGGCGCGCTATGGAGCGGGGTGCTGCTGCTGCTGGCCTGCGGCCCGGCCCTGCTGGGCTGCCGGGCCGCAGGCCCGCAAGGGCGCCGACTGGCGGCCCACTCGCTGCTGGCCTTGCTGCTGATGCTGGCGCTGGCCTGGGCTTTGGTGCGGCAGGCCTTGCTGATGCCGCCCCTGCTGCTGCCCCTGACCGTGCTGCTGCTGGCGCTGCTGCTGGCGGCGCTGGCCCAGCAGCGCTGGCATGCGCTCACCGAGCGCCAGCTGCGCCATGAGCGCGAAATGGCCGACGCCGCCAACCAGGCCAAGACGCGCGTGCTTGCCCATGTCAGCCACGAGATACGCACGCCCATGAATGCGGTGCTGGGCATGGCCGAGATCCTCGCGCGCACCGAACTCAGTGCCGAGCAACGCCGCTATGTGCAGGTGTTCCAGCAGGCCGGCCAGCAGCTCTTCGAGCTCATCAACGACCTGCTGGACAACGCCAAGATCGAGGCCGGCAAGCTGGGCCTGGCGCCGCATGCCTTTGAGCTGGCCGAGCTGCTCGGCCAGCAGATCGAGCTGCTGCGTCCGCGCGCCGAGGCCCAGGGCCTGTGGCTGCGGCTCGCCATCACGCCCGAAGCCCGGGGCTGGGTCTGGGGCGATGCGCAGCGCGTGGCCCAGATCCTTGCCAATCTGGTGGGCAATGCCATCAAGTTCACGCGCCAGGGTGGCGTCGAGGTGCATGCCTGGCGCGCTGCCGATGGCCGCCTGGCCCTGTCGGTGCAGGACACCGGCATAGGCATCGCCCCCGAACAGCATGAGCGCATCTTCCAGCCCTATGCCCAGGCGCATGCCGAGACCGCGCGCGAGTTCGGCGGCACCGGCCTGGGCCTGGCGATCACGCGCAGCCTGGTCGAGCTGATGGGGGGCCAGATCAGCCTCAGCAGCACGCCCGGCGCGGGCAGCCGCTTCGAGCTGCAGCTGGATCTGCCGCCCCACCCGGCGCCGCAGCATGCCGCGGCACCGCGCCACGAGCCGGGCCAGGCCCTGGCACCGCTGCGCCTGCTGCTGTGCGAGGACAACGAGGTCAATGTGCTGGTGATCTCGGCCATGCTGCAGCCGCTGGGCCATCAGATCGAGCTGGCCAGCGATGGTGAACAGGCGCTGCGCATGCTGCAGCAGGGCCGCTACGACCTGGTGCTGATGGACCTGCAAATGCCGGCGCTGGACGGTCTGGAGGCGACGCGGCGCTGGCGCGCCTGCGAGGCCGCCGAGGGGCGCCGGCGCACTCCCATCATCGCGTTCACCGCGAATGCCTTTGCCAGCGATGTGGCGCTGAGCCTGGAGGCGGGCTGCGATGCCCACCTCAGCAAGCCGATAGGTCGGCAGGCCCTGCTGCAGGCGCTGGCGCGCTGGGCTACTTGAACAACATGCGCAGACCCAATCCACCCAGCCCGAGCACCAGGCCCAGCACAACCAGGCCGCCCAGGTGTTCATGCACCAGCGGCACGCGGCCCAGCCAGTAGCCCGCGCCGATCAGGCCGCCCGACCAGGCCAGGCTGCCGGCCAGCGTGGCCATGGCGAAATGCCGTGCCGGCATGCGCGCCACCCCGGCCGCCAGCGGCGCAAAGGTGCGCAGCACCGCCACATAGGGCGAGATCAACAGGCTGGGCCCGCCCCAGCGGGCAAAGAATTGCTGGCCGCGCGCCAGCAGCGCGCGGTTCAGCCACCGGTAGGCATGACTCTCCAAATGCATGCCCAGCCGCAGGCCCAGGCGGTAGGCCAGCTGGCTGCCGCCCCAGGCGGCCAGCGCCAGCAGCGGCACCAGCAGCGAGGCGCTGAGGGCCCCCTGGGCGCACAGCGCGCCGCACAGGAACAGCAGCGGATCGCCGGGCAGGAAGAACAGCGGCGCCACGCCGATTTCGCAGAACACCAGCGCGAACAGCAGCAGGTAGACGCCCTGGTCGTAGCGCGCGATCCACTCGCTCAGCAGGGCGGTGAGGTCCATCAGCGCCTCCGGTACGACAGACCGTGCACCAGCACATGCTCGCAGAGCTTGAACAGCAGGTAGGCGGCGATCGCGGCGAAGGCGCTCAGCCACAGCTCCAGCAACTGCTGCAGGCCACCGTCCTGCAGGGCCTGCCAGCCATGCGTGCTCAGCAGACTGGCGTTGGCGCTCACCAGCCTCACCAGGTCCAGCGAGAGGCAGCCGAACAGCACGAAGCTGAGCGTCATCAGCGCAAAACAGGCCAGGCGGTGCTGGCCCAGCCAGTGGTGGAGCTTGCTGTGACCGTTGTGCATGGGCGTCTCCCTTCGTCCGCAAGCGCCCATCCTAGCCCTCCGGCCGTCTCATGCCTTGTCAAGCAAGGACGGGCGCGGCTGTGTATGCTTGCCGCCATCTTTGCCATCCACCAAGGGGACTTGGATGAACATCACGCTGACCGTCAATGGCAAGCCGGCGAACCTGGACGCCGACCCCGAGATGCCCCTGCTGTGGGCCTTGCGCGAGGATCTGCAGCTCACCGGCACCAAGTTCGGCTGCGGCATGGCGCTGTGCGGCGCCTGCACCGTGCATCTGGATGGCCAGCCGGTGCGCGCCTGCTCAACGCCCTTGTCGGCCGCGGCCGGCAAGAAGGTCACCACCATCGAGGGCGTGGGCAGCAGCAAGACCGGCCGCGCGGTGCAGCAATCCTGGCTGAAGCTCGACGTGCCGCAATGCGGCTATTGCCAGAGCGGCCAGATCATGAGCGCCTGCGCTCTGCTGGGCAGCAAGGCCGGGCCCAGCGACGCCGATATCGACGCGGCCATGAGCGGCAATCTGTGCCGCTGTGGCACTTACAACCAGGTGCGGGCGGCAATCCACGACGCCTCGGCCACCCTGAGCAAGGGGGGCTGATCATGCGCAGCTCACGCCGGGACTTTCTCGTCAAGACCAGCGGCGGTAGCGCCGCCCTGGTGCTTTCCTTTGCCCTGCCCCTGGCCGCACCCAAACGCGCCGCCGCAAGCACCAGCAACACCTTCACGCCCAACGCCTATCTGCGCATCACGCCCGACAACCGCGTCACCGTGGTGTGCGGCTCGGCCGAGATGGGCCAGGGCGTGCTCACCGCCATCCCCATGCTGGTGGCCGAGGAGCTGGACGCCGACTGGGCGCTGGTGAGCGTCGAGCAGGCGCCGGTGGACCAGGCCTACAACAACCCCATGTTCGGCATGCAGGCCACTGGCGGCAGCACCACCGTGCGCGGCCAATGGACGCCGATGCGCGAGGCCGGTGCCGCCGCGCGCGCCATGCTGGTGGCCGCCGCGGCCGAGACCTGGGGCGTCGATGCCGCCACGCTGCGCACCGAGCGCAGCCAGGTGTTCGGCCCGGGCGGCAAGCAGCTCAGCTATGGCGCGCTGGTGGCCGCCGCAGTCAGGCAGAAGGCGCCGGCCAAGCCCGCGCTCAAGTCCAGCCGCGACTTCAAGATCCTGGGCAAGCCCACGCGCCGCCTGGACAGCGCCGCCAAGATCCAGGGCACGGCGCAGTTCGGCATCGATGCACGCGTGGACGGCATGCTGGTGGCGGTGATGGCGCGCGCCCCGATTGCCGGCGCCAAACCCAAGGCGATGAACGAGGCCAAGGCACGCGCCGTCAAGGGCGTGCGCAAGATCATCAGCATCCCGAGTGGTGTGGCCGTGCTGGCCGATGGCTACTGGACCGCCAAGCAGGGCCGCGATGCGCTCGCGGTGCAATGGGATCTGGGCACCCATGCGGATCTCTCCAGCGCCAAGGTGCATGACATGCTGGTCTCGGGCGCCAACCAGGCCGAGGCGGTGGCGCGCGACGAGGGCAATGTCAAGGACGCCGCCGCCAACGCCGCCAAGACCCTCAGCGCCGAGTACGAGGTGCCCTATCTGGCCCATGCCTGCATGGAGCCGCTCAACTGTACCGCCTGGGTGAAGGGCGACGAGGTCACGATCTGGGCCGGCACGCAGAGCCAGGGTCCAGCCCAAGGCATCCTGGCCCAGGTGGGTTCGGTCACCCCGGCCAAGGTCAAGATCAACACCTTGCTGCTGGGCGGCGGCTTCGGGCGCCGCTTCGCGCCCGACTTCAGCATCGACGCCACCCTGCTCTCCAAGCTCAGCGGCAGCCCGGTGAAGCTGATCTACAGCCGCGAGGACGATATGGCGGCGGGCTACTACCGCCCGGCCGCGCTGGTGCGCTTCGAGGGCGCGCTGGACGAGCGCGGCCTACCCAGCATGTTGCGCGCCGCGGTGGCCAGCCCCTCCATCATGGCGGCCTCGGGTTTCATGCAGATCCCCGACAGCGGCGTGGACGCGATGGCGGTGGAGGGCCTGGCCGACCATCCCTACGAGATCGCCAACCAGCGCATCGTCTATGGCCGCGCCGAGCCTGGCCCGCAGGTCTGGTTCTGGCGCTCGGTGGGGCATTCGCAGAACGCCTTCTTCATCGAGAGTTTTATCGACGAACTGGCGCATGCGGCCAAGGCCGATCCGCTCAGGTTCCGCCTCGGCCTGCTGGCCAAGCATCCGCGCCTGCGCGGCGTGCTGGAGCTGGCCGCGGCCAAGGCCGGCTGGGGCAAGCCGGCGCCCCAGGGCGTGCATCGCGGCATCGCCGTGGCCGAGAGCTTTGGCAGTTATGTCGCCGAGATCGCCGAGGTCTCGGTGGCCAAGGACGGCACGCCCAAGGTACACCGCGTGGTGGCGGCGGTAGACTGCGGTCAGACCGTGAACCCGCAGACCATTGCACGCCAGATCGAGAGCGCCATCGTGTTTGGCCTCTCGGCCGCGCTCTACGGCAAGATCACCCACCAGGACGGGCGCGTGGAGCAGAGCAACTTCCACGACTACCCGGTGCTGCGAATGAGCGAAATGCCGAAGGTCGAGGTGCACATCGTGCCCAGCATGGAGGCGCCCGGCGGCATCGGTGAGCCCGGCACGCCACCGATCGCGCCGGCCGTGATGAACGCCATCTTTGCCGCCACCGGCGTGCGCGTGCGCAGGCTGCCGCTGGAGACGGTCGCGCTGGCCAGGGCCTGAGCGCTCAGGCCGCCGGCGGGTAGCCGGCCTCGGTCAGCAGCGCGGCCAGCTGGGCCTCGCTGAGCTGGCTCTCGACCTGCAGCTTGTGGCTGGGCAGGTCGAACTGCAGCTTGGCCTGGGCATCAAGCGCCTCGATGGCCTTGGTGATGCTGGCAACGCAATGGCCGCAGCTCATATCGGGCAGGGTGAATTCGGACATGGGGAACTCCTGTTGGTGCTGACAATCTAGAGCCTGCCATGATGGCAAGGTCAAGCCGGCGAGGTCAAAAAAAGGGCCGCCTCGCAGCATGCAAGGCGGCCCAGCCCCAGGAGCAGGGGATGAGGATCAGTAGCTGAAGCTGCCGCTCAGATAGAACTGCCGGCCCAGCGGGCTGGCATAGCGGCCGTCATAGCCGATCTGGTTGCCACCACCGGAGGTGCGGATCGACAGCGGCGGCGCCTCGTCGAGCAGGTTCTTGATGCCCAGCGTGACGGTGATGCCCTTGGCGACATTGGCGCGGGTCTGCCAGTCGAAGGTCGAGTAGGCCTGCACATCGCGCACGATGCTGGCGTAGGCACCGAGGCTGCCGTCGGCGTTGACGCTGCGCACCTTGCCATCACCGGCGTCCTGCACCGCATCGTGGTAGCCCGAGCGCCAGTTCCAGGCCAGCGTATGGCTGAACATGCCGCCGGTCTGCAGGTTCGCCGTGACGCGCTGGATGACGCGTGACACCGCGCTGTTATAGGCATCGAAGCGGCCCAGGCTGACCTCGATCTTGCCGGTGCCGTCGTCACTCTCGGCCTTCAGCATATAGGTGCCCGACCAGCCCACCGTCAGGCGCCCCAGCGCGGTGGTGGTGTGCAGGCTGGCGTCCCAATCGATGCCGCTATAGGTCGACCTGCCCAGGTTGAAGTTGGGCAGCAGCACCGCCAGCTTGTCCGAGCCGCGCGCCGCGTCATAGACGGTACGGATCAGGTTGTCATAGGCGGCCGGATTGGTGAAGGGGGCCGACTCGGGCAGGCCGACGATCTGGTTCTTCATCTTGACCGACCAGTAGTCCAGGCCGGCGGTCAGCTCGCGCGTGGGCTCCACGCGCAGACCCAGCGTCATGTTCCTGGACTCTTCGGGCTTGAGGCCGTTGGCGCCGGTCAGCGGGTTGCCGCCGCTGAGCAGGTCGTACTGTGTCGTGCCCTCGCAGTTGACCGCGCGCGGATCCGGTGCCTTGACCGGGCAGGGGTAGCTGCCGCTGGTATTGCTGCCGCCGGAGATGGCCTGCGTGATCAGGTCCATATTGGGCACCTTGAAGCCGGTGCCGTAGGAGGCGCGCACCATCAATGCGTCGATCGGCCGGTAGCGCATCGCCAGCTTGTAGGTCGCCTTGCTGCTGGCGTTGCCCTGCGTGGCCGGCGCCTGGAGCTTGCCGTCGAGGTCGAACACGAAGCGGTTGCGGACGGCGGTGTAGTCGTCATAGCGCAGCGCCGCCGAGGCCTCCAGGGTCTTATGCAGCGGCACCATCAGCTCGGCAAACGCGCCCCAGTTCTTGCGGTTGGCGCCCACCGGCAGCGCGCCGGTGCCGCGGCCGAACACGGCATCGGTGCCGCTGTGCAGGCTGTTAGGGCCCATGGCCAGCGCCGAGGGCGTGTAGTCGTAGCCCTGCTTGGTGTAGTCCAGGCCGGCGCCCAGCATGGCGGCGCCGCCCGGTGCCTTGAACAGCTCGCCCGAGGCGCGCGCGCTGACGATGTCCAGCTTGGTGGCAATGGTCTGGTTCCATTCCTTCAGCACGCAGGGCGCGAGCAGCGCGGTGTTGCCGCCCGAGGCGGCAAAGGGGTTGTACTTGCCGGCGGCCAGCAGGTCGTTGTAGCAGCTCTTGCGCATATAGCCGCCGTCGTACATCGTGTCCTGGGTGCTGGTCGAGTGCACGTAGGAGAGCGTGTAGTCGAAGTCCCGCAGCACGCCCTCGATACCCACGGCCAGGTGGCGTGCCTGGGTCTCGAACAGGTCGCTGCGGCCACCGGCGTCGACAAAACGGTTGTTGGTGGTGGCCTTGTTGACATTGACCGGGTCGATGCCGAACTGCGCCAGATAGGGCGCGACATAGCTCGCGTACAGCGGGTCGGCCAGGTTCAGGCCGATCGCCTGCGCCACCGGCGCGTGGCGCTCCTTCAGCGAGAACTTGGAGGCCACGCCCTCCATGAAGAGATTCGTGTCCTTGCCGATGCGCCAGTTGCCCGACAGGAACAGGCTGTCGCGCTTGCTGATCGGCACCAGCTGCACGGTCGAGGCATAGTCGAACTGGCAGGCCTTGTCGAGCAAGACCGTGGTCAGCACCGTGTTGCTCGCGCACTTGCCGTCCTTGAGGTAGTTGGGCGAGAAGGTGATGGCGCTGACCGAGGCATTGTTGGGGCCGGTGACCGGCGTCTTCAGGCCCAGCGTCACCGAGGCCGGCGTGGTGTTGCGCGCCGACTCGTACAGCGAGTAGGCCTTGCCCTCATGCGTGAAGGGCACGATGCCCGACTTGCCGAAATCCCGGTCGGCCGCATTGAGCTCCTTCTGCTCATCGCGTGCATAGGACAGCAACACATTGAAGCCGTCCTTCTCCAGATCGCCAAAGCCCTTGGACAGCGCAAAGCTGCCGGAGCGCCCACCCTTCTTCTGCGGGCTGTTGATGCTGGCGCTGACGCTGAAGTCGGTCTGGTTCTTGCGCAGGATGAAGTTCACCACGCCGGCCACCGCATCGGAGCCGTAGAGCGCGGACGCGCCGTCGGTGAGCACCTCCACCCGCTCCACCGCCGATAGCGGAATGCTGGACAGGTTCACCGCCGAGCCGGCGCTGTAGGAAGCCAGCCGCCGCCCGTTGAGCAGCACCAGGGTGTAGCTCGCGCCGATCGAATGCAGCGAGGCGTTCTGCACGCCGCCGGGGCCATCGCCGTTGACCGAGGCCGAGGAGGTCTGAAACCCCTGCATCGAGGGCAGGCCCTGGATCAGCTCCTCGGCGCTCGTGGCGCCGCTGCGCTCGATGTCGCCGCGCGTCAGCGTCTGCACCGGCAGCGCCCCCTCGCTGGCAATGCGCTTGATCGACGAACCGGTTACTTCCACGCGTTCCAGCGTGGCTTGTTGTGATGACTGTGCCAGCGCGGGTGCGCCAGCCGCCAGGGCCAGCCAGGCGGCCAGGGCGATCGGGTTGGTCTTGAACATGCTTGTCTCCTCTTGGTTGTGTGCGTTAGGTATTCTTCTAATATATTGTGAGCACATTTACACGAAAGCCAGCTAGGGAAAGCCCTTTGCATGGCCACGGCTTGACATTGACACCATGTCAAGCATCAGACTGTGCTCATGTTCTCCACCCTCATCCTCCCCATCACCGGCATGAGCTGCGCCTCCTGCGTCAAACGCGTGGAGAAGGCCCTGCTGGCCTTGCCCGGCGTGCAGGCCGCCGAGGTCAACCTCAGCACCGAAAGCGTCAGCGTCAGCGGCAACGCCGCCTTGCCGGATATGGCGGCCACGCTGGCGCGCGCCGGCTATGCCGTCGCCGAGCGCGAGCTGACGTTGCAGATCGGCGGCATGACTTGCGCCTCCTGCGTCGGCCGGGTGGAGAAGGCGCTGCTGAAAGTGCCCGGCGTGCTGCGGGTGAGCGTCAATCTGGCGCTGGAGCACGCCAGCGTCGGCATGCTCGCCAATGTGGACCCGGCCGCGCTGCTGGCCGCCGTGCAGCAGGCCGGCTACCAGGCCGCCGCCGGCGAGGCCAGCGGCGCCGATGCGCCACGCCCGGTGGACTGGCAGCACAGCGCCTGGCCGGTGCTGATCGCCGCCCTGCTGTCGGCGCCGCTGGTCTTGCCCATGCTGGCGATGCTGGCCGGCCGCCATTGGATGATCAATGGCTGGCTGCAGCTGGGCTTGAGCCTGCCGGTGCAGTTCTGGCTGGGCGCGCGCTTCTACCGGGCCGGCTGGGCCGCGCTGCGCGCCGGCAGCGGCAATATGGACCTGCTGGTGGCACTGGGCACCAGTGCCGCCTTCGGGCTCTCGGTCTACGAGCTGCTGCGCGAGGGCGCTTACAGCATGTCGCTGTACTTCGAATCCGCCGCGGTCGTGATCACCCTGGTGCTGCTGGGCAAATGGCTGGAGGCGCGCGCCAAGCGGCAGACCAGCGCGGCGATACGCGCCCTCAAGGCGCTGCGCCCCGAAACCGCGCGCGTGCGCCGCGCCGGCGTCGAGCTGGAACTGCCCATGGCCCAGCTGCTGCTGGGCGACGAGGTGATCGTGCGCCCCGGCGAGCGCATCCCGGTCGACGGCCTGGTGCTGTCCGGCGCCAGCCAGGTGGACGAATCGCTCATCACCGGCGAGAGCCTGCCGGTGGCCAAGGAGGCGGGTGCCCGGGTGGTGGGAGGCTCCGTCAACGGCGAGGGGCTGCTCGCGCTGCGCACCACCGCGCTGGGCGCCGAATCCACGCTGGCGCGCATCGTGCGGCTGGTGGAATCGGCGCAGGCCAAGAAGGCGCCGATCCAGCGCATGGTCGACCAGGTCAGCGCCTGGTTCGTGCCTGCGGTGCTGCTTGCCGCCCTCGTCACCCTGCTGGGCTGGGGTTTCCTGCGCGGTGACTGGACGCAGGCGCTGCTGAACGCGGTGGCGGTGCTGGTGATCGCCTGCCCCTGCGCGCTGGGCCTGGCCACGCCCACCGCCATCATGGCCGGCACCGGGGTGGCGGCCCGCCATGGCATCCTCATCAAGGACGCCGAGGCGCTGGAACTCGCCGCCAAGCTGGAGGTGGTGGCCTTCGACAAGACCGGCACGCTGACCCTGGGCAAGCCCGAGTTGCTGGCCTTCCACAGCGCCGCCGGCCTGGACGAGGGCCAGACCCTGGGCCTGGCCGCTGCCCTGCAGGCGGGCAGCGAGCATCCGCTCGCGCTGGCAGTGCGCCAGGCCGCCGCCCAGCGCGGCCTGGATGTGCCGGCGGTGCAGGGCCTGCGCGCCGTGGCCGGCCGCGGCGTGGCGGCCCAGCTTCCCGCGCAAGACCTGCCCCCGCGGGAGTTGCAACTCGGCAGCACCCGCTATATGCAGGAGCTGGGCGTGGATCTGGGCGCCATGCAGGCCGAGGCCACCGCCCTGCAGGCGCAGGGCCGCACGGTCTCGTGGCTGGCCGAGGGCGGCAGCCAGCCACGCCTGCTGGCCCTGCTGGCCTTTGGCGACCGGCTCAAGCCGAGCGCGGCCGCGGCGCTGGCCAGCCTGCGCGCGCTGGGCGTGCGCAGCGTCATGCTCAGCGGCGACAACCGCGGCAGCGCGGAGGCCGTGGGCAAGATGCTCGGGCTGGACGAGGTGCGCGCCGAGGTGCTGCCCGAGGACAAGGCCCGCATCGTCGGAGAGCTGAAGCGGCAGGGCCATGTCGGCATGGTGGGCGACGGCATCAACGACGCGCCGGCGCTGGCCGCGGCCGATGTGGGCTTCGCGATGGCCACCGGCACCGAGGTGGCGATGCAGGCGGCCGGCGTGACCCTGATGCGCGGCGACCCGGCCCTGGTGGCGCAGGCGATCTCGCTCTCGCGCCGCAGCGTGCGCAAAATCCACCAGAACCTGTTCTGGGCCTTTGCCTACAACGTGGTGGGCATTCCCCTGGCCGCGCTGGGTTATCTGAACCCGGTGATTGCCGGCGCGGCGATGGCTTTTTCGAGCGTGTCGGTGGTCAGCAATGCCCTGCTGCTCAAGCGCTGGAGACCGTGATGGAGCAAGAGATGTGCAATATCGGCGAGGCGGCCACGCGCAGCGGCGTCTCTGCCAAGATGATCCGGCACTACGAGTCGCTGGGCATGCTGCCCAAGGTGGCGCGTACCGAGGCCGGCTACCGGCTCTATTCCGAGCGCGAGGTGCATACGCTGCGCTTCATACGCCGGGCGCGCGACCTGGGCTTCTCGATCGCCGAGATCGGCGAGCTGCTCAAGCTCTGGCAGAACCGCCGCCGCGCCAGTGGCGACGTCAAGCGCATCGCGCTGGCGCATATCGCCGACCTGGAGCGCCGCCTGGCCGAGATGCAGGCGATGAAGCAGACGCTGGCGCAGCTGATCAGTTGCTGCCATGGCGACGAACGCCCCGACTGCCCCATCCTGGACGATCTCGCCGCCAGCGCCGGCTGATCACTCATTGGCTGGTGGCGGCCAGCACCTCGGGCAGGTCGGTCAGGCCGGCCAGCAGTTTCTCGATGCCGTCCTGGCGCAGGGTGCGCATGCCGCTGCGCTGCGCGCTGACGAACATCTCGGCGGCCGGGGCGCGGCGCCGTATCAGTTCGCGCAGCGACTCGTCGGCAATCACCAGCTCGTGGATGCCCAGGCGTCCGTGGTAGCCGGTGCCGCCGCAGGCATCGCAGCCATGACGCCGGTACTGGCGCAGGCCGCCGCCGCTGCCGACATCAACGCCGAAGCGCCGCTGCCATCCGGCGAGCAACTCCTCCTCGTTGATGGCCTCGGCCGCGCCACCGCCGCTTTGCTGATACAGGCGCAGCAGCGAGCGCGCCGCACGCTCATCGAGCGGCTCGACGATGCGGCAGTCCAGGCACAGCCGCCGCACCAGGCGTTGCGCCAGCACCGCCAGCAGCGAGTCGGAGAACATGAAGGGGTCCAGGCCGATCTCCAGCAGCCGCGTCACGCTCTCGGGCGCCGAGTTGGTGTGCAGGGTCGACATCACCAGATGGCCGGTCAGCGAGGCCTCCACCGCGATGCGCGCGGTCTCCTCGTCGCGCATCTCGCCGATCATGATGACGTCGGGGTCGGCGCGCAGAAAGGTGCGCATGGCGGCCGCAAAGGTCCAGCCTATGCGCGCGTTCACCTGCACCTGGCGCAGCCCGTCCTGGCTGATCTCGATCGGGTCCTCGGCGGTCCAGATCTTGCGCTTGTCCTCGTTGAGCTCGCGCATCACCGAGTGCAGGGTGGTGGTCTTGCCGCAGCCGGTGGGGCCGCAGATCAGCAGCAGGCCATAGGGCTTGCTCATCATGCGGCGCAGGCCCGCCAGATTGGTCTCGGACAGGCCGATCGCGTCCAGCGGCAGCGGCTTCATGCCACCCAGCAGGCGCAGCACCACATCCTCCAGGCCGCTGTTGGTGGGCACGGTGACCATGCGCAGCTCCAGCGCCGTGCCGCCGAAACGCGCGAAGTCGATCTTGCCGTCCTGCGGCCGGCGGTGCTCGGAGATGTCGAGGTTGGCCATGATCTTGAGCCGCGCCACCAGGGCGTAACGCACCCGCGCCGGCAGCTCCAGATAGCGGATCAGATCGCCGTCCACGCGCAAGCGGATGCGCACCGGCTTGGGCGCCTCGAAGGTCTCCACATGGATGTCGGAGGCGCGCAGCTCGATGGCGTCGGCCAGCAGGCGATTGACCAGGCGCACCAGCGCGTTGTCTGACTCCGACACCACCTCGGCATCGGCCTCGGCGCTGCCGGGGTCGGCCTGGCTCAGCTCCTGGGCGAGCTCGCGCACCGTGGCCATCTGCATCGCGCCAGTACCGGCATTGGCGCCATTGGCGGTGTCGCCGCTCGACAGCTGGTAGGCGCTGGCGATGGCCTGCGGCAGCGTGCCCGCCGCCGCCAGCACCGGCCGCACGCGCAGCTCGCAGGCGAAGCGCAGGTACTCCAGCAGCCGCTGGTCCCAGGGGTCGGAGACCACCACCACCAGCACCTCCTCGCGCACCATCAGCGGCAGCACGCCCTCGCGCTGCGCGAGCGCGCGCGGCACCCGCGCCAGCGCGGCCGGTTCGGGCTTGAGGCGGGCCAGATCGACGGTGGGCACGTCCAGCCAGCTGGCCAGGGCGATGCGTAGCTGGGCTGGGCTGAGCAGCCCCAGCTGCACCACCAGCTCGCCCAGCGGCACATGCAGCTCCTGCGCGCGCTGGTGGCGCAGCGCCATTTCCAGCTGGCTGGCGGTCAGCATGCCGGCCGCCACCAGGGCCTGGCCCAGATGCGCGGCATGGTGTTCGGGCTGGCGCTGCAGCGCCGCCCAGACGCCATCCAGGTCCGCCTCCACCGGCGGCACGCCCAGCTCGATGGCCGGCCCGCTCAGCGCGTCCAGGGCCGCGGGTATGGTGTCGTGTTCGTAGTGGTGCGGCTCGCTCATGTGCACAGGCTAAGCCCGGCGCGCCGGCGCGGCGCTTGATCTGCGTCAGAACGTGGCCGCTCGGCCACAATCGGCCATCCATCCACAGGTGCCGACATGACCCGCTTGATCGCCCTCTCCGGCAGCCTGCGCCAGGCTTCCTTCAACACCGCCCTGCTGCGCGCCGCCATCGGCCTGGCCCCGCAAGAGGTGGACATCGAGCTGCGCACCCTGCACGGCATCCCGCTCTACGACGGCGATGTGGAAGCCCAGGGCGTGCCGGCAGCGGTGAGCGCATTGCGCGCCGACATCCAGGCCGCCGATGGCCTCATCATCGCCACGCCCGAGTACAACAACTCCATCCCCGGCGTGCTCAAGAACGGGCTCGACTGGCTCTCGCGTCCGCCGGCCGAAGGGCGCAAGACCTTCTTCGGCAAACCGGTGGCGGTGCTGGGCGCCACGCCGGGCGGCTTCGGCACGGTGCAGGGCCAGGACGCGATCCTGAGCGTGCTGCGCGCCTTCGGCTGCAGCTGCTGGTTCGGCGGCCGGCTGATGGTGTCCAAGGCGAATACCTTGTTCGATGCGCAGGGCGAGCTGCTCGACGAGGCGCTCAAGCAGCAGCTGCGCGACTTTCTGGCCGGCTTTGCCGCTCAAATTCGGAGGCCCTGAGATGAGCAACAAGTTCGAACTGCTGCCGGCGCATTTGGGCGCCGTCGGCGGGTTGACGATACGCCGCGCCCTGCCCACCGCGCGCCGCCGCATGGTGGGCGCCTGGTGCTTTCTCGACCACGCCGGGCCGGCCGAGCTGCCCGCCGACCAGCCGATGCGCGTGGGCCCGCATCCGCACACCGGCCTGCAGACCTTTTCCTGGCTGATCGAGGGCGAGGTGCTGCACCGCGATTCGCTGGGCACGGTGCAGATGCTGCGCCCCGGCCAGGTGAATCTGATGACGGCCGGCCGCGGCATCGCGCATTCGGAGGAATCGCAGTCGGGCCGCCTGCAGCTGGCGCAGCTGTGGATCGCGCTGCCGGACGCGCAGCGCTTTTGCGCGCCCGCCTTCGAGCATTTCCCGCTGCTGCCGCAGCTCGCCCTGAGCGGCTTCGACACCACCCTGCTGCTGGGCCGCTACGGCGCTGCGCAGTCGCCCGTGCCCAGCCACAGCCCCCTGCTGGGCATGGACCTGCGCTGCCAGGCGCCGGCCAGCACCGAGCTGCTGCTGACGCCGGGCTACGAGCATGGCCTGATGGCGCTGGAGGGTGAGCT
Source organism: Paucibacter soli (assembly GCF_037482845.1). Lineage (NCBI taxonomy): Bacteria > Pseudomonadati > Pseudomonadota > Betaproteobacteria > Burkholderiales > Sphaerotilaceae > Roseateles > Paucibacter soli. The sequence continues at coordinate 260,151 of NZ_JBBHJW010000003.1, forward strand.
GCAGATCGGCCTGGAGCATGGCGAAGCCATCACGCTGAGCCCCGGCCAGCTGCTCTACCTGGCCCCCGGCGCGCATCGCCTGCAACTCGGCAGTGCGGCGCCCGCGCGAGCGCTGCTGCTGGGCGGCACGCCCTTCGAGGAACCGGTGCTGCTGTGGTGGAACTTCGTCGGCCGCAGCGGCGCGGAGATACAGCGCTTCGCCGCCGACTGGAACGCCGGCAGCGGCTTTGGCGTGGTGCAGGGCTATGAGGGCGAGCGCCTGCTCGCCCCCGATGCGTCGGGCCTCAAACTCAAGTCCCCGGCGCGAAATTGAACACGCCCGAGCCGTGCTGCGGGCGCGCCCCGCCGGCACGTATCAGTATCAGCACGGTGAAGCTGACATTGCCGCCCGAGACGTTCTTGAAGCCGTTCGGGTACTGGAACTCCATGCAGAAGTCCGAGAAGGTGGCGAGGCAGCCGGAGTTCTCGCTGAAGCTGTTGTAGGCCACCTGGGCGGGCTGCTGGTGCGCCAGGTCATAGGCCTCGCCGACCGCGTTGATGGCCGAGATCAGGCCATCGAAATAGTCATAGACCTCCTTGATGCTGGCCGGCTTGGGTGGCGGCAGGGCGCTCGCCAGGCCGCCCAGCGCATTGATGGCCGCGCCACCGATCAGGTAGACATCGGCCGCCTGCGCCACCGCCAGGTCCATGCCGCTCACCTCGATGCTGCTGTCGGGGTAGTTATAGGCATAGGGGCCCAGCACGGCAGCACCCGAATGGATGCCATCGATGAAGGCGGTGCCGGGCAGGAATTTGTCCAGCAGGCCCTTGGCCGCCAGGATGGCCGTCATGTTCTGCAACTGGTTCAGGTAGTCGCCATAGATCTTGTTGACCAGCTGGCCGATCGGCCCCAGGGCGTTCAACATGCCGCCCAGCAGGAACTGTGGCTTCGCCTGGCCGGCGGCGCTGGGCCAGGCCTGCAGCGCGCCGGGCTTGCCCAGCAGGCGATCCAGGCTCAGCGCCTTGGCGCTGGGCACCGCGCCCAGCAGGGCCTGCGGCGCCAGCTGGGCATTGGTGCGCTCGGCCATGGCCTTGAGCAGGGCGGGCATCTCGGTGGCGATCAGGCCTTGGATCAGGTCGGCCTTGTCGACCAGCCCGTACAAGCTGGGCTGCGCGCCGGCCAGCTGGGCGGCCAAGGTCTGCAACTCGCCGCGGTACTGGTCCAGCAGCGCGGTATTGGCGGCATCGCTTCCGCCCGACTGCTTCAGGAGCGCGGTGATCTGCTGCAGCTTGGCCCTGAGCTGCGCGCTGGCGGCGCCATGGGCCAGATCGCCGGGCGTCTGCGCATAGCCATTGGCCGCCAGCTTGGCCGGCAGCGGCACGAAACCGCTGGCGGGCTGGTAGGGCGTGCTGAAGTGCAGCCGCACCGGATCCACGCTGGCCGCCGCCGCCGTAATGGCGTCCTTGGCCGCGGCCGCGCCGCTGTTGTCGCCGCGGTCCAGCGCAGCCTTCAGCAGTTGCAGCTGGCGCGCCATATTGCCCTGCGCCGCCGACAAATTGGCGTACAGGCCGGAGTTTTTGGACACCGGGGTCGGCGCGATCACCGTGAAGGGCTGCTGCGCGCTGATGGCCGTGCCATCCACCGTGGCCACCAGGGTGAAGCCGCCGCGCGTGTCGGCAGCGCTCTGCAGCTGCGCGCCGGCCACCGCGGGCGTCGCCCCCTCCGCGCCCTCGGCCGGGCGCAGCACCTGGTAGTTGATCGGCGGCAGGGGGTTCATGGCCTTGCCATCGGTGTCAAGCACGGTCGGCATGATCGCCACCGCCGTGCCTGCGCCCGCAACCAGCTGGCTCAGCTCCAGCGCGATGCTGGCCGGCGCGGCCGCCGGCGGCGCGGCCGCGAACTGCCACAGCAGTTGCGCCGGCAGCAAGGGCAGCAGCCGGTCCTGTCGCAAGGTGATGGTGTCGGCCGGCGTGACGCTGGCATGCGCGGCGATATCGCCGACGTTGACATCGCCATCGAGAACGGTGGTGCCGGCACCACTGCCCACCAGCTTGGCAGTCAGCGCCTTCTGCGCCTGGGCGCCATTCAGCACCGTGATCTTGAAGACATAGTCGTAGAGCGTGCGCCCCACGCGCGTCTCGCCGACCTTGGTGAGCGAGACCACCGTGGCGCTGGCGGCCGCCACCGACTGGATGCGCGCCTGCGTGGCCTGCGGCTTCGTCAGGGTCAGGTCTTGACTCTCTCCGCCGCCTCCGCAGGCGGCCAGCAGCAGTGCAGCGCTGCAGATGATGAGGCCCTGCAGGCAGCGTCGCATCAAGATAGCGGCGCTCATGAGCGGCTCCCGGCGCCGCGCCGGCGCATCAGCAGGCCCAGCAGGCCCAGGCCGCCGCACAGCTGCGCCCAGCCGGCGGGCTCGGGCACCAGCGTGGTCTGGCCGCTGGCCAGCAGCTGGAAGTTCTCGTCGGTGATCTCGTAATGCAGGCTGCCCGGCGCCGTGGCGCCCAGGTAATCGAACTTGACGACAAAGCCGCCCTGCGACTGTCCCGCGCCCAGGCCCAGCGCGCGGTTCAGCATCACGCTGTCGAAGAAGCCGGCCGCCGGGATGCCGGTATCCGGCTGTGCCACCAGGCTGTCCCAGCTGGCGGGCGATCCCAGCACTTGCAGATTGCTGAAGTCGGTCTCGGCGAAGAACACGGTGAAGCCGGACAGGCTGGCCGGCGTGCCATCGCCCAGCACGGTGAAATCAGCCGTCCAGCTGTTGCCGCCCAGCGGCGTGAAGACGCTGTTGATGGTGGCGGCGATGGCGGCACCCTGGCCAAGCGCCAGGGTGAGCAGGGCGGGTGCGAGCCAGCGGGCGCGCGGGATGGGCATCGGCTGCATGGAAGAGGCTCCTGAAGGCAAGGCCTGACCCTAAGCAGCTGCCGCCGCGACAACCATCCCTAACTTGGCCGTTCGCCCGGTTTCACTGACAAGCGTCAAAGCCTCAGGGCAGCTGTTCTTGAGGCGCTGTTTCCGAGTGCGGAATTGCCAGGCGGCTTCGCTATTATCGCGCTGCCCTGCGCTCAATCCCCTCACTCCGCACCGGCCAGCATGAACAAGACAACCGCGTTTGCACTGATCGCCATGATGGCTTGCAGCCTGCCACCCGCGTATGCCGAAGACGACGCCGCTGCCAGCCCGGCCGCCGCCATCAGCCGGCTCAGCCTCGCGCACCAGTTGGTGGATGGTTCCCCCTGGCGATTCGAGACCGCACACGAGAACACCCTGCATCACTTCCGCATCTCGCCCGAGGGTCGCCTGCAGAGGCAATCGGCGCCCGATCAGCCCTGGAAGAACCTGACGCTGGACCAAGACGGCCAGACCGCCAGCTACAGCACCATCAGGGGCCACACCATCACCTTCTCCCTGGGCGAGAACGGCAAGCCCAGGGCGGCACATTCCAAGCACGCGTCGACGTTCAGTTCGGCCCGGTGAAGGGCAGGGGCTGCATGGCCCGGGAGACACCGGCGCCCCGTCAAGACCCATGTTCCGAGCCAGCCCTGCCTCACGCCAGCCTGCCGCCCTGGAAATCCCGCACCGCCTGCATCAGTTCAGCCTCGGTGTTCATCACGAAGGGGCCGTACTGCGCGATCGGCTCCTTGAGCGGCTTGCCGGCGATCAGCAGCAGGCGCGCACCCGCCTCGCCGGCGCTGAAGGCCACGCCGTCGCTGCCCGCGCTATTGGCCAGGATGGCCATACGCTGCGCCGGCACGCTGCAGCCGGAGGCGAACTGCACGCCGCCGCGGTAGACATAGATGAAGGCGTTGTGCGTTTCCGGTAGTGCCTGTTCAAACCTGACCCCCGGCTCAAGATGCAGGTCCAGGTAGAGCGGCTCGGTGCCCTCGCGCTGCACCGCCCCCTGCACGCCGCGGCTGGCGCCGGCGATCACGCGTACGCTCGCACCCTCGCCATGCCATTCGGGGATCTCGGCCGCGGGAATGTCGCGGTACCAGGGCGCGCGCATCTTGTCCCTGGCCGGCAGATTCAGCCAGAGCTGGAAGCCCTCCATGCGGCCCTCTTCCTGCTCGGGCAGCTCCGAATGGATCACGCCGCGCCCGGCCGTCATCCACTGCACGCCGCCGCTGCTCAGCAGGCCCTCGTGACCGGCCGAGTCGCGGTGGCGCATGCGGCCTTCCAGCATATAGGTGATGGTCTCGAAGCCGCGGTGCGGATGGTCGGGGAAGCCGGCGATGTAGTCGTCGGCCTGGTCCGAGCCGAAGGCGTCGAGCATCAGATAGGGATCGAGGCGGCGCTGCAGGTTCTGCGTCAGCACGCGGGTGAGTTTGACGCCGGCGCCATCACTGGTGGGCTGGCCGGCGATCAGGCGCTCGACGGCGCGTGCTTGTTGCAGCTTGGGGTTCGCAGTCATGATGACAATCATCCTCTGAGATCGGGTTTGGGTGTCGCCCTACATCGCATCGGGGCGTGCCTGCCGCATCACCAGGAGGCTGAGCAGCAGCAACACCAAGGCGGGCAGGCCCTGCGCCAATGGCGTGTGCAGGACATGGAAGTAGATGGCGCCGGCCATGATCACCGCCAGACCGGCTGCCGCCCAGGCGCGCAGCGGCCGGATGAACAGGCCGATGGCGCCGGCTACCTCGGCCGCGCCGATGAAGTAGCCGAACCAGACCGGCAGGCCCAAGAGGGCAAAGCTGGCATGCAGCTGAGGCACGCCGGCCAGTTTGGCACTGCCCGCCGCCAGCAGCGGCAGGGCCAGCAGCACCAGCGACAGGCGGCGCAGGACGAGAGATCGGTCGATTTTCATGGTGTTTCGAGGCTCAGGAGGTCGGTCGAAGGGTGGGTAGGTATTTGCTTAGGCCAGCGCCAGGTCGGCACCCGTCAAGGAGGCGATCTGCTCGCGGGCGCTGGCGAGTCCGGCGGCCAAGGCATCGGGGCCCATGGCCAGGCCCTCGGCGTAGATGAACTCGACCTCGCTCATGCCCAGGAAGCCCAGCACGGTGCGCAGATAGGGCACCATGGTGTCGCTGGGCTGCTCGCGGTAGATGCCGCCGCGGGTCAGCACGGCATAGACCTTCTTGCCCTTGAGCAGGCCTTCCGGGCCGTTCGCGGTGTAGCGGAAGGTCACGCCGGCCTTGGCCACCGCGTCGATCCAGTTCTTCAGCTGGGTGGGCACGCCGAAGTTGATCATGGGCACGGCCAGCACCAGCACGTCGGCGGCGCGCAGCTGGTCGATCAGGGCCATGTCCAGCGCGGCGCGCTCGGCCTGCACCGGGCTGCGCTGCTCGGCCGGGGTGAAAAGGGCCTGCAGGGCGGCTTCGTCGAGTGCCGGATGCGGCTGCAGGCCCAGGTCCAGCACCTCGACACGGGCGTCGCTGCGTGCCTGGCTCAGGCCCTGCACCAACTCCTTGGCCAGGCGGGTGGAAAACGAACCCTGACCGTCTTCTTGAACACGGCGGGCGCTGGAATTGATTTGCAGAATGTTCATCTGGGGGCTCCGTTGGTTTGCCTGGTTGATCGGGTCTTGAACTGAAAGACCATGGGATGAACTGTATTGATCGCATCAAAGCTACAGAAGACCTCAGAATGGATATGATCGTTCCGCCTGCGGAACAATCAACCACACCCATGAGCCTGGACGCCGACGATCTGCTGCTGTTTGCCCGCGTGATGGAGGCCGGCAGCTTCAGCCGCGCGGCCGAGCGGGTGCACTTGCCCAAGTCCACCGTGTCGCGCCGCATCGCCGCGCTGGAGCAGCGCCTGGGCGAGAAGCTATTGCAGCGCAGCACGCGCCGGCTGGCGCTGACCGAATTCGGCCAGGGCGTGCTGGAACACGCCCGCGTGCTGGCCGCCGAGGTGGATGGCGCCCTGGCCCTGGCCCTGCACCGCCAGCAGCGCCCCACCGGGCGGCTGCGCGTCTCGATGCCGGGGGACTTTGCCAACCAGGCGCTGAGCGGCATGCTGTGCCGCTATGTGCTGGACTACCCCGAGGTGCAGTTGGAGCTGGACCTCTCACCCCGCCGCGTCGACCTGATCGCCGAGGGCTTCGACCTGGCGGTGCGCATGGGCAGCCTGCCGGAAGATTCGCAGCTCGCGGCGCGCCGACTGGCGCAGATCGACGTCGGCCTGTACGCGGCGCCCGACTACCTGCGCCGGCATGGCGAACCACAGCTGCCCGAAGCGCTGACCAGCATGCAGGGTCTGATGATCCTCGGTCGAACCGGCGAGCCCCTGCCCTGGACCCTGATGCGTGCAGAAGGCGGCCAAGGGGAACAAGCGCAGCGCTGGCAGGGAACCCCCGCTCAGCGCACCCTGGTGAATGCGCCCGACATGCTCTTGCGCATGGCCTGCGCGGGCCTGGGCATCACCGCGGTGGGCGAGCATTTCGCGCAGCCTTTTGTGGAACGCGGCGAACTGCTGCGCGTGCTGCCCGGCTGGTGCCTGCCGCCGCACGCCTGCTGGGCGGTATTCCCCGAGCGCCGTCTGATGCCCTTGCGCACCCGCCTCTTCATCGAGGCGATGAGCGACGCTCTCTCAAGCTGCCCGGCCAGTTCAAGCCCTACTCCGCCTGAAAGCCAATCTCCACGCTGACCTCGCGGGCCTTGGGAATGGGCGCAAAGCGCCACTGGTTGACGGCATCGATGGCCGCCACCGCAAGCTTGCGATGCGAGCTCTTGGTGGCCTCGGCCCCGCTCACCGCGCCATTCGGCTCGACGGTGAACTTCACCACCACCAGGCCGCTGCGCACGCTGCTGAGCAGCTGGCGCGGGATCTCGGGCTCGACCTTGCTGACCAGTTGCAGCGCTACCTCGGTTTCGGGCTCGGGCGCCGGCGCAATGGCGGCGGGCGGCGGCGGATTCAGCGTCGGGCTCGCGGCGGCCAGTTGCACCGGCTCGGGCGCGGGGCTGCTGCTGGCGGCGCTGGCCAGGGCAGGCTCGGGCTGGGTCTGCGCTTCCTCGACCTTACGGCTGGGCGCCGGCGCCTCATGCCGCGGCGCGGCCTTGGCCACCGGCTTGGCCGGCGCCGGTGCAGGCGCGGCGGGCTTGGCGGGCGCCTTGTCGGCGTTGAACTTGATCCACTGGAACACCTTGTCGGCGTCGCGCTTGGCACGCTCGGCATCGCTGAGCGCCGACTTCTTTTCCAGGTCGCCCAGCTGCTGGGCGCCAGCGCCCAGCGCCAGCACGCCTAGGCCGATGGCCAGCGCCAGGCGGCACAGGCTGGTGGTGGGCGAGAAGCGGTTCATCGTTGAGCGTTGTTCGCGGCGGAGTGAGCGTGGGGAGTGTACGCAGCGCCCCCGGCCGGCCCGGCCAGGGGTTTGCCCGCAGCAGCGTCAGAGTTTTCACGCTTGCCGCCTATACTCACGCCTCGCTCCGGGGAGCCCTGCCGTGCGTCGCAATCGCGTCGCGCCGGGCTGAGATGTGGTGGAAGCCACGGACCCGCTGAACTTGATCCGGCTCGTACCGGCGTAAGAAGAGCTTGTCTGCATGCCCGCCACCGCCGCGCGGGCCTCAGGCCGCCCCGCGCGCCCGTCCGTCCCGCCTCCTGTTCTGTCTCCGGAGTCTTCTCAGCCAAGACCGGAGGACGAGCCCTATGAACAGCGTGACCGAGCCAGGCCTGGAAGGCCTCGGCGGCAGCATCGAGTTGACCCGCGAGCCCCTGCCCGGCTCCAGCAAGCAATACCTGAGCGGCAAGCTGCACCCCGAGCTGCGCGTGCCGATGCGCGCGATCGCGCTCACCAACGGCGAGGTCGTCACCGTCTACGACGCCTCCGGCCCCTACACCGACGCCGTGGCGCCCATCGACGTGCACCGCGGCCTGCCCGCGCCGCGCGCCGCCTGGGTGGCAGCGCGTGGCGATACCGAGGCCTATGAGGGCCGGCGCATCCAGCTGATCGACGACGGCCTGCGCGATCAGGAACAGCAGCTCAAGCTGCAGGCCCTCAGCGCCGGCCTGCAGCGCCAGCCGCGCCGCGCCAAGCCCGGCGCCAACGTGACCCAGCTGCACTATGCGCGCCGCGGCATCGTCACGCCCGAGATGGAGTTTGTGGCGATCCGCGAGAACCAGCGCCACGCATGGATGCAGGAATACCAGCTTGATGCCGAGCGCGAGGCGCGCCTGGCCGGCAACGCCTTTGGCGCCAGCATCCCGGCGCAGATCACGCCCGAGTTCGTGCGCGACGAGGTGGCGCGCGGCCGCGCCATCATCCCGGCCAATATCAACCACCCCGAGCTGGAGCCGATGGCGATAGGCCGCAACTTCCTCGTCAAGGTGAATGCCAATATCGGCAACTCGGCGGTCACCTCGAGCATCGAGGAAGAGGTTGAAAAGCTGGTGTGGAGCACGCGCTGGGGTGCCGACACGGTGATGGACCTCAGCACCGGCCGCAATATCCACACCACGCGCGACTGGATCATCCGCAACAGCCCGGTGCCGATCGGCACCGTGCCTATCTACCAGGCACTTGAGAAGGTAGGCGGGGTGGCAGAGGATCTCAGCTGGAACTTGTTCAGGGATACGCTGATCGAGCAGGCCGAGCAGGGGGTGGACTACTTCACCATCCATGCCGGCCTGCGCCTGCCCTTTGTGCCGATGACGGTGAAGCGCCGCACCGGCATCGTCTCGCGCGGCGGCTCCATCCTCGCCAAGTGGTGCATCGCCCACCACCAGGAGAATTTTCTCTACACGCATTTCGAAGAGATTTGCGAAATCATGAAGGCCTACGACGTCAGCTTCTCGCTGGGCGATGGGCTGCGCCCGGGCTCGCTGGCCGACGCCAATGACGAGGCCCAGTTCGCCGAGCTGCGCACGCTGGGCGAGCTCACAAAAATCGCCTGGCAGCACGATGTGCAGACCATGATCGAGGGCCCCGGCCATGTGCCCATGCACATGATCCAGGCCAATATGACCGAGCAGCTGAAACACTGCGATGAGGCACCCTTCTACACCCTGGGACCGCTCACCACCGACATCGCACCCGGTTACGACCACATCACCAGCGGCATAGGCGCGGCCATGATCGGTTGGTTCGGCTGCGCCATGCTCTGCTATGTCACGCCCAAGGAACACCTGGGCCTGCCCAATCGCGACGATGTGAAAGCCGGCCTGATGGCCTACAAGATCGCCGCCCATGCGGCCGACATCGCCAAGGGCCACCCGGGCGCGCGCGCCCGCGACGACGCACTCAGCAAGGCGCGCTTCGAGTTCCGCTGGAGCGATCAATTCAACCTTGGCCTCGACCCCGAGACCGCGCGCGAATTCCACGACGAGACCTTGCCCAAGGACAGCGCCAAGGTGGCGCATTTCTGCTCCATGTGCGGGCCCAAGTTCTGCTCGATGAAGATCACCCAGGATGTGCGCGAGTACGCCGAGGGCATGGCGGCAAAAAGCGCCGAGTTCAAGGCGCAGGGCGGCGAGTTGTATATCCCGATCGCGAAGGCCTGAGATGGCGAAAGAAACGATCGCAATCGCCGGCGCCGGCCTGGCCGGCCGCCTGTTTGCCTGGGCCTTGAGCCGGGCCGGCCATGCGGTGCAGGTCTGGGACGCCGGACCCGGCCCCGCGCCGGCCTTTGACGGCCAGGGTGCGGCCGCTTTCACCGCCGCCGGCATGCTCAGCCCGCTGGCCGAGCTGGACCGTGCCGAGGCCGAGGTGGCGGCGTTGGGCTTCGACTCGCTGCGCCTGTGGCCCGCCATCGTCGCGGCGCTGCATCAGCCCGTTAGCCTGCAGACCGAGGGCAGCCTGCTGCTGGCGCACCGACCCGACCAGGGCGCCGCGGCGCGCGTGCTGCAGCGCCTGCAGCAGCATGCCGCCCATGGTGATTTCCCGGCGGCACAGCCGCTCAGCGCCGCCCAGCTGCGCGAGCTGGAGCCCGCGCTGCTGGCCGGCCCGCAGGCCTGGCTGCTGCCGGGCGAGGGGCTGATCAATCCGCTGCAAGCCATGCAGGCGCTGCACGCCTCGGCGCATGGTGTGCAGTGGCATTGGCAGTGCCCGGTGGCGGAGGTGCAGGCCGGCCGGATCACGCTTGGCGATGGCAGCCGAGTCAAGGCCGACTGGTCCATCGACACGCGCGGCCTCGGCGCCCGCGCCGCCCTGCCGCTGCGCGGCGTGCGCGGCGAGGTGGTGGCGCTGCAACTGGCCGGCCACGGCCTGCGCCGACCGCTGCGCCTGATGCACCCACGCCATTGCGTCTACCTGGTGCCGCGCAGCGCAGACGAGTTGCTGATCGGCGCCAGCGAGATCGAGAGCGAGGACCGCTCGCCCGTCAGCCTGCAAAGCGCGGTGGAGCTGATGGCCGCGGCCCACAGCCTGATGCCCCAGCTGGGCGAGGCCCGCATCACGCGGCTGGATCGCAATCTGCGCCCCGCCCTGCCCCACCACCGCCCGCATGCGCATAGCGCGCCCGGCCTGATCCAGCTCAACGGCCTGTTCCGCCATGGCTGGCTGCTGGCGCCGGCCCTGGTGCAGCGCCTGCTGACGCAAACCCAATTGGCGAGGCTGACATGAACAGCAAGATCGAGGTCTTGATGGACGAACAGGCTCTTGAGCTGCCGGCCGGCAGCAGCCTGGCTGAGCTGCTGAATGAACTGGCGCACGAGCCGCACAGCGTGGCCACCGCGTTGAACGGCCAGTTCGTGGCGCGTGATGCAAGACCTGGCACCCTGCTTCAAGACGGTGACAAGGTCTTGCTCTTCAAACCCATTGTTGGTGGATGAATCGACCATGATCGACAAATTCGAAATCTCTGGAGTCCCGCTGTCCAGCCGCTTCCTGCTCGGCTCAGCGGGCTACCCCAATCCGCAGCTGCTGGCCGAGGCGGTAAAGGCGTCGGACACCCAGCTGCTCACCGTGGGCCTGAAACGCAGCATGGCAGAGACCGCGGGCGACAACGGCTTTGTCGCAATGGCGCTGGCCGCCGCACGCGCCCAGGGCGCGCGCCTGCTGCCCAACACCGCCGGCTGCCGCAGCGCCGGCGAGGCGGTGCAGCTGGCCTGCATGGCGCGCGAGCTCTATGGCACGGACTGGATCAAGCTGGAGGTCACGGGCGACGAGCACACCCTGCAGCCCGACCCCTTCGAGTTGCTGGCCGCCGCTGGCGAACTGGTGAAGCTCGGCTTCACCGTGCTGCCCTATTGCACCGACGATCTGGTGCTGTGCCGCCGCCTGCTGGACGCCGGCTGCGCCGTGCTGATGCCCTGGGGCGCGCCGATCGGCTCGGGTCAGGGTTTACTCAACCCCTGGGCCCTGCGCACGCTGCGCGAGCGCCTGCCGGAGGCCGTACTGATCGTCGACGCCGGGCTGGGCGCGCCCTCGCATGCGGCCCAGGCCATGGAGCTGGGTTACGACGCGGTGCTGCTGAATTCGGCGGTGGCCCAGGCGCGCGACCCGGTGCGCATGGCCAGCGCCTTCCGCGACGCGGTGCGCGCCGGCCGCCAGGCCTTTCTCGCCGGGCTGATGCCGGCGCAGGACTTCGCCGTGCCCAGCACGCCCGTCGGCGGCCACGCCTTCTTGCTGTCATGAAAGCGCCCCACCCCTGCCTGCCCTCGCCCTGGGCCAGCGCGGTTGATTGGCATGGTGCCTGGGCGCAAGACCCGACCCTGCCCATCATCTGGTCCATCGCCGGCACCGACAGCGGCGGTGGCGCCGGCCTGAGCGCCGACCAGCGCGCCGCCGCCGCCCTGGGCGTGCATCTGTGCCCGGTGGTGGCCGCCGTCACGGCCCAGCATTCACGCGGCGTCGTGGCCGTGCATGCGCTGCCGCCCGCGCAGCTGCAAAGCCAACTCGACGCACTGGCGATTGACCTGCGCCCGCGCGTCATCAAGACCGGCCTGCTGGCCAGCGTGGCTGCGGTGCAGGCGGTGGCGCGCTGCGTGGATGACTTGCGCCGCGATGGCAGCGTGGCGCTGGTGGTGGACCCGGTGCTGGCCGCCACGGCCGGTGGCGCCGCGTTTGCGGATGCCGCCCTGATCGCCGCCTATCGCGAGCTGCTGCTGCCGCGCGCCACCCTCGTCACGCCCAACCACCGCGAGGCCGAGCGCCTGGCTGGCGTGCCGCCGCGTTCTCACTCGGTGCCGCAGCTGGCCCAGGCCCTGCGGGAGCTGGGCGCGCAGGCGGTGTGTATCACCGGCGGCGACAGCCCCGACCCGGCCGCGCAAGACCTGGCCCTCGATTGGCTCGCGAGCGAGCTGGCCGACGGTTGGCTGGCGCTGCCGCGCCTGCCCTCGACCCACCATCATGGCAGCGGCTGCTGCTTTGCCAGCGCGGCCGCCGCGGGGCTGGCGCGTGGCCATGCGCTGCCCGACGCGGTGCTGCTGGCGAAGATGCTGGCCTGGACCGCCGTGCGCGATGGCTACGCCGCCGGCGCGGGCGCCGGCCCGGTGCGCCCCGGCCCTGGCTTCATCAAGGACCCAGGCGCCATGCCGGTGATGGGCTTCGGCGAAGAATTCGCGCCAGCCCGCTGGGGCCAGGTCTTGCGCGGCGCCCTGCCGCCCACCGACTTCCAGCCCGGGCTCTACGCCATCACCGACGATGCAGGCCGTGTCGCCGAACTGGCCGCCGGCGGCCGCTTCGCCCACATCCAGCTGCGCATCAAGGACGCCGACGCCACCCCGCTGCCCGCCGCCATCGCCAAGGCGCTGCAAGCCAGTCAAGAGGTGTGGATCAACGACCATTGGGAGCTGGCCCTGGCCTGCGGTGCGTGCGCCCTGCACCTGGGCCAGCAGGACTGGGCCGCCCTGCCCGCAGCGGCGCGCGCACGCCTGCTGCAGCCCGATGTGCGCCTGGGTATTTCCAGCCACAGCCTTTGGGAGCTGGCGCGCGCGCGCGGCCTGGCGCCACACTACATCGCCTGCGGCCCGATCTGGGCCACCAGCACCAAGCACATGCCCTGGCAGCCGCAAGGCCTGGACAACCTGGCCTGGTGGGTGCGCATGGCCGGGCGGCCGGTGGTGGCCATAGGCGGCATCACCACCCGCGAGCGCCTGCAAGCCGCCCAGGCCGCCGGACCGGCCGCGGTATGCCTGGTGCGCGGGCTGGAGCTGGCGCAGGCGCCCGGCTGACGCCGGAATTCCATGTCCGTTTCCGGCGCGACAAGGGCGCCTGCGCCTCGCCCGCATGGGACCCTATTCCGCTCGTGCCTGTGCCAGAGGCCCAGGCACGAGCGGAACCACGCCCCCGGCGACGCTTGGCACACACCAACCGGCAACAGGCGGCCATGTGCCGATGGCAGCCCCGCGGGCCACCGCCCAGGGCGCGCACCATCAAGCGGTGCTGAAACGATACAGCTGCGCGGGCATGTCATCCATTAGCACCGAACGCAGTTCCAGGCCGGCGCAGGCAGACTGGCCCAGCACCTTGCGCCAGAACCTGCCGGCGGGCACATTGCTGTCGTAGTGATAAAGCTCCCAGCGCCCCGGATGGCGGCGCAGCAGCTCCTGCACGACCGGCAGGCCCAGCCCACGGCCACGGTAGCGCCGCGCGATGAAGAAGTAGCCCATATTGAATTGGGCCGCCGGATCCAGCACCTCATCGTCCACCACCGCGAAACCAGCCAGTTCGCCCCGCACCCGCAGCAGATAGGGCCGCACCCCGGGCTGCGCCCAATAGGCCGCCTTGGAGCGTATGTTGTAGAGGCCGCCGTCACCGACCTCAAGCTCGCACCACTCGCTCAGGTCGTAGTTGTAGAACTGCATCAGGCGCTCGATGCGCGGCAGGTCCTCGGCCCCGGCGGGCAGCAGCTCGAACGCGCTCACAGCACCGGCACCGCCAGCATGTCCTGCTGCCCGCGCGGCAGGGGCGGCTCGCAGGTGTCTTCGAAGTTCTCACGGCTCAGGGCCAGCAGGCTCACGGCTTCTTGCATGGGTTCCTCCCGGCGCGATTGTGGCGTGCCCGGCCGCGCCTGGCTTCGTTCAGTAACGCCGCACCACCGCGCTGGCACGCGCCGGCGGCTCATAGTCCTCGGGCCAGTAGTCGGTGAGGCGGGTGATCAGCCCCTCGGCCACGGCGAAGAAGGTCATGCCGCGCATGCTCGGCGCGCCGGGCGAGACGAAATCGAACACCGTCACCGCCGATTTGTCATCGGCGATCAGCTGCAGCAGCTCGACCCGCCACTCGCCCGGCCAGGTGCGAAAGAACTCCACCATATCGTCGCGCCCACGCACGCGTTCGCGCGTTTGCGGCACCTCGTAGACCATGTCGGGACTCAGCAGCGCGGCAAAGCTCGTCCAGTCGGTGGCGTTGGCGGTCTCCCAGAAGCGGGTGGCGAGGGTTCTGGCGTCAGGCGGCATGCTTGCTCCTTGCTTGGCTGCGCATGGCCGGCAGTCTACTGTAATTACATACAGCTTACAGCTCACAACTCGGGCGAGCGGCACTGCGCGGATGCGCTAAGGTAGCGGCTGTGCCACTCCCGCCAGACCCGAAACGCCGCCGCTGTCTTCACAGCGGGGCGGCGCTGCTGTTCGCGCCAACCATGGCCCGCGCCGCCGAGCCCGAATTGGCGCTGCACTATCCGCGCCACAACAAGATGCCGGACCCGCAGCAGGCCTATATGGTCGAGCTGCTGCAGCTCGCGCTGGGCCGCGGCAGCAAGCCCTACCGCCTGCAGGCGCTGCCTCTGACGATGGCGCAAAGCCGCACCATGGTGGAGATGGCGCATGGCGGCAACGCGCTCGACCTGATGTGGACCATGACCAACCGCGAGCGCGAGGCGATGGGCCTGATCCCGGTGCGCATCCCGGTGGACCGTGGCCTGCTGGGCTGGCGCCTGATGCTGATACGCCAGGCCGACGCGCCCTTCTGGCGCCAGCTGCGCAGCCTCGCCGAGCTGGCGCCGCTGGTGGCCGGCCAGGGGCACGACTGGCCCGACGCCGAGGTGCTGCGCGCCAACGGCCTGAACGTCGGCACCTCCAGCTCCTACGAGGGCCTGTTCCGCATGCTGCTGCGCGGCCGCATCGACTATTTCCCGCGCTCCATCATGGAAATCGACGCCGAGCTGGCCATGCATGCCGACGCGGGCCTGGTGATCGCGCCGCATGTGATGCTGTACTACCCGACGGCCTCCTACTATTTCCTCGCGCCCCGGCATGCCGAGGCCGCCGAGCAGCTGCGCCAGGGGCTGGAGGAATGCCTCGCCGACGGCAGCTGGGACAAGCTCTTCCAGCGCCATTACAGCGCCCTGCTGGCACGCCACCAGATCGGGCAGCGCCTGGTGTTGAGGCTCTCGAACCCACTGCTGCCCGAGGCCACGCCCTTGCAGCGCAAGGCCTTCTGGCTGCAGCCGGGCTGAGCGCCTTGCGGCCCTCAAGACTCAGGGGGCGGCCAGCGTCTGGGCCCACCAGATGCGGTACTGGCCGGCGTTGCTGCGCACGCAGGCCAGGCCTATCTCGGTGAACTCGGCCTGCATCAGATTGCGGCAATGGCCCTCGCTGGCGATCCAGCCGGCCACCACCGCGGCACTGCTGTCATAGCCCGCGGCGATGTTCTCGCCCCAGCGGCTCCAGCGATAGCCGCTGGCGCTGATGCGCGCGCCGGCATCGCTGCCATCGGTGCCGGTGTGCGAGAAGTGATCATGGGCCGCCATGTCCAGGGCGTGGCGCGCCGCCGCCTGGCCCAGCAGCGTGTTCCAACGCAGTGCCGGCGCGGGCGCAAAGCGCGTGCTGCCGCATAGGCCGCCGCGCGCGCGCTGCTCGTTCACCAGCCGCAGCAGTTCGGCCTGGAAGTCGGGCAGGCCGCAATCGGCCACCGCAGGGCCGGGTGCAGGTGCAGGTGCAGCAGCGTCGCCACCGCCACCGCCGCAGGCGCTCAGCAGCAGGGCCAGGGCGCAGGCCGGCAGATACGCGCCGCCGCGGCCGCGCCCTTGGCTTGTTTGACGAACATCGCTCATACCCCTTACACCCTCCACGCCATGTCATGTCGAAAAGGCGCGATTGTGGCGGCGCGCACGGCGCCAAATCCGTTTGGCAACACCCGCTTACCTCGGGCACATCCGGCACACAACTCGCCGGCGCGGCGCCGGCTGGCCGTCTCGCCTGTAGGATGCCGCTGCACAGGAGTCCGCCGCATGAATCCCTCGCCCTCTTCCGCTCTTCTCGACTGCATCGAGCTGCAAACCCAGGCCACGCCGCGCGCCAGCCTGATCGTGCTGCACGGCCTGGGCGCCGACGGGCGCGATTTCGTGCCGGTCTGCCAGGCCCTGGACCTGCAGGCCATAGGCGGGCTGCGCTGCGTGCTGCCGAATGCGCCAGCGATTCCCGTCACGCTGAACGGCGGCTACGTCATGCCGGCCTGGTACGACATCCTCGGTACGCAGATAGAGCGGCGTGAGGACGAGGCCGGCCTGCGCGCCTCGCAGGCCGCCATCGCCGCGCTGCTGGACCGTGAACGCGCGCGCGGCATCGCCGCCGAGCGCATCGTGCTGATGGGCTTCTCGCAGGGCTGCGCGATGGCGCTGCTGACGGGGCTGCGCTACCCGCATCGCCTGGCCGGCATCGTCGGCCTGTCGGGCTATCTGCCGCTCCTGGCCCACACCGCGGCCGAGCGCCATGCGGCCAATGCCGCCACGCCGATCTTCCTGGCCCATGGCCGCCAGGACGAGGTGGTGACGATGGCGCGCGGCGCCGCCGGCCGCGACGAGCTGCTGCGCCTGGGCCATGCGCCCGAGTGGCATGAGTACGCGATGCAGCACGAGGTCTGCGAGCAGGAAATCGAAGACCTGAACGCCTTCCTGCTGCGCGTGCTCGCCTGAGCAGAGAGCCGCTCACTCGACCTGGCAGGCCTGGCTGCGCAGCGCCGTCAGCAGGCTCGGGCCCAGCGACTTCAGCAGCTGCACCGAGATCGCGCTGGTGAAGTGGTAATGCGCCGCGTCGGGTTCCTGGGCATAGGTCATCACGGTGCCGAAATAGCGCTCGCCCAGGGTGAAGGCAAAGCTGGCGGAACGGCCCAGCACGCGCTCGGCCTGCAGCTGCCCGCCCCTGCCCAGCTGGCGCAAGCGATGGTCGCCGGTGCCGGTCTTGCCGCCCAGCGCGAGCGGCTCGCCGTGCTCGTCCAGCAGGGCGCCGCGCAGGCGCCGTGCCGTGCCGTCCCGCACCACCTCCAGCAGGGCCTGCGCGGCCGCGGCGGCCACCAGCGGATCCAGCAAGGGCTCGGCGGCGCGGCCCTGGCGCTGCAGCCGCGTCTCGTAGGGCGTCGCGCTGCCGAAGTGCAGGGCCGCGATCGCCTGCGGTGCCAGGCGCTCGCCGCGGTTCAGGATGATGCCCATCAGCTCGGCCAGCGCCGCCGGCCGGTCGCCCGAGGCGCCGATCGCGCTGGCATAGGAAGGCGTGAGTGATTCAAAGGGGTAGCCCAGGCGCCGCCAGGAAGCATGGATGCGCGCGAAGGCCTCGCGTTCCAGCATGTCGGCGAGGCGCTGATCCTGGGCGCTCTTGTGGCGGGTCTTGAACAGCCAGGCATAGGCCAGCTGCCGCTCGGCCTGGCTGGCCGCGATCAGCTCGGCCAGCTTGGCGTCGGGCCGGCGCTGCAACTGCTCCAGCAGCCACAGCTCGAGCGGATGCAGGCGCGCCAGAAAGGCGCGGTCCAGCAGCGACAGCGCGGCCGCGCCACCGCGCGCGCGCGCCGCCGCGGCGTGCGCCTGCTGCAGCCGCGCCTCGATCTCGGCCGCGGGCCGACCCCGGTATTTGCGGTAGAAGCCCTGCAGGAACACGCGTCCCTCGGCGTCGGCGAACTGCGCCAGCAGCAGGGCACGGCGCGGGTCGGCCTCATCGGCCAGCAGGCGAGCGTTGTCGTCCGGGCCGCCGTAGATCTGGTGCCGCACCAGTTCGCGCAGCAGGCGTATGAAGACCAGGTTGACCGAATGCTTGAAGGCCTCGCGCACGCTCAGGCGCTGGCCGTCATGCTCATGCTCGAAGTTCTCGAAGCGGTGCAGGCCGCCGCCGGTGTAGAAGCTCTCGGCGGGGCTGGCCGAGAAGCTGCGTTGCAGCGCCGCGTCGAGCATCGCGCCCAGGCCCACCGGCGCACCAGCGGCACGCTCGGCCAGCAGGTATTGCTGCGCCCAGCGGCTCAGCTCGTCGGGCGCGGCGGGCCGCAGTGCCGCCAGCTCGGCATCGGTGAGCGCGGCCCAGCGCCCATGCAGGGCCGCCACCGCCTCCAGATAGCTGATCAGGGTGCGCAGCTTGGCGGTGGAGCCCAGGTTGAGCCTGGCGCCCTGGTTGAGGTCGAAGGGCTGGTCGATGTTATCGGCCTGCACGCGCAGCAGATTGGCGTGGCGGCCGCGCTCATAAAGCGTCAGGCTGAAGCGCAGGCGCTGCGGCGCATCGCGCTCGCCCAGCAGATGAAAACCATAAAGGCCGGCGGCGCGCGCCGCGGCCGGCTCGCTCAGGCCCACCAGGGTGCGCACCGCCAGGGCCTGTGCGCGCGCGTCCAGGCTGGTCTGTACCGCCAGGTCCAGCCGGTCCAGCGCATAGGCGCTGGGCAGGTTCAGCAGCTGGGTCAGCTCGACGCGCAGCGCACTCACGGCCTTGCGCTCGGTGAAGTCCAGGCGCGGCAGGGGTGGCGCGGCGTCCAGCAGGGCCAGCGGCTGGCGCAGCGCGGCATCGCGCAGCGCCGGCGCTATCACGCCGGCCTCGGCCAGCAGGCGCAGATAGCTGTCGGTCAGCGGCGCCAGCGTGGCGCCGCGCTGCAGCAGGTAATGCGAGGGCCGGCGCTGCGCCAGCATCAGCGACAGCGCCTGCTTGTAGGCGAGCGCGCGCTGCGGCAGCGGCGCGTCGGGTGCCAGCGCGCGGTTGAAGTCGGCAAAGTCGCGCCCATACCAGGCCCACAGGCCATCGCCCAGGCCATGCACCTCGCCCGAGCCAGGGCGTGCCGCCAGCGGCACGGTGTTGAGGTAGTCGAGCACGATCTGGCGCCGTCGCCCCAGCGTGTCGGCGCCGTCCAGATAGGCGCGCCGCGAGGCCGACAGCATCTGGCGCAGCTTCTCGCTCACCGAGCCGGTGCGCCCGCCCGGCGAGTGGCGATATTTCTCCAGCTGGGTAGCCAGGGTGCTGCCGCCGGCGGCGCCGGGACGCGCATCCACCGCATGCAGGGCCTGCTCCAGCGCGGCCTTGGCAAAGCGCTCGGGGTCCAGCGCCGGATTGCGGTGTGGGCTCGCGTCGTCCAGCAGATGGCGGTCCTCGACGAACAGCAGGGTGCGCAGCAGCAGCTCGGGCACGGCCTCGAAACCTTCGTACTGGCGCTGCGGCAGGCGCAGGCTCAGCAGCGGCTCGCCCCGGCAGTCCGCGAGCGTCAGGCCGGCCTGGCTTTTCTCGCGGTAGGGCACGTTGAGGCCCTGCTCGCCAAGCCCCAGCAGCGCGGGCGACCAGCGCGCCTGCGCGGTCACCGCAAAGCCCTGCTCGCGCAGGCGTTCGATGTGGGCGGGCAGGTCGCGATAGCCCAGGCGTTCGTCGTAGGGCCCGTGGCTGGGGAAGCGGATCGCCGGGCTGGCGCCGGGCTCGACCCGAAAGCCGGCCGCGCCGGCCTCGCGGCTCCACAGCGCGGATTGCAGGTTGGAGCGCTGCAACTCGTCCAGGGCGCAGGCCACCAGGGTTGCCAGCAGGGCGACCCCACCAACACGCCAGATCCAAGGCCTGCGCTTCACCGTACACCTCGCTTAACGCAGCTTCAGTCTGGCATCGCGAGGCCGCCCTGTGCAAGTGAAATAAGCGCTGTTTGCCCCCTAAAAACTCAGCACGAAACAGGCCCCGCCGGCGGGCTGCTTCACATAGCGCACCGTGCCGCCCATGCCGTGCACGAGGTTGCGCACCACCGCCAGGCCGATGCCCGCCGCGGCGCCGCCGCCGGCCTGGCTGCGCGCGCTGAAAAAGGGCATGAAGATCTGCTGCTCCAGGCCCTGGGGCACGCCGGGGCCGTTGTCGCGCACGCTGATGGTCAGGCGGCCGCCGCGCGTCAGCCGCGCCTGCAGCTGCAGGCTGGGCCGGGCCAGCTCGGCGGTGGCCTCGGCGGCGTTCTTGATCAGGTTGATGAGGGCCTGCTCCAGCTGGCCGGGGTCGGCCATCAGCGTCAGCGTGGCGGGTTCGACCTCGAAGCGCGCCTGGCCGCCGCGCGCCCGCCAGGATTCGCCCACCAGCTGCTGCAGGCGCGCGAACAGGGCCTGCAGTTCGACCGGCTCGGGCCGCGGCTCGGGCCAGTCGCTGACGCGCCGGTAGTCCGCCACAAAGCGCGCCAGCGCCTCGGCACGCCGCGCCACTGTGTCCAGCGCCAGGGTCAGGTCTTGCGCGCGCTCGGCATCGCTCTGCAGCTCCTGCGCGCTGCGCGCGAGCGAGGCGATCGGGGTGAGCGAATTCATGATCTCGTGCGTCAGCACATGCACCAGCTGGCGCCAGGCGCGCAGCGTCTCGGCCTCCAGCGCCGACTCCAGCGGCAGCAGGGCCAGCAGGCGCACCGGCTCGCCCTGCAACGTCATGGCACTGCCGGCCAGCAGCCAGCGCTCCAGGCCGCGTTCGGTGGCGATCTGCAGCAGCTCGCGGCCGGACTCGCCGCGCGCCTCGGCCAGCTCCTGCAGCAGCTGTGCGGGCTCCTGCGCGCCACCGGGCGCCAGCAGGCGGCGCGCGCGCGCATTCAGCGCCCGCGGCTGGCCGGCGCCGCAGCGGAACAGGGCCACCGGCACATGCTCCAGCTCGCCCTCCAGCAAGAGCAGGCGCTGCTGCAGCTCCTGCTGTTGTTGCTGCAGCAGCAGCGCCGGCCCGGCCGGCGGCGCCGCTGCCTGCCACTGCAGGCGCGCCAGCGCCCGCCAGCCCCAGCCGGCCAACCCCGCCATCGCCAGGCCCAGCAGCGCCTGCACGCGCGGCGAACCCGCGGCGGCCAGCAGGCCGGCGCTGCCCAGGGCCAGCAGCAGGGCCGCCAGGCAGACACAGGCGCGCAGCACACGGCTGCGTTTAGAGCTCATGCTTTTCCATGCGGCGGTACAGGGCCGCACGGCTCAGACCCAAGAGGCGCGCGGCCTGGCTGATATTGCCCTGGGCCTGGCGCAGCGCCTCGTCGAGCGCGGCACGCTCGCGCTGGTGCAGGGTCAGGCCTTGCGTGGGCTCCGGCGCGGATGGCGCCGGCCCGGCGCGCAGGCCGAAGTCGGCGCACTCGTAGCGATCGCCCTGGGCCAGGATCACCGCGCGCTCGCAGGCATGGCGCAGCGCGCGCACATTGCCATGCCAGTCATGCGTCCGCAGGGCCGCCAGCGCCGCCTCGCTGCAATGGCGCGGCGGCTTGGCGTATTGGGCCGCGTATTGCGAGAGGTAGTGCTGACACAGCAGCGGGATGTCTTCGCGGCGCTCGCGCAGCGGCGGCACGCGCAGCACGATGGTGTTGAGGCGGTAGAGCAGGTCGGGGCGAAAGCGCTGCGCATCGAACAGCGCGGCCTCGTCGAGATTGGTGGCGCTGACGATGCGCACATCGATGGCCTGTGGCTGGTCGGCGCCCAGCGGCGTGACCTCGCGGCGCTCCAGCGCGGTGAGCAGCTTGGCCTGGCTGGCCAGCGGCAGGTTCGCCACCTCGTCGAGGAAAAGCGTGCCGCCGGCCGCCGCCTGGAAGCGCCCGGCGCGCTCGCCCTTGGCATCGGTGAAGCTGCCGCGCTTGTGGCCGAACAGCTCGCTCTCGAGCGTCGATTCGGCCAGCGCGCCCAGGTCCACCGCCAGGAAAGTGCCGGCCGCGCGCGCCGACTGCGCATGCAGCTCGCGCGCCACCAGCTCCTTGCCTGAGCCCATCTCGCCCAGCACCAGCACATTGGCCTCGGTGGGCGCGACGCTCTGGATCAGCGCGCGCAGTTCCTGCATCGGGCGGGCCTCGCCCAGCAGGGCCGAGGCACTCGCAGGCGCGGCCGGCCGACGGCTCGCCAGCGCGGCGGCCACGGTGGCCACCAGTTTCGCGTTGTCCCAGGGCTTGGTGATGAAGTCGAAGGCGCCGGCCTTGAGCGCCGCCACCGCCAGATTCACCTCGGCATAGGCCGTCATCACGATCACCAGCGGCGCCTGGGCGCCGCGCCGCAGCAGCAGCTGCTCCAGCAGCGCCAGGCCCTGGGCGCCATCGGTGCGGCCGGGCAGGAAGTTCATGTCCAGCAGCAGCAGATCGGCGGCTTCGGCATCGAGCGCCGGCATCAATTCAGCGGGCCGCTGCAGCAGCCGCACCGGGCCGAAGCGGCGCTGCAAGAGCAGCTTGGCCGCCAGGCCCACGTCGGGGTCGTCGTCGAGTACCAGCAAGGAGGACATGGGCGACACCATAGCAGCGGCGCACGCCGCCTTCCAGCCGCTGTCCGCTTCCGGACAGTGGGGCGGGCCGGACCTGTCCGATTGCGGACAGCATCGCGGCCAGACCGGGCCATCTGCCGGGACATCTCCCGGGGCATATCCCAGGAAAACGGGCTGGCACAGGGCTTGCACAGATCTGGCCATGAGCCCCGCCCATCTACACAGTCTTCCACCCGTCTCGGGCGCCGCCATGGACCGCCCCCTGCCCAAGCGCAAATACCAGCGCCTGCTGCGCTGGGGCGGCACCGCCGCCGGCCTGCTGGGCCTGGGCGCGCTGCTCTTCACCAGCCTGCCGCGCGGGCTCGCGGTGCCGGCCGCCGAGCTCAGCCTCTCGACCGTGGCGGAGGGTGAATTCCTCGACGAGCTGAGCCTGCGCGCCCAGGTCGTGCCGGCGCACCAGGTGCTGCTGGACGCCACCGAGGGCGGCCGGGTCGACGCGGTGCTGGTGCGCGACGGCGAGATGCTCAAGGCCGGCGCCCTGCTCTATCGCCTCTCCAATCCGCAGCGCGAGCAGGAGGTGCTGCAGCGCTCGGCCGAGGTGGCGCAGCAGCAGGCCAATCTGGCCATGCAGCGCACCGCGCTGGCCAATGCGCAGGCCATATTGCGCCGCGACCTCAGCCAGCTGCAGCATGAGCTGACCCGGGCCGAGAACGACTGGGCCCGCCAGCAAGGCTTGGCGGCGCAGGGCTTTGTCTCGGCCGCATTGCTGGAGGACGCGCGGCTGCGGCGCGAGCAGCAGCAGCGCCTGCTGGCCCAGGCGCGCGAGGACGGCAGGGCCGAGCTGCGCACCCGCGAGCAGGCGGTGGCCGAGATGGAGCGCGCCGTCAAGGGTCTGAGCGAGGGTCTGGCGCTGGTGCGCCAGGCCGCGGCCAGCCTGTCGGCACGCGCGCCGCGCGACGGCCAGCTCAGCGGCTTTGCCCTGCAGGTGGGCAGCTCGGTCAAGCCCGGCGACCGGCTGGGCCGCATCGACGACATCGCCAGCTTCAAGCTGGCCGGCAATGTCGACGAGTTCTACCTCGGCCGGGTGCAGACCGGCCTGCAGGCCAGCCTGGAGGCCGCTGGCAAGACCTGGCCCCTGACAGTGACCCAGCGCCTGCCGCAGGTGAAGGAGGGGCGCTTCGGCGTCGAGATGGAGTTCAAGCAAGGCCTGCCACCTGGCCTGCAGGCCGGCCAGAGCCTGGATGCGCGCATCCGCCTGGGCCAGCCCAGCCGCGCGCGACTGATCGCCGACGGCCCCTTCTATGCCGACAGCGGCGGCGCCTGGGTCTATGTGCTGGATGCCAAGGGCAGCCTGGCCGAGCGCCGCACGGTGCGCCTGGGCCGCCGCGCCGCCGGCCGCATCGAGGTGCTGGACGGCCTCGCACCAGGCGAGCGCGTGATTGTTTCCAGGGTACGCCAGTACGGCGATGCCACGGTCCTGAATCTGAAAAACTAATGCACTAGGAGCATCACCCATGATCAAGCTGAAGAACCTGAGCAAGCTGCACCGCAGCGAAGCGGTGGAGACCACCGCGCTGAACTGCATCGACCTGGAGATAGCGGCCGGCGAGTACCTGTCCATCACCGGCCCTTCGGGCTGCGGCAAGTCCAGCCTGCTGAGCATCCTGGGCCTGCTGGACGCGCCCAGCAGCGGCGAATACTGGTTCGACGGCCAGAACGTGGCGGGCTGGAACGAACGCCAGCTCAGCAAGCTGCGCCGCGGCCGCATCGGCTTTGTGTTCCAGAGCTTCAACCTGATCGACGACCTGAGCGTGCGCGAAAACATCGAGCTGGCGCTGGAATACGGCGAGGTGCCGGCCAGCGAGCATGCGGCGCGCGTGGACGCGGCCATGCAGCGCCTGGGTATCGCGCACCGCGCCGGTCACCGGCCCTCGCAGCTCTCGGGCGGCCAGCAGCAGCGCGTGGCGATCGCACGCGCCATCGTCTCGCGCCCGGCCCTCTTGCTGGCCGACGAACCCACCGGCAACCTCGACAGCGCCCAGGGCGAGGAGGTCATGCGCATCCTGCGCGAGCTCAATGAAGAGGGCACGACCCTGGTGATGGTGACGCATTCGCCCACGCATGCCGCACAGGCCTCGCGCTGCCTGCGCCTGCTGGACGGCCGCATCCTTGTCGATGCACTCGCGGCCTGAACACAGGGAGTCTGGCAATGAAATTTCTGGACCTGCGTGTGGCCTGGCGTCAGCTGCTGGCCGAGCCGCTCAACGCCGCGGTGCTGATAGGTGGCCTGGCGCTGGCGCTGGCCGCCTGCTATTTGCTGGCCGTGCTGCTGGGCGAGCGCTATCGGCCCGACCCGGCGCTGCACGAGCCCGAGCGCATCGTGCTGATCGACTTCCACGGCAATATGCCGGGGCGCGAGGAGGACTGGTTCCTGGGTTCGCCCTTCGTGTTCAGCCAGGCGCTGGCGCAGGCACGCGCGCCGGTGCAACTGCTCAGTCGCGCGTCCGAGGACAGGGTGACGCTGCGCCAGGGCGAGCGCAGCCTGCATGCCAGCACCCTGGCCGCCGACGCCAGCCTGGTGGAGCTGTTCAATCTGCGCGCGCTGCAGGGCGACCTGCGCAGCAGCCTGGCCCGACCGGACACCATCGCCATCACCGAGGGCCTGGCACGCAAGCTGTTCGGCCATACCGCCGTGCTCGGCAAGACCCTGGTCTATGGCAAGCACCCGCTCAGCGTCGCGGCCGTGCTGCCCGAGCCGCACTCGCGCAGCCAGTTCCGCGCCGAGGCCTATCTGAGTTTCGACGCGCCGGCCGCGGGCATCGATCGCGACACCCGCGAGGCCTGGTTCATGATCGCCGGCCGGGTCTACGGCCGCCTGCAGCCGGGCGCCAGCGCCGCTCAGGTCGGCGTGGTGGCGCAGGCCCTGTTGGACGCCAGCCCCATCATGAAGGAACTGCCGCCGGAATGGACCGCCAAGGGCCGCAAGGCCGCCTTCATGCGCGCCCTGCCGGTGACCGAGATGCCCTTCGAGGGCCGCGAAGGGCGCTTGCGCGTGCAGGTGCTGGTGGCGCTGGCCGCCATCGCCGGCCTGCTGCTGAGCCTGGCCCTGCTCAACTTCGTCAACCTCAGCGGGGTGCGCACGCTGCAGCGGCAGCGCGAGATCGCGGTCCGCAAAAGCCTGGGCCTGAGCCCGGCCCGGCTGCTGCTGCAATTCGCCGTCGAAGCCCAGCTGAGCATCCTGCTGGCCTCGGCGCTGGCCCTGCTGCTGGCCTGGCTGCTGCTGCCATGGCTAACGAACGCCCTGCGCGTCCCCATGCCCGACGCGCTGCTGCAGCCGCTGCCCCTGCTCGGCCTGCTGCTGGCCGGCCTGCTGCTGGGCCTCCTGGTCAGCCTTTATCCGGCCTGGCTGGCCTGGCGCCAGCAGGCGGGGGCGGCCCTGCAAGGGCGCCAGGCCAGCGAGGGTCGCAGTGGCATGGCTCTGCGACGTGTGCTCAGCGTTCTGCAGTTCGGCATCGCGCTGCTGGTCTGCAGCCTGGCCCTGTTGCTGAGCCTGCAGAACCGCCATGTGCTGCAGCGCGAGCTCGGCTACCACCCCGAGGGCGCGCTGGCCCTGCCGATGCCGCCGGGCGCCAGCGCCCAGCAGGCCGAGGACCTGCGCCAGGCCCTGGCGCAGCTCCCCGAGGTCGGCGCCATGGCCTGGACCGACAGCGTGCCGGGCAGTGCGCGCCTGGATCGCAACGCCGATTTCAGCGTCCAGGATCGCCAGGCCCAGCTGCGCGTGAGCGTGCTGGACAGCGACTTCTTCGCCTTCTACAAGGTGCCCCTGCTGGCCGGGGAGCTCGCCGGCGCCGGCCACGATGCCATCGTGCTCGACGAGCCGGCCGTGCGCGCGCTCGGCTTTGCCGGCGCCACCGAGGCCATCGGCAAGACGGTGAGCTCGACCATGGTCGGGCTGAACCAGCAGCGCGAGCAGCTGCGCATCGTCGGCGTGGTGCCGGCGCTCACCCTGGAGCGCACGCGCGAGCTGCCGCGCCCGCATATGCTGCGCCTGCAGCGCAGCGAGCAGGCGCTGGCCGAGCGGCTCGGCTTCTGGGTGCTGAACCTGCGCCTCAAACCCGGCAGCGACCCGGAGCAGTTGCTGGCACCGGCCTGGAAGCGCTTCTTCCCGGACGAACCCTTCAACGTCGAGCGCGTCGAGCAGGCCATGCTGGAGCCCTACGAGACCGACAGCCGCATCGCCCAGTTGGTCAGCGCCACCGGCGCGCTGGCCCTCGCCCTGGCAGGTTTCGGCGTCTATGCCCTGGCCGCCTATCTGGTGCAGCGCCATGCGCGCGAGCTGGTGCTGCGCAAGCTGCATGGCGCCTCGTCCTTGCAGGCCCTGACCCGGCTGTTGCGTGAGTTCGCCGGCCTGCTGCTGCTGGCGGCGCTGATCGCGCTGCCGCTGTCCTGGTGGCTGGGCCAGCAATACCTGAGCCAGTTTGCCGACCGCGCCCACATCGGTCTGTGGCCACAGGCGCTCGCCCTGGCGGGCCTGCTGCTGGTGAGCCTGCTGGCCAGCCTGCGCCATGGCCTGGCGGCAATGGCGATGCGGCCCATCCTGGCGCTGCGCGACTGAGGGGCGAGGGTTCAGGCCCGCCTGGTCTTGCCGCCCGCTTCGCCCAGCAGGCTTTGGCAGCGCTCCTCATGCTGGGCGATCTCGGCCAGCGTGACCTCGATGTCGTCGAGCTGCTGCTCCAACTGGCGGCGGTGCTGCTGCAGCACCGCCAGAAAGGCCTTCAGCTGCGGCGCCGCGTCGGACTCGGAGTCGTACATATCGACCAGCTGCTTGACCTCCTGCAGGCTCAGGCCCAGGCGCTTGCCGCGCAGGGTGAGCTTGAGGCGGGTGCGGTCGCGGTGCGTGTAGACGCGGTTGCGGCCGGCACGTGCGGGCGTGAGCAGGCCCATGTCCTCGTAGAAGCGGATCGCGCGCGGGGTGATGTCGAACTCGGCGGCCAGCTCGGTGATGGTGAACAGGCGCGTGGCCGGCTCGACCGCACGTGTCGCTGCCTTGCTGCTCTTCTTGGCCGGACGGCTGGACTCGGTGCTCATGGCTACACTGGGCTCACATGACGTTAACGTAAACGTAAGTCTAAGGCAGAGCGCTATGGCCAACCCACGCGAATCGGAATTGATCTATCCCCTGGGCGGCGCCCTGCCCGAGCCCGGCGGCGTGCTGGAGCTGCAGCCCGGCGTGCGCTGGTTGCGCATGGGCCTGCCCTTCGCGCTGGACCATATCAACCTCTGGCTGCTGCGCGACGAGATCGACGGCCGGGCTGGCTGGAGCATCGTCGATTGCGGCATCCACAGCGAGGCCACCCAGGCGCATTGGGAACAGGTGTTTGCGAATCACCTGGACGGCCTGCCGGTGCTGCGCGTCATCGTCACCCATTTCCACCCCGATCACATGGGCCTGGCGGCCTGGCTGACGGAGAAATGGGCCTGCCGCCTGCATATGAGTGCGACCGACTACAACCTCGCGCGCCTGGCCAGCGGCTCCACCGTGGGCATGGGCGGTGCGAGCGCCGCCAACTTCTTCGCCAGCCACGGCCTCACCGACCCCGACTCGCAGGCCAAGATACGCGCGCGCGCCAGCTACTACCCCAGCATGGTGCCGGCGGTGCCGAGCAGCTACGCGCGGCTGATGGAGGGTCAGGTCTTGCGCATCGGCGGCCACGACTGGCGCTGCATCGCCGGCTACGGCCATGCGCCCGAGCACATCAGCCTGCACAGTGCCAGCCAGGGCCTGTTGATCTCGGGCGATATGGTGCTGCCGCGCATTTCCACCAATGTCAGCGTGGTGGATGTGGAGCCCGAGGCCGACCCGCTGAGCCTCTACCTGGACTCGGTCAGGCGCATGCTGAGCCTGCCGGCCGAGACCCTGGTGCTGCCCTCGCACGGCAAGCCCTTCCGCGGCCTGCATGCGCGCGTGGACCAGCTGCTGCAACACCACGACGAGCGCCTGGCCGAGGTGCTGCAGGCCTGCGCCGCCAAGCCCTGCCACGCGGCCGAGCTGCTGGAGCTGATGTTCAAGCGCAAGCTCGATCTGCACCAGACCACCTTCGCGATGGGCGAATCGGTGGCGCATCTGAATGCGCTGTGGCTGGCGGGGCGGCTGCGCCGCAGCCGGGATGAGAACGGGGTGTACCGCTTTTCAGCGATCTAGGCTCAACCGGTGTCCGCCGCCCCCGGGAGGGGGCGGCGGGTCGGGCCTTTTTTATGGCATCAACTTTTCGGTTCCAAGCGCGGGTCTACCGGATCCATGGGGATGCGGGGCCCTGGCGCCACCGTAAGTTCCGGGAGACTTGAAACCCTCGTGAACTCAGATGCGGGTGATGACAGCTTGCAGGCGCGAGTGTGAAGGCCACACCACGCCCGGACAAGCCCCCCCAAAGGGGGATGAGCTCAGGCCTCGAAGCTGGGCAGGGCCGCCTGGCGCAGGCGCTCGCGCGAGGCCTCGTAGTCCGGAATCACCGAACGCACCAGCGCCCAGAAGCGCGGGCTGTGGTTCATCTCGCGCAGATGCGCTAGCTCATGCGCCACCACATAGTCGATGGTGGCCACGCCGAAGTGGATGAGGCGCCAGTTCAGCCGTATCACGCCATCGGCGTTGGCACTGCCCCAGCGCGTCTGCGCCGACGACAGGCGCAGCCGCGTCATGTGCACGCCCAGCTGGGCGGCGAAATGGCGGCAACGCTGCTCGAACAAGGCCTTGGCCTGGCGCTGCAACCAGGCCTGCACGGCATCGCGCACCTGCTCGGCGCTGGCGCCCTGCGGCAGGCCCAGGTAGAGGGTGTGGCGCGCCACCGAGGCCAGCGTGGCTTGAGGGTCGGCCGCGCCGCTGTCGTAGCGCGCGCCGCCTGGGTGTTGCGCGGCGGACGGATCGAGCACCACGATCAGGCTCTCGCCCAGATAGGGCACGCTGCAGCCATCGGCCCATTGCACCCGAGCCGCCTCGACGCGCTGGGCGCGTTCGCGCTGCTCCACCAGCTTGCGCAGGATCCAGCCGGACTTGATCTGCAGCGCACGCTCGATCTCGCCCAGCGGCACCCAGCGCGGCGCGCTGACGCGCAGCCCCAACTCGCTGACGGTGAAACCGATGCTGCGGCGGCGTGCGCGGCGCAGCTCATAAGCCACGCGGTGGCCATCCAGCAGCAGCTCGCGGCTGTGCGCCGAGGGCATGGGGCGCTCGGGCCGGGCCGGCGGCGGCGGCGGCGCATTCACCAGGGGCGCAAGCTGCGGCTCAGCACCGTCGAACAGCGACAGCTGCTGCGCTTGCTTGGAAAAGAGCCCGGCCAGACGTCTCAGCATGGCCTGCGAGTGTACTGATGATTGCTCAAGCCAGCGTGCGCTGCTCGGCATGCCGGGCCGCGCTCGCGTAGGCTTCGGGATCGAGCCGCCGCATCTCGGCCTCGATCCAGGCCTCGACCTCGCGCATCAGCTCGGCCGGCTCGCGCCCCACCGAGGGGATGGGCCTGCCGATCGAGACCTCGATCACGCCGGGCCGGATCAGGAAGCTGCGTGGCGGCCAGCAGCGCGCAGACGTGGTGGCGATCGGCACCACCGGCACGCCGTTGGCGATCGCCAGGCGTGTGCCGCCGGTCTTGTAGTCGCCCTTGCGGCCGCGCGCGATGCGCGTGCCCTCGGGAAACATGATGACCCAATGCCCCATCGCCGCCAGGCGCTTGCCCTGCGCCGCCACGCGGGCCCAGGCCTCGGTGCGCTTGCTGCGATCGATGTGGATCATGTCCAGGCGCGCCATCGCCCAGCCGAAGAAGGGCACATAGAGCAGCTCGCGCTTGAACACATAGGCCATCGGATGGGCCATCAGGGTGGGGTAGGCAAAGGCTTCCCAGGTGGACTGGTGCTTGGACAGCAGCACCACCGCCGAGTTCTTGTCGGCCTTGCTAGGCAGGTTCTCCATGCCCTGCACGCGGTAATGCACGCCGCAGATCAGCTCGGCGCCGCGGATGGCCAGGCGCAGCCAGCCCACGCAGGCCCAGTAGACCTTGTCGCCGCGCGCAAACAGCGAGATCAGCAGCACCGCCATGGCCCAGGGGATCACCGTGGCGCTGAGGTAGAGCAGGAACAGCAGCGAGCGCAGCGCCGACAGCAGCGACAACATCATTCGCTCAGATCGCCCGGGCCGGTGTCGGGCGGCATGGCCTCGCCGCGCGCATCGGCCTTGGCGCGGCGCTCGTCCTGTATCAGGTGTTCGGCGAATTGGGTCAGGTCGGCATGCAGGCGCGCGCCCGGCACCTGGGCCAGCAGAGCCTGGAGCTGGGCCTCGTCGAGCTTGCCGAGGCGGTCGCTGCGCAGCAGATGCGGCACGCAGCCGGCGGCCTGGGCGGTCTGGATATCGCGCAGGCTGGCGCCCACCATATGCACCTGCGGCAGCGCCACGCCGAAGCGCTCGCCGATCTGCTCGATCAGGCCCGGCAACGGCTTGCGGCAGGTGCAGCCCTCCTCGGGCGTGTGCGGACAGAAGAACACCGCGTCCAGCCGCCCGCCCTTCTCGGCCAGCAGCTGATTCAAGCGCATATGCACCGCGTTCAGCGAGGCCATGTCCAGCAATCCGCGGCCGATGCCGGGCTGGTTGGTGGCCATCACCGTGTGCCAGCCCGCATGGTTGAGCCTTGCCACCGCCTCCAACGCCCCGGGCAGCGGTTCGAGCTCGTCGATCGACTTCACATGGTCGTCGCGGTAGCGGTTGATGGTCCCGTCACGGCCCAGAATGACGAGCTTCATGCTGTGGCTGTGGTCGGAGCGCATCGAGGGCATGGTGCTTGCGAACGAACGGTGGTTAGCTGGCCAGGCGGGATAGATCGGCCACGCGGTTCATCGCCTCGTGCAGACTCTTCAGCAGGCCCAGGCGGTTGGCGCGCAGCGCCGGATCTTCGGCATTCACCATCACGCCGTCGAAGAAGGCATCCACCGGCCCCCTGAGCGTCGCCAGCTCGCGCAGGGAGGCGGCGTACTCGCCGTTGTGGAACAGCGCATCGGCCACATGTGCGGTCATCTTCAGCGCGCCGGCCAGCTGCTGCTCGGCCGGCTCGACCAGCAGGGCCTCATTGATCTGTGCCTGCAGCGCTTGTTCTTCGCTCTTCTTGAGGATGTTGCCGATGCGCTTGTTGGCGGCGGCCAGCGCGGCCGCCTCAGACAGGGCCGCGAAGGCGCGCACCGCCTGCAGGCGCGCGCCCACATCGGCCAGGCGCTGCGGATTCAGCGCCAGCACGGCGTCGACTTCCTGGGCGCTATAGCCCTGCTCGCGCAGACTGCCGGAGAGGCGCTCGTAGATGAATTGCGCGAGCGCCTCGCTGGGGTCCTGGATCAGGCCACCAAAGGCCGGCACGGCCGCCTTCAGCAGGGTGCTCAGCGCCAGCGTGCCGGCACGTTCGGACAGCATGCGCACCACACCCAGCGCATGGCGGCGCAGCGCGAAGGGGTCCTTGTCGCCGGTGGGCAGTTGGCCGATGCCGAACAGGCCCACCAGGGTCTCCAACTTGTCGGCCAGCGCCACCACCAGGCCCACCTGGTTGCGCGGCAGCTCGTCACCGGCAAAACGCGGCTTGTAATGGTCTTCGATGGCCTCGGCCACGGCATCACCGAGGCCGTCGTGGCGGGCGTAATAGCCGCCCATGATGCCCTGCAGCTCGGGGAACTCACCCACCATGTCGGTGAGCAGGTCGGCCTTGGCCAGCTGCGCCGCCTGGTCCACCTGGGCGCTGAGTTCGGCGTCGGCGCCGAGCTGTGCGGCGATCGCTCCGGCGATCGCGCGCACGCGCTCGACGCGCTCACCCTGCGTGCCCAACTTGCCGTGGTAGACCACCTTGGCAAGACCTGGCACGCGCTCGGCCAGTCTCTTCTTGCGATCCTGGTCGAAGAAGAACTTGGCGTCCGACAGGCGCGGGCGCACCACGCGCTCGTTGCCGCCGGTCACCGCGCTGGCATCAA
This sequence comes from Paucibacter soli, assembly GCF_037482845.1. NCBI lineage: Bacteria > Pseudomonadati > Pseudomonadota > Betaproteobacteria > Burkholderiales > Sphaerotilaceae > Roseateles > Paucibacter soli. Next base: position 292,336 of record NZ_JBBHJW010000003.1, read on the forward strand.
TTGGGCGGATGTTGGAGACGACCAGGAACTTGTTGGTCAGCCTGCCTTCGGCATCCAGCAGCGGGAAGTACTTCTGGTTCGCCTTCATCGTCAGAATCAGGCATTCCTGCGGCACCGCCAGGAACTCGGTCTCGAACTGGCAGGTCAGCACATTGGGGCGTTCGACCAGTGCCGTGACCTCGTCCAGCAGGGCCTCGTCGTCGATCGGCTTGAGGCCCTCCTTGGCGGCCGCCTCGCCGAGCTGGCGCAGGATCTCGGCGCGGCGCTCGGCAAAGCTGGCAATCACGGCGCCCTGCTCGCTTAAGTAAGCGGCATAGCTGTCGGCACTTTCAATGCTCAGCTCGGGCAGGCTGGCCTCGAAGCGATGGCCGCGCGTCGTGCGGCCGGCGGCGAGGCCCAGGGCCTGCACCGGCAGCACGGCCGTGCCATGCAGGGCCACCAGGCCATGGGCCGGGCGCACGAACTTCACATCGCTCCAGCCATCGGCCAGCTGGTAAGTCATGACCTTGGGGATGGGCAGCTTGGCCAGGCTCTCGTCCAGCGCCTTCTGCAGGCCCTCGGCCAAGGTGGCGCCGGCCACGATGGAATCGAGGAACAAGGCCTCGGCCTTGCCGTCCATGGCACGCTTGAGCTGGGGCACGACGGCCGCATCGGCGCCCACCGCCGCCAGCTTCTTCAGCAGCGCCGGCGTGGCCTGGCCCTCAGCCGTCAGGGCCACGGCCACGGGCATGAGCTTTTGCTGCACGGCGCGATCCGCGGCCTTGGCGGCAACACCTGACACCTGCACGGCCAGGCGGCGCGGCGAGGCGTAGGCGGTGACGGCGGCCGCCGGTGCAGCCAGGCCTTGCGACTTCAGGCTGTCGGCCAACACGGCCGCAAAGGCCTCGCCCAGCTTCTTCAGCGCCTTGGGGGGCAGCTCTTCAACAAACAGTTCAACCAGCAGGTTCTTGTTCTCAGCAGTCATGGTTCAGGCCGCCTTTGTCTTCTTTTCGATCTGGGCAATCACTTCATCGGCCCAGTCCTTGGGCGCCATCGGGAAGCCCAGGCGGGCGCGGCTGTCCAGATAGCTCTGCGCCACGGCACGCGCCAGATTGCGGATGCGGCCGATGTAGGCGGCGCGTTCGGTCACCGAGATGGCGCCGCGTGCGTCCAGCAGGTTGAAGCTGTGGCCGGCCTTGAGCAGTTGCTCATAGGCGGGCAGGGCCAACTGCGCGCTCATCAGGTGCTGGCTCTGCTTCTCATGTGCCGCGAACGCGCTGAGCAGGAACTCGACGTCGCTGTGCTCGAAGTTGTAGGTCGATTGCTCGACCTCGTTCTGGTGGAACACATCGCCGTACTTCAGCCCGGGCGTGTACTCCAGGTCGTAGACCGATTCCACGCCCTGCAGATACATGGCCAGGCGCTCCAGGCCATAGGTGATCTCGCCGGTGATGGGCTTGCAGTCAATGCCGCCGACCTGCTGGAAATAGGTGAACTGGGTCACTTCCATGCCGTTCAGCCAGACCTCCCAGCCCAGGCCCCAGCAGCCCAGCGTGGGGTTTTCCCAATCGTCCTCGACGAAGCGCACATCGTTCTTCTTCAGATCGAAGCCCAGCGCCTCCAGCGAGCCCAGATAGAGCTCCAGGATGTTGGCAGGCGCGGGCTTGAGCACCACCTGGTACTGGTAGTAATGCTGCAGGCGATTCGGGTTCTCGCCATAGCGGCCGTCCTTGGGGCGGCGGCTGGGCTGCACATAGGCGGCCTTCCAGGGCTCGGGGCCGAGGGCACGCAAAAAGGTGGCGGTGTGGCTGGTGCCGGCGCCGACCTCCATGTCATAGGGCTGCAGCAAGGCGCAGCCTTGGGCGGACCAATATTCCTGAAGCTTGAGAATGATTTGCTGGAAGCTCAGCATGGTGGGCGCGTGGCGGTCGACATTGGGAAGCGCCCGATTCTAGGTTACCTATGCTGACGCTTCAGCCGCCATGCCAGCCCCAGACCCAGCAGCAATAACAAGCCAAAAGGCCAGAGCCCGCAGGCCGCCAGCCAGCGCGCATAGGGCGTGCTGCCCGTCCGCCCCTGCACCTCCACCTCCAGCACGCCGGCGGTGGCGGCGGGCAGGCGCGCCAGTACGCGGCCGCGATGGTCCAGCGCCGCGGTGGCGCCGGTATTGGTGGCGCGCACCAAGGGGCGCTGGAATTCCAGCGTCCGCATGACCGAAAACTGCAGATGCTGGTCCTGCACCATAAGCGTACCGAACCAGGCCAGGTTGCTGGCATTCACCAGCACGGTGGCGGCGTCTTTTTCGCCCGCCACGCTCTGCACAAAGTCCTCACCGAACAGATCCTCGTAGCAGATCAGCGGGCGCAGGCGCTGGCCGGCCACCGCAAAGGCCTGCTGGTGCTGGCCGGCGGCCTGGTCGTCCATGGGGATCTGCAGCATGCGCACGAACCAGTGGAAGCCAGGCGGGATGTATTCGCCAAAGGGCAGCAGATGGCGCTTGCCATAGCTGTAGGCTTGCTCGCCACCAAAGGCCTGCAGGGAGTTGACGAAGCCAGCGCGCTCGTTGCCCAGAAAGCTGCCCAGCAGCAGGGGACGCTCGCGCGCGCCCTGCTCCAGCGCCTGCACGAACTCGGGCGGCAGATAGGCCAGCGGCAGTGGCACCACGGATTCGGGCGTCAGCACCACTTGGCCACGGGCTGCAGAGATCTGCGCATACAGGCGCTGCAGGTTGGCGTCCATCAGCGCGCGGTCGAATTTCTGGTCCTGCGGCACATTCGGCTGCAGCAGCGAGAGCTTGATGCTGCCGCTGCTGTGGGTGAAGTCCTGCGGCAGCGCCAGGCCGGCCAGCAGGAGCAGCAGTGCGGGCGCCAGTGCAAGCAAAGCCCCACGCAAGGCCGCAGCCAGTGCCGCCGCCAGCAGTGCCGCCAGCAGGGTGATGCCATACACGCCCAGCCAGGGTGCCCAGGCGGCCAGCGGCCCGACCGTGTGCGCATAACCGCTGGCAATCCAGGGGAAGCCGCCGAACAGGGTGGCGCGCGCCAGCTCGGCAAGGAGCCAGCACAGCGCCCACGTCAGCCCATGCCAGGCCGAGGCCGAGCGACCTCGCAGCCACGCCGCCAGCGCCATCGCTCCGGCGAGGTAGAGCGACAAGAACGCCGCCAGCAAGAGCACGGCCCCGCCCGCCATCAGCCCCGGCAGATGACCGAACTCGTGCATGCTGATATAGAGCCACCACAGGCCCGCCGCCAGCCAGGTCAGGCCGAAGGCCAGCCCCAAGCGCGCGGCACGCGCCGGCGTGGCGTCCCAGCTGGCCCAGGCCAGCCAGGTCAGCGCCAGGGGCTGCAAATACCAGGCCTGGGTGGGAGCAAACGCGGCCAGGTGCAAAAGGCCGGCCAGCAGGGCCACCGGCCAGCTCTTGAGCAGGCGCTGCATCAGGCGTCGTCCGAACCGCTCTCGCGCGTGACCTTGAACCAGCGCACCGAACCGCCGCGCGTCAGCATGACCTGAAAGCGCAGGCCGGCCAGCGTCACCGTCTCGCCGCGCCGCGGCACGCGGCCATGCTCATGCGCCACCAGGCCGCCGATGGTGTCGAACTCCTGCGCCGGCAGCTCGATGCCGAACGCCTGGTTGACGGCCGCGATCTCGGCGTCGCCGGCCACGCGCTGGCTGCCGTCGGCCAGGGTGTAGATGCTGGACTCGCCGTCCTTGTCGTCGAACTCGTCCTCGATCTCGCCGACGATCTCCTCCAGCACATCCTCGATGGTGATGAGGCCGGCGGTGTTGCCGAACTCGTCGATGACGATGGCCAGGTGGTTGCGGTTGGAGCGGAAGTCGCGCAAGAGCTCGTTCAGGCCCTTGCTCTCGGGCACGAACACTGCGGGGCGCAAGAGCGTGCGCAGGTTCAGCTCGGGGGCACGCTGCAGCTTGAGCAGATCCTTGGCGAGCAGGATGCCGATGATGTTGTCGCGCCCATCCTCGTAGACCGGGAAGCGCGAATGGCCGGTCTCGATCACCGTGGCCAGCAAATCCTCATAGCCGGCGTCGATATCCAGCAGGTCCATGCGCGGCGCCGCCACCATGGCGTCGCCGGCACTCAGCTCGGCCATGCGCAGCACACCCTCGAGCATCTGCCGGGACTCGGGGGCGATCAGCGCCCGCTCCTCGGCATCGGCCAGGGTTTCGATCAACTCGGAGGTGGAATCGGGCCCGGGATGCAGGAATTCCAGCATGCGGTTCAGGAGACCGCGGGGCTCGGCGGCAGACTTGTGACCCCCACTCTTGGCGTGGGGGCTCCTACTAGGCTGGGGTTCAGACACAGTGCTGCGTGTCGTAGTTACAGGACGCACAGAATAACCGATTGACATTGCCGCCCGCTTGAAAGACAGTCAGCCGCCCTCATCTGTGGGGCTCGTTTGCTTCAGCTGTAGAGAACACCATGTCATCCGCATCCCAGGGTCTGATTCCCGCCACCATCCTCACCGGCTTCCTCGGCTCGGGCAAGACCACCCTCCTCAAGCGCGTGCTGTCGGAGGCCCATGGCCAGAAGATCGCCGTGATCGAGAACGAGTTCGGCGAGGAGAACGTCGATACCGAGATCCTGGTGGCCGAGACCCAGGAGCAGATCATCCAGATGAGCAATGGCTGCGTCTGCTGCACCATCCGCGAAGACCTGCGCACCACCCTCTCCGACCTGGCCACCAAGAAGCGCCGCGGCGAGCTGGATTTCGACCGCGTGGTGATCGAGACCACCGGCCTGGCCGACCCCGGCCCGGTGGCGCAGACCTTCTTCATGGACGACGAGATTGCCGAGAGCTTTCTGCTCGACTCCATCCTCACCCTGGTGGACGCCAAGCATGCCGAGCAGCAGCTCGACACGCGCCAGGAAGCGCGCCGCCAGATCGGCTTTGCCGACCAGATCTTCATCAGCAAGAGCGACCTGGTGGACGCGGCCAGCGTCGATGCCTTGAGCCACCGCATCAAGCACATGAACCCGCGCGCACCGCAAGAGCGCGTGCACTTCGGCGAGGTGCCGATTGCCAAGGTGTTCGACCTGCGCGGCTTCAACCTCAACGCCAAGCTGGACATCGACCCCGATTTCCTCAAGGCCGAGGAACACGACCATCACCACCACCATGATCACGACCATGAGCATGGCGAGCATTGCGACCACCCGCATCACCACGTGCACGATGACGACGTGAAGTCCTTCGTGTTCCGCTCCGACCGCGCCTTCAATCCCGCCAAGCTGGAGGAGTTCCTGGGCGCCATCGTGCAGGTCTATGGCCCCAAGATGCTGCGCTACAAGGGCGTGCTGAATATGAAGGGCACCGACAAGAAGGTGATCTTTCAGGGCGTGCACCAGCTGATGGGCTCGGACCTGGGCCCCAAGTGGATGCCCGGCGAGAAGAAGCAGAGCAAGATGGTCTTCATCGGCATCGACCTGCCCAAGGACATCCTCATGCAGGGGCTGGAAGGCTGCCTGGCTTAGTGCCACACTCAGTGACAAACTGAACAAAAAGGTGTTGGCACAAGCTGGCTACAATCCGCGGCGCCCGAGAACCGGCGCATGCTGGCAAGCAAGCGTCAACACCGTTGCGAACTGACCCCGCAGAGCAGGTATAAAGCCAACGAGGAGCGTGAACGTGAGCAAGACACCGGCCCCAAAACCCACCCCGACGCCGGCCAAGGCCGCCGCCGAGGGTCGCCCCGCTGCCAAGGCTGGAAAGACTGCGAGCAAGCCCAAGGCTGACGCGCACGAAGACTCCGCCGCAGTGGCCACCCTGGAAGTTGCAGCACCAACGCCCGGCAGCAACCGATTTGCAGACCGTTTTGCTCCCCCGAAGCCGCCAACGCGCCAAATGAGTAGCCCCGTGATTGAATCTCCCCGTACGCCGGCCAAGGCCGACCCCAAGCTCGTCAACGCCTGGAAGACCAAGGCCGGCCATGAACTGACCGATGCCGAAGTGCTCGCCATGCCCGAGAGCGAGTACATGAACGACAAGCAGATCGAGTTCTTCCGCGCCAAGCTCACCGAGCTGAAGGACGGCGTGCTCTCGAATGCCGGCGAGACCACCGAGCATCTGCGCGAAGACACCTCCATCGTGCCCGACCCGGCCGACCGCGCCACCATCGAGGAAGAGCACGCGCTGGAACTGCGCACGCGTGACCGCGAGCGCAAGCTGCTGAAGAAGATCATGCAGTCGCTGGCCCGCCTGGACACCGGCGACTATGGCTATTGCGACGAGACCGGCGAACCCATAGGCCTCGGCCGCCTGATCGCCCGCCCCACCGCCACGCTCTCGCTGGAAGCCCAGCAGCGTCGCGAGCTCAAGCAGAAGATGTTTGGCGATTGAGCCAAGGGCCACTGTTTCTGAACCCCAGCCAGCCGACGAGCGCGCATGACTGAACCGAAGGACGGCGAAAGCTTCTTCCGCAAGGTGGCGCGCTTCGTTGCCAATCCGACCACGGATTGGGCCGAGATCAATTCGCGCCATGACGACCCCGAGGGCGACGCCGCCAAGGCTGAGTTGCGTGCCATGGTGGAACGCAAGCGTCGCAACGACTTCGTGCGCAAGCGCGAGCTCGACATGCTACGCCGCATCCGCCGCGAGGGCCTCACCGCCGAACAGCTGGCGGCCCTGGGCGGATCCTCGTCGAGCATCGACGAGATCGTTCGCAACAGCGAGATCAATTCCAAGATCGACCTGGGCGTGAAGGCCAAGATCGACCAGATCGAGCAGCAGATGGTGGGCGAGAACTTCGCCCCCACCGAACGCCAGCACAGCCAGCACGGTCAGGGCTTCTTCGATACCAGCACGCGCCCCGCGCATTTCGCCCCCACCGAGCCTGCCCAGCAGGAGCTGGCACCGCGCGTGGCCGAATATGCGCCGCCCGAGGAGATCGAGCGCCTGGAGATCGCCCCGCCGCCCGCTGCCGTGGTGATGGGCGCGGGCATGTCGCCGCTCTCGGACGGCAAGCCAAGCATCCTGCCGCCGCTGGACCTGCCCGAGCCGCCGCTGAGCTTCAGGGCGGCCAACCAGCCGGCCGTCGAGGTGAACGAGTTCGTGCATGACGCCGAGCTCGACGAGGCGGTGATCGCCTTTGCGAATGCCGACTACGAAAGCTGCGAGCGCGGCCTGCTGGAAATGACCCGTCCCGGTGGCTTACGCAATCTGCACGCAGAAACCTGGCTGGCCTTGTTCGACCTTTACCGCGCCACCGGCCAGCAGAGCAAGTTCGAATCCCTGGCGGGCGACTACGCGCACCAGTTCGGACTCTCCGCGCCGCAGTTCTTCTCCCTGCCCAAGCTGGTGGCCGAGGCGGCACGCAGCGAGCGCGTGCCGCATGGCCATGCCGGCGGCGTGAGCTGGGCTGCACCCGAGTACCTGGACCTCGAGGCCGTGGCGCAGCTGCGCTCGCGCTGCGAGGTGCAGCCCATGCCCTGGGTGCTGGACTGGACCAAACTCACCCAGATCGATGCAGAAGCCTGCGCCAAGCTGCGCGAGCTGTTCCGCGCCTGGGCCAACCAGCCGCTGGACATACGCTGGCTGGCGGGCGACAACTTCCTGCTGCGCCTCAAGGAGCAGGCCCCGGTGGGCGTGCGCGACGTCGACCCGGCCTTCTGGATGCTGCGCCTGGAAGCGCTGCGGGTGGTGAACCGGCCCGACCAGTTCGACGAGGCCGCGATCGATTACTGCGTGACCTACGAGGTCTCGCCGCCCTCCTGGGAGCGTGTCAAATGCAGCGTGCGGGTGAGCGGCAATAGCCTCTCCACCAGCGCACCCGCCACCACCACCATGCATCCGGGCGAAGCGCCCAGCTCCTTCATGGAGACCAGCATCACCGACCAGACCCAGCTCGATGGCGCGGTGCAGTTGGAGCTCTCGGGCCAGTTGAGCGGCGACATCAGCGAAACCCTGCAGCTGATGACCGAGCAGCTGGGTGCCGCCACCGTCATCAACATCGCCTGCCCCAAGCTGATACGCCTGGACTTCATGGCCGCCGGCGACCTGCTCAACTGGGTGCTGGCGCGCCGCGGCGAGAACCGCGCGGTGATCTTCAGCGAGACGCACCGGCTGGTGGCGATGTTCTTCGGTGCCATGGGCATCAACGAACATGCCCGCATCAAGGTACGTCAGGTTTAGGCCCACCCCCTACGGCCTGCGGCCGCCCCCTCAAGGGGGCAACACCGGCAGCCCGGCGAAGCCGGATCTGCGGTGTTCGCTGGGCGGAACGACCACTTGGAAATGCGCAGCGCGCCCCCAACTGGAGCCCCCATGGACTCATCCTCTTCCTTCCCCAGCTACCACGGCACCACCATCGTCAGCGTGCGCCGGCAAACACCCCAGGGCCTGCAGGTCGCGATCGGCGGCGACGGCCAGGTGACCCTGGGCACCATCGTCGTCAAGGCAAGCGCGCGCAAGGTGCGCAAGCTCTATCGCGAGCAGGTGCTGGCCGGCTTCGCCGGCGCCACCGCCGATGCCTTCACCCTGTTCGAACGCTTCGAGGCCAAGCTCGAAAAACACCAGGGCAATCTGGTGCGCGCCGCCGTTGAGCTGACGCGCGACTGGCGCACCGACCGCGTGCTGCGCCGGCTCGAGGCCATGCTGGCCGTGGCCGACCGCGAGGCCTCGCTGATCATCACCGGCAACGGCGATGTGCTGGAGCCCGAGCAGGGCATCGTGGCGATCGGCTCGGGCGGCGCCTATGCACAGGCCGCTGCCAAGGCCTTGCTCAATCACAGCGAACTTTCGGCCGCGGAGATCGTCAAGCAGTCGCTGGTGATCGCCGGCGACATCTGCATCTACACCAATGGCAACCACACCATAGAGGTCCTGGAATGAGCCACGCAGCGCCGGGCCGTCCCAAGCAAGTGGCCATCCCCTCGGGGGATCGGTCGATGTACCCATCGAACGAGGGGCTCCAATGAGCAGCATGACCCCCCAGGAGATCGTCTCCGAACTCGACCGCCACATCGTCGGCCAGCAGGCTGCCAAGCGCGCCGTGGCGATCGCGATGCGCAACCGCTGGCGTCGCCAACGTGTGGACGACAAGCTGCGCGGCGAGATCACGCCCAAGAACATCCTGATGATTGGCCCCACCGGGGTGGGCAAGACCGAGATCGCGCGCCGCCTGGCCAAGCTGGCCGATGCGCCCTTCATCAAGGTCGAGGCCACCAAGTTCACCGAGGTGGGCTATGTGGGCAAGGACGTGGACTCGATCGTGCGCGACCTGGTCGACATGGCGATCAAGCAGGAGCGCGAGCACGCGATGCGGCGCCAGCGCACCCGCGCCGAAGACGCCGCCGAGGAGCGCGTGCTGGACATCCTGGTGCCTGGCAGCGATGCGGAAAACAGCACGCGCCAGCTGATGCGCAAGCGCCTGCGCGAGGGCACCATGGCCGACAAGGAGATCGAGATCGAGCTGCTCGAACCCAAGCCCACCATGGAAATCCTCGGCCCGGCCAATATGCCCGGCATGGAAGACATGGCCGAGCAACTGAAAGGTCTGTTCTCGCAGATGGGTGCGGGACGGCGCAAGACACGCAAGCTCAAGATTGCCGAGGCGATGCAACTGCTGGTCGAGGAGGAAGCCGCCAAGCTGCTCAACGAGGATGAGATCAAGGCCGCGGCCCTGCACAACGCGCAGGAGAACGGCATCGTCTTCATCGACGAGATCGACAAGGTCGCCAGCCGTGCCGAACATGGCGGCGCCGATGTCTCGCGCCAGGGCGTGCAGCGCGACCTGCTGCCGCTGGTGGAGGGCACGACGGTGAGCACCAAGTACGGTCTGGTGAAGACCGACCACATGCTCTTCATCGCCTCGGGCGCATTCCACCTCAGCAAGCCCAGCGACCTGATCCCCGAGCTGCAGGGCCGTTTCCCGATCCGCGTCGAGCTGGGCTCGCTGTCGGTGCAGGACTTCGAGGCCATCCTCTCCAGCACCCATGCCAGCCTGGTGAAGCAGTACCAGGCCCTGCTCGCCACCGAGGGCGTGACGCTGACGCTCAGCGCCGACGGCATCCGCCGCCTGGCACAGATCGCCTTCGAGGTGAACGAGCGCACCGAGAACATCGGCGCACGGCGCCTGGCCACCGTGATGGAGCGCCTGCTCGACGAGATCAGCTTCGACGCCCCCAATCTGGGCGGCCAGAGCATCACGCTGGACGCCGCCGCGGTGGACGCCAAGCTGGGCGAGCTGGCCAAGGACGAGGACCTGAGCCGCTTCATCCTGTAGGCCAGGCGCTTGACCAGCATCAACGCCGACCGGCGCCTGGGCCCCTAAGCTCGCACCATGCCACATCGCATGAGCACGCGCAGCTGGGGTCTGGCGCGGCCCTCGGCCCTGAATCCCGCCGCCACCAGGGTCGAGAAATTCTGGCGCTGGCCGGTGCTGCTGGCCTTGATCGCCACCATCCCGGCCTTCTACATCGAGCTGCTGGAAAACCTGCCCACGCCCTTGGCCATGGGCATCTACCTGTGCGCGGCGACCCTCTCGGCGCTGTCGCTATGGCGCGTGGCCCGCATGGTCAGCCACCCACGCCAGTACCTGCACAGCAATGCGCTGGACCTGGTGCTGATCGTCTGCCTGCTGGCGGCGGCCCTGCTGCCGCCCAGCGCAGAGCAGAGCTGGGCCCTGGCCGAGCGCCTGCTGGTGGCGCTGCTGACCCTGGTGCGCATGGTCTGGGCCGTCAAGTCCTGGGTCTCGCGCGGCAGCCTCGTCTATCTGCTGGCGCTCTCGCTGCTGGTGTTGGGCTTTTGCGGGGTCGGCTTCTGGGCCCTGGAGCCGCGGGCCCATAGCCTGGGCGACGGGCTCTGGCTGGCCTTCACCACCGCCGCCACGGTGGGCTATGGCGACATCGTGCCCACCACCCCGGCGGCCAAGATCTTTGCCGTGTTCGTGGTGCTGCTGGGCTATGCGGTGCTCTCGCTCGTCACCGCCGCGATCGCGGCGATGTGGGTCGAGACCTCCGAGCGTCGCATGGAGCAGGACATCCTGCGCGACCTGCACGCCCAGTTGCGCGGCTTGCGCGAGGAGGTGGCGGCGCTGCGCGAAGACCGCAAGCAGCCACCATCATCATCACGCTGAACGTCCCCTGCGTCGCCATAGCACGCCGAGGCCCAGCAGCAACATGCCCCAAGTGGCCGGCTCGGGCACCGGCTGCGCCGAGAACGAGGCGCCGCTGCCGGCGTCGAAGCTGAAGTTGCTGATCGTGTAAGCGTCGGCCCTGGCGCTGAACGTCACCCCGCCGAACAACTGCGGGTCCAGCGCCGCGCCACCTTGCTGCTGCATGAAGCTGCCGATCTGGAAGCCGCCGCCGGCCTGGAAGGCATTGGGGTCGGTCGTGCCGAGAAAGTGGAAGCTGATCTGCAAACCGCCGAGATCGGGCGCGCCGACCCCGCCGAAGATGAGATGGTCGGTGACGAAACCGCCCTGCCCGTCAGACTCGACCTCCAGCACCAGCCGCCCGCCGGCCTGGTTGACGAAGCTGCCACCGAGGGTCAGCGTGCCGGGCGAGTTGCCGGGACTGAAGATGCCGCGGTTGATCACGTCCGCGACGATCGTGCCGTTGCCACCGACATAGCCCTTGGCCCCGACCTCCAGCGTCGTTGCGGACAGCACGCTGTCGTTGACGATCAGCGTCGCGAGGCCGCCGTCGCCGGTGCGGGTGCTGCCAATGCCCACATAGTCGGCCGTCAGCGTCGAGCCGCCCAGCAAGCGCAGCGTGCCGACGGCCGAAGCATTCTGGCCGACGATGACGTCGCCCTGCGCGATCGTCAGGCTGGAGCCGCCGTCGAAGGTGGCCGTGCCGCTGCCGCCCAGGCCGACGACGACCGCGTTCATGCCCGGCTGGCCGCTGATCGTGACATGCGAGTTGTTCAGCACCTGGAGCGTGCCGCTGCCCTTGGGGGACTGGTTGATGCCGCCGAGCAGCATGCCCGCGCCGGCCGAGCCCATATTCGCGATGTTGACCTGCGCCCCGTTGCCGAAAAAGGCCGAACCCAGCGAGCCGCTGCCGTAGCCCAGCGAGAGGATCGAGCCATAGGGCGCGCCGACCCATTGGCCGCTGAGATTCAGCGTGCCGCCGTTGACGTTGAGGCTGCCGGTCGCGCCGTCGGCACCGACGTTCAGCAGCGTTGACCGGACCTCGCCGCCGTTGTTGACCGACAGGGTGCCGAAGCCGCCGCTGCGCCCGACATAGGTGATCGGATCCACACCGGCGACGCTCAGCAGCGAGCCGGCCCCGCTGACGACGACGTTGCCGCTGCCGGTCACGCCGTTGATCGCCTGCCCGATGGTCAGCCTTGTGCTGCTGATCGCATTCGGCGCCGAGCCGCCTTGCCCCAGCAGCGTCAGTTGGCCGCCGTTGACGATCTGGACCGAAGCGCTGCCGCCCCAACCGATCTGTCCAGTCGGATTGGCCCAACCCGAGCCGGCCGCGAAGGCTGGACTCTGCAGCGCCACGGTGCTGCCGGCGCCGTCGATGCGCAACGTACCCGAGGCGCCGTCGGCACCCGAGCCGTCGCCGACATAAAGCCGCGTGAAGGCATTGCCCTGCAGGTCAACGCGACCGCCATGCAGCACCTGGGCCGAGCCGAAACCGCCCTGCCGGCCCACATAGAGGTCAGCAAAGCTGCTGCCATAGCTGATCGCAGTACCGACGCCGTCGACCAGCAGCGAGCCGGTGGCGCCGGTGTTGCCGACCTGCACCCGGTTGACGCCCTGGATCTGGCCGCCGTTCATCAGCTTGACGCCGGCGATCGCGCCATTGCGGCCTATCCACAGGCCCGCGTTGTTGTTGTCGCTGTACACGACGGCCGCGCCGGGCCCGCTGACCAGCAGGCTGTGCATGCCGCCGTCAATGCCCAGCTGGATCCAGGCAGCATGCGAGCCGTCGGCATGCAGGCGCAGTTGCGCGCCATCGCGCACCTGGATGTCGCTCTGCGTATTGGCGCCGCCGCCGGTGCCGGTGAAGAAGTTGGCCTGCCCACCGTCGCTGGAACCACCGCGCACATCCCAGACAGAACCATTCCCCCTCATGAGCACCGAAGTCTGGGCCGACTCTGCCCCGGTCGGGCTGACACCCTGCGGGCCCCGCGACATCTGGACGCCCTCGGTCTCGAGCCGCCCACCATTGAGCACTTCGATCCGTGTCCGGGTGTTCGCGCCCGGGATGCCATAGGTATAGGGTGCGGCCGGCGGCGCACCGACGCTGGGCGTCGAGACGAACATCGTGCTCAGCAGGCTCACCCGCGAGCCCGGATCGCTGATGGTCAGCGTGAAGTCATCGCCGGCGTCATTGGCGACAAAGCTGCCGCACCAGCGGCCGTTGCATGCCGCCTCGTTGACGCGACCGTCGAGCACGGCGCCCTGGCTCACGACCAGACTGCCATTGTGCAGATTGAGCCGGTGCCAATCGACGGCGTCGAGCTCGATGCGTGACCCCAGCCCTTCGACTCGTACGTCACCACGAGAGGCTCCTACGGCCTGCCCCACCTGCAGCGAAAACGCCGACGCCGCGCCACCGTTGCTGACGGTGAGCTTGCCGCTGCCGTGCATACCGATATTGAGTTGGCCCACGAAGCTGCCATTGCGGTCGGTGCTGAGCAGGCTGCCAGCGCCGTCGATCAGGGCAGTGCCGCTGCCGCCGGCGCCAATGTCCGCGCGTCGAGCGCCAACAAGCTGGCTGCCCGACAGGACGGTCAACTCCCCTGCGCCCTGTGAATCTCCCAATGTCAGCGCGCTGTCGAGCGTGCCCTGCAGCCGTAGGCTGGCCCCTTGCGCGAGATGCATGCGGCCGCTGCCGCCTTGCGCGCCCAGCAAGACCCAGCTGTTCAAGCCACTCAGCTGCACCGTGGAGCCGCTACCTTCAACCGTCATGCTGGCTTGTCCGCGCCGCCCCAGTTCCAGCACCGCGCTACGCCCTGCCGGCGCCTCCATGAGCAGGGCACCACCGGCACTCACCGTCCAGTCGGCGAAGCTGCGCACATTGTTGGCCAGGTCGGCGCGCGCATCACCGCCATCCAGAGCGCTGCCATTGACCACCCAACGCGAGCCGGCACCGGTGATCAGCGCGCTGGCAAAGCTGCGCTCCTCCCCATTGGAGGCCTTGGTGTCCCAGACACCCGCGTGTATCTCCCGGCTGATCAAAAGTCCGCCGTCCAGCACCTCAACACGCCCATGCGTGCTGGCGCCAACCCTGCCAGTCGTCCACCCATCCAGTTCCTGTGTGGCCAGCTGTGTGCCCGCCACATGGAAACCGCTGATGAAACGCGCCTCACTGCCAAGGCCGGTGACGGTCAGAGTACCCGTGCTACCGGCAGCATGACCGACCATGGCCCCGCACCACTTGAATGCGCAATCGGCTTCATTCACGCTGGCGTCCAGCAGCGCGCCGCCGGACACGATCAAGCTGCCCTGATCCCAGTCGCCCAGGGCCAGCCGGTGCCCGTTGACGCGATTGAGTTGCAGCACACTGCCCACACCGTCGACCCGCACCGTTCCACGGGCATCCAGCCCCGAACCCATGTCCAGCGATCCAGTCTCAAACCGAGAGGCTCCAAGGATTTCGAGTTCCCCGCGGCCGCCAGACCTGCCCACCACGGTATAGCCAAAGTTGCTGCCGCCTTGACGCCACAGCGAACCATTCGACAGGCTCAGCGTGCCCTGCCCGCCCTCAATGCCCAGCCCCAGCGCCGACCCGAGGCTGGCGTCCATCAAGAATTGCGAGTTGTTGATTGACAGCTTGCCCACGCCCTGGCCCTGTCCGATCTGGGTGTCCATGCTTTGCCCCTGCATATGGACCACCGCGCCACTGCGCAGCGAAGCGGTGCCTTGCGACACGCCCTCCCGCCCAAGGCCGAAGAAGTTGTGCATGCTGGCCAGCATCTCGATCCGTCCGCCATCGACGGCCAACTCTGCCTGCGCGCCTTGGGTCGCGAGATCCAAAGTCGCATCGGCGCCGCCTGGCTTCAGGCGCAGTACACCGCCGGCCCCTACCAGGACTTCGGCCCGCGCCTTGCTGCCCGAGCCCAAATAGGCGTTGGCACGCCCCGTACCCAAGTCCCGCCCATTGATCTCCCACAGCGAACCCGCACCGGCTATCTCCACAAAGGCCAGGCTCCGCTCCTGGCCGTTAGCGGACGGTCCCGACCAGGACACCCCGGCCGACAAGTCGTCGCTGAACAGGCGCGCGCCGTCCAACACCTGCACACGCCCGGTGGTCGTGCCGCCTGCTACGCCGAAGCCGATGTTGTTGACGTTGATGTTGGCAATGATGAAGCCGTTCTGGAAGCGCGCCTCGCTGCCACTGCCGGTGACGATCAAGTGGCCATCAGAACCCGCGGCATTGCCGACGAAGCTGTTGCAGTACTGCTTGCCTTGCAGGCACTTCCAGCCTTCGGCACGACCGTCCAGCAGGGCACCGCCGGAAACGGTCATCACACCCGCGCCATTGTTGCCGACCTCAAAGCGATTGCTATTGCCATCGGCACGCAGCACCAGCACGGTACCCACACCGTCCAGCACAGCGGTGGACTGGGTGCCCATCGTCTGCCCAATCGAGAGCATCGCCAGATCCACAACGCTGCCCGCCAGTGCGGAAAAACTGGCATTGCCACCCGTGCCCAGCCACAGCTTGCTATTGGGCAGGCTCAGGTTGGGCCCATTCAACGGCGTCGGGCTCCACGGATCAAGCCCATAAGGCCCCGTCACCGTCACCGCCGCCTGGCCCAGCGGTGCGGTCAGACACAGCACGGCCGCCTGAGCCAGGGCCTGGCCAAGGCGGCGCGGTGTCCAGATGGAGGCAGAAGCTGACGATGAGCGGCGGCGAGTTCTCATGACGATTCCTCTCGGCAGTCCGGGCCGGCGCAGGCATGGCTGCACAGGCATGAAAGTGCCGAGCATCCGAGCCGCGGCCCGGATGCGCATCGTCAGAATTGAGGATTCCGCCCCGGCTACAACGCCAGCCGGTGCGACTGCAGCGCCAGCATGCCGTCGAAGATCAGCGACTCGTGCAGCTCATGCGCGATCTCCAGCGTGGGTGCCACCTTCCAGCCGGCGCCGCCTGTCATGAAGGTCAGCGGCGCATGGCCGGCGCGCTTGCTGAGGTGGCGATGCATGCGCTCGATGGCACCGGTGATGGCGTAGGTGCCGCCGCTGGTGAGCGCATCCGAGGTGTTGGTCGGGAACTCGCGCACCTCGCCGGTGGGCACGCGCAGGCCGGCGGTGCCGCCCTCCAGCGCGCGCAGCATGATGCCGTGGCCGGGCAGGATCAGGCCGCCAAGAAAATGGCCGCTGGCGTCCAGCGCATCCACCGTCACCGCCGTGCCCACCATCACCACCAGGGCGGCAAGGTCGCCGCCGCAGCGCTGCAACACATGCGAGCGCGCGCCTATCAGAGCCACGAAGCGATCGGCGCCGAGGCGGCCGGGGTAGTCATAGCCGTTCGTGACGCCGCCGGCATGGGCGCTGGAGACCACCCAGCGCGGTTCCAGGTGATCCCACAGCTCCAGCTGTTCCTCGACGCGCCGGCGCACCGCATCGCCGGCCACATTGCAGCCCAGCATGCTGTGCGGCGGGCTCAGGTCTTTCCATTCGGCCTCGGCCAGCTGGTCGATGTTCTCCAGGAATACCGCACCATGGGCAAGCAGCACCGCCCCGGGCTGGGGCGAGGCATAGACGGCCCATTTGAGGCGGGTATTGCCGATGTCGATGGCGAGAAAACTCATGGAGTTGGCGGCTGCGGCTGCGACAGCGCACAGCCTAACAGCAGTTGCGCTGCGGGCAGATTGGACAGCCCACTCTAGCAACACCCGTCAAGTCGCCATGGCAGGCACCGATAGCATCGAATGGCGCTGCTGCGACACAACAAATCAACGAGACAAGCCTCATGAAATCCCTCTCGATCTCCACCAAGCTCTGGATCCCGGTCATGGTGATGGCCCTGTTCATGGTCCTGATGACCACGCTGGCCGCCACCCGCACCAGGCATCTGCAGGCATTGGCCAGCCAGACGCAAAGCCTGCAGCAGCGCAAGCTGGAGCTGGCCCATGCCTGGGCCGGGCAGGCCGAATCGATAGACCCGCGCAGCGCGCAACGCATCGAGGCCATGCAGCAGGAGTTCGAGGGCCTGGCCAGCAGCGCCGATGAGCAGGCCCTGCTGCAGCGCCTCGCCGGCATGCGCGAGGCCTTTGTGGCGGCACGCCAGGCGCTCGCCAAGCAATGGGCCGAGGGCGGCCAGGCCGAGGCGCCGCCCGCCCCTCCGGTCTATCGGGCCTATCTGGAGAGCCAGCAGGCCATGGTCAAGCTGCAAAGCGGCAAGGCCAGCGAGTTGCGCGAGGCCGCTGGCGCCGAGCGCATGCGCACGGTCTGGAGCGTCGCCGCGGTGAACGCGCTGGTGGTGCTGATACTGGCAGTCGCGTCGCACTATCTCGTCAAGCTGGTGTCGCAGCCGCTGCGCGAGCTGGTGGGCACGGCCGAGCGCATCGGCGCGGGCGACCTCACCGGCAGCATCGCCACCGAGCGCCGCGACGAGATCGGCGATGTGCAGCGCGCGCTGTGCCGCATGAAGGATGCGCTGAACCAGGTCGTGCGCGAGGTGCGCCATGGCACCGACAGCATCCAGACCGCCAGCGCCGAGATCGCCACCGGCAACACCGACCTGAGCCAGCGCACCGAGCAGACCGCCTCCAATCTGCAGCAGGCCGCCAGCTCGATGAGCCAGCTCACCGGCACGGTGCGCCAGAGCGCCGAGAGTGCCGCCACCGCGAACCAGCTCGCCAGCAGCGCCGCCCAGGTGGCGCAGCGCGGCGGCGCGGTGGTCGCGCAGGTGGTCAGCACCATGGACGAGATCAACACCAGCTCCAAGAAGATCGGCGACATCATCGGCGTGATCGACGGCATCGCCTTTCAGACCAATATCCTGGCGCTGAATGCCGCGGTGGAAGCGGCGCGCGCCGGCGAGCAGGGCCGCGGCTTTGCGGTGGTGGCCAGTGAGGTGCGTTCGCTGGCGCAGCGCAGCGCCGAGGCCGCCAAGGAGATCAAGAGCCTGATCGGCGCCAGCGTCGAGCGCGTGGAGGCCGGTGCCCGCCTGGTGCAGGACGCCGGCAGCACCATGAACGAGATCGTTGCCAGCGTCGGTCGCGTCAGCGACATCATCGGCGAGATCTCGGCCAGCACCGTCGAGCAGAGCCAGGGCATAGGCTCGGTGAACGGCGCGGTGGTGCAGCTCGACCAGATGACGCAGCAGAACGCCGCGCTGGTGGAGCAAAGCGCCGCGGCGGCCGAGTCGCTGAAGGACCAGGCCGTCAAGCTGGCCTCGCTGGTGAGCAGCTTCAGGCTCGGCGCCGGCGAGACGCGGTGAGCTACAGCAATTCTTTTTGCATGAACACGCTCAGCGGGTCGTCGCGGTAGCTGCCGAAGGGGCCGCGGCGCTGGTAACCAAGCGCCGCATAGAAGGCCAGGGCCTCGGGCTGGTAGGGCCCGGTTTCGAGCGTGAGCAGGCCGCAGCCGCGTGCCGCCGCGGCCGACTCCAGCGCCGCCAGCAGCCGCCGCGCCACACCCAGACCACGGCTGTGCGGGCTCACAAACATGCGCTTGAGCTCGCCGTAGTCCGGCTCCAGCACCACCGCGCCGCAGCCTATGGCCCGACCGGCGCCATCCCGCGCCACCGCGAACAGCACATGCGCCTGCTTGAGCGAGGCCAGGTCCAGCGCATAGCGGCACTCGGGCGGATAGAGCTGGTCCTGATAGGCATCGAGCTCGGCAATCAGCGCGATCACCTCGGGCTGATCGGGCGATTCAAATGAAATGTTTGCCGCCATGGCTCAGGCGCTCCTTTGCAGGCCCAGCTCGGCCTGCAGGCCCTGCCAGGCGGCGCTCAAGCCCACCACCTCGCCCACCACCAGGATGGCCGGGCTGGCGAGCTGCTCGCGCCGCAGCATGGCGGGCAGCTCGGCCAGGCTGCAAAGACGCTGGCGCTGCCGCGGCGTGTGCGCAGCCGCGATCGCTGCGACCGGGGTCTGCGCCGGCAGGCCGCCGTCGACAAGAGCCTGCACGATGGACTCGGCGCGCGCCAAGCCCATATAGATCACCAGGGTCAGCCGGCTTTGCGCCAGCGCCGCCCAGTCTGGCGCCACCCCACCCTCGCCGTTATGCCCTGTCACCAGGGCCACGCCCGGGGTGCAGCGGCGGTCGGTCACCGGCACGCCGATACTGGCCGGCGCGGCCAGGCCGGCGCTGATGCCGTTCACCAGCTCCACCGCGATGCCGGCGGCCCGCAGCGCATCCGCCTCTTCGCCGCCACGGCCGAACACACAGGGGTCGCCGCCCTTGAGCCGCAGCACACGATGGCCGGCGCGCGCCTCGCGGATCATCAGCTCGTGGATAAAGCGCTGTTCCGTCGAGATGCAGCCACCGCGCTTGCCGACGCGCAGCACGCGGGCCGCCGGATTCGCCAGCGCGAGCACGCGGGCATCGACCAGATCGTCGGTCAGGATCACCTCGGCGGCCTGCAGGCGCTTGAGCGCCTTGAGCGTCAGCAACTCGGGATCGCCGGGGCCGGCACCGACCAGGCAGACAGGGACTGTGTTCATGATGATGAGACCTCCTCGGTTTGCGCGGCCACCAGCCGCCGTAGCGCGGGCAGGCAGGAGCCGCATTGGGTGCCGCAGCGCAAGGCCGCCTGCAGGCCCGCCAGGCGCTCGCTGGGCGTGCCACTGCAATGGCCAAGCTGGCTGCGGATGCTGGCCTCCGACACGTCGAAACAATTGCAGACCTGGGGGCTGCGCGGCACCGTGGCCAGCACCGCGTCCGGCTGTTCGGGCGCGAGCAGCCGGCTGCCATGGGGTGCCACCGGCAAGGCCTCGCGCCACAGCGGCAACAGCCAGGCGGCGCTGCCGCGCTCACCCACCAGCAGTAGGGCCTGCAGGCGCGCCTCGGCACCCTCGCCGCTTAGGCGCAGCAGGCGGCTGCGGCCGCGCCGGGTGTCGGCATAGCGCAGCACCCCCATGCCACGCAGGCCCAGGGCCTCGGCCAGGCGCGCCACCAGGGCGGCGGACGGCGCCTCGGCGCAGGCAGCCTCGAAGCTCCAGCCCTCGCGCTGCGCCGGCCCGGCCACCGGCACGCAGTGCGCATAGGCGAACTCGGCCAGCAGGGCGCGCAGGCGGGCACGCATGGCTGCGCCCTCCCCGCCATCGCACCAGGCCGCGCCACTGATCCGCCAGGGCAGTTCCAGGCGCTGCAGCGAGATGGCGGCGTACTTCAGCTCGGGCTGCTTGGACTCGGGGCAGAAGCCCGGCTGGGTGAGTGCGTTGACGCCAAGTCCGGCAACGAACTCGCTGCCCCAGTGCATGGGCAACCAGGCCTGAGCCGGCGCCACGCTGGCGTCGGCGCGCAGCGGCAGCGTCAACTCGCCCTGCGCCGAACGGAGCTGCAGCAGATCGCCCTCGGCCAGTCCGCGGCGTGCAAGCTCCTGCGGGTGCAGGCTTAAGCCCGGCACGCCCTCATGGCCGAACAGCCTGGGCACCACGCCGCTGCGGCTCATGCCATGCCATTGGTCGCGCAGCCGGCCGGTGCTGAGCGCCAGCGGATAGTTCGCATCCGCCGGGGCCAGCGGCGGCGCATAGGGCTTGGGCGTGAAGCGGGCACGGCCGTTGGCGGTGGCAAAGCGGCCGTCTTCGTAAAGCCGCGCCCGGCCCTGCAACGCGCCCTCGGGAAAAGGCCATTGCTGCGGGCCGGCGCGGTCCAGCAGCGCATAGCTCAGGCCGCTGATGTCCAGGTCGCGGCCGCGCGTGGCCTCGCGGTGTTCCAGCCAGAGCTGCTCGGGCCGCTCGAAGCGGCCAAAGCGGTGCGGCAGGCCCAGCTCTCGTTCCAGCGCAGCGGCGATGTCGCTCGCGATCCGCCAATCGGCCCTGGCCTGGCCGGGCGGCGGCACGGCGGCGCGCACGCGCGAAATGCGGCGCTCGCTGTTGGTCACCGTGCCCTCCTTCTCGCCCCAGGTGGCGGCCGGCAGCAGCACATCGGCATAGGCGGCGGTGGCGGTGTCGGCAAAGGCCTCCTGCAGGATCACGAACTCGCAGCGCTGCAGCGCGCGGCGCACCAGGGCCTGCTCGGGCAGCGACTGGGCCGGGTTGGTGCAGGCTATCCAGAGCGCCTTGATCTCGCCGCGTGCGGCTGCCTCGAACAGCTCCACCGCGGTCTTGCCCGGTGTTTCTGGCAGCGCATCGACGCCCCAGAGCCGCGCGATCTCGGCGCGGTGCTGGGCATTGGCGGGGTCGCGATGGCCGGGCAGCAGGGTGGCCATGCCGCCGGCCTCGCGCCCGCCCATCGCATTGGGCTGGCCGGTGAGCGAGAACGGCCCGGCGCCCGGGCGGCCGATCTGGCCGGTGGCCAGGTGCAGATTGATCAGCGCGGTGTTCTTGGCGCTGCCGCTGCTGCTCTGGTTCAGGCCCATGCAGTAGAGCGAGAGGCTGGCGGGCGAGCGCGCAAACCATTCGGCCGCACGCAGCAGATCGGCCTCGGCAATGCCGCAGATGCGCGCCGCCGCGGCCGGGCTCATGCTGCGCACCAAGGCCTTCAGCGCATCGAAACCCTCGGTGTGCGCGGCGATGAAGCCCTGGTCTATCCAGCCCTCCCAGATGCAGGCATGCAGCATGCCCTGGAACAGCGCCACATCGCTGCCGGGCTGGATCTGCAGATGCAGGTCGGCGAACTCGGCGCTCTCGGTGCGGCGCGGGTCCACCACAACAATCTTCATCTCGGGCCGCTGCGCACGCGCCGCCTCGATGCGGCGGAACAGGATGGGGTGGGCCCAGGCCGGATTGGCGCCGGCGATCAAGAGGCAGTCGGCCAGCTCCACATCCTCATAACAAGCCGGTGGTGCGTCAGACCCCAGCGTCTGCTGGTAGCCCACCACCGCCGAGCTCATGCACAGGCGCGAGTTGCTGTCGATATTGTTGGTGCCCAGCACCGCGCGCGCCAGCTTGTTGAAGGCGTGGTAGTCCTCGGTGAGCAGCTGGCCCGAGATGTAGAAACCGATGGCGTCGGGGCCATGCTCGGCGCGGATGGCCGCCAGCCGCGCAGCGATGCGGTCGTTCGCCTCGTCCCAGCCTAACGCCTCGGGCGCCGCAGCGCGCTCGCGCCGCCATTGCGGCTGCAGCAGCCGGCGCGTGCGCAGCACCTCGGGCGCGGCCGTGAGGTGCAGGGTCGAACCCTTGCTGCACAGGCGGCCGTAATTGGCCGGATGCTCGGGATCGCCGCGCACGCCGGTGATCTGCGCGCCCGCGCTCTCGATGATCACCCCACAACCGACGCCGCAGTAGGGGCAGGTGCTGCGTGTCTCGGCCATTTCAGCAGGCCCGGGTGCAGGGCCCCGCCTTCACGGGCAGCAGCTCGATCGCGATGGTGTCGAGCTCATGCTGATTCAGCAAGACCTGACCCTCGACGACCCGCACGCTGAAGCTGGGCGTACTGCCCTCATCGGGTTCGCGCGCGCAGCCGCTGTCGAGCGCGATGGTCCAGTTGTGCAGCGGGCAGGCCACGGCCTTGCCGAACACGATGCCCTGACTCAAGGGCCCGGCCTTGTGCGGGCAGCGATCCAGCAGCGCAAACACCTGGTCGTCGGCGGTGCGGAACAGCGCGACTTGCGGCCCATTGGAACGCTGCACGCGGCGGGCGCCTAGCAGCGGGATGTCGCTCACGGCGCAGATGGCTTTCCAGTCACTCATGAATAGCTGCTCCTCAGACGGCTTCAAATTGACGCAGATCGACCTTGGCGCGGTCGAAATCGAACCAGGGATCGGGCTCACCAGCGAGCGCGAACTGCAACTCGGCCCACAAGGCGCGGCGACCCTCGTGGTCGTCGAGGATCCTGGCCGTCACATGGTCCAGACCGACACGGCTGACGTAGTGCACGGTGCGCTCCAGGTACCAGCCCTCCTTGCGGTAGAGCTGCATGAAGGCACCGGTGTACTCCAGCACCTCCTCGACGGTCTTGAGCTTGGTGAGGAAATGCGCCACCTCGGTCTTGATGCCGCCGTTGCCGGCGATGTACATCTCCCAGCCACTGTCCACGCCGATGATGCCCACGTCCTTGATGCCGGCCTCGGCACAGTTGCGCGGGCAGCCGCTGACCGCGAACTTGACCTTGTGCGGTGCATACATGCGCCACATCGCACGTTCCAGGTCCTTGCCCATCTGGGTGCTGTCCTGCGTGCCCATGCGGCACCACTCGGAGCCCACGCAGGTCTTCACCGTGCGCAGCGCCTTGGCATAGGCATGGCCCGAGGGCATGCCGATGTCGCGCCAGACATTCACCAGATCCTCTTTCTTCACGCCTAACAAATCAATGCGCTGGCCACCGGTGACCTTGACGGTGGGAATCTGGTACTTGTCCACCGCGTCGGCAATGCGGCGCAGCTCCGAACTATTGGTCTCGCCGCCCCACATGCGCGGGATCACCGAGTACGTGCCGTCCTTCTGGATATTGGCGTGGCTGCGTTCGTTGATGAAGCGGCTTTGCGGATCGTCCTGGGCCTCCTTGGGCCAGGAAGAGATCAGGTAGTAGTTGAGCGCGGGGCGGCAGCTCGCGCAACCGTTGGGCGTCTTCCAGCCCAGGGTCCGGTAGACCGCATCCAGGCTGGTGAGGTGCTCGGCAAAGATGGCATCGCGCACGTCCTGGTGGCTCAGCTCGGTGCAGGCGCAGATCGCCTTCTTCTTGGGTGTGGCCGAGTAGTCGCCGCCGGCGGTGAACATCAGCAGCTGCTCCACCAGGCCGGTGCAACTGCCGCAGGAGGCGCTGGCCTTGGTGTGCTTGCGCACCTCCTCCAGCGTGAACAGGCCTTTTTCCTTGATGGCCTTGCAGATGGCGCCCTTGCTGACGCCGTTGCAGCCGCAGACCTCGTCGCTGTCGGCCATGGCGGCCGCCTTGTTGTGGCCCTGGTGGCCGGCGTCGCCGATATTGGATTCGCCGAACATCAGCTTGTCGCGGATGTCGGCCACCTTGCGGCCCTCGCGCAGAAGCTTGAAGTACCAGCTGCCGTCGACGGTGTCGCCGTAGAGGCAGGCGCCCACCAGCTGGTCGTTCTTGATGACGAGCTTTTTGTAGACCCCCGCGAAGGGGTCGCTCATGACGATTTCCTCGGTGCCCTCGCCGCCCTGGAAGTTGCCGGCCGAGAACAGGTCGATGCCGGTGACCTTGAGCTTGGTGCTGGTCTGGCTGCCCTGGTAGCGACCGATGCCGAACTCGGCCAGATGGGTGGCGCAGACCTTGCCCTGCTCGAACAGCGGCGCCACCAGACCGTAGGCAATGCCGCGGTGCGCCGCGCATTCGCCCACCGCGTAAATGCGCGGGTCGGTCACGGTCTGCAAGGTGTCGCTCACCACGATGCCGCGGTTGCAATGGATGCCGGCCGACGCGGCCAGCTCGGTATTGGGTCGGATGCCGGCGGCCATCACCACCAGGTCGGCCGGGATCTCCTTTCCGTCCTTGAACTGCACGGCCCGGACACGGCCCCGGGTCGTGTCCTCCCCGTCTGCGCGCCCATCCTTGCCGCCGATGAGGGCTTGCGTCTGCGCCCCCAGCAGGAAGCGCAGGCCGCGCTGCTCCAGCGATTTGCGCAGCAGCTCGCCGGCCTGGTCGTCGAGCTGGCGTTCCATCAGCCAGTCGCCCAGATGCACCACCGTCACCTGCATGCCGCGCAGCATCAGGCCGTTGGCGGCCTCCAGGCCCAGCAGCCCGCCGCCTATCACCACCGCATGGCGGTATTTGGTGGCGGCCTCGATCATCGCGTTGGTGTCGGCGATGTCGCGGTAGGCGATCACGCCGTCCAGCTCCTTGCCGGGCACCGGCAGGATGAAGGGGCTGGAGCCGGTGGCGATCAGCAGGCGGTCGTAGGCCGCTTCGGTGCCATCGGCGGCCACCACCTTGCGGCGGATGCGGTCGATCTGCGCCACCGGCTTGCCCAGGTGCAGGGTGATGCCATGCTGCGCATACCAGTCCAGCGGGTTGAGGATGATCTCGTCCAGCGTCTGCTCGCCGGCCAACACCGGGCTCAAGAGGATGCGGTTGTAGTTCGGATGCGGCTCGGCACCGAACACCGTGATCTCGTAGAGATCGGGGGCGATCTTCAGCAGCTCTTCCAGCGTGCGCACGCCGGCCATGCCATTGCCCACCATCACCAACTTCAGCTTCTTTGCTTCTTGCGTCGTCGTTTTCGTCATCGCGTCATCTCCGTTGCCCATCCAGCTATGCAAGCGCCGTGCCTGGCTTCATGCACCAGCCTGGGGTTGGTTTCATCCCACAGTGGCGCCATCTGCGGTCGCGCGCGGCCCGGCCGCTGATGACAATCGCGGCCATGAGTTTTGACATTGCCATCGGCCTGGCCAGCGCGCGCGGCCCGCGTGCCGATATGGAAGACTGCGCCGCGGTGCAGCGCGATGCCGCACGCGGCTGGATTGCCGCGGTGGCCGATGGCGTCTCGGCCGGCGGCGGCGGCCGCATGGCGGCGCGCACCACCGTCACCAGCTTGGTGCAGGACTTCTTCGCCGCACCCCCCGACTGGGATGTCAGCGTGGCGCTGGATCGCCTGATCGGCGCGCAGAACACCTGGCTCTTCGGCCACAACCGCCGCCAGCGCCAGGCCGCGCATGCGGAGCCCGCCGCGCTCACCACGCTCAGCGTGCTGGCCCTGCATGGCGACCGCTACACCCTGGCCCATGTGGGCGACACCCGCATCTACCTGCTGCGCGGCGACGCCTGCCTGCCGCTGACACAGGACCACAAGACTGAGGATGGCGGCGGCTCGCATTTCGCACGCCTGACGCGCGCCATCGGCCTGCATGAAACGCTGCAGATCGACTACGCCAGCGGCGCGCTGCATGCCGGCGATCGGCTCTTGCTGTGCACCGATGGAGTGCATGGCGCACTCAGTACGAAAGTGCTGAGCCAGCTGCTGCGTGACGGCGACGAGCCCCAAGCCTGCGCCGAGGCCCTGGTGCAGGCCGCGCTGGCCGCGGGCAGCCACGACAACGCCACCGCCCTGCTCCTGCAAGTGCGCGGCCTGGGCACCGATGGCAGCAGCCTGCTCGACACCGACCAGGGCCTGCCGGTGCCGCCGCTGCTGGCGCCGGGCGCGCAGCTCGATGGCCTGACCGTGCAGGCCCTGGTGGCCGACAACGGCGTGCACCGGGTCTACCGCGTGCAGCGCCGCGCTAACGGCCAGCTGCTGGCGCTCAAGACGCTTTGCGAGGGCCGCGCCGGCGACCCGCAGGAGCGCGCCATGCTGGCCCATGAGGGCTGGCTGGGTCAGCGCCTCGCCGGTGCCGGCCTGGTGCGCGTGCAGCCCCAGGCCGGCGCTGCTTCCTGCTTCTACCTCTTGTTCGACTGGCAGGAGGGCCAAACCCTGGAGCAGCTGATGCAAGGCGCCGAGCGCCCGGCCCTGCTGCCCTTTTTGCAGGCTGCCAGCGCCCTGAGCACGGCGCTCGCGCGCCTGCACCGCGCCGGCGTGGTGCATCGCGACATCAAGCCCGCCAATCTGCAGCTGGGCGCCGACGGTCAGTGGCGCATCCTCGACCTGGGCGTGGCGCTCTCGGGCCGCGAGCCCGAGGCCCTGCGCGATCTGCATGCCGGCACGCCCAGCTATATCAACCCCGAGCAATGGGCCGACCCGCCGGCACCGCCCGATGCCGGCAGCGACCTCTACGCCCTGGGCGTGACGCTCTACCAATGGCTCACCGGCCACCTGCCCTATGGCGAGATCGAGCCCTACCAGATGGCGCGTTTCCGCCGCGACCCGCGCGCGCCCTCGCGCACGCGGCCCGAGGTGCCGATCTGGCTGGACCATGTGCTGCTGAAGGCGGTGGCACGCGAGGCGGCCCTGCGCTTCGAGACCGCCGAAGAGCTGCTGCTGGCGCTCGAACGCGGCGCCGCCCGCCCCCTGCCCGCCCCCGGCAGCACGCCGCTGGCGCGCCGCAACCCGCTGGCGCTGTGGCAGATCGCGCTGGGCCTCTCGCTGCTGTTTAACGCACTATTGATCTACTGGCTCTTGTTCCTGCCGAGGTAGGCGGCCGCAGGCCGCTTCGTCACTCATGCTGGAGCCCCCTCCCGGAGGGGGCTCGGGGGAGCCCCATGTCACGCCCAGCGGGCGCGCCAGGCGCGCCAGGCCTGGCGCGCCCGCCGCGCTCTGCCCAAGTTCGGGTCCAGCGGATCTGCACCACGCGCAGCATCGCCAGCATCACCAGCGCGAGGACCGCAAAGGCCACGAAACCCCAGAGGTAGGTCGCGCCATGCTGCTTGGACAGGCCCATGGCATTGGGCAGAAATCCGCCGCCCAGCGCGCCGATCTCGCCGATCATCGAGCCCGCCACCGCCGTCGTCAGCGGCCAGCGCAGCGGCACCAGTTGGAACAGCGCGCCGTTGCCAGCGCCCAGGGCCGCAAAGCAGAGCATGAAGAGCAGGGTGGTGGCCACCACCGACTGGCCGCTCAGGCCGCACAGCAGCAGGCTGGCCGCCACCAGCAGCAGCACGCCGCTGAGGGTGTTGACGCCGCCGATGCGGTCCGAGATATAGCCGCCCGCCACGCGCACCGCCGAGCCCATCAGGGTGGCCAGCATGGTGAGCTGGCCGGCCTCGATCTTCGTGACCTTGAACTGGTCGTAGAAATAGGTGGGCAGGAAGCTGGCCAGGCCGATGAAGCCGCCGAAGGTGACGATGTAGATCAGGCTGAAGGCCCAGCCGTCCTTCTCCCACAAACAGGCCAGGTGCTCGCGCAGGCTCTGATGCTCGCGGTCGGGCGGCTCCTTGGCGGCGAACCACATCACCGCCATCGGCAGCAGCATGGTCAGTGCGGCCAGGCCGTAGACCGCCTGCCAGCCATAGGCCGCGGCCAGCGGCGGCGCAAACAACACGGCCAGCACCGTGCCCGAATTGCCAGCGCCCGCCAGGCCCATGGCCAGGCCCTTGTAGCGCGGCGGGAACCAGCCGCTGCCCAGCGACAGCGCCACACCGAAGCTGGCGCCGGCAATGCCCAAGAGCACGCCCATCAGCAGCACCTCGTTGTAGCTGTCCACCATGGTGTAGCCGAAGGCCAGGGCGGCGACGATCAGGCTCATCTCCACCATCGCCGCGTTCTTGCGGCCTATGTATTGCGAAAGCACGCCGAGCGGGAAGCGCATCAGCGCGCCCGCCAGTATGGGCACCGAGATCATGAAGCCCTTCTGCGCGGCATTGAGCGAAAAACTCTCGCTGATGAAGGGCGCCATGGCCCCGTTCAGTACCCAGACCGCAAAGCAGAAGTCGAAGTACAGGAACGAGGCCAGCAGGGTGGGCCAGTGGCCGGAACGCACAAAGGTCTTGAAGCTGGACATGCGGGGTTCGCCAGGTTGAAGGATGGAAGGAAGAAATCGAGCAGAGACGCCCTGCTCGTTGCAAGCCCCGTGCCAAGGCCATGCCCCGGCGCCCCGGGCGGGGCCACGCCGCGCTTTGGTGCAGGGCGCACTGGAACAGGTGCCACCAGCACGGGGCCGTGCATGGCGGTGCAGCCCATATGACCAAGGGCAGGCCCCGACCGCCCGGCTATATTGCGCGGCCGACCATCGCGAGGGAGCCCGGCTTGAGCCAGACAGCGAAAACGAAGAGCAAGAACAACGCACCCTGGCGGCGCCGCTGGCGTGGCCGCCTGGGCCTGGCGGCATTGGCGCTGGCCGGTGCGGCCGGCTGGCTGTACTGGCATCGCCCCGCACCGCCGCCCGCGCCACCCTCGGCGATCGTGAGCCTGGCCGATGTGACGCAGACGGTGCAGGCCGGCGGCGTGCTGCAGGCGCGCACGCGCGTGGAGGTAGGCGCCCAGGTGAGCGGCCAGATCCAGGCCCTGCATGTGCAGCTAGGCCAGGCGGTCAAAAAGGGCGAGCTGCTGGTGAGCCTGGACCCCGAACTGGCGCGCAGCGATGTGGCCCAGGCCGAGGCCGCGCTGGCGCAGCAGCGCGCCATGCTGGACGGGCGCCAGATCGATCTGCAGACGGCCAAGCGCGAGCTGGCACGCCAGCAGCGCCTGCTGGCCGGCCAGGCCACCGCCGCCACCGAGGCCGAGCGCGCCGAGACCGAGCTGGCCAAGCTGGAAGCCGATGTGCGCGGCCAGACCGCCACCGTGGCGCGCCTGCAGGCCGACCTGGCGAACCGCCAGCTGCGCCTGGGCTATACGCGCATCAGCGCGCCGATGGACGGCACGGTGGTGAACCTGCCGGTGCAGGAAGGCCAGACCGTGATCGCGGTGCAGGTCACGCCGGTGATGCTGACGCTGGCGAATCTGGACACCATCACGGTGCGCGCGCGCGTGCCCGAGGCCGACATCCAGGCCATCCAGGTGGGCCAGCTGGCGCGCTTCAACACCCTCGCCGGCGAGGGCAAGCGCTACGAGGGCAGGGTCAGGGTGATACAGCCCATCCCCGAGCGCACCGGCAATGCGGTGTTCTACAACGTGCTGTTCGAGGTCGAGAACCGCGACCGCAAGCTGTTCTCGGACATGACGGTGCAGGTCGACATCGAGACCGGCAGCGCCCGGCAGGTGCTCAGCATCCCCACCGTGGCGCTGGGCGAGCGCGGCAAGGACGGCCGCTACACCGTGCAGCTGCTGGACGCCACCAACAAGCAGACGCCGCGCCAGGTGCGCGTGGGCCTGCAGGACGGCGCCCGGGTGCAGGTGCTGGAAGGCCTGAAGGCGGGCGACAAGGTGTTGCTGGCGCCGCCCTCGGCCGAGGCCGCGGCATCGGCGGCATCCTCCGGAGCCGGCTGATGGCCCTGATCGAGCTGCGCGAGGTCGCGCGCCATTACCGCCTGGGCGAGATCGAGGTGCCGGCGCTGGACGGCGTCAGCCTGGCCATCGAGGCGGGCGAGTTTGTCGCGGTGATCGGCCAGTCGGGCTCGGGCAAGAGCACGCTGATGAATGTGCTGGGCTGCCTGGACAACCCCACCCAGGGCCAGTTCCTGATCGACGGCCACGATGCCAGCGAACTGCGCCCCGACGAATTGGCGGCGCTGCGGCGCGAACGCTTTGGCTTCATCTTCCAGCGCTACCACCTGCTGCCGCATCTGGATGCGCGCGCCAATGCCGCGCTGCCCGCCGTCTATGCCGGCGTGGGCGCGAGTTCACGCGCCGCACGCGCCGCCGCGCTGCTGGAGCGCCTGGGCCTGGGCGATCGCATGCAGCACAGGCCTAACGAGCTCAGTGGTGGCCAGCAGCAGCGCGTGTCGATCGCGCGTGCGCTCATGAACGGCGGCCAGATCATCCTGGCCGACGAGCCCACCGGTGCGCTCGACTCCGGCTCGGGCGCCGAGATGCTGCGCCTGCTGCGCGAGCTCAACGAGCGCGGCCACACCGTCATCATCGTCACCCATGACCCCAGCGTGGCGGCGCATGCGCGCCGCATCATCGAGCTCAAGGACGGCAAGCTGCTGCGCGATGGCGGCACCCCCGCCGGCCACCGCGCGCCCGCGCAGCCCGAGAGCGCCGGCCCGGCCCTGCAACAGGGCGGCCTGCTGCACCGCCTGCAGGTGCAGTGGCGCGAGGCCCTGCAGACCGCCTGGCTGGCCCTGCAGGGCAACCGCCTGCGCACCGCGCTCTCGATGCTGGGCATCAGCATAGGCATCGCCTCGGTGGTGAGCATCGTGGCGCTCAGCAGCGCGGCGCGCAGCTCCATCGAGGGCGATCTGGGCTCGCTGATTTCGGGCCGCATCCCGGTCTGGCGCGGCAACCCCAACCTGCCGCCCGGCGCCGTGGCCAAGGCCTTCAGGCCCTATGAAATCGACGCGCTGCGCGCGCTCGGCGGCGTGAAGGGCATCACCATCAACCGCGAGACCCAGCTGAGCGCGCGCCACCAGTCGCGCGACGCGATGCTGCAGGCGGTGGGCAGCGACGCCGCCACGCTGAAGGCGCGCAAGCTCAAGGTCGCGCAGGGGCGCTACTTCAACGCCATTGACTATGAACAGCATGCCCAGGTGCTGCTGCTGGACGAGAAGGCGCGCGACGCGCTCTTCAAGCCGGGCGTCTCGCCGCTCGGCCGCACCGTGTTCGTGAACCCTGCCGCCGGCATGCCCGATGCGGCCCAGCTGTTGCCGGGCGCCCCGCCGCCGGCGCCCGGCGCGGCCATGCCGTTCACGGTGATCGGCGTGCTGGCCTCGGAGGGCGGTGCCTTCAGCTTTGGCGGCTGGCTGGGCCAGCTCTACCTGCCGCACAGCACCTATGCGCGCAAGCTCGACACGCGCGCCGAGGTCGACAACTTCGATGTGCTGCTGGACATGAGCGTGCCGCCCGCCCAGGTGCGCGAACAGATCGCCCACCGCCTCAAGGCCCTGCATGGCGCCGAGGACTTCGGCAGCTGGAACGGCGAGGAGGAGTTCCGCAAGTTCCAGAACATCACCAGCGTGATGGCCCTGGTGTTTGCCGGCGTGGCCGCGATCTCGCTGCTGGTGGGCGGGGTGGGGGTGATGAACATCATGCTGGTGTCGGTGTCGGAGCGCACGCGCGAGATCGGCATCCGCATGGCGGTGGGCGCGCGCCAGGGCGATGTGCGCCTGCAGTTCCTGATCGAGGCGGTGCTGCTGTGCTGCCTGGGCGGCATGGTGGGCGTGCTCTTGAGCTGGCTGGCCGCACAAGGCATCAACGCGGCCCAGCAGCAGCTCAAGGTGGAGGTGAGCTGGGCGGCGCTGGCGGTGGCCTTTGCCGTCTCCAGCGCGGTGGGCCTGCTGTTCGGCACCCTGCCGGCGCGGCGTGCCGCGGCGCTCAGCCCGGTGGATGCGCTGGCGCGCGAGTGAAAAGCAACAACAACCGAGAACTCATCCATGACCCGCTATGCCCTCGGCCTGCAGCTATCCGTCCTGCTCCTGCTCGGCGCCTGCGCCGCGCCGCCCCTGCCCGGCCCGGCGCCGGTGCAGGATCTGCCGGCGGCCTGGCAGACCCTGGGCGAGGGTGCCGCCCCCGACTGGGCCGGGCTGCTGGACGAGCAGCTCGCGGCCCTGCAGGCCCAGGCCCTGCGCGCCAACCGCGACATCGCCCAGGCGGCGTTGCGCTGGCAGCAGGCCCGGACCCAGGCCGCGCTGGGCGATCTGCGCCTCGCACCCAATGCCGGCCTGAATGCCTCGGGCAGCCATGCGCTGGAGCGCCAGGGCGATACGCGCCATGTCGAGGTGGGCGGCGTCAACCTGCCCGTGCCCGGCAACCGCGGCTGGAGCCGCAGCTACGGCGCCTCGGTCGGCGTGAGCTATGAGCTCGACCTCTGGCAGCGCCTGGCGCAGCAGAACGCGGCCCAGCTGGCGCAGGCCGAGGCCGCGCGCACCGACATCGCCGCGGCGCGGGCGCTGATACGCGCGCGCGTGGCCGAGTGCTACTGGACGCTGGCAGCGATTGCCGAGCAGCGGCCGCTGGCGCTGCAGCAACAGCGCATCAACGAGGAGCTGCTGCAACTGATCACGCTGCGCGTGCGCGAAGGCAAGCTGCTGCCGATCGAGATCGACAAGGCCGCCGGCGCCCTGCAGCAGGCGCGCGTCCGCCTGGGCGAGCTGGACGCCGATGCGCGCATCCAGGCCAATAGCCTGGCCCTGCTGCTGGACCAGGCGCCGCCCGGCCCGACGCTGCAGGCGCCGCGCCTGCCCGGCAGCGCCCTGCCGCGCTGGCAGCTGGGCGCACCCGCCGAGGTGCTGGCGCAGCGCCCCGACGTGCAGCGCGCGCGCCTGGGCGTCGACGCGGCCCTGGCCAGGCTGAAGGCCAGCGATGCGGCGCGTTATCCGCAGCTCAGCTTCAGCGCCAGCGCCAGCAGCGGCGGCACCGCCTGGCGCGACTGGTTCCAACAACCGCTGGCCTCGCTGGGCAGCAATCTGGTGGTGCCGCTGATCGACTGGCGCCGCCTTGATCTGCAGCGCGACATGGCGCGCAGCGAGCTGGAGCTGGCCGCGCTGGCGCTGCGCGACAGCTTGCACAAGGCACTGGCCGAGATCGAGGCCCAGGCCGGCGATGCCGTGCGCTTGCAACAGCAGCTGGACGCCAACCAGAGCCGGTTGCATGAGGCGCAGCGAGCCGAGGCGCTGGCGCGCCTGCGCCTGGAGGTGGGCACGCTGGCGCGCGCCGACTGGCTGCAGACCCAGAGCGCCCTGCTGGACGCCGAGCAGGGCCGCATCCAGCTGCGCCTGCGCGCCTGGCTGGCGCAGGCCGCGCTGTTCAAGGCCCTGGGCGGCGCGGCGGGCGCCGAACCCCCGGGCGCGTGAAGAAACTAGGGCCTGTTAACACTACGTTTGCCCGTGCGAACGGGGCCGGCAGGGCCCAGGTCTAGGCGGACGACGAAGCCCAGGCTGGCTGCCTGGGCGAGGAGTTCAACGACGAGATGGGCCCTGCCAGCCCCGTTCCCTTCGGGTTGCCACCAGAAAAGCCGTGCACGTCGTTGCAAATCCTCGCCGGGGGAGTCACCCCGGCTTCGGTTTGCGCCTAGTTCACGGCTTTTCTGGTGGCAACGCATCGGGCAAACGTAGTGTTAACAGGCCCTATAGGCCGCCCTACTGCTTCAATATCCAGCGCGCCATCAGCTTGGCCTCGGCATCGCTGACCAGGGGGCGCTCGCGCTGGTCGGGCATGGTGGCCTTGTTCCAATGCGGCCCGCCGGTGGCATCGCTGCCCTTGCGTATGGTGGCCACCATCGCCACTTCGGCATTACCCTTGCCCTTCCAGAACTTGGCGATCTTCTGGAACGAGGGCGCGGCCCCGTCCTCCTTGATGGCATGGCAGCCCATGCACTGCTTGTCCTGCACGAGCTTCTCGCTCGCCATGGCCGAGCCGGGCCCGACCAGCATGGCGGCGACGATCAGCAGCAGCGGCAATGTCTTCATAAGCGACCTCCGTTCAAACAGCCCCAGTTCGAACCTTAGCCGCCGGCCGCCTGGCCGCATTGCGCGAGCGCAAACCCGGGCCGCATGCCCGGGCCGGCCTCACTTCATCAGCAGCTGCGGCAGCCACAGCGAGATGCTGGGCACATAGGTCACCACGCCCAGGAAGATCAGCATGGTGAGCAGCCAGGGCCAGACCGCCACGGTCAGCTCGCTGATGCCCATCTTGGTGATGCCCGAGGCCACGTAGAGGTTCAGCCCCACCGGCGGATGGCACATGCCCACTTCCATGTTCACCACGATCAGGATGCCGAAGTGGATCGGGTCTATGCCCAGCTTGATCGCCACCGGGAACAGGATGGGCGCGAGGATCAGGATGATGGACGAGGGCTCCATCACGTTGCCGGCCAGCAGCAGCAGGATGTTGACCACCAGCAGGAAGGCCACCGGCCCGAAGCCCTGGTTGATCATCCAGTCGGCCATGGCCTGGGGCACGCCCTCGCTGGTCATCAGGAAGCTGAACAGCACCGCGTTGGTGATGATGTAGAGCAGCATCGCGCTCATGCTGGCCGAGTCCAGCAGCACCTTGGGCAGGCGCTTGAGGTCGAGGTCCTTGTAGATGAACACCGCCACCACAAAGGCGTAGACGGCGGCCATCGCGGCGGCCTCGGTGGGCGTGAACACGCCGCTGTAGATGCCGCCCATCACCACCACGATCAGCATCAGGCCCCAGACGCTTTCGCGGAAGGCGGTCCAGCGCTCGCCCCAGCTGGCCTTGGGCAGGCGTGGGTAGTTGTTCTTGCGGGCGATGCGCCAGGTGGTGAAGCCCAGCGCCGCGGCCAGCATCAGGCCCGGCACCACGCCGGCGATGAACATCGCACCCACCGAGGTGTTGGTGGAGACCGAGTACATCACCATCGCGATCGAGGGCGGGATCAGGATGCCCAGCGAGCCCGAGGTGGTGAGGATGCCGGCGCCGAACTTGTTGGGGAAGCCCTGCTTGACCATCGCCGGCAGGATCACCGAGCCGATCGCCACCACGGTGGCGGGCGAGGAGCCCGACACGGCGGCGAACAGCGCGCAGGCCATCACGCCGGCCAGGCCCAGGCCGCCATGCCAATGGCCGATCATGGACGAGGCAAAGCGGATCATGCGCCGCGCCACCCCGCCATGGGTGAGGAAGTTGCCGGCCAGGATGAAGAAGGGGATCGCCATGATCTCGAACTTCTCGATGCCGGTGAACAGCTTCAGCGCCACCGACTGCACGGGCACGTCGGTCATGGTGAAGAGAAAGGTCAGCACGGTCAGGCCCAGCGAGATGCTGATGGGCATGCCCGTCAGCATCAGGACGATGAGCAGGACGAAGATGATGGAAGCATTCATGTTCTGGGTCTCCTGCGCTCAGACGGGGCCGGCGTCTTCAAGGCCGTCCACATGGCTGTGGTCGTGGTGCGGCAGCTCGCCGGTCTGCAGGAAGCTCCAGGCCACCTGCAGGAAGCGAAAGCACATCAGCGATGAACCCAGCGGCACGCACAGATAGACCCACCACATCGGAATCTCGAGGTCGGCCGAGGTCTGGTCGGTCTCGGACATATGCCAGACGAAGTTGCCGCCCAGCACCGCCACCGTGCCGGTGAAGAGCGCGCCCGAGAGCAGCCCGATCACCACCAGGGCGCGGTAGGGCTTGCCGCTGAGCTTGCGCAGCACCACGTCCACGCCCACATGGATGCCGGTACGCACACCATAGGCAGCGCCGAACTTGGCCATCCACACGAACATGAAGATGCAGAGCTCCTGGGCCCAGCTCATATTGATCTGCACCGTGTAGTCCTGGATCACCGGAATGCCCGAGACATAGCGATGCACCACGGCGGCAAAGATCACCAGCGTGGCCGCGCCGATGAGGAAGGCGATCAGCCATTCCTCCAGGTGGTTGAGAATTCGATTCAGCATGAGCTTTCCTCGGAAGCAGAAGGTCGGGCGGCAAGCGAGCGCAGCGATGCGCCCTTTCCAGCGGCTGCCGCGGATCTGGCTCTGCCAGTCCGCCGGCAGCGCCCCCTTGAGGGGGCTGAGGCCGGACATCAAGGGCAAGCCCTTGATGCCTGCTGAAGAGCCAGGCCGCTGGACTGGCGCGGCCTGCAAGGCCGGCGCAGCCGGTACGGGGTGGGCTTTTACTTGGGGGCGGTGAAACCGGTGGCCTTGTAGACCGCCTCGATGGTGGCCTTGCCGACGCGCGACTCCATCTCCTTGTGCACCGGCATCAGCGCCTTCTTCCACTCGGTGAGCTCGGCCGGCGTGGGCAGATAGATGGTGGACTTGCCGCTGTTCTTGATGGCGGTCAGGGCCGCGGCGTTCTCGGTGCTGGCGATCGCGTTGGCATAGGTGCTGGCGTCCTTCATTGCGCCTTCCAGCTGGCCGCGCACATCGGCCGGCAGTCCGTCCCAGAACTTCTTGTTGACGATCACCGCATAGGCCAGGTGGCCATGGTTGGAGAGGGTGATGTGTTTTTGCACCTCGTAGATGCGCTGGGTGTAGAAATTGGAGGCCACGCCCTCGGTGCCGTCCACCACGCCCGACTGCAGGGCCTGGTAGAGCTCGCTGAAGGCCATCACCTGCGGGATCGCGCCGAGCGCGCGCATCTGCGCGTCCAGCACCTTGCTGGACTGGATGCGCATCTTCATGCCCTTGAAGTCGGCCACCGCATGCAGGGGCTTGTTGGCGCTCATGATGTGGAAGCCGTTGTCCCAGTAGGCCAGGCCCTTGATGCCCTTGGGCTCCAGCTTCTTGAACAGCTCGGCGCCCACCGGCCCGTCGGTGACGGCGCGGAAGGCATCGGTGTCCTTGAACACAAAGGGCAGATCGAAGACCTCGAACTCCTTCACGCCCAGCGGCCCGAACTTGGCCAGCGAGGGCGCCAGCATCTGCACCGAGCCGAGCTGCAGGGCCTCCAGCTCTTCCTTGTCCTTGTAGAGCTGGCTGTTGGGGTAGAGCTCCACCTTGACCTTGCCGCCGGTGCGCTGCTCGGCCAGCTCCTTGAAGCGCTGCGCGCCCTTGCCCTTGGGCGTGTCGGGCGCCACCACATGGCTGAACTTGATGACGATGGGCGCCTGGGCCAACGCTGCCAGCGGCAGGGCCAGGGCGGCGCCCAGCAGCAAGCGACTGGACATGCGGCGGGTCAGGGCGGTGAAGCGTGGTGTCATGGCGGTCTCCTGGTGGATGGTCGGCAGGCTGGTGCGCAAGCCGCTTTGGGGCGATTGTGCGAAGCCGGCTCCCCGGCGGGTAGTTGTGGAGTTCCACATTTGTGCCGGCGCGCCGCGATCCGGGGCGCCGCCGTCCGTAGACTGCGGCCATGCTTGCGACGCTCCCCTCGGCCGCCCCGCCCTCGCGCCTGCGCCACGCCTGGCGCGCCTCGCTATGGGCCTTGCCGCTGGTGCTCTCGCTGCTGTTCGTGGCCGGCGTGCTGGCCTGGGCGCGCGCCAACGACGCCGAAGAGCGCGAGCTGCAACGCCTGACCCTGATCTCGGATGCCCTCAGCGCCGAGGCCCAGCTGCGCGCCCGCCTGGACGAGGAGCTGCAGCAGGTGCGCCTGCTGGCCGCCAGCCTGCAGGCCGCGCATCCCAGCAGCGAAGCCCTGGCCGCGCGCCCCGAGGTGAACGCCGGGCTGCGCCGGCTCTGGCTCTCGGCGGTCTGGCTGGACGGCCGCAACCGCGTGCTGGCCCAGGTGCCACTGCCCGGCGTGCACGACCCCGCCATGGCCGAGGACGGCCTCTCGCTGCACCTGGTGGCGCCGGTGGGCGCGCGCGGCGAGGGCGGCACCCTGGTGGTGCGCTACGCCCCCGCGCTGCTGCTCAAGCGTGGCATCCCCTGGTGGCTGGCGCGCAAATACGATGTGCAGATGGTGGACAGCGCCGACCAGGTGATCGCCTCCAGCACCGAGGGTCCGGGCCGCATGGCGCAGGGGCCGCGGCCCAGCTACCGCGTCGCCTTCGTCGGCCCATTGCGCGCCGGCCCGCTGGCCGAGGCCGCGCTCAGCGATGCGGCCCTGGAGCTGACGCTGCGCGAGCCCGGCGCCACCACCCTGAAGCCGCTGGCCTGGGTGCTGATCGCCGGCTTCCTGCCCCTGATCGCGGTGGCCAGCTGGCTGCTGCGCCGCCAGGTGTGGCAGGTGCGCCATGCCGAAGCCGCCTGGCGCACCGAGGCGGCCTGGCGCCGCGCCATGGAAGACTCGGCCCTGGTGGCGCTGCGCGCCCGCGATGCGCAAGGCAAGCTGCTCTATGTGAACCGCACTTTTTGCGAGATGGTGGGCCTGCGCGCCGACGAGCTGCTGGGCCTGGCGCCGCCCATGCCCTACTGGCCGCCCGACACCCTGGACGAGGTGATGCAGCGCAACCGGCGCAACCTGGCCGGCCAGGCGCCGCGCGAGGGCTACGAGGCACGCTGGCGCCACCGCGACGGCCATCTGCTGGACGTGATGGTGTTCGAGTCGCCGCTGGTCGACGCGGCCGGCAAGCAGGTCGGCTGGATGGGCTCCATCGTCGACATCACCGCGCGCAAGCGCCTGGAGGAACGCGAGCGCCGCCAGGTCGAGACGCTGGCGCACAACGCCCGGCTGACCATGCTGGGCGAGGTGGCCTCGACCCTGGCGCATGAGCTGAACCAGCCGCTCACCGCGATCGCCAGCTACAACGCCGGCATCATCAACTCGCTGGCCAAGCTGGGCGTGGACGACGGCCCGGTGCTGGGCGCGCTGCAGCGCCTGGGCCAGCAGGCCGCCCAGGCCGGCCGGGTGGTGCAGCGCATCCGCGAGTTCCTGACGCGGCGCGAACCCCAGCACGAGGCCTGCGCGCTCAATGCAGTGATCACGGCCGCGGTGGAACTGCTGCCCAAGGAGCTGCAGCGTGGCCAGATCCAGCTGAGCCTGCAGCTGGCCGACCCGCTGCCCGCGGTGCTGGCCGATGCGGTGCTGGTGGAGCAGGTGGTGATCAACCTGGTGCGCAACGCCGCCGATGCCCTGCAGGCGCAGCCGATCGATACCCAGCGGCCGCGCCGCATCGAGATCCACAGCCGTCTGATTGCCGGCGAGGCACGCGACTTCGTGCGCGTGGACGTGCTGGACAACGGCCCCGGCCTCGGCGGCCTGGGCGTGGAGACGCTGTGCGCGGCCTTCTACTCGACCAAGCGCGAGGGCATGGGCATGGGCCTGGCGATCTGCCGCTCCATCATCGAGGCCCACCATGGCGTGCTGGATGCCGGCGAGGCGCCCGGCGGCGGCGCGCGCTTCTCCTTCAGCCTGCCCCTGCATGGCGACGCAACGGAGCATTCGCATGATGAATCATGAGGCCAAGGTCTATCTGGTCGACGACGACCCCGATGTGCGCGACGCGCTGAGCTTTCTGCTCGGCTCGCGCGGCCTGCCGGTGCAGGCCTATGACAGCGGGCCGGCGCTGCTGGCGCAGCTGGATGCGGGCCTGCGGCCGCAGGGCGTGTTCCTGCTGGATGTGCGCATGGAGCCGATGCCGGGCACGCGCCTGCACGACGAGCTGCTGCAGCGCGGCCTGCGCAACCCCGTGCTCTTCCTCACCGGCCATGGCGACATCCCCATGGTGGTGGACGCGCTCAAGAAGGGCGCCTTCGATTTTCTCGAGAAGCCCTATAGCGACAACGCCCTGGCCGACCGCATCGAGCAGGCCCTGGCGGTGGATGCGGCGATGCGCGCCGACGGCGCCCAGGCCGCCGAGCGTCAGGCGCGCCTGGCCAGCCTGACCGAGCGCGAGCACGAGGTGATGCTGCGCGTGGCCGCCGGCAAGCTCAACAAGGTGATCGCCGACGAGCTGCATGTCTCGGTGCGCACGATCGAAGTGCACCGTGCCCGCGTATTCGCCAAGTTGGGCGTGCGCTCGGCGGCCGAGCTGGCGACGCTGCTGGCGCAGGGGTGATGGCGCAGGCACGCACGCCACGCTAAAGCCGCCAGCGCGAGCCAGCTTGGCCAGCGCCGCGAGGTCGCCATTGATGCTGCCGCCATGCCGAACCCCGGTGTCCAGCCCGACGTGCAAGATGCTAGATTTGCTGCTCATGGCCCGCCTTGTCGCAACAAACTCGCAACGCCCCGGCAGCCCGTCCGACGGTTGCCTTGCTGTAGCTCTGCAGGCCCGGCGCCCGCAACCTGCAGCATCGCAGGAGTCGGGCCACCCGCGTTGGCGAAGCCATCTTGTCTAGAGGTGAGAAACCGGCATGCGTCCTGCGATCGTGAATTGCATTCTGGGAGCCACGCTTCTCGCCGTCCCGGTGTGCACCGAAGTGCTCGCCAGAGACTCAGTTCAATTACAGAGCGCCGGTCTGGGAGTTCTGCTCTACGAGCCATTTCCCTGGGCGTATCCACTACTTTCCGCTGTATTGTTCGCGGCGCTCAATGCGCGGTTTTCGGTGCACGCGGCAAGCAGTTGGTGGTTGGGTGCGAGCAAAGGTGCTTTGCTCTCGGCTGTTTGGTTTGTAGCTACGTTTTTCGCAGTCGTTCAGATTCACCTAAAGCTTGGCGGCGTGCTATGAGAAGCCTCACCCCTAACCGGTTACAGGGACTCCCCGCCGCGTCAACACCGTCGCATTGAATTTGTTCCCATCAAGACCTGACCCCGGCTTATGAGCCCGTGCAGCGACCTGTCCAGCGCCGCGAGGTCGCCATTGATGCTGCCGCCATGCCGAACCTCGGCGTCCGGCCCGACGTACAAGATGCTAGATTTGCTGCTCATGGCCCGACTCCTCGCAAACTTGCAACGCCCCGGCAGCCCGTCCGCCGGGTGCCTTGGTGTAGCTCTGCAGGCCCAGTGCCTGCAACCTACGGCATCGCAGGAGTCGGGCCACCCGAGTTCGCGAAGCCATCTTGTCTAGGCCAATCTAGGACCAATCTGCATTGTCGGTATGTACAAGCACAATAACTCCGCTGCCCGCATTCACGCATTACTGACCAAGGCAATGAGCCAACCCGACAAGGCGCTCTACCAAGTGCTTGCGGATGTCTTTGACGTGCGTGGAGCCGACGATGCGGCGACAGGCCAGCTAGTCCTGCCCCGCTTGAATTGGTTCTACGTTGAGCTTGACCTCCTAGAGGCGCAGGTTCGATCAACTCAGATCAGCCCGCACCTCTATGACGGTGCATTTGCCAGAGTGCGAATGGTGATTTCGCCTATCAATCTCGCGGCAGGATGGCAAGGCATGCGAGGAAACTTGACGCCAGACGTGTTGCTGGCTCTAGCCTTCCTGAGTGAGTTGCTTCCGGACGAGGAGACAGCAATCCCGCCTGGCGAATTGGAGGGCATTGCGGCCGAGGTGGAGGCCCTGGCTGAACTCGTAAGAGAAGCAGCTCTTCCCGAAGCGCTCCGACAACTGATCGAACACCAACTTCTCCTCATTCGGCTGGCTCTTGATCAATATCCGATCCAGGGCGCGAAGGCCTTCCGTGAGGCTGGGCGCACAGCGCTTGGCGAGATCATTGAGGCGCGGGAAACGAGTAATGCTCCAGCCAAGGATTCGGAGGAACTGTCGCGCCTTGGAAAACTATGGAAACGTGTCAATACGGCCACCGATGCCGCGCTCAAGATTGAGAAAGTTGGGCAGCTTGGGTATCGAGCCTGGGAGGCGCTAAGCGCATGGCTGCAATAGCCGGCGGAGCCTAGCCTAACTTCCCGCCGCGTCAACACCGTCGCATTGACGTTTCCTCATCAAGACCTGACCCTTGCCAAGGGCCGTCGTGCACGCCGACGTATTGAATAACTGAACAGAGAACAGACTGCCGCTCTACAGACGGCCTTGTTGCATGCCTGTGCGCATGCGGACCCAGAGACGAACCGCTCAGCGGGGCGCCATTCCGTTCACGTGGACTTGGGCCCAAGGGTGCGCGCCAAGCCGATGCCTTGGCCCTGCATCAGGCATGAACAGTCCCCCGGACTCTTCATGTCCGGACTCAGCCCGCTGCCGGTCTGACCTGTCGGTGCATCTGCTGCTGCACACGTTCGGGTCGCGCTCCTCGAAGCTAAGCGCTATGGACTTGCGCCCGCAGGACGCGCAACATCGCCCACTCGGCCTTCAAGTGCCGATGGGAGACGACGATGGATGCAGCGGCACGCCCCAACTATCTGAAGTTCACCGCACTGAGCCTGGCGCTGGCGGGCCTGTTCGGCCCGGCCGAGCTCGCGGCGGAACCCGGCGCCTACGACCCCCTGCTCTCCGAACCCGGCAATCTGCTCTGCACGCCGGCGGTGGCCGGACGCCCGCCGCTGCTTCAACAGCTGGTGCTGGCGCAGGCCGGGACGAAGAGCGAGACCAAGCCCTTCAAGCCGCAAGCGATGCAGGCGGCCAGCGGCGAGGTGCCGCTCTACAGCGACCTGGGCACGCTGTCGCTCAAGGTGGGGACGCGCGATGCGAAGGCGCAGGCCTATTTCGACTAGGGCATGCGTTGGGCCTTCGCCTTCAACCATGCCGAGGCGCAGCGCGCCTTCCAGGCGGCGCAGAAGGCCGACCCCAGGCTCGCGATGGCCTGGTGGGGCGAGGCGCTGGTGCTGGGGCCCAATATCAATGCGCCGATGATGCCCGAGGCGGTGGCGCCGGCAATGGCCGCGCTGGCCAGGGCGGTGGAGCTGGCCCCCGGCGCGCCGCCCAAGGACCGTGCCTTGATCGCGGCGCTGCAGCAGCGCTATTCGGCGGATCCGAAGGCCGATCGCGCCGCGCTCGATGCCGCCTTCGCCGACGCGATGAAGGCGGTGGCCGCAAGCTATCCGGGCGACGACACCGTGCTCACGCTCTATGCCGAGTCCATCATGGACACCCAGCCCTGGGACTATTGGGAGGCGGCGGGCGCCAAGCCCAAGGGCCGCGC
The DNA here is from genome assembly GCF_037482845.1 of Paucibacter soli. Lineage (NCBI taxonomy): Bacteria > Pseudomonadati > Pseudomonadota > Betaproteobacteria > Burkholderiales > Sphaerotilaceae > Roseateles > Paucibacter soli. Next base: position 335,049 of record NZ_JBBHJW010000003.1, read on the forward strand.
GGGCGAGTTGCTGGCTGTGCTGGAGCGGGTGCTGGCGCGCAAGCCGAGTCACCCGGGCGCGATCCATCTCTACATCCACGCGGTCGAGGCCTCGACCCGGCCCGAGCGCGCGCTGCCGCATGCGCGCCGGCTCGGCGCCTTGATGCCGGGCGCCGGGCATATCGTGCACATGCCGGCCCATATCTACTACCGCGTCGGCCTCTACAAGGAATCGCTGGAGGTCAACAAGCGCGCCATGGCCGTGGACGAGCAGTACTTCCGCAGCTCGCCCTCGGACCCGATGTACCGCTCGGCCTACTACCCGCACAACATCCACTTCGTGCTGGTCTCGGCGCAGATGGGCGGCGACGGCCCGACCGCGATCGATGCGGCGGCCAAGCTTGACGCCGCGCTCTCCGACGCAGTGATCGCGCAGTTCGCGGTGCTGGAACCGATCAAGGCCGCGAGCTATCTGGCGCACGCGCAATTCAGCGCGCCCGAGCTGACCCTGGCCCTCAAGGCGCCGCCGAAGGAGCAGCTGCTGGTCGGCGCACTGGCCCACTATGCACGCGCGCTCGCCTTCGCCACCAAGCAGGACATGAGTGGCGCCCAGCGCGAGATCGACGCCATCGCGGCGCTGGAGCAGCAGGCCGATTTCAAACCCTATGCCGACTGGGGCGTGCCGGGCAAGGAGATCGTGCAGACCGCGCGCCTGGTTGCCAGCGCACGCCTTGCCGACGCGCGCGGCGACCTGGCCGGCGCGGCGCGGGCCTATGAGGCCGCGGTGGCAATCGAAGATGCGCTCGCCTATATGGAGCCGCCCTACTGGTACTACCCGATACGCCAGTCGCTGGGCTCGGTCTATCTGCGCCAGGGCAGGCTCGACGCCGCCGAGCAGGCGCTGCGCGACTCGCTGGCCCGCGTGCGCGGCAACGGCTGGGCGCTGGCCGGGCTGGCGGAGGTCTACAAGCGCAAGGGCGACGCGAAGGCCGAGTCCCTGGCGCGCCGGGCCTATGCGCGCGCCTGGCTCGGCGGCGCGCCTCCCGACATCGCCCGGCTCTAGGCCGCGGGCGTGCTGCCGCCGTCAGGGCCTGGCCCAGGCCTGCGCCACGGCATCGTCGGCGTCCCAGGCCTGCGCCACGGGCAGCGGAGCAGCGGCACGCAGGCTAGCAGCAGGGTCAGGCCGGCCGCGGCCGCAGCAGCAGGCTCAGGCTGCCGGCTGCCAGGCTCAGCAGCGCCGCCGCCATGAAGGCCGCCGCGCAGCCCGCCAGCAGCCCGGGCGCTGCGGCATGGGCCAGGGTGCTCAGGCAGGCCAGGCCCAGCGCCGCGCCCAGCTGGCGCGCGGTGTTGAACAGGCCCGAGGCCAGGCCCAGGTCGGCGGCCGGCACGCCGTCCAGCGCGGTGTGGGTGGCGGTCATCAGCATCAGGCCCAGACCCAGGCCGGTGACGACGGTGGGGCCGGTGAGCGCAGTCTCCTGCAGCCCCAGGGCCTGCAGGCGCCAGCTCAGCCAGGCCAGGCCCAGCGCCCCCACCACGCCGCCGTAGAACGGCAGATGCCGCACGCCCGCGTCCATCAGCGCGCGCGAGGCCATCGCCGCGACGGCCAGCGCCAGGCTCATGGGCAGCAGCTGCAGGCCGGCCTGCAGCACGCTCTGGCCCAGGCCCTGCTGCAGCACCAGCGAGCAAAAGTAAGTGGAGGCGGTGAGGCAGGCGCCCAGCCCCATCACCACCAGATTGCCCAGGCTGACATTGCGCTCGGCAAACACGCCCAGGCGTATCAGCGGCCTGCTGCTGCGCGACTCGATACGCCAAAAGGCCAGCAGCAGCAGGCCCGCCGCGGCCAGCGCGCCCAGCACCGACACCGAGCGCCAGCCCAGGCTGGCGGCCTGCGAGATGCCAAGCATCAGGCTGCCCGTGGCCGCGGTGACGCTGACGGCGCCCGGCAGGTCCAGGCGCGGCGCGCTGGCACCCGGCGCCGGCCGCGCCAGCGCGCGCCGCACACCCCAGCACAGGCCCAGCCCGAGCGGCACGTTGACGAACATGACCCAGCGCCAGCCGGCCCAGGCAGTCAGCACGCCGCCCAGCACCACGCCCATCGCCACCGCCAACGCGCTGGAGGCCGCCCACCAGGAGATGGCGCGGCCGCGCGCCGGCCCGCCGGGATACACCGCCACGATCACCGCCAGCGTGGAGGTGGCCAGCGCCGCGCCGCCCAGGCCCTGCAGCGCACGCGCCGCCAGCAGCAGCGCGGGGCTGTCGGCCAGGCCACCGGCCAGGCTGGCGCCGGTGAACAGCAGCAGGCCGGCCGAGAGCACCGGCCGGCGTCCCCACAGGTCGCTGGCGCGCGCCGCCAGCAGCGTGAAGCCGCCCAGGCACAGCAGGTAGGCGTCGACCACCCAGGGCTGCTGCACGGCGCTGAGGCCCAGCTCGGCGCGCATGCTGGGCAGCGCCACGTTGACGATGGCGCCATCCATCACCACCATGAAGGAGGCGATGCAGGCGATCAATACGGCCACCCAGGCGGGCACGCCGGGGCGCAGCAGGGTGGCGGGTGGGGAGGCTTGAGGCTTCATGGCCGGCTCACAAGGAATGGAACATGAGCGCCAGTGTTGGTGCGCGGGCGCCGGACGCGTTATCGTTGTTCGGACCAAAAATAGCGAGATTCAGCCATGACCCTGGACGCCAGCGAACGCCTGGATGGCCCGGCCCTGATCGCCCTGCGTGGCGATGCCGCCCCCGATACCGAATTCCAGCTCGGCACCCGCGAGGTGGACTGGCACCGCCACGCGCGCGGCCAGCTGTTCTGCGTGGAACGCGGGCTGGTGCATGTGCGCACCGCCCATGGCTCCTGGCTGCTGCCACCCGGGCGCGCCGGCTGGATCCCCGCGGGCATGCCCCACCACAGCACGTTGGTCGGCGCGATCAGCGGCTGGAGCCTGTACCTGCACCCCGACGCCTGCGCCGCCCTGCCCGCCTCGCCACGGGTGCTGGGCGTCAGTGCGTTGGCGCTGGCGCTGGTGCGGCGTGCGGTCGCCTGGTCGCACCGCCTGCCGCTGGCGCCGCCCCAGCAGCGCATGCTGGCGGTGCTGCTGGACGAGGTGCTGGCCGCGCCGCAGCAGGCCCTGCACCTGCCCATGCCCAGCGATCGCCGCCTGGTCCGCATCACCCACGCCCTGCTGCAGGCGCCCGACGACGGACGCAGCCTGGCGGCCTGGGCCGCCTGGGCGGGGCTGTCGGCACGCACGCTGAGCCGGCTGATGCTGGCCGAGACCGGCCTGAGCTTTGCGCAATGGCGCGCCCAGGCCGGGCTCAGCCTGGCGCTGGAGCGCCTGGCACGCGGCGAGCCGGTGGCCCAGGTGGCGGATGCGCTGGGCTATGCCACGCCCAGCGGCTTCATCGCGATGTTCCGGCGCGCCTTTGGCGACTCGCCGGCACGCTACTTCGCCAGAGTCGTCAACAATTGACGTTTACGTAAACGTTAATCAACCTCTAGAATCGCGCCACCATTGCTGCTAGAACCGGGCGTTGCGGCCACGCAGCCCTTTGGAGACATCTCATGACCGACCTGTCCGCCGAATACAAGGCCCTCGCCGACTACCGCCCCACCCACAAGGTTCGTTTTGTGACGGCGGCCAGCCTGTTCGATGGGCATGACGCGGCCATCAACATCATGCGCCGCATCCTCCAGGGCATGGGCGCCGAGGTGATACACCTGGGCCACAACCGTTCGGTCGACGAGGTGGTGACGGCGGCGCTGCAGGAAGACGCGCAGGGCATCGCGATCAGCTCCTACCAGGGCGGCCACGTCGAGTATTTCAAGTACATGGTGGAGCTGCTGAAGGCGCGCGGCGGCGAGGATATCCAGGTCTACGGCGGCGGCGGCGGCGTGATCGTGCCGGCCGAGATCCGCGACCTGGCCGAGCACGGCGTGCGCATCTTCAGCCCCGAGGACGGCCAGCGCATGGGCCTGGCCGGCATGATCGGCGAGATGGTGATGCGCTGCGACCTGGATCTCTCGGTGCACGCGCCCACGCAGCTGGAAGCCATCCAGGGCCATGACGAGGCCGCCTGGCGCGCGCTGGCGCAGCTGATCACGGCCTTGGAGAACGGCAAGGCCGAGGCCGGCCTGGTGGCCGCCTTGCAGGCCGCAAGCAAGGACATCAAGACCCCGGTGCTGGGCATCACCGGCACTGGCGGCGCCGGCAAGTCCAGCCTCACCGACGAGCTGATCCGCCGCCTGCGCCTGGACCAGGGCGACAGCCTGCGCGTGGCGCTGATCTCGATCGACCCCTCGCGCCGCAAGAGCGGCGGCGCGCTCCTGGGCGACCGCATCCGCATGAACGCCATCGGCCCCTGGAAGAACGGCCAGCGCGTCTTCATGCGCAGCCTCGCCACGCGCGACTTCGGCAGCGAGATCTCCAAGGCCCTGCCCGACGTGATCGCGGCGGCCAAGCTGGCGGGCTTTGACCTCGTCATCGTCGAGACCTCGGGCATAGGCCAGGGCGACGCCGCCATCGTGCCGCATGTGGACATCCCCATGTATGTGATGACGCCCGAGTTCGGCGCCGCCAGCCAGCTCGAGAAGATCGACATGCTGGACTTCGCCGAGTTCGTGGCCATCAACAAGTTCGACCGCAAGGGCGCCGCCGACGCGCTGCGCGATGTGGCCAAGCAGGTGCAGCGCAACAAGGAGGCCTGGGGCAAGAAGCCCGATGAGATGCCGGTGTTCGGCACCATGGCCAGCCGCTTCAACGACGACGGCGTGACCGCGCTCTACCAGGCGATCAAGAGCCGTCTGGCCGAGCTGGGCATGGCCTTCGCCGAGGCGCGCCTGCCTGCGGTGCAGACCCGCCATAGCACCAACCAGACTCCCATCGTGCCGGGCGCGCGGGTGCGCTACCTGGCCGAGATATCGGATGCGGTGCGTGGCTACAAGAAGCGCGCGCGCCAGCAGGCCACCCTCGCGCGCGAGATCCAGCAGCTCTGGGGCAGCACGCGCATGTTGCTCGAAGCCAACCCCGACAAGCACCGCGCCCGCGACGCGTTGAGCGAGCTGGCGCAGGCACGCGAGGGCCAGCTCGACCCCGCGGCGCGCAAACTGCTGGCGCAATGGCCCGATATGCAGAAGGCCTACGCCGGCGACGAATACGTGGTGAAGATCCGCGACAAGGAGATACGCACCAACCTCGTCTCCACCAGCCTCAGCGGCACCAAGATCAAGAAGGTGGTGCTGCCGCATTACGAGTGCCATGGCGAGCTCTTGAAGTGGCTGATGCTGGAGAACGTGCCCGGCAGCTTCCCCTACACCGCCGGCGTGTTCGCCTTCAAGCGCGAGGGCGAGGACCCCACCCGCATGTTTGCCGGCGAGGGCGATGCCTTCCGCACCAACCGCCGCTTCAAGCTGGTGAGCGAGGGCATGGAGGCCAAGCGCCTCTCCACCGCCTTCGACTCGGTCACGCTGTACGGCAACGACCCCGACCCGCGCCCCGACATCTACGGCAAGGTGGGCAATTCCGGCGTCAGCATCGCGACCCTGGAAGACATGAAGGTGCTGTACGACGGCTTCGACCTCTGCAGCCCCAGCACCTCGGTGTCGATGACCATCAACGGGCCCGCGCCCTCGATCCTGGCGATGTTCATGAACACCGCGATCGACCAGAACCTGGCCAGGTTCAAGGCCGACAACGGCCGCGAGCCCACCGACGACGAGGCCGCCAAGATCAAGGACTGGGTGCTGGCGAATGTGCGCGGCACCGTGCAGGCCGACATCCTGAAGGAAGACCAGGGCCAGAACACCTGCATCTTCTCGACCGAGTTCAGCCTGAAGGTGATGGGCGACATCGCCGAGTACTTCGTGCACCACAATGTGCGCAACTTCTACTCGGTGTCGATCAGCGGCTACCACATCGCCGAGGCGGGCGCGAACCCGATCAGCCAGCTCGCGCTGACGCTCTCCAACGGCTTCACCTTTGTGGAGGCCTATCTGGCGCGCGGCATGCACATCGACGACTTCGCGCCCAACCTCAGCTTCTTCTTCTCCAACGGCATGGACCCCGAGTACACCGTGCTGGGTCGCGTGGCGCGCCGCATCTGGGCGGTGGCGATGCGCGACCGCTACGGCGCCAACGAACGCAGCCAGAAGCTGAAGTACCACATCCAGACCTCGGGCCGTTCCCTGCACGCGCAGGAGATCCAGTTCAACGACATCCGCACCACGCTGCAGGCGCTGATTGCCGTCTACGACAACTGCAACTCGCTGCACACCAACGCCTTCGACGAGGCCATCACCACGCCGACCGAGGAGAGCGTGCGCCGCGCCATGGCGATCCAGCTCATCATCAACCGCGAGTGGGGCCTGGCCAAGAACGAGAACCCCAGCCAGGGTGCCTTCATCATCGACGAGCTGACCGAGCTGGTGGAGGAGGCGGTGCTGGCCGAGTTCGAGAAGATCGCCGAGCGCGGCGGCGTGCTGGGCGCGATGGAAACGGGCTTCCAGCGCAGCAAGATCCAGGAAGAGAGCATGCATTACGAGATGCTCAAGCACACCGGCGAGTACCCCATCATCGGCGTCAACACCTTCCGCAACCCGCATGGCGACACTGTGCCCGAACACATCGAGCTGGCGCGCTCCACCGACGAGGAGAAGCAGAGCCAGCTGCAGCGCCTGCACGATTTCCACGAGCGCCATGCCGGCGCCAGCGCCGCCATGCTGCAGCGCCTGCAGCAGGCGGTGATCGCCAACCAGAACGTCTTCGAGGTGCTGATGGACGCTGTGCGCGTGTGCTCGCTGGGCCAGATCACCGCGGCGCTGTTCGAGGTGGGCGGGCAGTATCGGCGCAGCATGTAAGCCGCCGGCTACGCACGGAGGCGCGGGGATTCAGCCGCCTTCGAGCGCCTGCCCGTCGCGCACCCAGGCCTCGATGCCGCCTCGCAGCACGCGGGCCCGGCGGCCTTGTTGGCGCAGCCAGACGGCCGCGCGCACGGCCGAGGCGTCCTGCGGGCAGGCGCAGTAGGTAAAGAACTCGGCGTGAGCCGGCCACTCGGCCAGGTCGGTCTGTTCCAGGCGGCCCAGATCGAGCTGGCGCGCACCTGGGATGCGGCCTGGCGCCGGCATGCCGGGTAGACTGGCACGCACGTCCAGCACCACGACATCAGGCTCTCGCGTCAGCAGGGCCGCCAGCGCGGCCGGGTCGATGCGCTCGAAGCGCAGCAACTCGCGCCGCTTGTGCCAGCGCCGCCAGATCCGCCATGCCAGGTAGGCCAGCAACATGGCCAAGCCACCCCAAAGCGCTGCGCTGCCGAGCTCGCCGAGCCCGGCCAGCAAACGCTCGATCTGGCGGCCAAACAGCCAGCCCACGCCTATGCCCGTGGCCGCCCACAGCAGCGAACCGGCCAGATTGAAGAGCATGAAGCTGCGCAAGGGCATGCCAAGTGCGCCGGCCAAAGGCGGCGCCAGCACCGACAGCCCCGGCACGAACTTGGCAATCAGCAGCGTGCGCGCGCCGCGCCGTGCAAAGCTCGCCTCGTTCTGCCGCACGCAACTGTCGGGCGAGATCGAGATGCGGCAGAGCGTGGACAGCACGCGCCGCCCGAGCCGGCGCCCGGCATAAAACCACAGCGTGTTGGCCAGCATCGCCGCCAAGGTGGCCAGCAGCAGGGATTGCAGCGCAAAGCCGGCATTCGCAACCGCCTGCGCGCCGGCCAGCATGAGCAAGGGCGTGGACGGCAGGGGCGCGCCGATCTGTTCGGCAAACACACCGATAGCGACGGCCAGCAGGCCATGCTGCGACAACAATGTGGCAAGTTCCTGCATGACGGGAGCCAGGATAGCAGCGCCGCGCCGAAGCCCCTGCCCCTCGCGGCCGGAGCAAATTCGGGGTAAAAGGGAACTGTCGCTACGAAGGAGGCCGCCATGAACTGGAACACCGGACTGCTACCCATCGAAGCCCAGATGGCGAACCCGCCGGACGGACCGACCGAGCACCCCGCCGAGCCGCCCAGCGCCCTGCCCGAGCAGGCCATGCTGATCGACGTGCGCTCCTACGCCGAGTTCATGCAGGGCCATCTGCCGGGTGCGCATTGCCTGCCGCTGCCCAAGCTCGACGAGATGATCCACGCGCTGGCGCCGGACCCGCAGACCCCGCTGATCGTCTACTGCGCCACCGGCGCACGCGCCGAGCTGGCACTCGGCCAGTTGCAGCGCCTGGGCTACCGCCAGGCCCACTACGGCGGCGCGGCGATGGCCCTGGCCAAACGGCTGGGGCTGGCGCTGAGCGCGGGCATGTAGGCATGCGGCCAGCCTTCGGCACCGCAGCCGGAGGCGGTGTTGAAGGAGGGCGCCAGCGGGCTTGCTAGGCGTACTGCTGCAGGCCGCGCAGCAACTGGGGCAGCATGCGCACAGGCGGTAGCGCCGGCACGGGCTCGGCTGCTGTCAGGCCTATGGTCGAGAGCGTGCTTCGGCAGATGTACTCCTTCCAGGCCGCGGCGTTGGCGCCCGTCCAGACGACGCGGCGCGGCAGGTCTCGGCGGTCCACAAACTGCACCACGCCATCGTGGCGCCCCAGGCTGATATTGCGGAACAGGTACACAAACTGGAATGCCGGAGGCGTTCGGCCCGCCGCCAGCGCCTTCAGGGTTCGTGCCGCTGCGGTGCCCATGGCCAGGGCAGTGGCACTGCCCATGCGGCATGGCCCGGCCGCATCGGAAGCGGCCTGCGCTGCATCGCCAACGGCAATGATGTTGGGGTGGCTGATTGAGCGCAGGCCGCTGTCGGTGAGGATCTGCCCATGCGCATTCACGCCGATGCCGGCGGCGCGTGCCAACGCCGGTGGCGCAAAACCGCTGGTCCAGATGCAGGCATCGAACGCCAGTTCGCTGCCGTCGCTGAATTCGGCATGGCCGGCACGCAATGCAAGCACCCTTGCGCCGCTCCTCAGCGCAATGTGGCGCTTTTCAAACGACTGCTGCAGATAGGCGATGATCCGCCGGTCGAATCCGCCCGGCACCATGGCCTTGCCCCAGGGCTGGTCGATGGCAAGAGTGATTTGCGCGTGCGGCTGGCACTCGGCCAACTCCGCCGCGGTCTCGATCCCCGTCAGGCCGCCGCCTACGACCAAGACGCGTGGCCTCTGAAACTGCGCCAGCGTGGCGTACATCTGCTGTGCGGCGCCCACCGACTGGAAGACATGCGCATGCTCGCGCACCCCTGGCACCACATCAATCTTGGCGCTGCTGCCCAGCGCGTACACCAGGTAGTCGTAGCCCAGTTGCGCTTCGCTGCCGTCGATGCGGCGCAAGCTCAGCGCCGACAAGCCCGGCTGCAGCGCCATGACCTCGGCCTGGATGAACTCGACCCCCAGCGGCGTCAGGAAGCTGCGGTAGTCAAAGCCCGCCAGCGCCTGACCAGCCGCCACCTGGTGCAGGCGAACACGCTCCGTGAATTCGGACTTCGCGTCAATTAAGGTGATCGACCAGCCCCGCTTCTGTTGGGCCAGGCGATGTGCCACCGTGAGGCCGGCGTAGCCGCCACCCAGGATGACGACGCGGAGAGGTTTGGATGCTGCGGCTGCCATGAACTGACCAAGGTCTGATGCGGATGGGGAGAGCTTAGGAGTCATTGACCTGTCTGATAATCCATCTAATTCGGACCACATCTGTCCAAAATATGAAGCAATCCGAGCTTGACCTCAACGCCATCAAGGTGCTGGTGGCGGTGGTGCATGCGGGCAGTTTTTCGGCGGCTGCGCGGCGCATGGGTGTGCCGCCCAATCGTCTGAGCCGGCAGATTCAAGGCCTGGAGGAGTCGCTGGGGCTGCGCCTCTTGCAGCGCAGCACCCGGCGCCTGAGCCTGACCACGGTGGGGCGCACGCTGCTGGACCGCGCCGAACCCGCCGTGCAGGAGTTGGAAGCCCTGTGGCGCGAAGCGGGCGCACAGGCCGAGCTGCCGAGTGGCCATCTGCGGGTGGCGGCACCGGCCGATTTCATGAGCGTGCTGGCTGCGGATCGTCTGGCCAGATTTCTGGACCTGCATCCGCAACTCAGCCTGGAGATCATCCTCTCGGACGAACCGGTGGATCTGTTCGGCAGCGGCATCGACATGGCGTTTCGTGCCGGCCCCATACGCGACGAGAGTCTGGTGGCCCGCAAATTGGTTTCAAGCAAGCTGGTGCTGGTGGCCAGCCCCGCCTGCGTCAAGGCCCATGGGCTGCCCAAGGACGCCAAGGCCCTGGCGGCTTACCCCTGCCTGGTTTCGCGAGGGCGGGAAGGCCGCGCCGTCTGGACCCTGCGCGGCCCACGCGGTACGGTTGCCGTGCCGGTACATGCTCGCCTCAGCATCAATGGCATGGGCGCGCTGGTCGCGGCCGCCATGGCGGGCCTTGGCGCCGCGCTGGTGCCCAAGCAACTCGCCGACGCCGCCATCGCGGCAGGCAGCCTGGTGCGCTTGCTGCCCCGCCACGACCATGACGGCGGAGGCATCTTTGCCGTCTATCCCAGCCGGCGGCATCCACCGGCCGCCTTGCGGGCCCTGATCGACTTTGTGGTGCAGGAGGCTCGGGCAGCGCCCCCCGAGGCATGACACGGCGGCCGGGATGGCTTGCGGTGTAGCCTTCGAAGGCAGCATGCTCGGCGCACAAAGCAGGCAAGCCCTCGACATCATCGGGCCCGCCCTGCCGGACCCGCAAGCCCGGCATGCGCTCAAGCACAGCTGCAGGCGATCAGCGATTCGCCCTGCAGCCGACCCGGCGCAGCGCCGGTCGCCAGCGGGAAGCCGTCGCGGATCCAGAAGTCCAAGCCGCCCAGCATCTCCTTGACCATGAAGCCACGCGAGGCCAGCGCATAGGCGCCCTTGGTGGAGCCGTTGCAGCCGATGCCATCGCAGTAGGTGACGTAGACCTTGCTGCGGTCCAGCCCCGCCAGGCTTGGGTCGTCCTGCAGCAGCAGCTTCAGGCTCAAGGCGCCGGGCACATGGCCTTCCACGTAGGCGGACTCGCGCCGGGTGTCCAGCACCACGACGTCCGCACAGCCGGCCAGCAAATCCTCGGCCACATCCCAGGCATCGGTATGGAAGCCCAGCTTGGCCTGCATATAGGCGGCGCTGTCGGCCGGGCTGGGGGCGGGGAAGGAAAGCACGGAGGAGTTGGGCTTGTTCATGAGACAGGACCTTTCGTTGGAGCTGCGGATAAGACAGTTTCACGTTTATTGGACTTAACATTGATACCAATATTTCAATCCAAATAAGACCAATGCCTCCATCGCGCCTGTGGTTGCAGCTGTTTGAACGCCAGGCCGGCCAGGGCCTGGGGCGTCGTGAGCAGCTCTGCGCCAGCCTGCGCGCGGCGATGCGTGCCGGCGAGCTGGGGCTGGGCGAGCGCCTGCCCGCCAGCCGCGTGCTGGCGGCCGATCTGGGCCTCTCGCGGGTCACCGTCGAGGCGGCCTATGCCCAGCTGGAGGCCGAAGGCTATATGCGGCGCGAGGTCGGCCGCGGCAGCTTTGTCGCGATCACGCTCAAGGCCGGCGGCGGCGGGGCGCGGCGCGCGCCGCATCTGGCGCTGGCGCAGGCCGCGCTCTCGCGCCGCGGCGAGCGCATCGCCCAGGGTGGCGGCTGCAACGATCCGCGCCAGCCGCAGGCATTCGCGGCCGGCAGCCCGGAGCTGCGCGCCTTCCCCATCGCGCTGTGGCGCCTGCTGACCAACAAGCGCCTGCGCCAGCAGCCCGGCCTGCTGGGCTACGGCGACCCGCAGGGCCATGAGGAGCTGCGCAGCGCCATCGCCGGCTACCTGAACCAGTCGCGCGGCCTGCGTTGCCGGGCCGAACAGGTGCTGGTGCTGACCAGCTCGCAGCAAGCCCTGCAGCTGCTGGCCGGCATGCTGCTGGACGATGGCGACACGCTGTGGATGGAGGAGCCGGGCTACCGCGGCGCGCGCACCGCCTTTGCCGCCGCAGGCGCGCGGGTGCTGCCGGTGCCGGTGGATAGCGAGGGCCTGCGCCCCGCTGCCGGCCTGCCGGCGCCGCGCCTGATCTATCTGACGCCCTCGCACCAATACCCCTGCGGTGTGGCGCTGAGCCTGGCGCGCCGCCTGGCCCTGCTGGCGCTAGCGCAGCAGGCCGGCGCCTGGATCGTCGAGGACGACTACGACAGCGAGTTCCACTACGAGGGCAAGCCCATGCCGGCCCTGCAGGGGCTCGACGAGCAGGGCCGCGTGATCTATGTCGGCACCTTCTCCAAGACGCTGTTCCCCTCGCTGCGCCTGGCCTATATGGTGCTGCCCGAGGCGCTGGTGCCAGCGCTGGTGACGGCGCGCAATATCCACGACGGGCACAGCGCACAGCTGGCCCAGGCGGTGACGGCCGACTTCATCACACAAGGCCACTTTGCCGCGCATCTGCGCCTGATGCGCCAGCTCTACCGCCAGCGCCGCGAGGTCCTGCTGCAGGCCTGCCATCAACACCTGACCCCCTGGCTGCACCCCCAGCCCAGCGCCGGCGGCCTGCAGCTGGCGGCCCTGCTGCCCGCTGGCGAGGAAGCGCGCTGGACGCGCGCCGCCGCCGCGCTCGGCGTGCTGACGCCCAGCCTGCGCGCCCTCTATGACGAGCCTCACGGGCCGGCCGCGCAGGACGGCTGGCTGCTGGGCTATGCGGCGCTGACGCCGGCGGAAATCCTGGCCGGGGTCGGCAGCCTGGCGCGCCTGCGTCCCTGACATGGCTTTGTGCAGGGTGAGCGCCGCCGCCCCATACTCCGGGGCAGCCTCTTTTCCACCCACAGGAAACTCCCCGCCATGAAACACTACTGGATACTGCCCCTGCTGACCTCCGCGCTGCTGGCCACCGCGCCCGCTCATGCGCAGGACGTCGCTTTGAAGGCCGCCATCGCGGCGCCGCACCGCACGCCCGCCAACGTCGCTCGCGACGTCTGGCGCCACCCCTATGAAACGCTGAGCTTCTTCGGCATCAAGCCCACGCAGACGGTGGTCGAGCTCACGCCAGGCGGCGGCTGGTACACCGAGATCCTGGCGCCCTATCTGCGCGAGCGCGGCCAGCTGATCGTGGGCGCTGACGATCCCGCCTCCAGCAGTGCCTACTCGCAACGCAGCGCCGCGCGCCTGCAGCAAAAGCTGGCTGCCCTGCCCTCGGTATACGACAAGGTCCAAGTCGGGGTGTTCGACGCTGAGGCCGGCAAGCTGCAATACGCCAAGCCCGGCAGCGCCGATCTGGTGCTGACCTTCCGCAATGCCCATAACTGGGCCGCGCTGGGCGAGGCGCAGACCCTGGCGGTCTTCAAGAGCGCCTTCGACGCGCTCAAGCCGGGCGGCGTGCTGGGCCTGGTGGACCACCGCCTGCCGGCCGATCGCGTGCAGGACGCCAAGGCCAGCAGCGGCTATCTGCACCAGGCCTGGGTGGTGCGCATGGCCGAGAGCGCCGGCTTCAAGCTGCTGGCCAGCGCGGAGATCAACGCCAACCCCAAGGACAAGGCCGATCACACGAACGGCGTCTGGGCCCTGCCACCCACCTATGCCAACAAGGACGAGCAGCGCGCCCGCTACGAGGCGATCGGCGAGAGCGACCGCATGACGCTCAAATTCGGCAAGCCCTGAGTGTTGTTGCCCTAGGTCATGGGCGGCATGCGCATGGCCACGCATGCTGGAGGCATCGCAGGAGAGCGGCCACATGCACCATCCGCAAACACCCGAAGCCCAGCAGGCCGCCCTGGCCCTGTACCAGCGCCGTGCCGAACGCTACGACCTGGAGCTGGCCGCCTTCGACGCGCTGCGCCAGGAGGCCATCGCGGCCCTGCACCTGCAGCCCGGCGAAACCGTGCTGGACCTGGGTTGCGGCACCGGCCTGAGCCTGCCGGCGCTGCAGGCTGCGGTGGGGCCTGGCGGCCATGTGCTGGGGGTGGAGCAATGCCCGGCCATGCTGGCGCAGGCCGAGGCGCGCGTGCGGGCGGGGCATTGGTGCCATGTGCGGCTGCAGGGCTGCGCGGTGGCACAGGCGCGCCTGCCGCGCCGGGCCGATGCCGCGCTGTTCTTCTTCACCCACGACATCCAGCAGCAGGAGGCGGCGCTGGCGCGCGTGTGCGCCCATCTGCGCCCGGGTGCGCGCGTGGTGGCGGTGGGCCTGTGCTGGGCGCCGCCCTGGCTGGGCCTTGCCAATCTGTTCGTGCTGGGCGCGGCGCTGTATTCGATCCGCGCGCCCGACTATCTCGCCAGCCTGAGCCAGCCCTGGCGGCTGCTGGCGGCAAGGCTCGCCAGCCACCGCGTCGAGAAGCGCTGGCTGGACAGCATCTATCTGCTGCGCGGCTGCATCTAGGGTCGCCGCGGCGGCGCCGGCCGCCACAGGTCCAGCACCGGCGAGGGCGGGGTCACCGAGGCGTCGAAGGGGTGCGAACGCTGGCCGTTGATGGCGGCGATGATGCGGCGCACATAGAGCCGCGTCTCGGCATAGGGCGGCACGCCGCGGTAGCGCTCCACCGCGCGCTCGCCGGCGTTGTAGGCCGCCAGCGCCAGCGTCAGGTCGCCCTCGAAATAGGCCAGCAGCCAGCGCAGATAGGCCATGCCGCCGCGGATGTTCTGCACCGGGTCGGTGATGCGGCCGACCTTGAAGCGCCGGGCGGTGTCGGGGATCAGCTGCATCAGGCCCTGCGCGCCCTTGGGCGATGTCGCCAGGGGGTCGAAATTCGACTCGGTGGCCATCACCGCCAGCACCAGATGTGGCGCCAGCCTGTAATCCGGCGCCACCATCTTGACGAAGTTGACGATGATCTCGGGGGCGTTCCTGGGCGGCGGGGGTGGCGCCGGCAGCGCCCAGGCGGCGGGCTTGCCGCGCGCAGTGGCGACGATGGGCTGCGGATCGCTTTCGGGCGGGCGCAGGCATTCGGGCGGCGCACCGCGCGGCTCGCCCATCGCCGCCGCCATATTTTTTGCCTGCTCCAGGCCCTGCTCAGCGGCGGCATTGAAGAGGTGGGCGGCCTGGGCATCGTCGCGCGCGATGCCGCGCGCATGCACCAGCATCCAGGCCAGGTTGAACTGCGCCACCGGGTCGCCATAACGGGCCGCGCGGCAGTAGAGCTGTGCCGCTGCCACCGGGTCGCGCGGCACGCCGTCGCCATGCTCCAGCGCCTCGGCCTCCTGGCGCCAGCGCTCCACCTGGGCCGGCACCACCGGGCCGCGCTCGGGCGGCGGGGTGCTGGGGCGCGGCAGATTCTCCAGGCTCAGGCCGGGGATCTGGGCACAGGCGCTGCCCACGAACAGGGCGAGCGCAAGAGGGGCATGACGCATCGCGCGGCAGTGTAGCGGGCTCAACGGGCTCAATCCTTGCCGCGCCGCCACACCGCGGCGAAGGCCAGCAGCTTGTGCCTGAGGCTCAGGCGCTCGTCCGACAGCGCATCCAGGAAGTCCGAGAGCCGCTTGGACTTGATCATGGTGTAGACGGTGAGCGCAATCGTCACCGCCAGGGTGATCGCAAACCAGGCCAGGCGCTCGGACAGCGGCGCGTCAGCCTCGGCGAGCAGATTCATGCCCAGGAAACCGGTGGTGATGGTGCCCACCAGACCGAAGATGGTCACCACGGTGAGCCGCACCACCGTGTTGGCCTGGCGGCGGATGCTGTCGGTTTCCAGATAGGCGCTCATATCGCCGATGCGCTCCTTCACCTCGGCATAGAGCGCGTCGGTCTCCAGATGCCGGGCGCAGAGCCGGAACAGCGCGCGCGCCTGCGCCTGCTCGGCCACCTCGTGGAACCAGTAGCGGTGCGTGAAGCGCAGAAATCCCTCGAAGCAGCTGCGGATGGCGCGCTTGAAGCGGCGCACATTGTCGGGGTCCTGCACGTTCAGGCGGCGCAGCGCTTCCACCAGCCGGTCGGAGAACATCAAGAGCGCCGCCTTCTGGAAATGCGCCAGCAAAAAGATCAGGAAATGCTGGTGGCGGAACTGCGCCAGCACGCCGCGATCGCGGCAGGTGTAGAAGGCGGCGTCGGCGCGGCCCAGCACCACCAGGGCATGGCCGCAGCTGAGATAACGCGTGTGTGGCGCGGCACCGCCGGGGCTCCAGAAACGGTCGTAGCAATAGCGCTGCTCGAAGTCCTGCAGATGCTGCTCGCCATAGGGCAGGCCACCCTCCCCCGCCCCCGCCACCAGGCCCAGGCGCACGAAATCGCTGCGGCTCAGAGCGCCCGGATCGTCCAGCGCCAGATAGGCCATCACCGGCATGCGGTAGTACTCGATCTGTCGGTAGCGCAACAGGCCCGGCTCATCGGCATGCTCGCTCACCAGCGGGCGCAGCACGAAATCCCAATGCGCGGCGATGCGTGGCGCGCGGTGCGCCTGCACATGGGCGATGTAGCGCTCGCGTTCGCGCGTGTCCGAGCGCGCCAGCACCGCATCGCCCTCGCCCAGCCATTCGGCGCCGGCCAGGCAATGCAGGGGCTGACCCTGCGCGTCCCAGCCCGAGGGGTAGGCGCGGCCCAGGCGGTAGAGCAGTTCCTGCACCTGGGCCAGCGGCAGCTCGGTGGCGGCCAGCTCGACGTTGAGTATCACCACATCGACGTCGAAGAAAAAGTAGAGGTCCACATGCACCAGCTCCAGGCGCAGCGGCTCGTCTCCGGGCCGCAGCCAGGCGCGCAGGGCGCGGATGTCGTGGCGGCGAAACACCTTCATGCCAGATTCGCCGAGCGCATCGTCGGAGCGCTGGCTGGAGCGGCCCTCGCCGTAGAGCACGCGCTGCACATAGGGCAGAAAGGTCACGAACTCCTGGTAATGGCGCTCGTGAAAGGCGCCGGGCTCGCCGGTGTATTCGTCCTGCACCTCGCGCCAGGGGCTGTCCTGCCCGCTGCCGCCCAGTAGCTCCCAGGGCCGGCGCGGCGCGCCCGGGTTGTCGCCAAGCGGCATCAGGCGTAGCGGCCAGAGCAGGATCTGATGCAGGCGCTGGACATGCACGGCGGAGCTCATGGCCGCCATCATGCCCGAATCAGAAGCGCCAGCTGCCCTCCACAGACCAGGAGCGCCCGGCCAGCGGCAGGTCGCCCGGCAGGGTGCCGCCGGGCAGGCTGGGCTCGCGCGGCTTGGCATCGAGAGCATTGCGCAGGGCCAGCGCCCAAGCCAGGCCGCGCTGCTCGCCGCCGTGGCGCAGCTGCAGGTCTACCGTGCGGTAATCGGCCACCGGCGGCCTGGCATCACCGGCGGCGCGCGCACGCCCGCCCACTGCATTCAACTGGGCTCCCAGCACATAGACGCCCGTCAGGCGCCAGTCGGCGCGCGCGAACAGATGGTGATGTGGGGCGTAGCCGGCATCCGTGCCGCTGGCCACGTCGAGAGTGTGCTGCAAGGAGAGCTGCGCCGTCAGCTGCAGCTGACGCAAGGTCTGCCAATGCACTTCCATCTCCAGGCCCTGGCCGCGTAGGCGGCCCAGGTTCTGGTAGCTCGCCCCGGTGGCCGGCGCCGGATTGGCCACCACGCGCACCTGGTCTCGCATGTCGAAGCGGTAGACGTTGAGCTTGAACTGCAGATCGCTGCGGACCTGCCAGTCCAGTGCCAGCTCGTCGGTGGCGATGCGTTCGGGCTTGAGCTGCGGATTGCCGGTGGAGACCGGGTTGACGGTGTACTGCTCGTTGAAACCGGGGGCGCGGAAGGCCTGGCCGTGCAGCAGCTTGACGGTGAGGTTGTAGGCCGCATCCCAGACCAGCGCCAGGCGCGGGTTGAGGGTGCTGCCGAGGTCGGAGTAGCGGTCCTGGCGCAGGCCCAGGGTCAACGCCCAATCGGGCGCCAGCTGCCATTCGTCCTGCACAAAGACGAAGTTGTTGCGCCGCCGCGCCGGCGGGATATGCGGCTGAATCGCGCTGTACTCGATCACCGGGCCGGTCGGGATCGGTACGCCGGTGGGGCTCAACAGGAAGTTCTTGTAGGTACGCGAGGCGTAGAGGTCGATGTCCTCGCTGCCCAGCCCGACTCGCAAGGCATGGCCCTGCCAACCCGCATAGCCGGCGTTGACCGAGACGCGGGTCTGGCGGTCCCAGCGCCAAGGCCCACCGCGCATGCCGTCGGGAAACAGATTCGGGCCGATACGCGTGCCGGGCGGGAACAGCATCAGCCCGGCAGGCGTCTGCTCGGTGTAGCGGGTATGGCTGAGGCTGGCGCCGAGCAGCCAGTCGCGGTCCGCACTGGTGCTGGTCCAGCCCAGCTCAAACATGCTGCGGCGCGAGTTGGTGTAGCTGTCGGGGTCCAGCGCCGAGTTCACGCCGGCGCCGGTGCCAATGCGTGGCTGCCACTGCTGGCTGCTGTTGAGATGCCAGTCGCCCCAGTTCAGCTTCAGGCCCAGGTCCAGCTCGCGACGGAAGGTGTTCACCGGCCCGGGCGCGCGACTCGCATGGGTGCCGAACAGCTTGTCCAGCCGGCTTGCAGCATCGGCCGCGATGAGCTCGCGCTGGCCGTCGCTACGCCCGGCATGGGCGTAGGCCACCAGCTGCAGCGGGCCGACGCTGCCGCCATGCTGCGCCCAGGCCTCGTGGCTGCCGAAGGCTCCAAGGCGGATACCGACCTCGCTGCCGCCGATGTCGGCCGCGCTCTTGCTCACCACATTGATCACCCCCGCGAAGGCGTCCGCCCCATAGAGCGCCGAGCCCGGGCCGCGTATCACCTCGATGCGCGCCACATACTCCAGCGGCAGGCCGGTCCATGACGTGCCCTTGTCGCCGCTGTAGGCGCCCTTCATCGGCACCCCGTCCAGCAGCAGCAGCACATGGGGGTTGGTGGGCGCGCTGTAGAGACCGCGCAAGCTGTAGATCGCGGCGTAGTTGATGGCGTTGACCGACACATGCAGGCCCGGCACCGAGGCCAGCACCTGGTCCAGGTTGGTGGCACCCATGGCCACGATGTCGGCCGCGGTGATGACGCTGGCCACCGCAGGCGCGCGCCGCAGCGGCTGGCTGCTGCCGGTGGCAATGCTGACGGTGGCGGCCTCGCCATAGGCCAGCGCCAATTCCTCATCCCGGTGCTGCGCCAGCGCAGCGCCCGCCCACAGGCCCAGGCCGAGCAGCCCAAGGCATCGTTTTCGCCGCATCGGCCCTCCTGGCATCGGTGAAGCGTCATCCTAAGCCAAACGTGCCGCCTCGCAGCCAATGCCGTGCCCCAGGGTCGGCCCCAGCATGAGCACTCATATATTAACCATATACTTCACTCGAAACAATTTGGGACGAGGTTCACCCGCCATGAGCACGCCGCTGTTTTTCGACTGGCACCATGAGCCGCCCGCGCATTGGCAGCAATTGCAGACGCTGGACATGCACACCGGCGGCGAGCCGCTGCGCGTGATCACCGCCGGCCTGCCCGAGCTGCCGGGCGCCAGCGTGCTGGACAAGCGCCGCTATTTCAGCCGCGAGCTCGACCATCTGCGCCGCGCCCTGATGTGGGAGCCGCGCGGCCACGCCGATATGTATGGCGCGGTGCTGACGCGCTCGCAGAGCGCCGACTTCGACGTGTTCTTCCTGCACAACGAGGGCTACAGCACCATGTGCGGCCACGCCATCATTGCGCTCACCAAACTGGTGCTCGAGACCGGCCTGCATCGCGGCGCGCCGGATGCGCAGGGCCTGCACCGCATCAGCTTCCAGGTGCCTGCCGGCCGCGTCGAGGCGAGCGCCCGCCTGGTGGACGGCCTGGCGCAGCAGATCAGCTTCGTCAACGTGCCCTCCTTTGTCTATCTGGCCGGGCAGCGCGTGGAGGTCGAGGGCCTGGGCGCGGTGCGCTTCGACATCGCCTATGGTGGCGCCTTCTACGCCCTGGTGGAGGCGGCACCGCTGGGCCTGCAGCTGCTGCCGGAGCAGCAGAGCCGCCTGATCGACGCCGGCCGCCGCATCAAGCAGGCGGTGATGGCGGCGCTGACCATACGCCACCCCTTCGAGCCCGAACTGGGCTTTCTCTACGGCACCATCTTCACCGGCCCGGCGCAGCACCCGGCCCACCACAGCCGCAATGTCTGCATCTTTGCGGACGGCGAAGTGGACCGCTCGCCCACCGGCTCGGGGGTGTCGGCACGCGCCGCCCTGCACCATGCGCGCGGCGAGCTGGCGCTGGGCGAGACGCTCTGCATCGAAAGCATCCTGGGCAGCCTGATGACGGTGCGCGTGGCCGCCACCGAGACCTTCGGCCCGCATGCCGCGGTACGGCCCGAGGTGGGTGGCAGCGCGCATTACACCGGCCGGCACCGCTTCTATCTGGACCCCGACGACCCTCAGGGCGCCGGCTTCCTGCTCCGCTGAGGCCTTGTCGCCATGCTGGCGCTGCAACAGGCCCTGCGCAGCTGCGAGCTGAGCCTGGTCGAGGCCTTGTTCGACCCGCTCCCCGACGTGGTGTTCTTCGTCAAGGACCGCGATGGCCGCTATCTCTCGGTGAACCAGACCCTGGTGCGCCGCAGCGCGCTGCGCAGCAAGCAGGCCTTGCTGGGCCGCACGCCGCGCGAGGTCTTCCCCGGGGCGATGGGCGAAGCCTTCGCGCGCCAGGACCATGCAGTGATCGCCAGCGGCGCCGCCATGCCGCGCCAGCTCGAGCTGCACCTCTATGCCGACGGCGGCGCCGGCTGGTGCCTGACCCACAAGCTGCCGCTGTGCGACGCGGGCGCGGTGCTGGGCGTGGCCGGCATCTCGCGCGACCTTGGCATGCCCGACCAGGGCCATCCGGTCTACGCCCAGATCGCCGAGCTGGCCGCGCACATCCGCGCACATTACGACCAGGCCGTCAACCTGGGCGAGCTGGCGCGCCAGGCCGGGCTCTCGCTCGATCGGGTGGAGCGCCTGTTCCAGCGCATCTTCCATCTCAGCCCACGCGAGATGCTGCTGCAGGCGCGCCTGGACGCGGCGCGCCACCTGCTGCACAGCGAGCCCGGGCTCAGCGTGGCCGCGGTGGCGGCCAGCTGCGGCTACAGCGACCACAGCGCCTTCGCGCGCCAGTTCAAGGCCACCACCGGCATGACGCCCTCGCAGTACCGGGCGCTGCAGCGCGGTACGGAAACGCGCTAAGGCATCAGCTGAGCAGCCAGAAAGCCATAGCTCAAGGCCCACAGCTGCACCTGCTGCTCGATGCTGGCCGCGCCGGCATGGCCGCCTTCGGTGTTCTCCCAGTACAGCACCTCATGGCCCTGGGCCTGCAGGCGCGCCACCATCTTGCGCGCATGGGCGGGATGCACGCGGTCGTCGCGCGTGGAGCTGGTGTAGAGCACCTTGGGATAGGCCACGCCGGCTCGGGCGTTGTGATAGGGCGAGTACTTGGAGATATAGGCCCATTGCTCGGGCAGGTCGGGGTTGCCGTATTCCGCTATCCAGGAGGCGCCGGCCAGCAGGCGGTGATAGCGCCGCATGTCGGTGAGCGGCACCTGGCTCACCACCGCGCCGAACAGCTCGGGCCGCTGCACCAGGGCCACCGAGGTCAAGAGCCCGCCCAGGCTGCCGCCCATGATGCCCAGGCGCTTGGGCGTGGTGATGCCGCGCGCGATCAGGTCCTCGGCCACGGCGATGAAGTCGTCGAAGCTGCGCTGGCGCTGCTCGCGCTGCGCGGCCTGGTGCCAGCGCGGCCCGAACTCGCCGCCGCCGCGCAGATTCGCCAGCACATAGACGCCGCCCTGCGCCAGCCAGCCGCGCCCCAGCACGCCGTTGTAGCCCGGCTTCATCGAGATCTCGAAGCCGCCATAGCCGTACAGCAGGCTGGGCCAGCCGCCGGCCGGCGGCGGCATGCCGCGCGGCTTGACGATGAAATAGGGCACGGCCGTGCCGTCGCGGGAGCGCGCTTGCAACTGCTCCACCACATGGCAGCTGGCATCGAAGAAGGCCGGCAGCTGCTGCAGGGTCTGGCGCGCGTCGCGGCCGACCTCGGCCAGCTCCAGCGTGGCCGGGCTGAGGAAGTCGCTGCGGGTGAGCAGATAGCGATCGCTGCGCTGACCGGCCAGCGCCGTCACGCTCAGGCTGCCCAGCTCGCCGGCGGGCAGCGCACGCACGCGCCAGCGGCCCTGCGTGTAGCGCCATTCGGCCAGGCGCTGCTTCACATCGTGCATGCTGACCAGCAGCACCGCGCTGCGCAGCACCGTGTGGCTTTGCAGGGCGCTGCCGGGCGTGGGCGCGAACAGGGTCTGGAATTGGCGCCCGCCGGCCAGGAACGCGTCCAGCGCTATCGCCAGCAGCGACCCTGCCGCATGGCGCCGGCCTCCGACCTCCCAGTCGGAACGCAGCTCGATCAGCAGCTGATCGCCGAAGGGCGTGGCGCTGGCGTCGTCGGGCTTGGGAAGTTTCAGCAACTTGCCTTGGCGCAGCAGGTATTGCTCGCCCGCGAAGAAGCTCGTGCGACGCTCGATCAGATGGGTGGCGCGACCGGGCGCATCGTCGGCCCAGGTCCACACGCCGACGTCGTCGGCGCCGGCCTCGAACAGCAGCGGCGCCTGGGCCAGCGGCGTGCCGCGCTTCCACAGCCGCACCTGGCGCGGATAGCCCGAGGCCGTCATGCTGCCGGGGCCGAAATCGCTGTAGACGCTGAGCGTGTCGGCATCGACCCAGCTGGCGCCGCCCTTGGCCTCGGGCAGCCGAAAACCATCCGCCACGAAGCGCCCGCTGACCGTGTCGAACTCGCGCAGCACATGGGCATCGCCGCCGCCGCGGCTGAGGCTCACGAGGCAGCGCCGGGCCTGGGGCAGCAGACAGCTGGCGCCACCCCAGACCCAGCGTTCGCCCTCCTCCTGGGCGAGTCGGTCCAGATCCAGCACGGTCTGCCATTGCGGTGCCGCGCTGCGGTACGAGGCCAGGCTGGTGCGCCGCCAGATCCCGCGCGGGTGCGTGGCATCGCGCCAGAAGTTGTAGACGAAAAGCTTGTCGCCGAGCTGCTGGGCCGGCGCCAGGCGCTGCGGCGAGGCCAGCACCTCGCGCAGGCCCTCGGCCAGCGCCGCCTGGCCGGGCCGGGCCTGCAGCGCCTGCTCGGCGGTCTGCTGCTGCTCGCGCACCCAGGCCAGCGCGCGCTCGCCCTGCACCTCCTCCAGCCACAGATAGGGGTCTACTTCTTCTTGCTCGGCCTGCGCCGGTGCGGCCAGGGCCGCAGCACACAGCGCCAGCAACAGCCAGCGTTTGCACATCAGAACTTGGCCTCCAAGGCCAGCTTCAACACCCGGCCCGCCAGCGGCAGCGCCGAGTTGGGGCGATGCTCGATCAGGCTAGGCTGATTGAAGGCGTTGAACAGATTGGCCGAGAGCGTGAAGCCCTTGATGCCGCTGTAGCTGAACCACAGATCGGTGCTGGTCCAGGCCTTGATGCGGCAGTCCGCCTCCGCCACATCGCGCTTGGCGCAACCCTCGGGCAGGTTGTCGCTGTCCCAGTCGGCGGCGGCGAGCTTGGTGGCGCTGGTGTAGTTGACGCGCGCGCCCAGCTTCCAGTCGCTGCGCGCCCAGTTCAGCTTGAGCACCGAGTTCTGGCGCGGCGTGCCGCGATAGCCGACGCGGTTCTCGGTGTAGTCGGCGGCAAAGCTGTCCCAGTAGCGCACGCCCAGCTTGACGTTGGTTTCCAGGTTCACATCCAGCGTGCCCCATTCGCCCAGCTTCCAGCGGCTGCGCAGATCCAGGTCCAGGCCCGAGACCTTGGTCTTGCTGAGGTTCTGGTACTGCAGGCCCACGGTGCGGATCGAGCCGACGGCAAAGGCGATGTCCTTGCCCGACAGCTCCTTGACCCGCTTGGCATAGTCCTTGTCCTGCGCGCTCACCGGATCGCGCGGCGCCAGGCCGGGGTGCGCATCCTCGTTGCTCAGCACATCGTTGATGTCCAGCGTGCCGATCTCGTCGCGGCGCTGGATGTTGTAGTAGTCCAGCGAGGCGCTGATGTTCTGATTGGCCTGGAACACCAGGCCCAGCGAGGCATTGTTGGAATGCTCGGGCTTGAGGCCGGGGTTGGGCGTGATCACCGAGGGGAAGCTGATCGAGCACCCCGAGTTGTAGACCGCGGTGGCATCGAGCTTGTCGTTCGCATCGCCGGTCTTCAGCACATCGCGCATCTGGCGCGCGCTGTCACAGCGCTTGGGGTCGAGGTAGCCGTTGTTGAACCAGGAGGCGCCGCCATTGCCGGTCTCGGGCAGGCTGGGCGCGCGGAAGCCCTGGCTGGCGGTGCCGCGCAGCATCAGCTCGCGCAGCGGACGCCAGGCCAGTTGGACCTTCGGCGTGATGGCACCAAAACCGTTGAAGACCTTGTCGCCGCGCAGCGCCAGCGTGGCCTCGATCTGCTTGGTGACGGGGGCGCTGAATTCGGTGAAGAGCGCCGCCACATCGCGCTGGCCGTGGATGTCCACGCCCGAGAAGCCGACGATGCGGCCCTCCAGGATGTTGTCCATGCTGCGATGCTCGAAGCGCTCATGGCGCAGCTCGGCGCCCAGCGCCATCATCAGCGGCCCACCGGGCAGCGTGCCGATCTCGCGCGAGCCCTTGAAGTCGGCGAAATGCTGGCTGTAGGTGCCCGAGGAACCCATCTCGGGGAACATTTTTTCGAGCAGCTCGGGCGCGTTGACCTGGCCGAACTTGTAGGCGCCGCTGGTGATCGCGTCGGCATAGGCGTAGCGGTCCTTGTAGAGGTGCTGGCGCTGGGTGGCGTGCGAGCGCATCGTGCCCAGCGCGCTGTCGATGTCCCAGCCCCAGGCCGTGCCTTCCACGCCGGCCAGCAGGCGGTAGTCCTGCGAGGCGCCGACGTTCTTGAACATCTCCGGGTTGTCGACGAAGCGGTAGGCCAGGCCGATCGGGAAACCATAGGGGTTGTTGGCATGGCCAGCCGGCAGCAGCGGGTCGGTGAAGCGTTGCAACTCGCCCTTCAGCGAGTTGTACCAGCTGCTCACCGAACCCGGGCTGCTGCGCGGGATGTTGGTGTAGTACTTGGCCTTGATGTCGGCGCCCTGCAGCTCGGCAAAGGCGGTCAGATCCTTGTTCAGCTGCAGGCGCGCGCCGGCCAGGAAGGTGACGCGCTCGGTGGCCGGGCGGGCGTCGCTGTCCTTCCAGTAGTCGTACTGGCACACGCCGCCAATCAGGTTCTCGGCCGCGCAGCCGGGCGCCGGCTTGTTGATGCGCTTGCCGGCCAGCGCAGCGTCCGCGTAGTTGGCCGGGTAGCTGCCGGTGTAGTTGCCCGGGAAGGAACCCGCCGAGCGCTGGCTGCGCGAGGGGTTCTGCTCCAGGAACCAGTCGGGCAGCAGCGGGCGCACCTCGCTGTCCTTGTAGCTACCGCGCTTGTAGAGCTCCAGATGCGCGTAGGCGTTGAAGCCGTCGCGGTCCAGATTGCCGTGACCCACGGTCACCGAGCCCTGCTGGTCCTGCGAGAGGAAGCTGCGCTTGAGCGACTGCTGGGCGCTCACCGCCAGCCCGACGCCGCTGTAGTCGCGCTTGGTGATGATGTTGATGACGCCGCCGATCGCGTCCGAGCCGTAGATGGCCGAGGCGCCGTCCTTCAGCACCTCCACGCGCTCGATGATGTTGGCGGGAATGGCGTCGATATTGGTGAAGTTCAGCTGCAGGCCATCGGCAAAGCCATAGCTGGCCAGGCGTCGGCCATTCAGCAGCGTGAGCGTGCCGCCGGTGCCCAGATTGCGCAAGGACACGCCCGAGGCGCCGCTGGCCCAGGAGTTGGCGCCGCCCAGATCGCTGAGCGCGCTGCCGTCGTTGGTGCTGAGATTGGCCAGCACATCGCCCAGGGTGAGCGCGCCCATCGCCTTGATCTCGTCGCCAGAGACAACCTGCAGGGCCTGCGAGGTCTCGCTGTCGGTACGCTTGATGTTTGAGCCGGTCACGACCACGCGGTTCAGCGTGGCATTGGCTGGTTGCAACTGCTGCTCTTGCGCCTGCACGGCCAGGCTGCTGACGGCCATGGCGGCGGCCAGGGCGATAGGGGTCGGGTGGGGCATGCGCACGGGTCTACTCCGGATGGCTCAAAAGAGTTCCGCAGCTTAGGAAAGGCCCCGCCGCAGGTCTTGATGCCAGCCGTCGGCGCGCCCGCCGAAATCGGCACAAGCAGGGTTTAACCCAGCAGCTGATTCAGGCCCAGCTGCCCCTTGGGCGTGACACGCAGGGCCCGGCTGTCCAGCTCGCCCTCAACCCAGCGGCGCTCCAGCAGCAGCGTGAGCCAGGCCGCACCCAGCGCCCCGCCCAGGTGCGGGCGGCGTTCGCTCCAGTCCATGCAGGCGCAGGCCAGGCGGCGGCGCTTGGCGGTGGCAGCCGCCACGTCCAGGCCCAGGGCGCCGAGCGCGGCCGCGCCGCGCTCGCTCAGCGCATAGGCGCGGTCCTGGCTGCGGTCGGGCTGCAGCCAGGCCTGGCGCAGCGCATGGTCGTGCAGGCGCACCGCCCAGCGGCCGGCCATGTGGTCGTAGCAGCGCCGCGCCTCGCGCAGCTGCACGGGGGTGCTGGGTTCGAAGCGTGGCGCGCTGCGACCGGCCAGCACCAGCATCGCTTCCAGCGCCGCCCCCACCTCGCCGCCGGCCAGGCGGTAGTAGCGGTGCCGGCCCTGGCTCTGGCAGTCCAGCAGGCCCTGCGCCTGCAGGCGCGCCAGGTGCGCGCTGGCGGTGGAGGCGCCCACCTCGCCCACCGCGGCCAGCTCGGTGGCGGTGCGCGCATGGCCATCCATCAGGCAGCACAGCATGCGCGCGCGCGCCGGCTCGGCCATGCATTGCGCCAGCTCGGCGAGGGCGCTGTCGGTGTCCCGTGTCTTGCTTTCCATGTTTCGATGCTAAGCGAAGCATGAGTGCCGGCAACAGGCCACAGTCGCGCCATGCACTGCCCCTCCTCACTCCATGCCCTGAACGCGGCCCAGCACGCCGACCCCGACTCCCTCTACCGCAAGCTTGTTGCGCGGCCGGGCCTGCACTTCGATCCCCAGCTGCAGCTATGGATCGCGGCCGAGGCTGCCAGCGTGCGCGCGCTGCTCGATCACCCCGAGCTGGGCGTGCGCCCACCGGACGAGGCCGTGCCACTGCAGCTGCAGGGTCGCGCCTTCGGCGCGGTGTTCGCCCGCTGGCTGCGCATGCGCGACGACGCCGGCCATGCCGGCGAGAAGGCCGCACTGCAGCTGGCGCTGGCGGCCTGGCCTCCCGAGCGCGTGCTGCAACTGGCCGAGGCGACCAGCCGCCTGGCCGCCCAGGGCGGCGCACGCCACTGGCAATGGGCCTGCCTGCCCTGCAGCATCGCCGGCCTGCTGGGCTTCGCGCTGCCGGACCTGGCGGCGCAGCGCGCCCTGCTGCAGCATCTCGCCCACTGGGCCGCGGCGCTGCGGCCCGGCGCGTCGCCCCAGACCCTGGACGCCGCGGACGCGGCCGTGGCGGCGCTGGCGCCATTGGATGCACAGGCGCTGGCCCTGCTGTGGCAGAGCTACGAGGCCGGCGCCGGCCTGCTGGGCAATGCCTGGCTGACCGGCGCCACCGTGGAAGGGACGCCGCCACCCATTCACCACACACGCCGCTTCGCGCGTACCGACATGCAGATGGCCGGTGTCACCCTGCCGCGCGGCGCCTGTGTGCTGTTGCTGCTGGTGGCCGAGCCGGCCTTGGGCTTTGGCCATGGCCGGCATCGATGCCCCGGGCAAGACCTGGCCCTGCAGATCGCCAACATCGCCCTGCGGCACGCGCCGCCGCGCCCGCCTGGCCTGCAGCCCGGCTACCTGCCACTGCCCAATGTCCGCATTCCCGAACTCCCGCTGTGAGCCCGCCATGATTGCCGTGATCTTCGAAGTCAGCCCCGCCCCAGGTTGCCTGCAAGCCTATCTGGACCATGCAGCGGCCTTGCGCGCCGAACTGCAGGCCATTGACGGCTTCATCAGCATCGAGCGCTTCCAGAGCCTGGCCGATCCGGCGCGCCTGCTGTCGCTCTCGTTCTGGCGCGACGAGGCGGCCGTGCAGGCCTGGCGCCAGCTGGAATCGCACCGCCCAGGCCGCCGGCCGGAACGGCATGTTCAGCGACTACCGGCTGCGCGTGGCCGCGGTACTGCGCGACTACGGCATGCATGAACGCGAACAGGCCCCGGTCGATAGTCGCCGCGCACATGGTTGAGCGCCATTCGTTGCCCCCCCAAGTTCGCAGGATGGGCACGACGGCCTGCCATCCCCAGAATCAGGCACTCGCCTCGCGTGCCGGCAAGCTGCTGCGCCCGGTCGCAGGGCCTTAGTGATCCAAGGAGCCTCAAATGCGCAAGCGTAGTGTTAAAGCCATCGCCGTCGGGGCCTTGCTGCTCGGCAGCGGCGGATCGGCATTGGCCGTCACCATCGGCGGTCTGACGCTGCCGACGGGGCCCAGCTTCATGGCCGGCCAGATCTACGAAACTGCTTCGGTGGCGAGCATTGGCGATGTACTGGCTGGCTACGGCAAGGTCGACTCGATCGGCTCCACCGCCGTCGCTGACCTGTGCGCCGGCTGCGAACTGACCTACGCCTTTGGCGGCTACACGGTCAGCTCGATATCGGCCAGCGAGGTCCGCTTCAGTGGCGGCTGGGTCAAGTTCTACCTGGGCTATGGGGCCGACAAGGACTTCAGCACCAGCAACCCCGGCGGCTCTGCCGGCGATCTCATCGAGGCGACGAACGGCACGCTGTTCCTCTCGCTCAAGGGCCACGCCGTGGATGCCGCGGGCCATACCTTCATAGGCACGGGCGTGGGCATAGGCACGGTGTCGCCCGCGGGCTTTGGCACCGGCCTGGCCGATGTCGACACCAGCGCCGGCGGCATCGCCAACGCTCATTTCAACGCAAGTGCCATTCCGGCGCTGTTCGGCGGCCCGGCCGACTTCGAGATTGGTTCGTCCTTCAGCGCCCTGCACCCGGTCTACCCGGCCGAGTGCCCAGGCGGTGCCGCCTGCCTGCGCGGCAGCGTTGACCTCAGCGTGACGACGGTGCCGGAACCGGGCAGCTATGCCCTGTGGCTGGCCGGGCTCGCCGCGATCGGCTTTGTCAGCCGCCGCCGCCAGCGCTGAACAAGCCCGTGCTGCCCACCACAGGCCTCGGCATGCGCCGGGGCCTTTTGCTATGCGCCCGGCACCGGACCTAGACTGCAGCTCCCGAGACCGGAGCGCAACCATGACCAAAATCCATCTGCCGACCCGTTTGGCGCCGCTGTTGGCGGCCCTGCTTGCCAGCCTTTGCTGCGGCCTGGCCGGCGCCGAGCCCATCGGCGAGGTGGACACGGTGTTCAAGTTCATTGGCCCCGACCACAAGATCGTCGTCGACGCCCATGACGACCCCAAGGTGCAGGGCGTGACCTGCTATGTCTCGCGCGCCAAGACCGGCGGCATCAAGGGCGCGTTGGGCCTGGCCGAGGACAAGAGCGAGGCCTCGATCGCCTGCCGCCAGACCGGCCCCATCGGCTTTCTGAAACCCCTGCCCCAGCAGGAGGATGTGTTCACCGAGCGCATCTCGCTGATCTTCAAGAAGCTGCGCATCGTGCGCATGGTCGACACTAAGCGCAACACGCTGGTCTACCTGACCTATTCCGACCGCGTCATCGAAGGCTCGCCGCAGAACAGCGTCACCGCCGTGGCGGTGGACCGGGGCACGCCGATACCGTTGAAGTAGGACGCCAGGCGCCTCACAAGCAAACGAAGGGGCGTCAATAGTGATATCGCAGTTGCGCGATCAGCAGCGCGTCGCCCTCGACCTTGTAGACCACGCGATGCTCATCGCTGAGGCGGCGCGACCAGAAACCTGAGAGCGCGTGCTTGAGCGGTTCCGGCTTGCCAATGCCCTCAAATGGATCACGCTGAATCTCGCGAATCAGCTTGTTGATGCGCTCGAGCATCTTGCGATCCTGCTTCTGCCAATAGAGGTAGTCTTCCCAGGCCTCATCAGCAAAAACCAGCTTCACTTGGACAGCTCACGCTCAACGCCGTGGCCGGCGCTCAGCTGCAGCGCGGCGGAAATCAGGCGCTTGGCGTTCGCCGGGTTGCGCAGCAGGTAGGCCGTCTCTTCCATCGCCTGGAAGTCCTCCAGCGAGAGCATCACGACGGACTGCTCGCCATTTCGCGTGATGATCAGGGCTTCGTGATCGTTGCAAACCCGGTCCATCGTGCTCGCCAGGTTGGCGCGGGCTGCCGAGTAGGTAATCGCATCCATGGGGGGCTCCGTTGTTGTACGCATTATTGTACGCCTCACTGCCGATGCGCCTGCAGCACCGCCAGCAGCTGTTTCACGCTGGGCGCCAGCGCCTTGCTACGCCGATGCGCCACCGCCATCTCCCGATGCATGGCCGGATGCAGCGGGCGCAGCTGGATGCGGCCATGCAGGGCCAGTTGGTGGGGTTCGGCCTCGCCGTCCAGCGGCAGCACCGCAGCACCATAGCCGGTGGCCACCAGGCTCTTCATCGCCTCGGTGTAGTTGAGCTCGATGCGCGCACCCGGGTGCAGGCCGGCGGCAGCGAACCAGGCCATGGTCTGGCGGTAGATCTGCGAGCCCGGTTCATTGAGGATCAAGGGCTTGTCGGCCAGCCATTGCGGCGTGATGCGCTTGGGGGCCTGCCATTGCGGCGGGAGCAAGGCCATCACCGGATCGACGCGCCAGCGCTTGAGCACCAGATCGGCCGACTCCTGCACCGGCATCGACACCAGCGCCACGTCGACGCTACCGGCCAGCACGCGTTCGCAGGCCTGCGCCGTGCCCAGCAGGCTCAGCTCCACCTGCACCTCCGGATGCGCACGCGCCATCTGCTCCAGCACCGGCGGCAGCAGATGCACCAGCGGGCCGGTGCTGGCGGCCAGGCGCACGCGGCCGGTCAGACCCTTGGCATGCAGGCCGATGTGGCGCTCGGCCTCCTCGGCGTCCTGCAGCAGCTGGCGCGCCCGTGGCAGCAGCGCCTCGCCGGCGGCGGTGAGCGCCACCGCTCGTTTGCTGCGCAGGAGCAGCGGCGTGCCCAGGCGCGCTTCCAGCTCGCTGATATGCAGGCTGACGGTGGGCGGCGCCAGGTGCAGGGCCTGGGCGGCGGCCGCAAAAGTGCCGAGGTCGGCAATCGCCACCAGGGTTCGCAACTGGTCGAGGTTCAGGCTACGCATCAGGATTTCTGACGCGTTACGTCAGATGATTCAACTTTCCAGATGATAGCGAGCGCGGCACGATGCGCTCATGAACACCCACCCAAGCCCCTCGTTGATGAACAGTCTGCTAACCCTGCTGCGGCGCGCCCGCGCGCGCCGGCTGGCACGCCAGCAGCTGCGCGCCATGGAGGCGCGCGAGCTGCTGGACCTGGGCATAGGCCCGGGCGAGATCGATCAACTCACGGCAGCACAAACACCGCCGCGCTGCGCGCCGGCACGCTGAAGCTGCCGTTCACGGCATCGAAGCGCGCCTCGGCGGCGATGCGCGCATCGGCCGCGCCGCTGGCCAGGTGCACCGGGTGCAACGCATAGGCCTTGCCCTTGAGCGCCGGCACCGGCACCGTCTGTGCGACCTTGTCGGTGTTGAGCAGGTAGACGATCTCCTTGAAGCCCGCGCCGGCCAGGCCGGCGCCGTTGAGTGCGCCCACCAGCACCGTGGGCACCTGGCCCGAGCCGGTGTTGTGGAACACCAGGCGGCTCTTGATCTCGTCGGCGCTTTTCAGGCGGAACAGCGTCGAGCTGGCGCGTATCCTGAGCAGATCGCGGAAGGCATCGCGGGTCCAGGCGATGTCGGCGGGCGTGGGCTTGATGGCCGCGGCATCGGCCAGCAAGGGCTTCATCACCGCCCAGCTGTCGCCGTTGTCGCCCTTCATCGGCAGGCCGACGCCGAAGAAGTTGTCCTGGTAGCTCCAGTCCAGGCGGTTGAACCAGTCGCCCGCGTCGTAGCTGTTGCGGTCCAGCGACTTGCTGCGCAGCGTGTCCACCCCGGCATGGAAATAGGCCACGCCCTGGCTGAAGGCATTGATGGCGGCGCCCAGGATCTGCACGCGCGCGCGGTCGACGCGGCTGCTGCCCTGCGGCAGGTGGTAGACGTTGATGTCGAACAGCGTCTGGTTGTCGTGGTTCTCGATGTAGTTGACCACCTCGGACGGATCGGTGACGAAGCCGGCGCCATTGAGCTGATCCAGCGTCACGCTGGCGTCCCAATGCGTCTGCAGTGCATAACTGCGAATCGAACCGGCCAGGCCGGCCTTGATCAGATCGCCCTGCCACATCAGATCGGTCTTGGCGCGGCCGCCGCCCTGGGCGTTCGGATCGAAGTACAGGCCGTTGATCCAGCCCTGGTTCTTCAGCAGGGCAGAGCCAGAGTCGAAGGGGCTGCCGCCGCGCACCGCGTCGCGCAGGAAGGGGTTGAAGCTGCCGATGCCCGAGCCGTTGAGGCTCCACATCGAGGCCTGCACAAAGCGCGCGCCGTCGGCCACCTCGCCGAAGTTCCAGCCCTCGCCCAGCAGCTGCACCGGGCGGCCGGCGGCCGCGGCCACCGCGCTCTTGAGCTGCTCCATCACGCTGCGCGGCTGGTGGCCCATCACGTCGAAGCGGAAGGAGCTGATGTGATAGTCGCGCGCCCAGACGATGGTCGAATCGATCATCAGCTTGGCCATCATCAGGTGCTCGGTGGCAGTGTTGTCACAGCAGGTCGAGTTCTCGACCACGCCGTTCGCGGTCAGGCGGTGGTAGTAGCCGGGCACGATGCGGTCCAGCACCGACTTGCCGTTCTGGCCCGAGGCCGTAGTGTGGTTGTAGACCACATCCATGCCCACGCGCAGGCCGGCGTTGTTGAGCGACTGCACCATCTGGCGGAACTCGACGATGCGCTTGGCGCCGTCGCCCGCGTCGCTGGCATAGCTGCCCTCGGGCGCGGTGTAGTGGTAGGGGTCGTAGCCCCAGTTGAAACAGTCGCTGCCGGCCGTGGCGGCCACCGCGGCCTGCTGGCTCTCGGCGTCGGGCGCGCCGGCGGGCGCGGGCGTGCTGCAGCCGCTCTCGGGCACGCTGGCGAGGTCAAACGTGGGCAGCAGATGCACATCGGTGAGGCCGGCATCGGCCAGCGCCTTCATATGCTTCATGCCCATGCTGCCGGCCTCGCTGAAGGCCAGGTACTTGCCACGGTTGGCGGCGCTGACGCTGGCGTCATTGGCCGAGAAGTCGCGCACATGCAGCTCGTAGATCACCATGTCGGTCGATCCGCTCACCTTGGCGGGCGGGCTGCTGGCATCCCAGCCGGCCGGCTTGAGGCTGGCCGCATTCAGGTTGGCGATATAGCTGCGCCTGGACTCGGCGCTGAGGCTCAGCGAGTAGGGGTCGGTGACCAGGTTGCGCACCAGGCCCGTGCCGCGCACGAACACATCGACCGCGAACTTGTAATAGCGGCCCGAGAGATCGCCCGCCTTGCTGACGCTCCACACGCCGGTGGCGGCATCGAAGGCGAGCTTGTCCACGCTCAGCGCGTCGTCGCGGCCATTGGCGTAGGTGAACACCAGCACCTGCTGGGCTGTGGGCGCCCAGAGCTTGAAGGCGGTGTTGCCGTTGGCCACGGTCACGCCCAGATCGTTGACCTTGGCGGCCGCAGCGTACAGATCGTCCAGCGCGCCGGGCAACTGGGCGCTGGTGGCGTTCTGCACATGGCCGCTGGCATCTTCCTGCACCAGCAGCAGCTGCTTCTTGAAGAGCTCGGGCAACTGCGGCAGGTCGGCGTCCTTCACCGCCAGCAAGGCGCCGGGGCTGAGGAACTTGAAACGCGTGGCCAGGGCCTGGGGCAGCGCCGCGCCATAAGGCTGCAGCGTCAGCGCGCCGTCGGCGCCGGCCACCTTGCCGTCCTTGGGCGCGGTGATCTGGCCGGTGGCGGAGTGGTAGAGCTTGAGCACGCCGCTGGCGTCGACGCGCGGCCACTGGATGATCTGCCTGTTGAGCCAGTAGGCGCGCGCATCGCTGGTCGAGACCGAGCGCGTGTCGGGCGCGCTGGCGTACACGCCCGCGTCCTGCTGCAGCAGCCAGACCTCGGCCACCTGGTTCTTGATGACGAGGCTGCCGAAATCGATCTTGATATTGTCCTTGCGGCCGTCCTTGTCGTTCTCGTTCGGTGCCAGGCCGTGGATGATGAATTCCAGCGCCTTGCGCGAGGCATCGGCCTTGGGATTGAGCACCGGGATGTCGAACACCACCTCGCTGGCGCCGGCGCTGTAGCCGGGCATCTTGGCCAGCGGCACGGCCTGGCCCCAGTCCGAGATCGCCACGCCGGTGCCCAGGCGGGTGCTGTCCAGGCCGCTGCCGGTCCACAGATGCAGGCCCCAGGCCGCGTAGTCGGCGCCATAACGCTTGTAGTGCACGCGCAGGGTCGTGAGGTCCGGCGCCGCGGCGCCCAGCGGATTGCTGAGGTAGGTGGCGCCGTCGTCCTGCACGCGCCAGATCTCGTTCCTTGCACCACTCTTCAGCAGGTATTTCTGGTCGGCGCCGCCGTGATCCTTGCTATCACCTTTGTGGAAGAGGTAGCCCACCTCGCCGCTGATCGCCGCCAGGGGCACCTCGTAGACCGCCCCAAAGCTGTCATTGCTGCTGGCGTTGATGCCGGCGTTCCAGCCCGGGTCCTTGGCCGCGCCCCAGGCATGCAACTGCCAGCCCGCATAGCTGGCGTCGCCGCGGCGGTAATGCACCGTCAGGGTGGTGGGCGTGTCGCCGCTGGGCGCCGGGCCCGGGTTGGCCGGGCTGGCGTTCAGCAGGGTCTGAAAACCATCGCCATTGCCCAGCGCCAGCAAGGGGTCGGCCGGCGCGGGCGCCAGCGGCGCCGGACTGTCCGCCCCGCCACCGCCGCCACAGCCCAGCAACACCAGGCTGGCGATGCCGGCCAGGAGCAGATGGCGCCAGCGGCGCGGCGACTTCACAACAAGGGCGTGCAGATCCATGCTTTGTCTCACTCGACGTTGTTGCCGGACATCGTAATGAAACAAAACTACTTACATAACTTCGGATTTACCCCCGGAACGTCACGTAATCACCGCGTAACAAATGCACCAATCTAGTCAAACTACAAACACCAAGGCGGCCGGCGCGGGCAAAGACTGCAGTCCGGCATGGTGCAGGCCACCGTCGGCCTGAACCCAGAAACGGCTCACATTGCCGCCCCGCTGGTTGCAGACATAGAGCCAGCGCCCGTCGGGGCTGAGCGCGGCGCTGCGCGGGTAGCTGCCGCGGCTCGGCTCATGGCCCAGCAGGCGCGGCTGGCCGTCGCGGCCGAGCTCGAAAATGGCGATCGAATCGTGCAGCCGGTTGAGCGCATAGAGATGGCGGCCATCGGCCGTGATGCGCAGGTCGGAGGCGTAGCTGGTGCCGCGGTGCCCGGCGGGCAGGCTGCTCAGGGTCAGGTCTTGCCGGATGCTGCCGTCGCTGGCATCGAAGTGCAGCCAGCTGAGCGTGGACGCCGTCTCGTTCAGCAGATAGAGCCATTGCGGCCGCAGCGGATGGAAGCGGAAGTGGCGCGGGCCGGCGCCGGGTGGCCCCTGCCAGACCCGGGGCGGCCCCAGCCTGCCCGCGGCCTCATCCAGGCGCCAGCTCAGCAGGCTGCCCTGCCCCAGATCGCTGGCCAGCAGGTAGCGGCCGCTTGGATCGCAGCCGGCCATATGAGCATGGCTGGGGCCCGGGCCGCTGGCGCTGGGCAGCAGCGCCAGACGCTCGCCCAGCAAGCCCTGGGCATCCAGGCGCCAGCAGGCAATCTCGCCGCTGCCGTAATGCGCCACGAAGGCCAGCCCGCCCTGCAGGCTGATATGCACCGGCCCGACGCCGCCGCTGGCGCGCTCCTGCAGCAGGCGCAGGCCGCCATCGGCCGCGCGGGCATAGACGCCCAAGGTGCTGGCGGCCTCGTTGGCGGCGTAGAGCAGGCCGCCGTCTGGCGCGGCGCATAGCCAGGAGGGCTCGCCGCGGTTTTCCACCCGGCCGCGCGGCTGCAGCAGGCCCGACTCGGCGTCCTGCAGATAGCAGCCCAGGCCCTCGGGGCCGTAGCTGCCGAGATAGGCGTGGACGGGGGCCGGGCTGGCGCGGGATGGCATGAGCGGGGCGCAGGCCAGGGCCTGTAGCGTGTTGCGGCGTCGCATCCCTGCCGGCGCCTCAGATGCGCAGCCGCAGGCCACGCGCAGCCAGCGCGCGCACCGCCAGCAGCACCAGCAGCGCATAGGCCGGGCCCCACAGCACGCCGGGCCAGACGCTGCGCAGCGGCGCCGGCAGCTGCCAATGCAAGAGTTCCATCGCGGCACCGACAACGAAGGGAATCAGGTAGGCCAGCAGCGGATGCGCCGCCACCGACCTGAGCCAGGCGGTCCAGGCGCGCCGGCCGCGCCGATCGATCTGCCAGTGCAGCAGCGCGAACACCAGCACGCAGGCGGCGGCGCTGTAGAGCGCCCAGCTCGGCGTGGCATGGATCTTGGAAATGCCGTAGGCCGGGCGCAGCAGCGTGGCCAGCAGCGCCAGGCCAGAGGCAAAGGCGAGCGCCCAGGCAAAGCGCCGCGTGCCCGCATCGAAGAAGATCAGCGTGCACAAGCTGCCGCAGACCACGATCAAGCCATGCACCACATGCCCGCTGCGATCGACGCGGGCGTAGTACAGCAAGCCCAGCGCCAGCGCCAGCAGCAAGCCCCAGCGCCGCCCGCGCGTGAGCATGAAGGCCAGGCAGCCCAGCAGGTAGGCCCAGCCGATCAGGCCCAGAATGCCCCACCACTGCGGCCGCATGCCGGCGCTGCCATCGGCGCCGCCGCGCCAGGCCCAAGCCAGGGCCAGCAGCAGCAGCACGCCGGCCGCGCGCCAGGGCCCAGCCAGGGCCGGGCCGCCGCGCAGCGAACCCCAGACCAGGAAGGCCGCCAGATAGCTCAAGAGCGCCCAGGCCGCGATCGGCATGGGCATGGCGCTGGCCAGGAAGCCGTCCTCGGCGTTCACCATGAACACGCCTATCACCACCAGGCCCAGGGCCCGCAGCAGCACATGGCGCAAGACCTGACCCTGGCTTTCGCCGGCCGCCATGCGCTGGCGCAGCGCCAGCGGGATGGACATGCCGACGATGAAGAGAAAGGCCGGGAACACCATGTCGACGAAGCTCATGGCATCGGCGTCGGCCGGGTAATGCTTCATCCAGGCCGGCAGCCCGGCCACGCCGTGCCACTCGTTCACGGTGATCATCAAGAGCACCGTGAGGGCACGGAAGGCGTCGATGGCCAGGCTGCGGCCGGCGCCCTGCGACTCACTCATCAGTAGTTCAAGGTGGCGCGCAGGCCAAACATGCGCGGCTCGTTGTAGCTGTTGAAGGTGTAGCCGCCGGCCGTGCCCTGGCCCATCCAGTTCTTCACGATGTTGTTCGTCAGGTTGGTGCCCCACAGCTCGACATCCCACTTGCCGTCAGCTGCGGCCAGCTTCACCGAGCCATTCCAGTTGGTATAGGGCTTCTGGTAGTCGCCTATCACCGGGTTGTCGAGGTTGCGCACGGTGAAGTACATGCGGCTCTGCCAGCGTGCCCCCAGGGTGGGCGCCAGCGTCATGCCGCCGGGCAGGGCGAACTCATGCGTGTAGTTCAGCGCGAAGCTGTACTTGGGCGCATAGGGCAGCTGGTGGCCGCTCACGTCCAGGATGGCACGGCCACGCTTGCTCGGGTCGCTGCCGAGGTAGATGGGTGCACAGGCCGGGGCACCGAAATCGGCGCGGAAGCCGCACATCCAGTTGTCATCGTAGGTGGGGTAGCTCTTGACCTTGGTGTCGAGGATCGCGGCATAACCCGAGAAGCTACCGCCCTTCCAGGGCAGCAGCTTGTATTCCAGCTCCAGGCCCTGGATGTCGGCATCGCCGATGTTCTCGGTCTTCCAGGCGGTGACGATGTCGCAGGCGGGGTTCCAGTCGGGGCAGGTCTCGCCGGCCTTGAGCTTGCGCACCCCCACCGCGTTCATGCCGGTGACATGCATGCCCTTGTACTTGGTCTTGAAGTAGGTGGCGCTGAAGTCAAAAGTATTGCCCAGATGGCGGCCCTTGTAGCCCAGCTCCAGATTGGTGGTGGTTTCGGGGCCGTAGTCCAGGAAGCTGTACTTCTGCTTGCTGCCATCGGTGCATTCGCCGCCGCCGCAGGTGTCGAACTTGTCGCCAAAGCCACCCGGGCGGTAGCTGCTGGCGAGCGAGCCGAACACCATCTGGGATTTGCTCAGGTCGACTTGCAGGCCCAGGCGGTAGGTGGCTTTGGCCCATTTGGCGCTGTGCGTGTTGACCACCGGTTCGGGGTAAACGGCGAGGCCGGCAAAGGGCCCCATGCCCAGGCTCAGGTCGCTGCCGTTGTGCGGCGTGCACAGGCCGGGCGCGCAGGGCGGCGTGTATTTGCCGTTGTAGTACCAGGGCGCGCTGGCATCCCACAGGCCGGCGCTGATGCCGCCGTTGTCGCTGCGGCTGTCGCGGGTGTAGCGCAGGCCGGCGGTGGCGGTGAGGTTCTCGGCCAGCAGCAGATCGCCCTGGGCGAACAAGGCCTTGGAGCTGATGCGCCGGTCGCCTTGCGAATAGAACTGGCCCTGCGGCATGGCATAGGGCGCGGCAACCAGATTGTCCTGCGCGAAGTCGATTGCGTT
Source organism: Paucibacter soli (assembly GCF_037482845.1). Taxonomy (NCBI): domain Bacteria; kingdom Pseudomonadati; phylum Pseudomonadota; class Betaproteobacteria; order Burkholderiales; family Sphaerotilaceae; genus Roseateles; species Paucibacter soli. Next base: position 373,493 of record NZ_JBBHJW010000003.1, read on the forward strand.
CTTCTCCGACATCGAGAACAGGCCCGCCACATAACGCCAGGTCTTGCTGGCCTGCTTGAGCTGCAACTCATTGATCCAGCTGCGGTAGTTGGAGTTGAGCGTGTAGCTGGCCTGGTCGATGGCGTGCTGGCGGCCCCAGTTGCCCCATTCCTGCATCGGGTCCACCTCGGCGTCGAGGAAGCTCTGGCCGCCGTCGTCGTCATGCTGCTGGTAGCGCTTTTGCTGCGCATAGGCCAGCTTGTAGCTCAGCTCGGTGCTGTCGCTCAGCTTCCAGGTGAGGGTGTTGCGCAGGGTCGCGATCGACATATCGATCTTGCCCGGCACATTGATGATGGCGTGCCACTGGCCCTCGGGGCCGCAGGCATACCTGGTGCCGGCCGCCATCGCGCAATCCTTCAGGCCGATGTCGCCCGCGCCCTGGTTCTTGAAGTACTCGAAGCCGCCCTGCCACTCCAGCTCCTTGTTGATGGCCCAGCGCGCCGTCAGGCGTGCGCCCCATTGGTCGGAGTTGTTGTAGTACTCCGAGGGGTCGAGCTTGCGGTTCAGGCGCTGGTCGTTGTCGGGCTTGCCATCGGGCGAGAATGTGCCGTCGGGCTTCTTGATGCCGCGGTCGCGCAGGTCCTGCTCCTGCGTCAGATAGCTGTCGCGCTTGTCCACCATCACGGCGGCGCGCAGCGCGAAGTTGTCGCCCAGCGCGAGGTTGTAGGCCGAGCGCAGCTGCTTGTCCTGGTAGTTGCCCAGCTGCAGGCTGGTCCAGCCGTAGTTGGACTTGAAGTCGGGCTTGGCCGGGATGATGTTGACCACCCCCGCGGTGGAGCTGCGCCCGAACAGCGTGCCCTGCGGGCCGCGCAGCACTTCCACCTGGTCGAGGTCGAACATCAAGGCCAGCGAGCCCTGCGGGCGCGGCGAGTAGATGCCGTCCACATGGATGCCCACGGCGGGGTCGCCGATCTCGGTGAAGTTGGTCGAGGTCACGCCGCGGATCGAGGCCAGCACGCCGGAGTCGCCGTTAGACAGGCCCAGCTGCAGGTTCGGCACCGCGCCGCTCAGGTCCAGCATGCTCTTGACGTTGTCGCGCACCAGGTCGTCGGCCTTCAGCGCCGTCATGGACACCGGGGTCTTGAGCAGGTCGGTGGCGTTGCGGGTGGCGGTCACCACCACCTGGGGCAGCTCGCTCTTGGCATCGGCCTGGGCTTGCTGGGCCAGCACCGGCAGGGCGCTGACCAGGGCCAGGCTCAGCGGCAGCAGTTGGAATTGCTTTGTTTTCATCGACAGGCTTCTCCTCGTTGTCTCAACAGCCCAGGGCCGCGCCGGGCGGCACCTGGAACAGCGCCGCGGCGCGGCGGTAGAACTCGGCGCGGCGCGCCAGCTTGGCTTGCGCCTGGGCGTCCTGCGGGCGGTCGCACTCGATCAGGCCATTGATGGCGCGCACCGTCTCGCCAAAGCCGGCCCCGCTCACCATCGCCTGGTGCGGGCTCATGCGGCCCGGCCCGGCCTGGGTCATCCAGTACCAGAGCGCTGTCTGCCAGGCGACGCTGGCATCGCGCACCACCAGATCCGGGTCGCTCCACAGGTCCAGGCCCAGCACCTTGCCCACTTCCGCATAGTTGAAGTTCCAGGACAGCTGGATAGGCCCGCGGCCGTAGTACTGGCGGCCGGGCGCGCAGCCGGGTGGCCGCGCCGGGTCGCAGTAATGGTCGTAGTTGGCCCGGTTGTATTCGCGCAGCGCCTGCAGCGAGTCGGACTCATGCGCCAGATTGGCCAGGAAGGCGGCCATCTCCTGGCGCTGGCGCTCGGCCCCGCCCTCGCTGGCAAAGGCCGGGAAGGCGCGCAGCGCGGCCGCAAAGCCGGCGTGGCTGTAGAAGGGCAGGCGGGCCGGAAACAGCGCGTCGAACTGCGCCTCGCTGGGCAGGAACTGGGTCCCCGTGGGCGATACCGGCGCGCCGGCGCAGCCCGCCAGGGCCATGCTGATGACTGCCACGCCAAACCGAAACGCTGCCATTGCTGCTTGCCCTCTCACAATCTGGTTTTGAATTGGTATCAAATATCCGCGACCCGCAGCCGCAGGTCCATAAAGATTCTCTTAAGAGGGAATCAAGACATACCCCGAGAGCGAGGCCGGCATGCGCGTGTGTTTGGTGGAAGACGATTTGGTATTGGGTCGGTCTTTGCAATCGGTGTTGCAGGACGCCGGCCATGAGGCCCTGTGGGTGCGGCGCGCCGGCGACGCCCGCGCCTGGCTGGCCGAGCAGAGCTTCGACGCCTTGCTGCTGGATCTGGGCCTGCCGGACGGCGACGGCATGGACCTGCTGCGCCTCATTCGCCAGAGCAAACCGCAGCTGCCGGTGCTCGTGATCACCGCGCGCGACAGCATCGAAGACCGCCTGCAAGGCCTGGACAGCGGCGCCGACGACTATCTGGTGAAACCCTTTGTGGGCGCCGAGCTGCTGGCGCGGCTGCGCGCGGTGGCGCGCCGCGCCGGCCACTTTGGCGAGGCCGGCGAGCCCCAGCTCTGGCGCGCCAAGGATCTGGTGCTGGACGAGGCACGCATGCAGCTGACGCGCGCCGGCCAACCGGTGGCGCTCTCCAAGACCGAGTTTGCGCTGTTGCTCACGCTGCTGAAGTTTGCCGACCGCGTGCTCACGCGCCGCGAGCTGGAGGCGCGCGCCCTGCCGCACAGCGACAGCCAGGCACTCGACGTGCACATGTTCAATTTGCGCAAGAAGATCGGCGAGGGCTATGTGCGCACCGTGCGCGGCGTGGGCTTTGTGCTGGAGAAGCAGTGATGCTGCTGCTGATGAAGCCGCCTGCCAGCAAGTCGCTCTTCAAGCGCGCCCTGTTGGCGTTTTATGCCGTGGTGCTGGGCGCCTGGTGCGCGATGCTGGCCAGCGAGGTCTATGACGTCAAGGTGGTGCAGGCGCGCAATGGCCAGGCCTGGAACCAGGTCTGGGCCGAGCATGTGCGCCTGCAGGCACGGCTGTGGGCCGATCAACCGGCGCGGCTGCAGGCGGTGCTGGCCGAGCTGGAGCGCTTGCGCGCCCAGGAATGGCAGCAAATGGGCTATGAGCCGCCCATCATCCTCTTGCAGGTCTGGCGCGGCGGCGCGCTGATCCACCGCTTCGCCTCGCCGGCCATCGCGCGGCGGCCGCCGCCCGACGAGACCCTGCATGCCAGCGACCCCGCCTGGCTGTATGTGGAGCTGGCCGATGCCGGCCAGGGCCTGCTGATCCGCCGCTGGCAGGAGGTGCCGGGCGACTGGCACCTGGGCCTCAACGGCCTGGCCTACTACGCCCGCCCGCTGTTCTACAGCCTGCCCCTGGTGATGGGCCTGGCCTGGCTGCTGCTGCGGCGCGGCTTCCGGCCGCTGCGCCGCATCGGCCGCCAGATCGCCCAGCGTTCGGCGCAAGACCTGGCGCCACTGCCGGCCTCGCCCTATGTGGAACTGGCGCCGGTGGTGGACGGCGTCAACACCCTGCTGCTGCAGCTGCGGGAGCGCCAGCAGCGCGAACGCGAATTCCTGCTCGACGCCGCCCACGAGCTCAAGACCCCGCTGGCGGTGATACAGCTGAACGCCGAGGCGCTGGCGGCTGCCGCGGATGCGCCGCGCGCCGCGGCGGCACGCGCGCGCCTGGACGAGGGCGTGCGCCGCGCCACTCACACGGTGCACCAGCTGCTCTCGCTCTCGCGTTCGGCCGGCGACGGCCGGCCCGAGCCGCGTGAGCTCGACCTGGTGACGCTGGCGCGCGACCGCATCGTGCTGGCCAGTCAGCTGGCAAGGCAGCGCGGCATCGAGATCGAGCTGCATGCCCCCGAGCAGGCGCTGCTGCCCATGCACCGCGAGAGCATGGCCGCGCTGATCGACAACCTGCTGGACAACGCCGTCAAGTACGCGCCCGCCGGCAGCCGCGTGGAAGTGGCGATCGGCGCCGCCGCGCCGGGCCTGACGCTCAGCGTCAGCGACCAGGGGCCAGGCATACCCGCAGCCTTGCGCGCCAAGGTGTTCGAGCGCTTCTTCCGCCTGCCCGACCAGGATCAGCCCGGCAGCGGCCTCGGCCTGGCCATCGTCGAGCGCGCCGCCACCCTGCATGGCGCCAGCGTGCAGCTGGACGATGGGCCGGATGGCCGCGGCCTGTGCGCCAGCATCGTGCTGAGGCCGGCGCGGAGCCACAATGGCGTATGAGCTCGCCCTTCTTCGCCCCTCTTGCCTTTGACGACGCCGCCGCGGCGCTGGCCTGCGCACAGCGCATCTACAGCGCCGGCGTGACCCATCTGCGCGAGGCGCTGCAGCGCTTCGTGGCCGGCGAGGACCTCGCCCGCACGCGCGCCTGCTACCCCTTTGTGCGCCTGCGCACCAGCACGGTGGCGCGCGCCGACTCGCGCCTGGCCTATGGCTTCGTGTCCGGGCCAGGCAGCTTCGAGACCACGCTGACGCGGCCCGATCTGTTCGGCCCCTACTACCAGGCCCAGTTCGAGCTGCTGTTGAAAAACCATGGCGTGAGCCTGGAGGTGGGCAGCAGCCACCAGCCGATCCCGCTGCACTTCGCGCTCGGCGAGCACGACCATATCGAGGGCGCGCTGAGCCCCGAGCGACGCATGCTGCTGCGCGATCTGTTCGACCTGCCCGACCTCGCCGCGATGGACGACGGCATTGCCAACGGCACGCACGAGAGCGCGCCCGGCGAGCCGCAGCCGCTGGCGCTGTTCACCGCGCCGCGCGTGGACTATTCGCTGCAGCGCCTGCGCCACTACACCGGCAGCTCGCCCGAGCATTTCCAGAACTTCGTGCTCTTCACCAATTACCAGTTCTATATCGACGAGTTCGTGCGCATGGGCCAGGCGCTCATGCAGGCGGCGCCCGATCCGGCAAGACCTGACCCCCTGGACGATTGCATCGCCTTCGTCGGGCCCGGCAATGTGGTGATGCGGCGCGTCGGCTGCGCGGCCGAGGCGCTCGACGCGCTGGGCGCCGCACCGCCGCGCCTGCCGCAGATGCCGGCCTACCACCTGCTGCGCCGCAACCGCAGCGGCATCACCATGATCAATATCGGCGTCGGCCCGGCCAATGCCAAGACCATGACCGACCATGTGGCGGTGCTGCGCCCGCATGCCTGGCTGATGCTGGGCCATTGCGCCGGCCTGCAGAGCAGCCAGGCCCTGGGCGACTATGTGCTGGCGCATGGCTATGTGCGCGAGGACCATGTGCTGGACGAGGAGCTGCCGCTGTGGGTGCCAATTCCCGCGCTGGCCGAGATCCAGGTGGCGCTGGAGCGCGCGGTGGCCGAGGTCACGCAGTTGCAGGGCTTCGAGCTCAAGCGCGTGCTGCGTACCGGCACCGTGGCCTCCACCGACAACCGCAACTGGGAGCTGCTGCCCAGCCATCACAAGGGTGGGCCCGAGCGCCGCTTCAGCCAGAGCCGCGCGATCGCGCTGGACATGGAGAGCGCCACCATCGCCGCCAACGGCTTCCGCTTCCGCGTGCCCTATGGCACCCTGCTGTGCGTCAGCGACAAGCCGTTGCACGGCGAGATCAAGCTGCCCGGCATGGCCAACCAGTTCTACCGCGAGCGCGTCGATCAACACCTGCGCATCGGCCTGCGCGCCGTCGAGCTCTTGCGCTCCGGGCCGCTGGGCCAGTTGCACAGCCGCAAGTTGCGCAGCTTTGCCGAAGTGGCCTTCCAGTAGCGGCATAGTTCCACCACAATCGGCCAGCGCCCACCTCACAACACCCTCATGCGCCTGGACATCCCCACGCTTTTCAGTCTGCTGCTGATCCAGTCGCTCGCGATGGCGCTGATGCTGCCCCTGCTGATGGGCTGGAAGCAGAGCCGCGGCGCCCGCATGGCGCAAGGCGCGGCGGAGTTGCAGGCCCTGGGCTGGCTGCTGCTGATGATCTCGCCACTGGGCCTGCAGCGCTGGCTGGCCGGCGCCGCCATGCTCTCGCTCAGCGCCAGCCTGGCGCTGCTGTGGTTTGCCATCCAGCATTGGCTGGGGCACCGCCCCGGACGCTGGCTGGCGCTGGCGATCCCGCCTCTGCTGACGCTGGGCTATCTGCTCGGCTTCGACAGCTATGCCTTTCGCCTGGGCTGGAGCAGCGCCTTCTTTGCACTGCAGATGCTGGCCATCAGCCTGGCCCTGCTGCTGAAGAGCCCGCATGCCGAGCGGCACAGCCTGCGCTGGCGCGGTCTGCTAGCCGGCAGCCTGGGCCTGATGGCCGCCTTCAGCCTGGCGCGTGCCTATGTCGCCGGGGTCGACACCGCGGCCCTGCCCAGCTACACCGCCGAGCATTGGATCAACACCGGCTTTGCGTTGATGGGCAATATCAATCTGCTGGCGGTGATGCTGGCGGTGCTGGTGGCCTGGCGCGGCGAGGCCGAGACCCAGCTGAGGCGGCTGATCCAGCTCGACGACCTCACCGGTCTGTGCCACCGGCGTGCCTTCGGCCTGCGTGCGGTGGACATGATCTCGATGGCGCGCCGCTACGATGAGCCGCTGGCCCTGATGCTGATGGACTTGGACGGCTTCAAGCAGATCAATGCCGAACATGGCGAGGCCGCGGGCGACCAGGCCCTGGCCCTGTTTGCCAGTTGCCTGGAGCAGCAGATGCGGCTGGGCGACCTGGTGGCGCGAGTGGGCGGGCAGGAGTTCGCCGTGCTGATGGTGCGCACCGCGCCCGAGGGTCCGCTTGCCATGGATCTGCGTGTGCGCGCGGCGCTGGCCGCCCGCGCTCCCGGTGAGCTGGGCTTTGCGCTCAACTTTTCGGCCGGCTGGGCCAAGCTGCGCCATGGCGATCGCAATATCGACGACCTGATGAGCCGCGCCGACGCCGCACTCTATGAAGCCAAGCGCGCCGGCAAGGGCTGCCTGGTGGCCGAGCCGGGGCTGGAGGTCTGAAACCCGCCAGACAAGACCTGGCACTGGCGTGAGCTAAGCCAGTCAGCCAAAGCCGGTTTCGATGAGGCGCGCCAGGCCTTCCAGGCGCGCCTCGAAGTCGCACCAGGGGTAGCCGGTTTCCCTGCTCAGGCTAACTTCCAGCAAGGCCGCCCCATGCAGGGCCGCCCACAACGTCTGCGTCGCCAGGTCCAGGTCCGGCCAGGCCGAGCCGGCCTGCTGCAGGGTCGCTCGCAACAGGCCATAGGCTGCCAGCGCGGCCGCCTCGTCCAGCGCCGGATCCACGCACAGCAGCCGGTAGTGATGCGGATGCGCCACGGCCCAGCGCACATAGGCGATGGCCATGCGCGGCAGCGCGCGCCGGCGCTCGGCAACGCCCGCCGAGGCCGGCCCGGCCTGCCCAGCCAGACAATCGCGCAGCAGCTCGGCGCCCTCCTCGCTGAGCCGCGCCAGCAGGCTGCGCTTGTCGGCAAAAAAGCTGTAGATGGTGGCGTGTGAATAGCCCACCGCGGCCGCCACCTCGCGCAGCGTGACGGCCTCATGGCCACGCTCGGCGAACAGGGCGCGCGCCGCATCGAGGATGGCCTGCTCCAAGGCCTCCTTGTGCGCCGCCCGGCGCAGCTTGGACGCGCTGGGCGCCGCCGCATCCTCGGCGGCGCTCTTGCGCGCCTCCTGTCGCTTCAGCGGCCCTTCCGGTTTGACCAATTTCTGGCGTGTGCGCGGCACCGGCTTGGCAGCCGGTTTTATGTCCCCTGCAGATGCGGGCGTCACCACCCCGGTGCTGGGGTGCAAGCCCTTGGCGCCGGTGGGGCCGGCGGTGGGATTTGCGTTTTTGCTAACCATTGGTTAATAATTTGTCACTGGATACATTTTTACCGCAGGCTCTACCATGCCACAGATTGCCGCCGAAGCCACCGCCCATCGCCTGCTGCCGCTCGACCCCGCAGCGCCGATCGCACTCGAATTGATGCGGGCCTTGAACGCCGAGCTCGCCGCCATCAGCGGCGACAGCGGGGCCGCCCGCTTCGATCCGGAGTCGGTGCGCCAGGAGCGCGCGCTCTTCATGGTGGCCCTGGGCGCGCAGGGCGAGGGCCTGGGCTGCGCGGCGCTGCGCCCGCTGGGCGAGAGCCATGCCGGGGTGGCCGAACTCAAGCGCATGTATGCACAAGCCGGCACGCGCGGCGTGGGCAGCGCCCTGCTGCGCCATCTGGAGCTGCAAGCCGTGGATCTGGGCTACCGCGAGCTGTGGCTGGAAACGCGGCCGGCCAATGCCCGCGCGTTGGCGTTCTACCGCCGCCACGGCTACCAGGAGATCGCCAAGTACGGCGACTATGCGCTGCGGCCCGACTCGATCTGCCTGGGCAAGACCTTGGCGCAGCCCCTGCGCTTGAGCGAGGTGAGCGGGTCGGACGAGGCGCTGCATGCCCAGCTCTGCGAGCTGCTGATCGACAGCGTGCAGCACGACGCCTCGGTGGGTTTTCTCAAGCCCCTGGGCATGGCCGAGGCCGCGGGCTATTGGCAGGGGGTGGCGCGCAGCCTGGGCCCGGCCCAGCGTCTGCTGCTGTTGCATGAGGGCCAGCAACTGCTGGGTTCGGTGCAGCTGGCGCTGTGCCAGAAGCCCAATGGGCGGCATCGCGCCGAGCTGCAGAAACTGTTCGTGCACAGCCGCGCGCGCGGCCGCGGCCTGGCCACGCTGCTGCTGCAGCGCGTGGACGAGATCGCGCGCGCCGCCGGCTGCAGCCTGCTGGTGCTGGACACCGAGAGCGGCTCCAAGGCCGAGCAGGTCTATCGCCACCTGGGCTGGCAGCATGCCGGCAACATCCCCGACTACGCCACCACCCCGGAGGGCAAGCTGCACCCGACGGCGCTCTATTTCAAGCAGCTCAGGGCAACATCGCCTTGAGTGCCCGCAGCGCCACCTCGCGCACCGCCTTGTCGGCGCGCGCGTCTTCGGCGGCATTGCTGACCACCAGCACCGCATCTTCGCTGTCGGGCTTCATGGCGATGAGCGCAAACCAGGCCTCGTTGCTGCCGGTATGCGCCAGGTGGCGCGCACTCACGCCCGCCATGCTGGCCTGCAGCCGCCAACCCAGCGCGAACTTGCCGCTTGCGCGCGCCGCCTGATGCAGGAAGCGATAGCTCTCGGGCTTCAGCAGCTTGCCGCGGCCCTGCTCCCCGGCCATCTGGTCGATGGCAAAGCGGGCCCAATCCGCCAAGGACATATGGATGCCACCGGCCGGCGCCAGCACGGCCGGGTTGTCGGCCTCCGGCCCGTCCACGGGGACGCCGGCCTTGTGCCCCAGCGGCTGGCCGCGGTGCGTGGCACCAAAGCCCGCACTGGTCAGGCCCAGCGGTTCGAACAGCTCGCGCCGCATCAAGGTTTCATAAGGCAGGCCGGTGGCGCGCTCGGCCACCAGGCCGGCAACCAACACCCCGCTGTTGGAATAGCCATCGGCGCTACGCGCGGCAAAGGCAGGGCTCTGGGCCAGGGCCAGGCGGGCAAATGCCAGGCGTTGCTCATGCAGCGCGCGTTTGTCCCGCTGAAAAACGGGCGCCCAGGACTCATCGATGTCCGGCTGCAGGCCGGCCTGGTGCGCCAGCAGATCGCGCAGCGTGACATCGCGGTAGCCGGCCTGCATCTCGGCGGCCAGTTCGGGCAGCAATTGATGCAAGGGCGCGTCCCAGGCCAGCTGGCCGCGTTCCACCAGGCGGGCCACCAGCACGGCCGTCATGGCCTTGCCATTCGAGCCGAGATGCCAGACATCATCGGCCTGCACTTGGTCGGCACCGTCGCTGGCACGCAGGCCGCGCACCGCTTGCTCGGTCACCTGGCCCTTGCGTATCAACAGCGCGCCCATCGCCGGCAGCTTGTATTCGGCCAGCGCGGCTTGCAGCAAGGCATCCAGGCCCATGGCCTGCGCAGGGGCGGCAGGCCGAGTGGCTTCAGCGGCCGGCTCGCCAGCCATGGCCGGGCTGCCTGCGAGGATCGCGCTACAGAGGGCGGCAGCGGCTGCCAGGGTCTTGATGGAGGGTCTGTTCGACATGGTGAATGAAGTTCTTTGGGTTCGTGAAGAAGGCCGCGCAGTGTCGCCAGGCAAAGGCAGCCGCGCTGTGACCGAGCGACGCGGCGCCCAGGCGCCGGCATGAACTGCCGTGGCGAGCGATGCACGGCGGCTCAGCAAGCGTCGGGCTCGGGAACAAAGTTCTTGAGCCAGTAGCCGCCGGCCAGCAACTGCTTGCGCACCTGGGCATGCGCCCTGTGCAGGCGGCTCTTCACTGCCTCCAGGCTGAGCCCAAGCCGGACCGCCAGCTCGGCATCCTCGTTGCTAGGGTCGGGCCGCTAGAGTCGCCACAGCGCCAAAGGGATTCAGCCTTCCAGGAAAGGAAATCCTCCGCACCCGGCCTGCCCCCGATGGCACAGGACGAGCGACTGCGCTCTACTTCCAGCATCCACGCAGCAGGAAGGAGACCGGGCATGTGGCAAACGCACAGCATCAGCAACCAGGTCGATGACTACGCCGACTACAACCTGTTGGCCACCGATCCCATCTTGCGACAGGCGCTGGCGCGTGCCGGCGCCGACTGGGCCGAGCCGGCCCTGCTCGATTTCGGCGCGCAGCTGGGCCAGCGCGAGAGCTATGCCCAGGCCGAGCTGGCGAACCGCCATGGCCCCGAGCTGAGGAGCCACGACGCACGCGGCCGCCGCATTGACCAGGTGGAATTTCACCCGGCCTGGCATGAGTTCCTGGCGCTGTACCGCGGCCAGGGCCTGGTGAGCCTGGCCTTCGAGACCGAACGGCCCGGGCGCTGGAGCGCCTTTGCCGCCGGTTTCTATCTGCATGGCCAGATCGAGGCCGGCAGCCTCTGCCCCGCCACCATGACGCAGGCCTGCATCCCAGTGCTGCAGAAGGAGGCGGCGCTGTTCGAGCGCCTGCGCGGCCAGCTCTACAGCCGCGACTACGACCCGCGCGACCTGCCGCTGGAGCGCAAGACCAGCCTTTGGGTGGGCATGGGCATGACCGAGAAGCAGGGCGGCTCGGACCTGCGCAGCAACAGCACCGAGGCCACCGCCCTGGGCGCGGGCGGCCGCGGCGCCGAATACCTGCTGCGCGGCCACAAATGGTTCTTCTCGGCACCGATGTGCGACGCGCACCTTGTGCTGGCGTGCACCGAGGCCGGGCCGAGCTGCTTCTGGCTGCCGCGCTGGCGGCCCGATGGCACGAAGAACCCCATCCACATCCAGCGCCTCAAGTCCAAACTGGGCAATCGCAGCAACAGCAGCAGCGAGGTCGAGTTTGCCGATGCCTGGGGCCTGATGGTGGGCGAGGACGGGCGCGGCATTCCCACCATCATCGAGATGGCCGGCTACACGCGGCTGAACTGCGTGATCGGCAGCGCTGCTATTCAAAGGCAGGCGCTGGTGCAGGCCCTGCACTATGCGCGCGAACGCATGGCCTTCGGCAAGCGCCTGGCCGAGCAGCCGCTGATGCGCAGCGTGCTGGCCGATCTGGCGCTGGAAAGCGAGGCCGCGGCGCTCTTGATGATGCGGCTGGCCCAGGCCTTCGAGCGCGGCGCGGACGATGTGGCCGAGCGCGCCTGGCAACGCATCATGACGCCGGCCGCCAAGTTCTGGGTCTGCAAGCGCGCCGTCGAGCTCTGCGGCGAAGCCATGGAGGTGTTGGGCGGCAACGGCTATGTCGAGGAAGGCGTGCTGGCGCGCCTGTACCGCGAGGCGCCGGTGAATTCGATCTGGGAAGGCTCGGGCAATGTGATGTGCCTGGACGTGCTGCGCGGCATCGCACGCGAGCCGCAGGCCACCCATGCCCTGCTGGACGAGTTGCAGCAGCTCGCCGGCGACAGCGCGCCGCTGCGCAGCGAACTCGCCGCCCTGCGCGACCTGCTCACGCGCACCCCGCCCGCCGACTTCGAGGCCCTGGGGCGCCAGTTCGCGCAGCGCCTGGTGCTGCTGGCCCAGGCCTGCCTGATGAGCCAGCATGCGCCCAGCGAGGTGGCCGAGGCCTTCATCGCCAGCCGCCTGCTGGACGCGCAGAGCGGGCGCGTATACGGTGCGCTGGATACGCGCGGCATCGCCGTCGATGCGCTGCTGGCGCGCGCGCTGCCGATCCCGTCATAGCGCGGCGAGCGCCTCGCGCAGGGTCTGCTGGTATTGCTCGAAGCGCTGCATGTCGTTGTGCGCCGCACCGGGCACCAGCACAAGCCTGGCCTGCCCTTGCTGCCGCAACAAGGCCTCGCTGTGCTGGGGTGCGATGAGGCTGTCCTGCTCGCCATGCACCAGCAGCAGCGGGGTGCGCAGCCGGGCCACGTCGGCGCCGGTGTCCAGCGGGTAGCGCAGCAGGCCCCGTGGCACCCAGGGGAAGTGCTCGCGCATCAGCGCCGACATGCTGGCATAGGGCGATACCAACACGGTCAGCTCCGGCCCGACCTCGGCGGCCAGCCCCGCCGCCAGGCCCGTGCCCAGCGAGCGCCCATAGATCACATGCTTGAGCCCGCGGTAATGCGGCGCCACGGCGTCCCAGGCGGCGCGCACATCGGCGCGCAGCTGCGCCTCGCTTTCGATGCGGCCGCTGCTCTTGCCAAAACCGCGGTAGTCCAGCATGAAGAGGTCATAGCCGGCGCGACGGTAGAAGTCGGCGTTGACGAACCAGGTCTGCAGATTGCCGGCGTTGCCATGCAGAAAGAACACCAGGCCCTTGGGCCGGGGCAGGCGCAGATGCAGGGCCGATAGCGTGGCGCCGGGCACATTCAGCCTTAGGTCCTGCACGTCCCCGCCGAGCTCGAAGCGATGACCGGCGGCCAGCGGCACGGGCTGGAACAGCAACTGTTCCTGGCGCCAGTACAGCCAGGCCAGGACGGCGCCATAGGCCAGCAGCATCAGGCCCGCCCCCAGAATGGTCTTGCGCATGCAGCAGATCCTCCACGCTTGCCGGCAGTCTACGCAGGCAGCGGGCCGCCGGATGCAAGCCATGGTCTACACTGCGACCCGGATTCAGGAGAGTGCGGCCCGCCCTGCGAGCCGCCGCCGAAGGCGCAAGCTCCCATACTCGCTCAGGCCCCGTACTGGATCTTTGCAATCAAGCCGAATGCTGGAGAGCGCCTCATGTGCAATGCATGGGGCCGCCGAAGGAGCAAGGCGCGGGCCGCCACAGCCCAGCGCTGAATCTCTCAGGCACCAAGGACAGCGGGAGCGGCGCGCCCAGGCGCACGCATCCCTTTTGGCCACCACGCCGCCAAGGAAACGTAGCGCCTGCGCGTTCGTCAACCCGAACGGAGTATTCGCAGCATGCATGTCATCGTTTTAGGCGCCGGCGTCACCGGGATCACCACCGCCTGGTATCTGCGCGCGGCCGGCCATGAGGTCACCGTTATCGAACGCCAGCACGCCGCCGGCCTGGAAACCAGTTATGCCAATGGCGGCCAGGTCTCGGTCTCGCATGCCGAGCCCTGGGCCAATCCGGGCGCGCCGCTGAAGGTGCTGAAATGGCTGATGAAGGAGGACGCGCCGCTGCTGTTTCGCCTGCGCGCCGACGCCGCCCAATGGCGCTGGGGCCTGCAGTTCCTGCGCGAATGCACGCCCGGCCGCACGGCACACAACATCCGCAACATCGTCAGCCTGGGCCTGTACAGCCGCGCCAAGCTGCAGGCCCTGCGCCAGGAACTGGGCCTGCAATACGAGCAGCGCAGCCAGGGCATCCTGCACTTCTACACCAGCGAGGCCGAGTTCGAGGCGGCACAGGAGCCCGCGCGCATCATGCGCGAACAGGGTTGTGAGCTCGACATGAAGACGCCCGACGAATGCGTGGCCATCGAGCCGGCGCTGGCGCAATGCCGCGGCAAGCTTGTCGGCGGCAGCATGACGCCCAGCGACGAATCGGGCGATGCCCATGCCTTCACCCAGGCGCTGGCGGCGCGCTGCGCCGCGGCCGGCGTGCGCTTCGAATACGAGACCCGCATCCTTGGCATGGAACAGGGCCCAAAGGGCATGGGAGGCGTGGAGCGCGTCATCGTCGCCAATGCCGCGGGCGTGGTGAGCCGGCGCAGCGCCGACCGCTTTGTGCTCTGCATGGGCGCCTTCAGCCGCCAGCTGGCGCGCGAGCTGGGCGTCTCGCTCAACATCTATCCCGCCAAGGGCTACTCGGTCACCCTGCCGGTGATCGCGCCGGCACACAGCTACCAGGTCTCGCTCACCGACGACGAGTACAAGCTGGTGTTCTCGCGCCTGGGCGATCGCCTGCGCATCGCCGGCACGGCCGAGCTGAACGGCTACAGCACCGAGCTCAATCTGGCGCGCTGCGAGGCCATCGTGCGGCGCACGCGCGAGCTCTTCCCGCAGATGAGCGATGGCCAGGGTGCCCAGTTCTGGACCGGCCTGCGCCCGGCCACGCCCTCCAACCTGCCCTATCTCGGCGCGAGCAAGGTGGCCGGCCTTTATCTCAACACGGGCCATGGCACGCTGGGCTGGACCCATGCCTGCGGCTCCGGCGCGGCCATTGCCGACATCGTCAGCGGCCGGCGGCCGGCGCTGGATTTTTCCTTCACCGCCGCCACCGCCATCACGCCGCGGCGCCGGCAAGCGGTGGCTGCCTGACAACAATGTGGCGGCTTTGATCAGCCCTCTTGCCGCCGGGCACCGCATCCTCTACGCTGGGGCCATCCCAGAAGGAGGATGCCATGTCCCCGAGCCCAGCCATGCACAAGGACGGAGGCGCGCTGGCCTCCGACAGCCCCAACGGTAGTCGAGTGGGCGCCGGGGGGCCACCGGCCCAGGCCGAGATCGCCAAGATCCGGACCCTGGCCCTGGTAGGTCCCGCCGGCGCGGGCAAGACCAGCCTGATCGAGGCGCTCTTGCATCACTGCGGCGTCATCACGGCGCCGGGCTCGGTGGAAAAGGGCAACACGGTGAGCGACCACGATGCGCTTGAAAAGCGCATGCAGCATTCGCTCTATGCCTCGCTGGTGCATATGCCCTACCAGGGCCTGCGCATCCACGCCATCGACACCCCCGGTGCCCCCGACTTCGTGGGCCTGGCGCTGCCGGCGCTGGAGGCGGTGGAGAGCGCGGTGCTGGTGATCAATGCGCAGAACGGCATCGAGCTGATGGCCTCGCGCATGATGGAAGCGGCGGCGCAGCGCGGCCTCACGCGCATGATCGTGGTGAACAAGATCGACGCCCCCGGCGTCAATCTGCCGGCACTGCTGGAACAGCTGCAGGCCGCCTTCGGGCGCGAATGCCTGCCACTCAATCTGCCGGCCGGCGGCGGCACCCGCATCGTCGACTGCTTCTTCAACCGCGAAGGCGAATCGGACTTTGGATCGGTGGAAGCCGCGCACCGCGCCCTGGTGGAGCAAGTGGTGGAGGTGGACGGCGCCTTTGTCGATCGCTATCTGAACGAGGGCGACGTGGACGCCAGCGAGCTGCACGCGCCGCTGGAGCAGGCGCTGCGCGAGGGCCATCTGATCCCGGTGTGCTTCACCGCGGCGAAGTCCGACCTCGGCATCAGCGAACTGCTGGATGTGGTGGCCAAGCTCATGCCCAACCCCTTCGAGGCCAATCCGCCCAAGTTTCTGGAGGGCGAGGGCGCCGACGCCAAGCCGCTGCGGGCCGAGCCCGATGCCGGCAAGCATGTGATCGCCCATGTCTTCAAGATCAATGCCGACCCCTATCTGGGCAAAATGGGCGTGCTGCGCGTGCACCAGGGCACGCTGACACGCAACAGCCAGCTCTTCGTGGGCCATGCGCGCAAGCCCTTCCGCGTCTCGCACCTCTTTATGCTGCAGGGCAAGGAGCATGTGGAGGTGGACCAGGCGATCCCGGGCGATCTGGTGGCGATCGCCAAGGTCGAGGAACTGCACTTCGACGCGGTGCTGCACGACGCGCAGGAAGACGAGCACATCCACCTCGCGCCGCTGGACTTCCCCACCCCCGTGCACGGCCTGGCCATCAGCCCCTCGCGCCATGGCGACGAGCAGCGCCTGTGGGAAATCCTCAGCCGCCTGGTGGATGAAGACCCCTGCCTGAAGGTCGAGCATGTGGGCCTCACCAACGAGACCCTGGTCTATGGTCTGGGCGAGCTGCATCTGCGCATGCTCTTGGACCGGCTGCGCGACAACTACAAGTTCGAGGTCAAGACGCAGCCGCCGCGCATCGCCTACCGCGAGACCGTCTCGGCCCCGGCCGAGGGCCATTTCCGCCACAAGAAGCAGAGCGGCGGCGCCGGCCAGTTCGGCGAGGTCTATCTGCGCATCGAGCCGCTGGAGCGCGGCGCCGGTTTCGAGTTCCGCGACGAGGTCAAGGGCGGCACCATCCCCGGCCAGTTCATGCCGGCGGTGGAAAAGGGCGTGCGCCAAGCCCTGGCCAGCGGCGTGGTGGCCGGCTATCCGCTGGTGGATCTGCGCGTGGTGGTGTTCGATGGCAAGCACCACAGCGTGGACTCCAAGGAGGTGGCCTTCGTGACCGCCGGCCGCAAGGCCCTGATCGCCGCGGTGCAGGAGGCCCGCCCGCTGGTGCTGGAGCCCATCGTGCATGTGGAGATCGTCACGCCGGAAAGCTCGATGGGCGACATCACCGGCGATCTGGCGGCGCGCCGCGGCCAGGTTAACGGCACGCGCAGCGCCGTGCCGGGCATGATCACGGTGCAGGGCCTGGCACCGCTGGCCGAGCTCTCCAGCTACCAGAGCCGGCTCAATGCCATGACCAGCGGCCAGGGACGCTACAGCCTGGCGCTCTCGCATTACGAGGCGGTGCCGCCCAATACCCAGGCGCAACTGATGGCGGCGTTCAAGGTCAGCGACGAGGAATAGTCGCCACTATCTTGCTCACCCCGGATAAAGGGGTGAAGCCGGCTTTATCATACGCAGATGTGTTCCGCTGCCCGGGACGTCGCCCAGATCCGCTTGGACAACGCGATGCTCCTGTTTGAAGAGTTCGTCGCCGCCACCGTCAAACACGCCGATGCCGCCGCCCTGCGCGGTCTGGAGCGGCGTTTCGCGGAGCGCTTGCAGATCCAGCCCAGCTATTGGAGCCAAATCAAGGGCCGCTCGCGCCAGATCGGCGAGCGCCTGGCGCGCCAGTTCGAGCTCTTGTGCCACAAGCCGCAGGGCTGGATGGACCAGGAGCATGGTGCCCATGGCAAGACCCCGGCGGCCGGCCCGGCCCCACAGGACAGCACGCCCAGCGTTCCACAGGACGACGACGAGCGCTTCATCGTCGGCCTGGTGTTGACCTACTACCGTCGCCATCCGCAGCGCGCGCGCACGCGTCTGCTGGACCTGCTGGGCGAGGTGCTGACACCCGAGCCCGCACCACTCGGTGCGTCCGCCAAGCCGGCGGCTGCGCCGACCTTCAAAGCCGCCCCGGCGCCCAGCCCGGCCGACGAACTGGACGCCTGGCGCCGCCTGCAGCAAGGCATCGCGCCACTCAAGCCCAAAAAGCGCTGATAACGCTGACCCCTAGTTTGTTTATCAAATCCGATAAATAACACTTGCGCAAGATAATCAATCGTTTATCATTTGCGCAAGTCGCGGATGGTTCACCGCGGCGAGGCCCTCTTTCCATTGACGCCTTGACCGGGTGCCGCTCGCCAGAGCTCACCATGCCGCCTGCAGGTCCGAACCAGCCTGCCGTGCCCCGCATGTGCCGCAGCTCCGCGCGACGCTAGCACCCAAACCGAACTCAGCGCCAGGCTGAGTGCTCGCCTTCCTTTTGACGCAGTCGGTCCGTCCGGCCGCTGCCTTTGGCATCGCCTTGTGTTCCCTTTAGACGCTGCAGCGCCGCAGTGGCGCCGCCGCATTGCCCAGGAGTTTTGCACCCATGACCCAGTTCACCTCACCGCGCCCCATGAGCCTGCGACTGAACAAGCCGCGCAATCCCATCGTCGCGCCCAGCCTGCTGCGCCAGGCCGGACGCCATGCGCTAGGCAATCAGCGCCAGGCCCAGCGCCGCGATCTGCACAAGCAGCTGCTGCAACTCGCCCCCAGCGACGGCAGCCCCTGAATTCACCGGCAAGCCTCTGAAGAAGGCTGGTCGGTTTGGAGACCCACCATGAGATTGACCGAATTGCGCGGCCCTCAAGATGCCGCCCAGAGTTTTGATGCCTGGCGCCAGCGCCTCGCCCCCCTGCTGCAATGGAGCCGCGCCGCATGGCAGCTCAGCGCAAGCCGGCTGGCCCGTTGGAAAGCCGCCTATAGCGAGCCCGAACTGGACCTGTACGCCGACGCCGCAGCGCCCGAAGGCGCCCTGGTGGTGCCGCTTCTACCCAAGGACCCGAGCGCCCGACTGCGCAGCGAAAAAAAGACGCGGAGGCAGCATGGTCGCGGATTGGCGTGAGCCCACCACCCGGCTGCTGCTGCGTGGCAGCGCAATGCTGACCCGCACCGCGCTGCGCCTGGCGCAGGTGCGGCCGAGGCCGGAACGCAGCATTGTGGAGTTCCATGCCGAGCGCGGCGCCGAGGGTGGCACCTTGTTTGTGAACGGCCAGCGCGTTGGCATGCTCACCGGCGTGCGCAGACTGTGACGGATGTCGCCTGAGTCCGGGCGCTCCGACGCCCGGACTCAAGCCGGCGAGCGGGCTGTCGATATACGATCAACGCAAACCTCGCGATGTCGCGGGCGCGCTTGCCACCTCATATCGACATGCCGCTGCCATGAACTACGCGCCGCTCACCCAGCCCCTGCCGGACCTGGCTCGTTGGACCGCGCATTTCCGCGGCGAGGAAATCCCCGTGCTGGCCAGCACCGCGGAGCAGCTGGAGTTCTGGCGCGCCAACGAGGACGATGTGGACGCCAACAGCCTTGGCGAGGAGATTGCCTGCGATCCCCTCATGACGCTGAAAGTGCTGGCCTACGCCTCGGCGCATCGCTCAGCACGCCTGCTGGCCGATGCCGAGACCGTCACCGCAGCCCTGGTGCTGATGGGCATCACGCCCTTCTTCAACGCCTTCGGCCCGCAGCCCACGGTGGAGCAGCGCCTGGCCGACCGACCCGACGCGATGGCGGGCCTGCAGCGCGTGCTCAGGCGCGCCGAGCGTGCCGCGCGCTTTGCCTTGGGCTTTGCCGTGCACCGCACCGATCCGGATGCGGCGGTGATACACAGCGCCGCGCTCCTGCATGACTTCGCCGAGATGCTCATGTGGTGCTATGCGCCCGACCTGGCATTGGAGATCCAGCAGCGCCAGCGCCTCGACCCCACCCTGCGCAGCGCGGTGGCTCAGCGTGCCGTGCTGAACATCGAGCTGGGCGATCTGGAACAGGCGCTGATGCAGGCCTGGCGCCTGCCCGAGTTGCTGGCCCATATCACCGACGACAAGCGCGGCAATGATCCGCAGGTGCAATGCGCCAAGTTGGCGGTGCGCCTGGCCCGCCATACCTCCGAGAGCTGGGAGAACCCCGCCGTGCCCGACGATCTGCGCGAGATCGGCAGCCTGCTCAATCTCGGTCCCGAGCACACACTCAAGCTGCTGCAGGAACTCGACGGCGAACTATGATCCTGCGCCATGGCAGGCCCCACCCTCGAGTTTTGGCAGCAGCGCTTTGAATCCGGGCAGACGCCCTGGGATCGCGGCGCCGCACATCCCCAATTGCTGCAATGGCTGGCCGAAGACCGCTGGCAGGCTGGTCAGTCACTGCTGGTGCCCGGTTGCGGCCGCGGCCACGAGTTGCTGGCCCTGGCCGAGGCGGGCATCAGCGCCATCGGGCTGGACTTTGCCCCCGCAGCGGTGACGCTGGCCCGCGCGGCCCTCGCTGCAAACGGGCTTGCCGGCCGCGTGGAGCAGGCCGATGTGCTGCTGTGGCAGCCGCAAGCCCCGGTCGATGCCGTCTACGAGCAGACCTGCTTGTGCGCCCTGCATCCCGACCATTGGCAAGGCTACGCGGCGCAACTGCGGCAATGGATCAAGCCGGGCGGGCGGCTGTTCGCGCTCTTCATGCAGGCCCGGCGCGACAGCGCGGCGCAGGGCGTGGTGGAAGGCCCTCCCTATCACTGCGACATCAACGCGATGCGCGCGTTGTTCCCGCAGGCACTGTGGGATTGGCCGGCACCACCCTATGCGGCGGTGGCCCATGGGCAGGGCTGGCAGGAGCTGGCGGTGGTGCTGACGCGCCGCCCCGATTGAGCCGAACGGCCGGGTTCAAACCGGCACGGCGGTGGTGTTCTTCAGGCGGTCCAGCACAAAGCTGGTCTTGCAATCCTGCACGCTGGGGTGCTTGAGCAGGGTCTCGGTGATGAAGCGGGAGTAGTGCTGCATGTCCTGCACCAACACGCGCAGCAGATAGTCCATCTCGCCGGTGAGGGCCGCGCATTCCACCACCTCGGGCCAGGTCTGTACCGCGACGCGGAACAGGTCCATGGGGTTGCGCTTGTGGCTCTCGGTGTGCTTTTCCAGGCGCACATTGATATAGGCCGTCAGCCCGAGGCCGACATGCTCGGGGCTCACCAGGGCCACGTAGGCCGCGATCACGCCCGCCTCTTCGAGCCGCCGCACGCGCCGCAGCACCGCCGAGGCCGACAGATTCACCTGCGCCGCGAGGGCGTCATAGGTCACGCGCCCGTCAAGCTGCAACGCCCTCAAAATGCGCTTATCAATGGCATCGAGCTGGGTTTCCTTGTCCATTTCTGCATTCTTGCAGTTTTCATGCGCGCCAAAACAAAAGTCGCGCGCCGATCGCATGAATCCTGCAGGCCCCTGGACCTACAGTCTTGATCCATCGCAAGACATCCTCTGCAGGAGACAACATGGCATTCACTCCCTGGGACAACCCAATGGGCACCGACGGCTTCGAGTTCATCGAGTTTGCCGCGCCCGATCCGGCCGCGCTGGGCAAGCTGTTCGAAACCATGGGCTTCACCGCCGTAGCCAAGCACCGCCATAAGAACGTGACCCTGTACCGCCAGGGCGAGGTGAACTTCATCATCAATGCCGAGGGCGACTCGTTTGCCCAGCGCTTCGCGCGCCTGCATGGCCCGTCGATCTGCGCCATCGCCTTCCGCGTCAAGGACGCCGCCTTCGCCTACCAGCGCGCGCTGGAACTCGGCGCCTGGGGCTTTGACAACAAGGCCGGCCCGATGGAGCTGAACATCCCGGCCATCAAGGGCATTGGCGATTCGCTGATCTATTTCGTCGACCGCTGGCAGGGCAAGAACGACGCGCCCGCCGGCGCGATCGGCAACATCAGCATCTACGACGTGGACTTCGTGCCCCTGCTGGACGCCGAGGGCAAGCCGGTGCCAGCCAAGCCGGTGGGGCATGGCCTGACCTATATCGACCACCTGACGCACAACGTGTTCCGTGGCCGCATGAAGGAATGGGCCGAGTTCTACGAGCGTTTCTTCAATTTCCGCGAGGTGCGCTACTTCGACATCGAGGGGAAGCTGACCGGTCTGAAGTCCAAGGCCATGACCAGCCCCTGCGGCAAGATCCGCATCCCCATCAACGAAAGCAGCGACGACAAGAGCCAGATCGCCGAGTACCTGGACCTCTACCATGGCGAAGGCATCCAGCATGTGGCGCTGGGCACCGACAACATCTACGCCACGGTCGAGGGCATGAAGGCGACCGGTGTGGTGTTCCAGGACACTATCGCCACCTACTACGACCTGGTGAACAAGCGCCTGCCCCAGCATGGCGAGAACCTTGAGGAGCTCAAGCGCCTGCGCATCCTGATCGACGGCGCCACGCACGAGGGTGCGCCGCACGAGCTGCTGCTGCAGATCTTCACCAAGGAAGTGATCGGGCCGATCTTCTTCGAACTGATCCAGCGCAAGGGCAACGAGGGCTTTGGCGAGGGCAACTTCAAGGCACTGTTCGAGAGCATCGAGCTCGACCAGATCCGCCGTGGCGTGCTGAAGGCAGACGAGCCCGTCTAAGCGCCGGCGATCCGCGCTCGCCGCGAAACGCCTTGAGCCCTGCGCTCAAGGCGTTTTTTCGTCCTGCAGCAGGGCCATCACGGCGGCACGCAGGTCCGCGTCAAAAACCAGGCTCAGGTGACCGCAGGCCTGCACGTGATGGTTGCGCGCGCCCGGCAAGGCTGCGGTGCCGGCCGGGCAGACGATCTGGTCGGCGTGGCTGAAGAAGCAATCGAAGCGCTGATGGTGCTGCGCCTGTTCCAGCTGCGCCAACGTCGCCAGCCACGGCGAGCCGCGGCGCATCTGCCTGGCATTGGCCGCCGACGAGAAGCGCGCCATCAGCGTGCCCGCATGCGGCGAGCCGAGTGTGACGACGCGGTGCACGCGGCTGCCATCGTGCCCCACATGGCGCCACCAGGCACGCGCCGCCAGCCCGCCCATGCTGTGCGCCACGATGATGGGCGCCGGGCCGCCGCAGGCCTCAAGCCGCCGCAGCGCCGCGTCGATGGCCGGCACATAGGCATCGATGCTGCCGAACGCTGGCTCCAGCGTAAGCGCCATGAAGGGCTGGCCAAGCGCCCGCAATTGGCGCATCCAGGGATTCCAGAGCCCGCGGTTGCAGGTGAAGCCGTGCAGCAGCAGCACGCCGCGCTGCGCGCTTTGCGTGGGCAGATGGTCGGGCTCGGCATGTTCGAAAAAGGGCTGTTGCCAGCTGAACACGCGCTCCAGCGCGTCGCATTCGCGCCACCAGGCGGCAATGGTCTGCCAGCGCCCCAGGCGCGGCACGCCAACTGCAAGCGGCAAGCTGCGCAGCCAGAAGAACACCGGCAGCAGCGCGATCTGTTGCAACGAGAGGACCGCAAGGGCCAGACCGAAGCCCTGCCACAAGCCCCAGCGCGACAGGCCCCAGGCGAATGCCGCCGCCGCGAGCAAGAGGCGCAAGCCCAGATGCAGGCGTTGCCAGCGCGCATTCACTCCTGCCATCTCGACGCCCTCCTCTAAGCTGTGAGCCAGTGTAGGTCTCCGGCAGCGGCACAATTTGAGTCCAGACTCTGAAGGTGGTCCATGCAAGCCGAGATCCTGGGTTTCCTGCAGCTAGTGGAGGCGGAGCGCCGGCGCCGCGCGGTCGACCCTGCCCTTGAGGCCCGGGTGCAGGCCGTCAAGAGCTATCAACAGGCGCGCTTTTCGCGCAGCTATGCCGACCTGCTGTCCAGCACACGTTACGCCGGCGCCGCGCGCTTCTTTCTGGAGGAGCTCTACGGCCCGGGCGATTTCAGCGAGCGCGATGCGCAGTTCGCGCGCGTGGTGCCGGCGCTGACGCGGCTGTTCCCCGACGAGGTGGTGAGGACGGTGCGCCTGCTCGCCGAACTGCACGCCATCTCGGAGCAACTGGACAGCGCGATGGCGGGACGACTGGCCGCACCCCTGCTCTCGGCCCAGGGCTATGTGAGGGCCTGGCAGGCGGTGGGTCAGCCGCGCTACCGCCAGCAGCAGATCGACCTCACCATGGCGATCGGCGCGGCCCTCGATGGTTACACGCGCAAGCCGCTGCTGCGCCAGGCTTTGCGCATGATGCGGGGCCCCGCCAGCGCGGCCGGCCTCTCGGCCCTGCAGCATTTCCTTGAGACCGGCTTCGACACCTTCAAGGCCATGAAGGGCTCGGGCGAGTTCCTGGCCTGCGTGCGCAAGCGCGAAGAGGCGTTTGCGCGGGCCTTGTTCACTGCCGACGTGGGCGCGCTCGAACCATCTCGCTGTCCCACAGGTGACGATCCACTAGGGCAACTCCCCTAGCTGCGCAGGGGCCGCAACACTGACCATCGGATCTCGCCGCCGACTACAGCACGAGGAGACATGGCCGCAGTACTCGCAGACAAGCCCTGGTTGAAAAGCTACCCCGAGGGCGTTCCGGCGGAGATCCACACCGACACCTACCGTTCACTGGTGCAGTTGCTGGAAGAAGCCTTCCGCAAGCATGCCAAGCGCGACGCAGCCGCCTGCATGGAGCAGCGCCTGAGCTTTGGCGAGGTGGACGAGATGTCGCAGGCGCTGGCCGCCTGGCTGCAGGGCAAGGGGCTGGCGCGCGGCGCGCGCGTCGCCATCATGATGCCCAATGTGCTGCAGTACATGGTCGCCATCGCCGCCATCCTGCGCGCCGGCTATGTGGTGGTGAACGTCAATCCGCTCTACACGCCGCGGGAACTGGAGCACCAGCTGAAGGACTCGGGGGCCGAAGCCATCATCGTGCTGGAGAACTTTGCCGCCACGCTGGAAGAGGCGATTGCCCACACCGATATCAAGCATGTGGTGCTGGCCTCGCTGGGCGACCTGCTGGGCTGGTGGCGCGGCCCGCTGATCAATTTCGCGGTGCGCCATGTGCGCAAGATGGTGCCGGAGTTCCGCCTGCCCACCGGCGCGGGCCACAGCGTCACGCGTTTCAACAAGGCGCTCGGCGAGGGCCGTGGCATGCGCATGAAGCCGGTGGAAGTCGGCCCCGACGACGTGGCCTTCCTGCAGTACACCGGCGGCACCACCGGGATCTCCAAGGGCGCCACGCTGCTGCATCGCAATGTGGTGGCCAACATCCTGCAAAGCGAGGCCTGGTTCGGGCCCATGCTGGCACGCATCGGCAACAAGCAGCTCACCACCGTTTGCGCCCTGCCCCTGTATCACATCTTCGCGCTCACGGCCTGCTACATGCTGGGCGCGCGGCTGGGCATGATGAACCTGCTGATCCCGAATCCGCGCGACATCCCCGGCTTCATCGCGACGCTGCAGCAGTACCGCGTCAATATGTTCCCGGCGGTCAACACGCTCTTCAACGCCTTGGCCAACGAGCCCGCGTTCGCGCGCCTGGATTTCAGCGAGCTGGTGATCTCCAACGGCGGCGGCATGGCGGTGCAACAGGCCACGGCGGAGAAGTGGCTCAACATCACGGGCTGCCCCGTGGTGGAGGGCTACGGCCTGTCGGAAACCGCCCCGGTCGCCACCATCAACCGGCTCGACCTGCACGACTTCAATGGTTCGATCGGCCTGCCCGTGCCCAGCACCGAGATCGCGATCCGCGACGACGCCGGGCAGGATCTGCCACAGGGCGAGCGTGGCGAAATCTGCATTCGTGGCCCGCAGGTGATGGCGGGCTACTGGAACCGCCCGGACGAGACCGCCAACGTCATGTATGCGGACGGCTTCTTCAAGAGCGGCGACATCGGCGTGATGGACGCCGCTGGCTTCATCCGCATAGTCGACCGCAAGAAGGACATGATCCTGGTCTCCGGCTTCAACGTGTATCCCACCGAGATCGAGCAGGTCGTCAACATGCATCCCGGCGTGCTGGAATGCGCCGCCGTGGGCATCCCGGATGCGCGCTCGGGCGAGACCGTCAAGCTCTATGTCGTAAAGAGCGACCCCGCGCTGGCGGAGGAAGACCTCAGCGCCTTCTGCCACGACCAGCTCACCGCCTACAAACGCCCCAAATACATCGAGTTCCGCGACGAGCTGCCCAAGAGCAACGTCGGCAAGATACTGCGGCGCGAATTGCGCAGCTGACGATGGCGGCCGCGCACGCCTTGCTACCGCCACAAGTACGCGTGCTAGAGCGGGGCTGGCTGTCGTCCAACGCTATCCTGCTCTTGGGCGACCCAAGCGCCGGGCCCATCCTGATCGACACCGGCTACGCCAGCCACGCCCAGCAGACGCTGGCGCTGGTCGCCGAGGCGATTGCCGGTGAAGCGCGCGGCCTGAGCCGCATCATCAACACCCATCTGCATTCCGATCACTGCGGCGGCAACGCGGCTCTGATGGCTGCCTATGGCTGCCCGGCCTGGATCCCGCCCGGCCACTACCAGGCGGCGCTGGATTGGGACGAGGCGCAACTAAGTTATCTCCCCACCGGCCAGCAATGCCCCCGCTTCACGCCCACGGCCATGCTGGAGCCCGGCGCCCTGATCGAGCACGCAGGGCTGCGCTGGCAGGTCCATGCGGCACCCGGACATGACCCGCATTCACTGCTTCTGTTCGAGCAGCATTCGCGCACCCTTGTTTCGGCCGACGCCTTGTGGGAGCACGGCTTTGGCATCGTCTTCCCGGAAATCGAGGGCGAGGGTGCCTTCGACGAAGTGGACGCCACCTTGACGCTGATCGATGAGTTGAATCCCCGCGTCGTGATACCCGGCCATGGCGCCGTCTTCGACAGCGTGAGTGCGGCCCTGAGCGAGGCCCGCTCGAAGCTCGCCTATTTCCGCAAGGAGCCGGCCCGGCATGCCAAGCACGCATCCAAGGCCTTGATCATGTTCCATATGCTGGAAGTGCGCGTGCAGTCTCGTCCCGATCTGCTGGCCTGGTTGCGAGAAACCCCGATCCAGCGCCTGATGTGGGAGCGCTATTTCTCCGAGCAACAGATGCAGGCGTGGTGCGACCGCATGATTGCCGAGCTGCTGGCGGGCGGCGTATTGATCATGGATGAGCAGCAGCGGCTGTCGATCGCCTGATCGCAATTGCGGCCCCCGAAGGCAAAAACCCTCCGACTCATAAGAGGCGGAGGGTTTGCTTTGA
>NZ_JBBHJW010000004.1:0-390038 GCF_037482845.1 Paucibacter soli
GGTGATCTTCATGGACGCTGGCAGAATCGTCGAGGACTGCACGCGCGACGAGTTCTTCGGCCAGCCCGATGCGCGCTCGCCGCGCGCCAAGGACTTCCTGGCCAAGATCCTGCAGCACTGAAACGACGAGGGGCGGCACGCAATGTTTGGGACAATCGCGGCATGAGCGAAGCAGCCACCCCCACCGAACTCACCATCACCCGCCCGGACGACTGGCATCTGCATCTGCGCGATGGCGCGGCGATGCACAGCGTCGTGCCCTATACCGCACGCCAGTTCGGGCGTGCCATCGTGATGCCCAATCTGCGCCTGCCGGTCACCACAGCGGCGCAGGCCAGCGCCTACCGCGAGCGCATCCTGGCCGCGGTGCCGGCGGGCCTGAACTTCCAGCCGCTCATGACGCTCTACCTCACCGACAACACGCCGGTGGACGAGATCAAACGCGCCAAGCAGGCAGGCGTAGTGGCCTTGAAGCTCTATCCGGCCGGCGCCACCACCAACAGCGATGGCGGCGTGACCGACATCCGCAAGACCTATGCGGTGCTGGAGGCGATGCAGCGCGAGGGCCTGCTGCTGCTGGTGCACGGCGAGGTCACCGACCCGGAGGTCGATGTGTTCGACCGCGAGGCCGTCTTCATCGATCGCGTGATGCAGCCCTTGCGACGCGATCTGCCGGAGTTGAAGGTGGTGTTCGAACACATCACCACCAAGGAAGCGGCCGACTATGTGGCGGCGGCCGATGCCCATACCGCGGCCAGCCTGACGCCCCAGCACCTGCTCTACAACCGCAACGCCATCTTCACCGGTGGCCTGCGCCCGCATTACTACTGCCTGCCGGTGCTCAAGCGCGAGCTGCATCGCCAGGCCCTCTTGGCCGCCGCCACTTCGGGCAGCGCCAAGTTCTTCCTTGGCACCGACAGCGCGCCGCATGCGGCGGTGATGAAGGAGAACTCGGTCTGCGGTGCCGGCTGCTTCACTGCGCTGTCGGCGCTGGAGCTCTATGCCGAGGCCTTCGAGGCCATGGGTGCGCTCGACAGGTTCGAGGCCTTCGCCAGCTTCAATGGCGCCGACTTCTACGGCCTGCCGCGCAACAGCGGCCGCATCACCCTGCGCAAGCAGGCCTGGACCCTGCCCGAGAGCGTGGCCTTTGGCGACGCACAGCTCAAGCCGCTGCGTGGCGGCGAGGCGCTGGCCTGGCGGATGGTCTGATGCGGCGTCTTTGGTGGGCGCTCGGCCTAGCCGCCTTGGCCGGCATGAATTCGGCACAGGCCCAAGTCGCGTTGCCCGTGCGCCCCGCCGCCAGCGCCGCCGCGCCGGCGGCCGAGGTGTCGGCCACCGCGCGCCGCGTCTATGAGCGCGCGCGTTCCCAGCTGCTGCAGATCCGCACCCTGCTGAAGAACCAGGACAGCCAGGCCTCGGTGGGCTCGGGCTTCGTCGTCAGCGAAGAAGGCCATGTCATCACCAACTACCATGTGGTGAGCCAGTTCGCGCTCGAGCCCGAGCGCTATCGCCTGCGCTATGGCAGTACCGATGGCGAGGGCGGCAATCTGGAGCTGCTCGACATCGATGTGCGGCGCGACCTGGCGCTGCTGCGCGTGGTGGACCACAAGCCGCAGGGCTTCATGAAGTTCCGCGCCGTGGCTGCGCCGCTCTCCAAGGGCGACCGCATCTATTCGATGGGCAATCCGCACGACGTCGCGTTTGCCGTGGTCGAGGGCAATTACAACGGCCTGGTGGAGCGCAGCTTCGACCCGCTGATCTACTACGCAGGCAGCATCAACTCGGGCATGAGTGGCGGGCCGGTGGTCGACGAGGAGGGGCGCGTCGTCGGCATCAACGTCTCGGCGATGTTCTTCGCGCAGCAGATGAGTTTTCTGGTGCCGGGCGAGTATGCGCAGCGTTTGCTGGAGCGCAGCCGCGCCGCCAAGCCCATCACCACGCCGCTGTGGCCGCGCCTGCGCGAGCAGCTGATGGCCTACCAGGACGAACTGGTGCAGGGCTTCATGGCCCAGCCCTGGCGCGATGCCGGCCACCAGCGCTACCAGTTGCCGGTGCCGCAGGAAAAGTTCATGCGCTGCTGGGGTCGCGGCACCTCGGCCGATACCAAGGGCCTGGAGTTCCAGCGCTCGCAATGCCGGCAGGACCACGCGATCTTCATCAACGGCGGTATGCAGACCGGCTATCTGGACATGTCGCACGAGGCCTACGACGGCGCCAAGCTTGGCGCGCTGCGCTTCGCGCGCCAGTACAGCAACAGCTTCCGCAACGAGCGCCTGGGGCGCGATGACCGCGACCGTACCGCGCCGTTCTGCAAGGAGGAGTTCGTGCAGCGCGATGGCCTGCCGCTGCGCGCCGTGGCCTGCCTGCGCGCCTACCGCAAGCTGCCGGGCCTGCACGACCTGAGCGTGATCGTGACCACGGTGGATGCCAGCACCGAGGGCGCGCTGGGCCGTTTCGATGCCAAGGGCATTTCCTTCGACAACGCGCTCAAGCTGACGGCGCATTACCTCAAGGGCTTTGCATGGACCACGCCGCGCTAGTCGTCGAGATCCTGGACCGCGACGGTCGGGTTTGCGCGGTGCACAAGGTGCTGGCCTGGCCGCTGCGCATCGGGCGCTCGCCGCTCTGCGACGTGGTGCTGAGCGATCCGCATCTGGCGGGCGAGCACGCCGAGCTTCGGTGGGGCGAGCAGGGCGTCGAGCTGCTGATGCTGGACAGCCTCAACGGCGGCTGGCAAGGCCAGCGGCGTCTGCGGGCCGGCGACCGGCTGGCGCTGGCGGGACCGGCGCCGCTGCAGCTGGGTGCCACCCGGCTGCGCCTGCGCAGCAGCCTCGACGTGCTGGCCCCAGAGCGGCTGCTGGCGCGGCCGGCCCCCGCGCGCAGCCGCTGGCGCCATCTCTGGGTGCCAGGTCTTGCGCTCGCCTGGGCCCTGCTGCTCTGGTACGACCAATGGGCCGGCATGGATCCGGGCGCACCCTGGGTGGATTACGCCAGCGCCGTGCTGGGGCCGCTGGGCGTGGCGACCGTCTGGGCGGCGCTGTGGGCACTGATCACCCAGCTGTTCCAGCATTGGTTTGCCTTCGCGCCGCATTTCAAGCGCGTGCTGGCCGGCGCGCTGGGCCTGCACCTGCTGGGCCTGCTGCTGCCGGCGCTGGCCTATGCCTTCTCGGCGCCACGCCTGATGGCGCTGGACAGCCTGCTGTTTCCGCTCGGCCTGGCAGGCGTGCTGTGGTGGCAGGCCGGTGTGGTCTGGCCGCGCAGCAGGCGCTGGGTGGCGCTGGGCCTGGGTGGGGCGCTGGCCCTGGGCTTCGCGCTGATGGTGGGCAAGCGCATCGAACAGCAGCATTGGCTGGGCCCGCCCTATCTGGCCGCGCTGCCGCCGCCGGCGCTGCGCATGGTGGAGCCCAAGACGCCGGAGGCGCTGATAGCCGAACTGCGGCCGCTGCAGGCCCAGCTGGCACGCCAGGCCAGCCGGGACAACGACCTGCCGAGCAGCGATCAGGGCAACGAGTGAGTGCAGCCGCTCAGGCGGGCAGGAAGCCCTCGATCGAGAGGTAGCGCTCGCCGGTGTCGTAGTTGAAGCCCAGTACGCGCGCGCCAGCGGGCAGGTCGGGCAGCTTCTTGGCGATGGCAGCCAGCGTGGCGCCGCTGGAGATACCGACCAGCAGGCCTTCCTCGCGCGCGCAGCGGCGCGCGTACTCGCGCGCCTCCTCGGCCTCCACCTGGATCACGCCGTCCAGCAATTCGGTGTGCAGATTGTCGGGAATGAAGCCGGCGCCTATGCCCTGGATCGGGTGGGGGCTGGGCGCGCCGCCGCTGATCACCGGCGATGCGGCGGGCTCGACCGCAAACACCTTGAAATTCGGCCAGGCCTTCTTCAGCACCTGGGCGCAGCCGGTGATGTGGCCACCCGTGCCCACGCCGGTGATGAGGGCGTCCAAGCCTTCCGGGAAATCGCGCAGGATCTCCTCGGCGGTGCTGCGCACATGCACGGCGATATTGGCGGGATTCTGGAACTGCTGCGGGATCCAGGCGCCAGGCGTCTGTGCCGCCAGCTCCTCGGCTCGGGCGATGGCCCCCTTCATGCCCTTCTCGCGCGGGGTCAGGTCAAAGCTGGCGCCATAGGCCAGCATCAGGCGGCGGCGCTCCACCGACATGCTGTCGGGCATGACCAGGATCAGCTTGTAGCCCTTTACCGCGGCCACCATGGCCAGGCCCACGCCGGTATTGCCCGAGGTGGGTTCGATGATGGTGGCGCCAGGCTTGAGCACGCCGCGCGCCTCGGCGTCCTCGACCATGGACAGCGCGATGCGGTCCTTGATCGAGCCGCCCGGATTGCTGCGCTCGGACTTGATCCAGACCTGGGCACCGGCGCCGAACAGGCGCTGGGCGCGAATATGCGGGGTGTTGCCAATGGTGGCGAGGACGTTGTCGGCTTTCATTTCGGCTCCGTTGCGATTGCTTCGAGGATAATCCCGTTGTGAAGCAAGCCAGACCGCCGCTGGTGCAAGCGTGGAAACACGGCACTGGAGGAAGGTCCGGACTGCATAGAGCAGCGTAGCAGCTAACGGCTGCCCGGCGTAAGCCGAGGATTAGAGCAACAGAGACGAGTTCTGTTGGGACACCCCGATGGGTGGTCTATGAGGCGCCAGCGCAAGCTGGCGTGGGGTGAGGCGAAAGCCTCGCACCATCAGGCGCAAGCCTGAATCGAATAGCACCTCTGTCGGGCTCTGCCCGACAGAGGTGAAACGGGCAATCTCTACGCGCAGCAACACCAAGTAGGCCAGCGTTGATGCGGCTCGCAGAGCTGGCGGGTAGGTGGCACCGAGCCGGGCAGCGATGTCCGGCCCAGAGGAATGGCGGTCACGGGGCCTGGCCCGCAAGGGTCAGGTCCTGCACAGAATCCGGCCTATCGGCTTGCTTCACACTTTTCCGTGGCGGATGCCTGCAGCAAGCGTTCGATGGTCTCCTGCACGGCCAGCGCCTCGGCGTAGCTGGGCAGGGCGTGCGAGTGGCCGTCCAGCAGCGCCGCCCATTGATCCAGCTGTGCCAGTGGGCCGGCGCCTTGCAGCGCGACCGGCTGCGGCAGTTCACCGTGGCGGGTCTGGGTCACGTTGCCGAACCAGTCGCGCAATTCCAACTCGGCCTCGCTGGCGCGCCAGAGCATACGGTTGTCGTCGGCCTCGCTGCCGCCCAGCTGGGCCGCGATGCGCACCGGCACGCCAGCTGCACGCAGCTCGGCGCGCAAGCCGGTTTCAGCCTTCATGCCATCGGCCGGGTATTGCACCGCCGTGGCCAGCACCTGCGCCGGGCCCAGCACGCGCTGCAAGGCGAAGATGAAGTGCGACAGCACCTCGCGCGTGAAGCCGCCTTCCGCGCGTTCGGCCAGCCAGGCGCCAGCCTGGGCCTGCCAGGGCCGCGGCCAAGCAGCGAAGGCCACCGAGATCTGCACCTCCTGCAATGCGCCCAGCGGCATGTGGGCGGCGGCGCCGAAGGCGAGTTGCAGGGCCGAGAGCCCCGCCGAGGAGGCGAGCGAGAAATTCACCGCGGCACGCAGCTTCTCGCGCTGGATGCGCTCGATGCAGGCACGCGTGGCCTCGAAGTCCACGCTCAGCGGCTTCTCGCACAGCACGCCCAAGCCGGCGTCGAAGCCCAGATGGCTCAGCTGCAGATGGGCGGCCGGCGGGGTCGCGATGTAGAGGCCGTGCAGGCCGGGGCTCGCGATCAGCGCCTCGGCGCTGTAGGCGGCGCGCAGCTCGGGGTACTGCTGCAGGCAGGCGGCCAGGCGTGCGGGATCGGCGTCCCAGACCATGGTGGGGCGAAGCCGCGCATGGCCTTGCATGCGGCCCAGCATGCGCTGCCCCATCACGCCCAGGCCAATGATGCCGATGTTCAAGATCTCAGGCATGCCGCCCCTCGCCCCGTTGATATCCCTCAATGGCGCGCAGTGTAGGGGGCCGCCGCTACACTCGACGCCCAAGCCACAGCCCCTGCCTCCGCAAGGGCGCATACCGCACCGAAAATGAATCCTGATGCCGGCACGATCTGGCGCGCACCACGCTGGGCGCTGGCCGTATTGCTGGCCTGCCTGGGCATGGTGGGCCCGTTCTCGATCGACACCTATCTGCCGGCCTTCTCGGGCATCGCGGCCGCCTTGCACGCCACGCCGGTGCAGATGCAGCAGACGCTGTCGAGCTATTTGCTCGGCTTTGCAGTGATGAATCTGTTCCACGGCGCGCTTTCCGACAGCTTCGGACGGCGACCGGTGGTGTTGGTGGGCGTGGCGGTGTTCACGCTCGCCTCGCTGGGCTGCGCGCTGGCGGCGGACATCGGTCAGCTGATCTTCTTCCGCACCCTGCAGGGCATGTCGGCCGGCGCCGGTATCGTGGTCTCGCGCGCCATCATCCGCGACATGTTCCCGCCCTCCGAGGCGCAGCGCGTGATGTCGCAGGTGACGATCTACTTCGGCGTGGCACCGGCCATCGCGCCCATGGTGGGCGGCTTCCTGTTCGTGCATGCCGACTGGCATTCGATCTTCTGGTTCCTGGTGTTTGTGGGCGTGGCGCTGTGGCTCGCCAACTGGCGCTTGCTGCCCGAGACCCTGCACAAGGACATGGTGCAGCCCTTTCATGTGCGGCCGCTGATGCGCGACTACTGGCGCTTGTGCACCAGCAAGCGCTTCATCCTGCTGGCGCTGGCCAGCGGCGTCCCCTTCAACGGCATGTTTCTCTATGTGCTGGCGGCGCCGGTGTTCCTGGGTGAGCACCTGAGGCTGGCGCCGCAGCAGTTCTTCTGGTTCTTCTGCTTCAGCATCGGCGGCATCATGGGTGGCGCCTGGCTGAGCGGCCGCTTGGCCGGCAGGATCCGGCCCAAGCACCAGATACGGCGCGGTTTCGTCATCATGGTGCTGACCTCGCTGCTCAATGTGGGCCTGAACCTCTGGGCGCCGCCCAGTCCCTTCTGGGCCTTTCCGGTGATCTCGGCCTTTGCCTTTGGTTGGGCCCTGATGGTGCCGGTGGTGACCCTGATGGTGCTGGACCAGGCGCCCGAGCGGCGCGGCATGGCCTCCTCGCTGCAGGCCTGCATAGGCAGCGCCGCCAACGGCCTGGTGGCCGGTGTGGTGGTGCCGCTGGTGATGCATTCCACGCTGGGCCTGGCGCTGGCCTCGATCGGCATGATGAGCATCGGCCTGGTCTCCTGGTTGTGGGTCAAGCGCGAGCTGAGCTGAGTCTCAAGAATGGCGCCCAATGGGCCGAAGAAGGAGGCGATACGCCCGATCGGGCAGGAGTGCCTCATGTCTTCGTTCTCGCTTCGCCTTGCCCTTGCCACCATGCTCGCCCTGCCACTGGCCCCGCTGCTCGCCGAGGAGCCCGCAGCGGGCGAGGAGCCGGTGGAGCTGCTGCGCAAGCGCCTGGCCGAGCGGCTCAGCAGCAAGGGCGAGCAGGCCAAGTTGGAGAACAAGGCCGAGAGCAAGGCTGAGAGCGGCCGCGCTGCACGCAGCGCCACCAAGGCGGCCAAGCCCGAGGCGCACAAGGACATTCACTGGGCCTATGCCGGCGAGGGGGCGCCCGAGCATTGGGCCGAACTCAAGCCCGACTTCAAGCTCTGCGCGGTCGGCACGCGTCAGAGCCCGATAGACATCCGCGATGGCATCAAGGTGGACCTGGAGAAGATCCAGTTCGACTACCGGCCCAGCGGCTTTGCGGTGCTCGACAACGGCCACACCATCCAGGTCAATATCGCGACGGGCAACAGCCTGCAGGTGATGGGGCGGCGCTTCGAGCTGCAGCAGTTCCATTTCCACCGGCCCAGCGAGGAACGCATCAACGGCCGGCAGTTCGAGATGGTGGCGCACCTGGTGCACAAGGACGCCGAGGGCCGCCTGGCGGTGGTGGCGGTGCTGATCGAGCGTGGCAGCGCTCACCCGCTGGTGCAGACGATCTGGAACAACCTGCCGCTGGAGAAGATGGAGGCGCTCAGCGCCCCGGGGGCGATCGATCCCGGCCAGCTGCTACCCGACGATAAGGCCTACTACACCTATATGGGCTCGCTCACCACGCCGCCCTGCAGCGAGGGCGTGCTGTGGATGGTGATGCGTCAGCCGGTGCAGCTCTCGGCCCAGCAGATCGGCATCTTCGCGCGTCTGTACCCGATGAATGCGCGGCCACTGCAGGCTGCTTCGGGCCGCATGATCAAGGAATCCAACTGAGCGCCACGCTTCATGGCGTGTAGCCGTGCGCGGCGTAGATCTTGCGGATCACGCCGCTTTTCTGCAGGCCGGCCAGGGTGTTGTTGAGCAGCTTGACCTGCTCGTCGGGCAGCTGCTTCTGGCAGGCCAGGTACATCTCGGTGCGGTTGAACACCAGCACCGGCTCGATGCCGCTGATGCCCTGTTGCGCCAGCCGGTATTGACCGATCAGGCGGCCGGTGGCCCAGTAGTCGATGCGCCCGGCCAGCAACTTCTTGGGGTTCACGTCGTCGTTGGGTGCGGCGTCGACGATATGGCCGCGCGTCTGCAGATAGCTGACGATGGCGTCGCCCTGGTAGCTGCCAATGCGCATATTGGCGGTCTCGTCCAGGCTGGCCGGGCGGCTGGACTTGGCAAGCGCGAACAGGGCCCAGTCGTTCGAGACCAGCGGGCCTATCCATTTGTAGAGTGATTCGCGCTCGGGCGTGCGTGACATCGAGTAGACGCAGGTGTTGACCTGGGTGCGTGCCATGCCGATGGCACGTGCCCAGGGGAAGATCGTGATGTCGTACTCGTAGCCCGCGGCATCGAGCAGCGCCTTCACGATCTCGGTCGACAGCCCGACCACATGGCCGCGCGTGTCGCTCATGTTGTAAGGCGGGTATTCCTCGGTGGCCAGCACCAGCCGTTCGGCCGCGCAGACGCTGGTGCAGGCGAGGGCGCAGACGACCACCATGACGGCGCGCCACTGCGCAAGAAGGGCAGGATGCTGAGTGACTTGCATGGCTACCTCCTCATGGCCATGGGCCATGCGGGGCCCGGCCTTCACTGCCGACTTTACGCCTGCTGACCCAGCCAGCGCGCCAAAGTTTTGAACAATTGCTCGGCCACCACCGGCTTGGCCACATGGTCGTTCATGCCGGCGTCCAGGCAACGCTGGCGCTCCTCGGCGAAGGCGTTCGCCGTCATCGCCAGGATGGGCAGGTGCTGGCCGCGCGCAGTGCTGCGGATTGCACGGGTGGCATCCAGCCCGTCCATCACCGGCATCTGCACGTCCATCAGGACCAGGGCATAGTCGCGTTGCTCCACCATCTGCCAGGCCTTGTGCCCGTCCTCGGCAACGTCCACCTCGAGGCCGGCGCTCTGCAGCAGGGCCACGGCCACTTCCTGGTTGACGGCGTTGTCCTCGGCCAGCAGCAGCCGGCGGCCGCGGTAGGGGGCCAGCAGCTCGCGGGCGCTCTGACCGACATCGCGCAGCGTCTCGGTCGTTTCGTCGCCGCTCAGGCTCACCGGTACGCGGAACCAGAACAGGCTGCCCTCACCGGGCCGGCTGCGCACACCCACCTCGCCATGCATCAGCTCGGCCAGGCGCCGACAGATGGCCAGCCCGAGCCCGGTGCCACCATAACGGCGTGTGGTCGATGAGTCGGCCTGTTCGAAGTCCTTGAACAGGCGTGCCTGTGCCTCGGGGGCGATGCCGATGCCGCTGTCCTCCACCTCGAAGCGCAGCTGCAGCTGCTTGCCAAGCTGCTCGCCCGCCGCGACACGCAGCGTCACCACGCCGTGGTCGGTGAACTTGATGGCGTTGCCGGCGAAATTCAGCAGCACCTCGGCAATGCGCTGGGAATCGCCGTGCAGCACCCGGCGTTCCAGCGCCGGGTCTATCTGCACCTGGATCTGCAGATGCTTCTCGGCGGCGCGCTGCGCCAGCATGCTGCGGATGTTGTCCAGCACCTGGGAGACAGTGAATTCGCGCTGCTCCAGCTGGAGCTTACCGGCCTCGATCTTGGAGAAGTCCAGCACGTTGTTGATCACGCTGAGCAGGTGCTCGGCGGCGTCGCCCACCTTCTTCAGCCGGTCCTCCTGCTCGGGCGTGCAGTTGTCGCGCCGCGCCAAATAGGTCAGGCCGATGATGGCATTCATGGGCGTGCGGATCTCGTGGCTCATATTCGCCAGGAAGGCGCTCTTGGCCAGGCTGGCGGCCTCGGCGGCCTGGGTGGCGGCAGCCAGTTCGCGCGTGCGCGCCTCCACCAGCTCCTCCAGATGGTGGCGGTAACGTTCCAGCTCAAGGGCATCGCGGCGCTGGCGCGAGATGTCGGTCAGGAAGCCATGCCACAGCACCGTGCCGCCTTCTTCCAGCTGGGCGATTGCGTTGCCATAGAGCCAGCGCTCGCTGCCGTCCTGGTTGAGGATGCGGAACTCCTGCTGCCAGGGGCTGAGGTGGCGCGCCGAGGCCATCAGCGAATCGCGCACCGCCTGCCGGTCGCTCTCCTGGATCTGGTCGAACAGGAGCTCGGCGTCCTTGCTGAACTCGGCGGCGTTCAGGCGGAAGTAGTCGCGCACCGCCTCGCTCACATAGGCGAAGGCAAAGCTGCCATCGGTCTGCAGGCGCAGCTGAAAGACCACACCGGGCACCGTCTCGGCCATGCCGCGCAGGCGCGCGATCAGCGACTTCTGCGCGTCGAACTGCGCCTGCAGCGCGTCGCGCATATGTTCCAGATGCTGGCCCAGCAGACCGATCTCGTCGTGGCGCTCGGTGCGCAGTTCGGCCGAGAAACGGCCCTGCGCGAGGTCGTTGGCGAACATGCCCAGCTCGCGCAGCGGCCGCATCAGGCGCGAATTCAAGAGCGCGAGTATCAAGGCCAGCGAGACCAGCAGCTGCCCGCCCACGGTGGCGCCATAGAGCCAGCGCTGACGCTGCAGCGCCGCGGCGGCCAGATGATCGTCAATCTCGACCTGAATCAGACCGATCTTGGCATTGCCGCGGAAGATCTCGCGCTCGCCCCGGATGGTGTGGCCGAGCTGACGCTCGGGAAACTTGGCCTCGATGAAGGGCAGGCCCTGCGAGGCGTCGCTGACCCGCACCTGCACCACCTCGGGCGCCTTGGTGATGGAGGCCACCACCTCGCGTGCGGCCACGGCGTCGAGGTTCCACAGCAGCTCGGGCAGGCTGCTGGCCAGCACGTCCAGCTTGGACTGGAGTTCGCGTTCCTGGGTCTGCTGCGTCACCTGCGGCTCGCGCAGGCCGATCAGCAAGCCGCCCACGATCAGGGCTGGCAAGAGCAGGCCGATGCTGGCACCGGTGGCAATGGCGAAGAAGAGCGAGCTTGATGCTTTGCGGCTCAATCGGACCTCGACCGATGTTGTTCGACTGCCGGCTTGTGCTGGCTTTCAGTCCGGCAAACGAGCCAGTCCCAGTCGCAGTATCTCCCAGCTATCGACATGAATCGCAGGAACTGTAGTCAGCCCTGCAGCTGGGTGCGGCCGGTGGCGTCGCAACTGGGCACCTGGCGCGGTATTTCACCCTGCAAATCCGTGATCCAGCAGGCGTCCAGCACCGAGCAATAGCAGGCCTGGGCCTTGAGTTGCTTGAAACGCACCACGTTCAGCTTCTCCCAGGCCTCGCGCGCGACCTTCTGGTTCGCTGGCGGCATCGGCCAGGTGAGCATGGTGATGTCCTTGCCAGCGGGCAGCATGCGTGGCGAGGGGCGCGTGGTGCCGAGCTCGAATTCGTCCGGATTCGCCGCAGGATGGAGCTTGCCCACCAGCCTGTGCATGGCTGCGACGGGCTGTCCTTCGTGGCTGAGTTCGAACCAGACCACCCGCGCCGGCCCGGTTCCCACATTGGCCAGCGTGAAGTTGAGCTCGGGCCGCCCGTTGGCGCCGGCATTGCCATGGCTGAACTCCAACATGGGGGTGGCGTTGGCTTGCACCAGGCGGGCGTTCTCCTTCACCAACTCCTTCATGGTGTTGCTGGTACTGAGAGAGCCCACTAAAGCACTGATCGCGCTCAGCGCCATGCTGCCGGCCACGACAATATGGAACCAGCGCGGCGCCGCATCGGCCTGAGGTTTCATCAACTTGGGCATCTCGATCACGGCACTTTCCTTCTACTCAACGGCGCTGTTCGGCCGCGGCGCGAGTGTACGTTGCGAGCCATATATCTTCATCCACCACTTGCAGACAGGTTTGCAAGTCCTTCTTTTTGAACAACTTTTATTTCATGAAAGTCGTAGCTATCGTTTCTAAGTAGTTGATTTCATTGGGAAAAAACGCGATTTGCCTTGACCTGCGGCGGTTGCGTAAGTAAAGTGGGAAAAACTGTCATTTGGTGGGTCGCTGTGGCGAATTTTGTGTTTCAAGGGGCGAGTGCCTTGGCGATGGACGCCAAGGGGCGTTTGTCCGTCCCTACACGCCACCGTGAGGTGCTGCAGGCGCTGTGCGCCGGCCAGCTCACGCTCACCAAGCACCCGGAAGGCTGCCTGATGGTCTTTCCGCGTCCGGCCTGGGAAAACTTCCGCGACCGCATCGCCGCCCTGCCGATGTCGGCCTCGGGCTGGAAGCGCGTGTTCCTGGGCAATGCGCAGGACGTCGAGATCGACAGCGCCGCGCGCATCCTGATCGCGCCCGAGTTGCGCGCCAGTGCCGCGCTGCAGAAGGACGTGATGCTGCTGGGCATGGGCAGCCACTTCGAACTCTGGGACGCGGCCGCCTATGCGGCGCATGAGGCCCAGGTGATGCAGTCCGAGCTTCCGGACGCACTCAAGGATTTCAGCTTCTGATGAGCGAGATGACCACGCCCGCGACGCCCGGCTTCTCGCACACCACGGTGCTGCTGCACGAGACCGTCGATGGGGTGCTGAACGATCCCAACGGCATCTATGTGGACGGCACCTTCGGCCGTGGCGGCCATTCGCGTCTGCTGCTGGAGAAGCTCGGGCCGCAGGGGAGGTTGATCGCGATCGACCGCGACCCCGAGGCCATCGCGGCGGCCACCATCGGCGAGACGCGGGTCACGGACCCGCGTTTTTCCATCTGCCACGCCCCTTTTGCCGATATGCGCGCCCAGCTCGAGGCCCTGGGCATCCAGCGCGTGCACGGCGTGCTGCTGGACTTGGGCGTGTCGAGCCCGCAGATTGACAACCCCGCGCGCGGGTTCAGCTTCCGCTTCGAGGGGCCGCTGGACATGCGCATGGACACCACGCGCGGCGAGAGTGCCGCCGATTTTCTGGCGCGTGCCGACGAGCGCCAAATTGCCGAGGTCATACGCGACTATGGGGAAGAACGGTTTGCTGCACAGATTGCAAAGGCGCTTGTTGCTCGCCGGGAGAGCGGGAGTGCTGTTCGAAGCACTGCCGAGCTTTCCCAAGTCGTGGCTGGTGCAGTCAAAACCCGCGAACCGGGCCAGGACCCTGCAACGCGCACATTTCAAGCGTTACGGATTTACGTCAACGCCGAGCTTGAAGAGCTCGAGCAGGGGCTGAACGCGGCCCTGCAGATGCTGCTGCCCGGCGGGCGTCTCAGCGTGATCAGTTTTCATTCGCTGGAAGACCGCATCGTCAAGACCTTCATCGCCTCGCACAGCAAGGAGGTGGTGGATCGGCGCGCCATGTTCGCCGCACCCAAGGCGCTGGCGCTGACGGCGCTGGGCCGCATCAAGCCCAGCGAGACCGAGGTACGCGCCAACCCGCGTGCGCGCTCGGCCATCCTGCGCGTGGCCGAACGCACCGATGCGCCGCTCGAGGCCGTGCCGGCGCAGCACGCGAAGGCCGCCAGGCGCAAGGGAGCGAAGCGGTGAGCCGCATCAACTTTCTGCTGCTGATCGCGGTGCTGCTGTCAGGCCTCTACATGGTGCGCAATGCCTATGAGGCGCGCCGCCTGTTCACCGAGCTGGACCGCGCCCAGACCGAGGCGCGCCGGCTCGATGCCGATTACCAGCGCCTGCAGGCCGAGCGCCATGCCCAGGCCACCAATCTGCGCGTCGAGCAGGTGGCGCGCGAGCGCCTGCGCATGCGCGCGATCACGCCGGCCATTACGCAACCGGTGGCTCAGCCGTTGACCCAAGCGGTGACCCAGCCCCTGGACGCCGCGGACCAGCGCGCCACGCCGCCCGCCAGCGGAGCGCGGCCATGAAGCTCAGGCGTCAGGCTGGCGGCGCGCGTGCGCTCAACACGCGCAGCGTCAGCTATTCCACCAGCCCGCTGCTGGCCTCCAAGACCCCGCCCTGGCGCTCGCGCTTTCTGGTCGCCCTGGTGGGCCTGGCATTCGCCGGCTTGCTGGCGCGCGCCGCCTATATCCAGGTGATCGGCGAGGAGTTCTTCCAGCGCCAGGGCGAGGCGCGCTACGCCCATACCGTGGAGCTGCCGGCCAGCCGCGGCCGCATCAACGACCGCAGCGGCCAGGTGCTGGCCAGCAGCGTGGCCGTGCCCTCGATCTGGGCCTTCCCCAAGGAGGTCGACGCCGATCCGGTCAAGCGTGCCGCGCTGGCCAAGATCCTCGGCATCAGCCAGCAGCAGCTCGACAAGCAGCTGGACCCGGCCACGCGCTTCGTGTTCCTGCGCCGCCAGGCCGATGACGACACCGCCGCCAAGATCAAGGCGCTGAACCTCAAGGGCGTGTTCCAGGATCGCGAGTACAAGCGCCAGTATCCCGAGGGTGAGGCTGCCGCCCATGTGGTGGGCTTCACCAATCTGGAAGAAAAGGGCCAGGAGGGCATCGAGCTGGCCTTCCAGAAGGATCTGCAGGGCCGCGATGGTTCGCGCGCCGTGGTGCGCGACCGCCTGGGCCGCGTGGTCGAGGACATGGGCGAGCGCGTGCCGCCCGCCAACGGCCGCGACATCGACCTCTCGATCGACGCCAAGGTGCAGTTCTTTGCCTACCAGCGCGTGCGCGATGCGGTGGCCGAGC
The DNA here is from genome assembly GCF_037482845.1 of Paucibacter soli. Classification (NCBI taxonomy): domain Bacteria; kingdom Pseudomonadati; phylum Pseudomonadota; class Betaproteobacteria; order Burkholderiales; family Sphaerotilaceae; genus Roseateles; species Paucibacter soli. Next base: position 14,876 of record NZ_JBBHJW010000004.1, read on the forward strand.
ACAAGGCCAGGGCCGGCTCGGTGGTGGTGCTGGATGTGCAGACCGGCGAGGTGCTGGCGCTGGCCAACTACCCCAGCTACAACCCCGGCGAGCGCAAGAACCTCAGCGGCGAACAGCTGCGCAACCGCGCGCTCACCGATGTGTTCGAACCCGGCTCGACCATGAAGCCGCTGGTGATGGCGCTGGCGCTGGAGACCGGCCGCGTCACGCCCCAGACCCCGATCGACACCGCGCCCGGCCGCATCACCGTGACCGGCTCGGTGATCACCGACGCCCACCCGCATGGTGTGCTGAGCGCCGCCGAGGTGATCCAGAAGTCCTCCAACGTCGGCATCACCAAGCTGGCCCTGCAGATGCAGGCGCGCGAGATGCACGAGATGTTCACCGCCATCGGCCTGGGCCAGCGTCCGCAGATCAACTTCCCCGGCACGGTGACCGGCAAGCTGCGGCCCTACAAGAGCTGGCGTCCGATCGAACAGGCCACCATGAGCTATGGCTACGGGCTCTCGGCCTCGCTGCTGCAGCTGGCGCGCGCCTACACCGTGTTCGCGCGCGACGGCGAGGTGATCCCGATTTCGATGATGCACCAGACCGCCAAGGAGCCTGTGCATGGCATCCGCGTGTTCAGCGAGAAGACCGCGGCCCAGGTGCGCGAGATGCTGCAGATGGCCGCCGGCCCCGGCGGCACCGCGCCGCAGGCCATGGTGAGCGGCTACAGCGTGGGCGGCAAGTCCGGCACCGCGCACAAGCAGGAAGGCAAGAGCTACGCCGGCCACAAGTACCGCTCCTGGTTCGTCGGCATCGCACCGATCAGCAAGCCGCGCATCGTGGTGGCGGTGATGGTGGACGAGCCCAGCAACGGCGTCTACTACGGCGGTGCGGTGGCCGGCCCGGTGTTCAGCCAGGTGGTGGCGCAAAGCCTGCGCCTCTTGGGCGTGCCGCCCGATCTGGAGGTGAAGCCGCAGATCGTCGCCAGCGGCAAGCTGCAGGCGGTGGAGGAGAGCTTCTGATGGCCAGTCATCCACGCATCCACAGCCCCCTGCTCGCCACACGCACGCCGCTGTGGCGTTCGCGCTTTCTGCTGGTGCTGGTGGGCCTGGGCTTCACTGGCCTGCTGGCGCGCGCCGCCTATGTGCAGGCGGTGGACCAGGCCTTCTTCCAGCAGCAGGGGCAGGCGCGCTATCTGCACAAGCAGGAGCTGCCCGCCAGCCGCGGCCGCCTGATCGACCGCAGCGGCCAGGTGCTGGCCAGCAGCGTGGCCATGCCCTCGTTCTGGGCCGTGCCATCGGAGGTGGACGGCGACGCCGCCCAGCGCGCCGCGCTGGCCCGCGCGCTGGGCCTGAGCGAGGCCGAGCTGCACGCCAAGCTGGACCCGGCGCACCGTTTCGTGTGGCTGCGCCGCATGGTGGACGACGGCATGGCCGAGCAAGTGCGCGCCCTCAAGCTCAAGGGCGTGTTCCAGGAGCGCGAATACCAGCGCCGCTATCCCGAGGGCGAGGCCGCCGCCCATGTGGTGGGTTTCACGAATGCCGACGCGCGCGGCCAGGAGGGCCTGGAGCTGGCCTTCGAGTCTGCGCTGCAGGGCAAGGACGGCCTGCGCGCCGTGCTGCGCGACCGCCTGGGCCGCGTGGTGGAGGACCAGGGCGCCCATGTGGACGCGGTCAACGGCCAGGACATCGCCCTGGCCATCGACGCCAAGATCCAGTACCACGCCTACCAGCGCCTGCGCGACGCGGTCGGCAGGCATGGCGCCAAGTCGGGCAGCGCGGTGGTACTGGATGCGCGCAGCGGCGAGGTGCTGGCATTGGCCAACTATCCCAGCTTCAAGCCGGACCAGCGCAAGCAGCTGGGCGGCGAGCAGCTGCGCAACCGCGCGCTCACCGATGTGTTCGAGCCCGGCTCGACCATGAAGCCCTTCATCGCCGCCCAGGCCATCGAGTCGGGTCGCGTCAGGCCCGACACCCGCATCGTCACCGCCCCTGGTTTCATCACCATGGCTGGCCACCGTATCGCCGATGCGCACCCGGCCGATGTGATGACGGTGGCCGAGGTGATCCAGCATTCCAGCAATATCGGCACGCTCAAGATGGCGCTGCAGATGCCACCGCGCGAAATGCACGAGCTGTACAGCGCCATCGGCCTGGGCCAGCGCCCGCAGATCGAGTTTCCCGGCGCGGTAACCGGCAGCCTGCGGCCCTACCAGAAATGGCGGCCGGTCGAGCAGGCCACCATGAGCTATGGCTACGGCCTCTCGGCCTCGCTCTTGCAGCTGGCCCACGCCTATACCGTGTTCGCGCACGACGGCGAGCTGCTGCCGCTGAGCATCCAGAAACTGCCCGCCGGCGCCCAGGTGCAGGGCCGGCGCGTGTTTTCGCCGCAGACCGCCGAGACCCTGCGTCGCATGCTGCAAAGCGTCACCGAGCCCGGCGGCACCGCGCCGCTGGCCCGGGTGGCCGGCTATGCGGTGGGCGGCAAGTCCGGCACCGCCTACAAGCAGGTCGGCCGCGGCTACGACAAGAGCAAGTACCGCGCCTGGTTCGTGGGCCTGGCCCCGATTCAGGATCCGCGCATCGTCGTCGCGGTGATGGTGGACGAACCCAGCATCGCCGGCCATGCCGGCGGCCATGTGGCCGCGCCGGTGTTCAGCGAGCTGGCGGCGCAGAGCCTGCGCCTGCTGCATGTGCCGCCCGCCAGGCCCGAACTGCTGGCCTGCGGCCCCGGCAACAAGGACATCAAGACATCATGCTGACCCGACTCAAGTCACCCGAAGCCGCAGCCCGTTGGCTGCAGGAATGGACCACCGGTACGCTGCGCACCGACAGCCGCGCGGTGGCGGCGGGCGATGCCTTCATCGCCTGGCCCGGCTATGCCAAGGATGGGCGTGGCTATGTGGGCGCGGCGCTCGATGCCGGCGCCGCCACCTGCCTGGTGGAGGAGGAGGGCGTCGATGCCTACGGCTTCACAGACGCGCGCGTGGCCTCGCTGGTCGGACTGAAGGCCAAGACCGGCCTGATCGCCGCCGCCTACTATGGTGAGCCCAGCAAGCAGCTGGCGGTGATCGCCAGCACCGGCACCAATGGCAAGACCTCCACCGCCTGGTGGACCGCCCAGGCCCTGAGCCTGCTGGGCCAGCGCTGCGGCGTGGTCGGCACGCTGGGCGTCGGCGAGCCGCCCATCCCTGGCAGCGGCAAGCCCGCCGACATCAGCTACACCGGCCTGACAACACCTGACCCCGTGCTGCTGCAGGCGGCCTTCAAGCGCATGCTTGAGCAGGGTTATGCCGCCTGCGCGATCGAGGCCTCGTCCATCGGCATCAAGGAGCAGCGCCTGGCCGGCACCCAGATCCGGGTGGCCCTGTTCACCAACTTCACCCAGGACCATTTGGACTACCACGGCAGCATGGACGCCTACTGGGCCGCCAAGCGCGAGCTGTTCGACTGGCCGGGCCTGCAGGCCGCGGTGCTGAACCTCGACGATGCCAAGGGCGCCGAACTGGCCAAGGAGCTGACCGGCAAGCTGGACGTCTGGAGCTATGGCCTGAACCGCAGCGATGCGCGCCTCTCGGCCCATGCCCTGCATTACCGCGCCGGCGGCCTGGCCTTCACGCTCAAGGAGCAGGGCGCCGCAGAACTGCTGGTCGAGACCGGCCTGATCGGCGAGTACAACATCTCCAACCTGCTGTCGGTGATCGCCGGTCTGCGCGCACTGGGCCACGAGCTGGCCGAGGTGGCCCGCGTGGCGGCCCAGGTCACACCCGTGCCCGGGCGCATGCAGCGCGTCGGCAATGGCCGCGAGCTGCCCGAGCTGGTGGTGGACTACGCCCACACGCCCGACGCCTTGCAGAAGGCGCTGGAGGCGCTGGCCCCGCTGGCAGCGGCGCGCGGCGGCCTGCTGCACTGCGTGTTCGGCTGCGGCGGCGACCGCGACCGCACGAAGCGCCCGCTGATGGGCGAGATTGCCGCGCGCCTGGCGCAGCGCGTCGTCATCACCAGCGACAACCCGCGCGGCGAGCCCCCCGAGCAGGTGCTGGCCGATATTGTGGCGGGCCTGGCTGCGGATGCGCCGCGCCTGGTGCTGGCCGACCGCCGCGAAGCCATCGCGCGCGCAGTACTGGAGGCCGGCAGCCGCGACGTCGTGCTGGTGGCCGGCAAGGGCCATGAGGACTATCAGGAAATCATGGGCCAGCGCCACCATTTCTCGGATGTGGAAGAGGCCCGCGCGGCCCTGATCCGGAGGGCCGGACTGTGAATCCGCACAACGATTTCACCCTCGGCCAGCTGCATGAGCTGCTGCTGCCGGCCGTGCCCGAGGCGCGCCTGCTGGGCGACCCGGAGCTGGCCATCCTGCGCGTGCACAGCGACACGCGCAGCCTGCAGCCGGGCGACCTGTTCGTGGCGCTGCGCGGCGAGCGCTTCGATGCGCATGAGTTCCTGGCGCAAGCCAAGACGGCGGGCGCCGTCGCGGCCCTGGCCGAGCGTGATCTGGAGGCGGCCGGCCTGCCCGGCATCCTGGTGCCCGACAGCCTCAAGGCCCTGGGCGCCATGGCGACGGCCTGGCGCGCAGCCTGTCATCTGCCGGTGATCGCCGTTACCGGCAGCAACGGCAAGACCACCGTGACCCAGATGATTGCGAGCATCCTGCGTGCTTGGCTGGGCACGGCGGCGCTGGCCACCGAGGGCAATTACAACAACGAGATCGGCGTGCCGCTGACGCTCATGCGCCTGCGGCAAGACCTGGCCCAATGGCATCGCGCCGCGGTGATCGAGCTGGGCATGAACCACCCCGGCGAGATCGCGCCGCTGGCCGCGATGACTCAGCCCACCGTGGCCCTGGTCAACAACGCGCAGCGCGAGCACCAGGAATTCCTTCAGACGGTGGAAGCCGCAGCGCGCGAGAACGGCGCCGTCATCGCGGCGCTGGGCCCGGCGGGTGTGGCGGTGTTCCCGGCCGAGGACGGCTGCGCACCGATCTGGCACCAGATGGCAGGCCAGCGTGGCCACCTCAGCTTCGCCCTGCAGGGCCAGGCCGATGTGATGGGGCGCGCCAGCTGGGTCGATGCGGGACATTGGGCGCTGGAACTGCACACCCCCGCGGGCGATGCGCCGGTGGCACTCTCCGTGGCCGGCCTGCATAACGTGCGCAACGCGCTGGCCGCAGCGGCCTGCGCGCTGGCCGCGGGTGCGCCGCTGGCCGCGGTGGTGCGCGGGCTGGAGGACTTCCGCCCGGTCAAGGGCCGCTCGCAGCTGCAGCAGCTGGAACGTCAGGGACGGCGTCTCACGCTGATCGACGACAGCTACAACGCCAATCCCGACAGCGTGCGCGCCGCCATCGACGTGCTGGCCGACCTGCCGGGCGCCTCCTGGTTGGTGCTGGGCGATATGGGCGAGGTGGGCAGCGAAGGCCCGGCCTTCCATGCCGAGGTGGGCGCCTATGCGGCCGAACGCGGCATCGCCGCGCTCTGGACCGTGGGTGATGCCGCGGCCGACACCGCGCGCGCCTATGGCGTTGCCGCCAGACATTTCAAGTCAGTGGACGAGCTGTTGGCAGCGCTGGACGGCGCCCCCCAGGTTCAGAACCTGCTCGTCAAGGGATCGAGATTCATGAAGATGGAACGCGTGGTCGCCGCGCTGCAAAAGGATGGGGGCGCCCATGCTGCTTAGTTTGGCCCAATGGTTGCAGGGCCTGTATCCGGACCTCGGCTTTCTGCGCGTGTTCCAGTACATCACCTTCCGCGCGGTGATGGCGGCGCTGACCTCGCTCGTGATCGGCCTGGCCTTCGGGCCCTGGGTGATACGGCGCCTCACCGAGATGAAGATAGGTCAGCCGATCCGCGAATATGGCGTGCAGCAGCATCTGGCCAAGAGCGGCACGCCCACCATGGGTGGGGTGCTGATCCTGATCGGCATCGGCGTGTCGACCCTGCTCTGGTTCGACTGGAGCAACCGCTTCGTCTGGGTGGTGATGCTGGTGACCATGGGCTTTGGCGCGATCGGCTGGGTGGACGACTGGCGCAAGGTGGTCGACAAGAACCCCGAGGGCATGAGCAGCCGCGAGAAGTTCTTCTGGCAATCGCTGATCGGCCTGGTGGCCGCGCTCTACCTGGCCTTCAGCGTCTCGGAGACCTCCTTCCTGGGCGTGGTGGAGCTGTTCTTCCGCTGGGTCACGAGCGGCTTCTCCACCGAGCTGCCGCCCAAGGCCGACCTGATGCTGCCCTTCTTCAAGACGGTCAGCTATCCGCTGGGCGTGTTCGGCTTCATCGCGCTGTCCTTCTTCGTCATCGTCGGCACCAGCAATGCGGTGAATTTCACCGACGGCCTGGACGGCCTGGCCATCATGCCGGTGGTGATGGTGGGCTCGGCGCTGGGCGTGTTCGCCTATGTCACCGGCTCCTCGGTCTACAGCAAGTACCTGATCTTTCCCTACATCCCCGGTGCCGGCGAGCTGATGATCTTCTGCGCGGCGATGGCGGGGGCAGGTCTTGCCTTTCTGTGGTTCAACACCCATCCGGCCCAGGTCTTCATGGGCGATGTGGGCGCGCTCTCGCTGGGCGGCGCGCTCGGAACGCTGGCGGTGATCACGCGCCAGGAAATCGTGCTGGGCATCATGGGCGGGGTGTTCGTGGCCGAGGTGCTGTCGGTGATGCTGCAGGTGAGCTGGTTCAAGTACACCAAGAAGAAGACCGGCACCGGCCGGCGCATCTTCAAGATGGCGCCGCTGCACCACCATTTCGAGAAATCGGGCTGGAAGGAGACCCAGGTGGTGGTGCGCTTCTGGATCATCACGATGCTGCTGTGCCTGATCGGCCTGGCCAGCCTGAAGCTGCGCTGATATGAACCATCTTGCTGGACTGTCGGTCTTGGTGCTGGGGCTGGGCGACTCCGGCCTGGCCATGGCCGCCTGGGCCCTGCGCTACGGCGCCACGGCCACGGTGTGGGACTCGCGCGCAGAGCCGCCGCAGCTGGCGACGCTGCGCGAGCAGCTGCCGGCTGTCGAGTTCTTCCATGGCGAGCTTCCGGAATCGGCGCTCACGGGCGTGCAGCTGGTGCTGAAGAGCCCGGGCCTGTCGCCGCTGGACGCGCGCCTGCAGCCGCTCCTGAGCCTGGCGCGCGCCAGCGGCATTCCGGTGCAGGGCGAGCTGGATCTGTTTGCCCGCGCCCTGGCCGATCTCAAGGCCGAGCGCGGCTACGCGCCGGCGGTGCTGGCCATCACCGGCACCAATGGCAAGACCACCACCACCTGCATGACCGCCTTGCTGGTCGAGCGCGCCGGCAAGCGCGTGGCGGTGGCCGGCAATATCGGCCCCAGCATGCTGAGCACGCTGGCCGCGGCGCTGGACCTGGAGCCGGCCAAGGTGTCGACCGAGGCGCCGGCCGAGGCGTCGGTCGAGGAGTCGGGCGAGGAAGGGGCGTCGGTCCCGGCCGAGCAAGACCCGACCCCGGTCGATGTGCCGGCCGAGCCCGAGCCGGAAATGTCCACGCTCGACGAGCTGGACGCGCTGCTGGACGAGCAGCCGCTGCCGATCAAGCCGCCGCCGCCCAAGGGGCCGGTGTTCGAACACCTGCCCGAGGTCTGGGTGCTGGAGCTCTCCAGCTTCCAGCTCGACACCGTGCATGGCTTCGAGCCCACGGCCGCGGCGGTGCTCAACATCACCCAGGACCATCTCGACTGGCATGGCGACATGGCCGCCTATGTGCGCGCCAAGGCGCGCGTCTTTGCCGGCGAACACACACTGATGGTGATCAACCGCGACGACGCCCTGGTGGAGGCCATGGTGCCGGCGCCGGTGCTGGTCAAGCAGGGGCGCGGCCGCGCCGCCAAGCTGGCTTCGCGCGCCGTGGTTCGCTTTGGCCTGAATGCCCCCGATCATCCGGGCGACTACGGGCTCGTCAGCGAAGGCGGCATGGCCTGGCTGGTGCGCGCCCGCGAGGTCGACGAGACGCTGAAACGACGCAAGGATGAGGACGAAGAGGAAATCATCCTGCAGCGCCTCATGCCCGCCGACGCGCTGCGCGTGCGCGGGCGGCACAACGCCGCCAACGCGCTGGCGGCCCTGGCCCTGGCCAGCGCGGCCGGCTGTGAGCTGGCGCCCATGCTGCACGGCTTGCGCGATTACCGCGGCGAGCCGCACCGCGTCGAGTACGTGGCCAGCATCCGCGGCGTGGACTTTTATGACGATTCAAAGGGCACCAATGTCGGCGCCACCGTGGCCGCAATCAACGGCCTGGGCGCCGACCGCGCGCCCGCCAAGCTGGTGCTGATCTTGGGCGGCGACGGCAAGGGCCAGGACTTTGCGCCGCTGCGCGAGGGCGTGGCGCGCCATGCACGCGCGCTGGCCCTGATAGGCCGCGACGCGCTTCAGATCGAGGCCGCCTTGCAGGGCTGCGAGCTGCCCATGCAGCGTCACGACACGCTGGAGGCCGCCACCAGTTGGTGCCTGCAGCAGGCGCACAGCGGCGACAGCGTGCTGCTCAGCCCGGCCTGCGCCAGCCTGGACATGTTCCGCAACTACGGCCACCGTGCCGAGGTGTTCGTGGCCCAGGTGCATGAGCTGGCCAACGATGGGGGGCTCAGTTGATGAGCGAGACCCTGGGCCTGAAGAACCTGACGGAGCGCCTGCGCGGCCTGTTCGCCAAGGGCGAGCCCAGCGCCGCCGATGTGCCGGTGCGCGACTGGGTCTCCACCTCGGCCGGCCAGCCCACGCGCATCCAGGGCTTTGACCTGACCCTGGTGTGGGTGGTGCTGGCGCTGATGGCCCTGGGCCTGCTGATGGTCTATTCGGCCTCGATCGCGATGCCGGACAACCCGCGCTTCGCCAAATACCTGCCGACGCATTTCCTCACCCGCCATATGGTGGCGATCGGCTTCGGCCTGGTGGCCGCGCTGATCACGGTGCAGGTGCCGGTGGCGAGCTGGGAGCGCTGGGCGCCCTGGATCTTCGTGATCTCGCTGGTGATGCTGATCGCGGTGCTGATTCCCGGCCTGGGCAAGGTGGTCTATGGCGCGCGGCGCTGGATTCCGCTGGGCGTGATGAATTTCCAGCCCTCCGAGCTCACCAAGCTGGCGATCGCGATGTACGCGGCCAGCTATATGGTGCGCAAGATGGATGTGAAGGAGAACTTCTTCCAGGCCGTCTGGCCCATGGTGGTGGCGTTGGGCGTGGTGGGTGTGCTCTTGCTGGCCGAGCCGGACATGGGCGCCTTCATGGTGATCGCGGCGATCGCGATGGGCATCCTCTTCCTGGGCGGCGTGAACGGCCGCATGTTCTTCCTCATCGTGGCGGTGCTGGTGGGGGCCTTTGTGCTGATGATCACCTTCAGCGAGTTCCGCCGCGAGCGCATCTTTGCCTACCTCAACCCATGGGACGAGAAGTACGCCCAGGGCAAGGCCTACCAGCTGACGCATTCGCTGATCGCCTTCGGCCGCGGCGAGTTCTTCGGCCAGGGCCTGGGCTCCAGCCTGGAAAAGCTGCACTACCTGCCCGAGGCGCATACCGATTTCCTGCTCGCGGTGATCGGCGAGGAACTGGGCTTCGTGGGCGTGGCCCTGGTCATCATCGGCTTCTTCTGGCTCTCGCGCCGGCTCTTTCACATCGGCCGCCAGGCCGTCGCGCTGGACCGCGTGTTCGCCGGCCTCTATGCCCAGGGCATAGGCATCTGGATGGCGGCCCAGGGCTTCATCAATATGGGTGTGAACCTGGGCGCCTTGCCCACCAAGGGCCTGACCCTGCCGCTGCTCAGCTTCGGCGGCTCGGCGATTCTGATGAACTGTGTGGCGCTGGCGATTGTCTTGAGGATTGATATTGAAAACCGCCAACTCATGCGAGGAGGCCGAGCATGAGCACGCGCCACCTCGTCATCATGGCGGCCGGCACCGGCGGCCACATCATCCCGGGCCTGGCGGTGGCCGAGGAGATGAAACGGCGCGGCTGGAGCGTCAGCTGGATGGGCACCGAGACCGGCATGGAGAACAAGCTGGTGCCGGCCGCCGGCCTGCCGCTCGATCGCCTGGCCTTTGCCGGCCTGCGCGGCAAGGGGCTCAGGCATGCCTTCACCGGCCTGTTCAAGTTCCTGCGCGCCTTCGTGCAGGCGCGCACCGTGTTCGGCACGCGCAGCGCCGACGCGGTACTGGGCATGGGCGGCTATGTCTGCCTGCCCGGCGGCCTGATGGCCTGGCTGATGCGCAGGCCCTTGATGCTGGTGAATGCCGATGCGGCCATGCTGCTCTCGAACCGCGGACTCAAGGCCTTTGCGAGCCGCATCGCCTTCGGCTTTGACGGCGCCGCGGCGGCCTCCACGTCCAAGGCGGTGGTCACCGGCAATCCGGTGCGCGCCGAGATCGAGGCGATCGCCGATCCGGCCCAGCGCTTTGCCGGCCGCAGCGGCCCCTTGCGCGTGCTGGTGGTGGGCGGCTCGCTGGGTGCGCGCGCCATCAACGAGGTGCTGCCAAAGGCGCTGGCGCTATGGCCCGCCGAGCAGCGCCCCATCGTCACGCACCAGACCGGCGCCGCCAATTTTTCCAGCGTGCAGGCGGCCTACCAGGCGGCTGGCATAAGCTTGGATGAAAGGGCTGAACTGCTGCCCTTCATCGACGACATGGCCACGCGGCTGGCGGACTGCGACCTCATCATCGGCCGCGCCGGCGCGGTCACGGTGAGCGAGCTGTGCGCCGCCGGCGTGCCGGCCCTGCTGGTGCCGCTGGTGGTGGCCACCACCTCGCACCAGCGCGACAACGCCCGCTTCATGGCCCAGCACGAGGCGGCCATGCATCTGCCGCAGCAAGACCTGACACCCGCCAGGCTGCATGAATTGCTGAACGGCCTGAGCCGCGAGAGCCTGCTGGCGATGGCGCAACGCGCCCGCGCGCTTGCCCGGCCGCGTGCGGCATCGCGCGTGGCCGACGAACTCGAATCCCTGGTGAAGCCCTCATGAAGCACGCCGTCAAACACATTCATTTCGTCGGCATCGGCGGTGCCGGCATGAGCGCCATCGCCGAGGTGCTGCACAGCACCGGCTACATGGTGTCGGGCTCGGACCAGGCCGCCAGCGCCGCCACCCAGCGCCTGCAGGCCCTGGGGGTGCGGGTGCAGATCGGCCACGCCGCCGAGCACATCGCTGGCGCGCAGGCGGTGGTGACCTCCACCGCCGTGAAGGCCGACAACCCCGAGGTCATCGCCGCACGCGCCGCCAAGGTGCCGGTGGTGCAGCGCGCCCTGATGCTGGCCGAGCTGATGCGGCACAAGCAAGGCATCGCGATCGCCGGCACCCATGGCAAGACCACCACCACCTCGCTGGTGAGCTCGGTGCTGATGGAGGCCGGGGTCGATCCCAGCTTTGTGATCGGCGGCAAGCTGATGAGCGCGGGTGCGAATGCGCGCGCGGGCCAGGGCGACTTCATCGTGGTCGAGGCGGACGAGTCGGATGCCTCCTTCCTGAACCTGCTGCCGGTGCTGGCGGTCGTCACCAATATCGACGCCGACCATATGGACACCTATGGCCACGACCTCGGCCGGCTCAAGCAGGCCTTTGTCGACTTCCTGCACCGCATGCCTTTTTACGGCGCGGCGGTGCTGTGCGGCGACGACGCGGGCGTGCGTTCCATCATGCCCATGGTGTCGCGGCCCATCGTCAGCTACGGCCTGGGCGAGCACAACCAGGTGCGGGCGGTGAATGTGCAGGCCCTGGCCGGCGGGCAGATGCGCTTCACGGTGTTGCGTGCCGAGATGCCGGCGCTCGACATTACCCTGAATCTGGCCGGCCAGCACAATGTGCTGAACGCCCTGGCCGCGATCGCGGTGGCCACCGAGCTGGAGCTGCCGGATGCGGCGATGCAGGCGGCGCTGACCAAGTTCGGCGGCGTGGGTCGGCGCTTTCAGCCCTATGGCGAGCTGCCCGCCGCCGATGGCGGCCGTTTCAGCCTGATCGACGACTACGGCCACCACCCGGTCGAGATGGCCGCGGTCTTGTCGGCCGCGCGCGGTGCCTTCCCGGGCCGGCGTCTGCTGCTGGCCTTTCAACCGCACCGCTACACACGCACGCGCGACTGCTTTGCCGACTTCGTGCGCGTCATGAGCGGTTTCGATGCGGTGCTGCTGACCGAGGTCTATGCGGCCGGCGAGGCGCCGATCGCTGGCGCCACGGGGGCGGCGCTGCAGGCCGCGCTGCAGCAGGCGCAGCTGGTTCCTGAGGTTGCGGCCTTGCCGCAGGCCATCGCCGACGCCACCCGCGACGGCGATGTGGTGATCGTGATGGGGGCGGGCTCTATCGGGTCCGTGCCGGCACGAACGGTTGAACTGTTGACGACGAAGGAAGTCCGGCCATGAGCTTGGATCTTTTCAATATCGATGTGAAGGCGCTCGGCAAGGTGGCCGTGCTGGCGGGCGGCGTGTCGGCCGAGCGCGAGGTCTCGCTGACCATGTCCGGCCCCGGCGTGCTGGCGGCGCTGCGCAGCCAGGGCGTGGATGCACATGCCTTTGACCCCGCGGAGCGCGGCCTGCACGAACTCAAGGCCGAGGGCTTCGATCGCTGCTTCGTCGCGATGCACGGCCGCCACGGCGAGGACGGTACGGTGCAGGGCGCGCTGGAGTTGCTGGGCATTCCCTACACCGGCTCGGGCGTGATGGCGTCGGCGATCGCGATGGACAAGATCACCACCAAACGGCTCTGGCGCGGCGACGGTCTGCCCACGCCGCGCTGGCTCAGCCTGAAGGCCGACGAGCTGACGCGCGAGCGCGTGCGCACCATCCCCGATGAACTGGGCCTGCCGGTGTTCGTGAAGCCGCCGCACGAGGGCTCGACCATCGGCATCTCCAAGGTGATAGGTTATTCGCAGATGCAGGACGCGGTGCAGCTGGCCGCGCAGTACGACGACGAGATCCTGTGCGAGGAGTTCATCGACGGTCCCGAGTTGACCTGCCCGGTGCTGGGCGAGGGCGCCCAGGCCTTTGCGCTGCCGGTGATACAGATCGAGGCGCCCGACAGCAACTACGACTACCAGAACAAGTACTTCACCGACGGTACCCGCTACCTGATGGGCCATCTCGACCCGGCGCTGGAGCGCGAGATCCAGGCGCTGTCGGTGGCCGCGTACCGCTCGCTGGGCTGCCGCGGCTGGGGCCGTGCCGATCTGATGCTGCGCAAGCGCGACGGCAAACCCTTTCTGCTCGAGATGAACACCTCGCCGGGCATGACCTCGCATTCCCTGGTGCCCAAGTCGGCCGCCCATGCCGGTATCAGCTACGAGCAGCTGTGCCTGTGGCTGCTCAGCCGGGCGCGCCTGGACGGCAAGGTGCCCGACATTCACGGCTGCAAGACCTGACCCTCCGCCCACCATGCGCGCCCAAACGCCCATCGCCACCACCACGCCGCCAGACGTCCGTCTGATGAACGGCGTGGCGGCGCTGTTGCTGCTGGGCCTGGCCGCGGCCCTGCTGGCGCTGGCGTTGCAATGGTTGATGCGCCAGCCGGTGTTCGCGATCCGCGCCATCACCGTGGAGGGCGATGTGGCGCGCAACAGCGCGGCCTCGCTGCGCGCCAACGCCCTGCCGCGCATGAGCGGCAGTTTTCTCAGCATGAATCTGCAGGGCGCGCGCCATGCCTTCGAGGCCGTGCCCTGGGTGCGGCGCGCGGTGGTGCAGCGCGTCTGGCCCAGCCGGCTGCGCGTGCAGCTGGAGGAGCACCAACCCGCGGCCTATTGGGAAACCAAGGCCGAGGGCGCCGATGCCGACAGCGAGGCGAGCGTCGAACGCCTGCTGGTGAACAGCTTTGGCGAGCTGTTCCAGGCCAATCTGGGCGATGTCGAGGACGAGGCGCTGCCGGTGCTCTCCGGACCGGCCAATAGCTCGGCCCATATGTTGGCGCTGTGGCGCCAGCTGCAGCAGCTCAGCCGGCGGCTGGACGAGGGCGTCGAGCGGCTCGATCTGTCCGGCCGTGGCTCCTGGCGCGTGCATCTGGACAAGGGCGCCGTGATCGAGTTGGGCCGCGGCAGCGATGCCGAGGTGCTGGCGCGCTACGCCCAGTTCGTCGCCAGCATCACCCAAATCACCTCGCGCTACCAAACCCCCTTGCTCTCGGCCGACCTGCGCCATGGCGATGGTTATGCGGTGCGGCTGCGCGGAGTTTCCACCACCCCCACCCCACCCAAGGGTGGCGCAAAGAAAAAATAAGGACCGAGCATGGCCAAGGAATACAAGGATTTGGTCGTTGGACTGGATATCGGCACCGCCAAGATCATGGCGGTGGTGGCCGAGGTCATGGGCAATGGCGAATTGCGCATCGCGGGCCTGGGCGTGGCGCCCTCGCATGGTTTGAAGCGCGGGGTGGTGGTGAATATCGACGCGACCGTGCAGTCCATCCAGCAGGCCCTGAAAGAGGCCGAAATGATGGCCGACTGCAAGATATCTAGGGTTTTCACGGGGATTACCGGCAGCCATATTCGCGGCCAGAACTCCACCGGCATGGTGATCGTGCGCGACAAGGAGGTCACGCCGGTGGATGTGGCGCGCGTGGTGGAAACCGCCAAGGCCATCAATATTCCCAACGACCAGCGCCTCTTGCTGGTGGAACCGCAGGAATTCGTCATCGACGGCCACGAGGTGAAGGAACCCATTGGTATGTCGGGCGGGCGCCTGGAGGTGAAGGTGCATATCGTCACCGGCGCCCAGAGCGCGGCCGAAAACATCGTCAAATGCGTGCGCCGCTGCGGCCTGGAAGTCGACCAGCTGGTGCTGAATCCGAGCGCCTCCAGCCTGGCCGGCCTGACCTCGGACGAGCGCGACCTGGGCGTGGCCCTGGTCGATATCGGCGCCGGCACCACCGATGTGGCGATCTTCACCGGCGGCTCGATCCGCCATACCGCGGTGATCCCGATTGCCGGCGACCTGATCACCAGCGATATCGCGATGGCGCTGCGCACGCCCACCAAGGATGCCGAGGAAATCAAGGTCGAGCATGGCGTGGCCAAGCAGCTGCTGGCCGACCCCGCCGATCAGGTGGAGGTGCCGGGCCTGGGCGACCGCGCCCCGCGCATGCTTTCAAAACAAGCACTTGCCGGCGTTATTGAACCCCGTGTCGAGGAAATATTCTCGCTGGTGCACCAGGTCATACGTGAATCCGGGTATGAGGAGCTGCTCTCCTCGGGGATTGTGCTGACGGGCGGCGCCTCGGTCATGCCGGGTATGGTGGAGCTGGCCGAGGACATATTCCTCAAACCCGTGCGGCGCGGCAACCCGACCTATAACGGCGCGCTCTTCGACATGGTTTCGAATCCACGCTCGGCGACCGTGATGGGGCTGCTGGAAGAGGCGCGCCTGTCGCGCACCCGGGGTTTGAAGGCGGCGCAGCAGGCGGGCTCGGTGAAGACCCTGTTCGGGCGCGCCAGGGATTGGTTTCTGGGGAATTTCTAGAGTTTCGGCGGGCGCGCCCGGCAGAGCGTGGCGCCAAGGATTCAAATGCCCAAGTTTCTTGGGCAGAGAGTGTAAAAGAGGGTCATCCCTGTAGTTTTTCACTGCTGTCAAATGCACAATTGCTGATGGAGGTATGTTATGGCGATCGAAATGATTGAAGAGTTTGACCAGGGCACGCAAATCAAGGTGATTGGTGTTGGCGGCGGCGGCGGCAATGCCGTCGAGCACATGATCAGCCAAGGCGTTCAGGGCGTGGAATTCATCTGCGCCAACACCGATGCCCAGGCGCTCAATCGTTCCAAGGCCGACCAGCTCCTGCAGCTCGGTTCCACCGGCCTGGGCGCTGGCGCCAAGCCCGAGATGGGCAAGTCCGCGGCCGAAGAGGCCGAGGCCCGCATCCGCGAGGCCATCCAGGGCGCCAACATGCTCTTCATCACCGCCGGCATGGGCGGTGGTACCGGCACCGGCGCCGCGCCGGTGATCGCCCGCGTGGCCAAGGAAATGGGCATCCTCACCGTCGGTGTGGTGACCAAGCCCTTCGAATTCGAAGGCACGCGCCGCACCAAGGCGGCCGACCACGGCCTGGCCGAGCTGGAAGCGAATGTCGATTCGCTCATCGTGGTGCTGAACGACAAGCTGCTCGATGTGCTGGGCGAAGACGTCACCCAGGACCAGGCCTTCGCGCATGCCAACGACGTGCTGAAGAACGCCGTTGGCGGCATCTCCGACATCATCCACATCCCCGGCCTGGTGAACGTCGACTTCGAAGACGTCAAGACGGTGATGAGCGAGCCCGGCAAGGCCATGATGGGCACGGCACAGGCCACCGGCCCGGACCGCGCCAACAAGGCGGCTGACGCTGCGGTTGCCTGCCCGCTGCTGGAAGGCATCGACCTCTCGGGCGCGCGCGGCGTGCTGGTGCTGATCGCCGCCAGCCGTGCCAACTTCAAGCTGAGCGAGTCGCGCAATGCGATGAACACGATACGCCGCTATGCGGCCGACGACGCCCATGTGATTTACGGCACCGCCTACGACGAGAGCCTGGGCGATGCCTTGCGCGTCACCGTCATCGCCACCGGCCTGAGCTCGCAGCGCGCGCGCCAGCAGGCTCCGCTGCAGGTGGTGCAGCAACAGGCCACGCTGCGCACCGGCACCGACAATATGCCGGTGCTGACCCAGCCGGTGATGATGGGCAACAGCATGGCGGCGCCCGCGGGCAATGCCATGGGCGGCAATGGCAACAACGACTTCGGCGGCATGAGCGTGCCCAGCGTCTGGCGCCATGGCCGCACCGCCGCGGCCAAGGTCGAGGCGCTGTCGTCCAACGGTATGGACGAAATCGAGATCCCGGCCTTCCTGCGCAAACAAGCCGACTGAGGACCGAGTGAGGTCCACTGCGGACCTCGCGACGCCTCAGGAGGGCCTGGGCGCGTCGCGCGCGGCCAGGCCGATTGAGGGCCGGGCGAGGGACTACCTGAGTTTTTTTTCTCTCGCCTGCATTCGCCTGCTGGCTTTTTGCCTGCTGGGCCTGGGCGCAGCCGCGCGTGCGCAATCGGGGGGGCATGCCGCCCAGGCCGAGTTGGCCGTCTCCGACTGGTCGCGCCAGGACCTCAAGGCCTGGTGGGCCGGCCTGCGCGCGATCGACGGCGCCCAGGGCGGGCTGCCCGCGCATCTGCAGCCGCCCAGCGATCCCAAGGCCTGGCAGCCGGTGCGCCTGCCCGATGTGCAGGAAACCCCGCGCGCCAGCGGCGAGGAACAGCATCCCGCCTACCAGATGCGCTGGTACCGGCTGCGTTACGAGCCCGAGCAGGAACGCTGGCCCACCAGCCTGGCGCTCTATATGCCGCGCCTGGTCACGCTGGCGGCGGCGGTGCTGGTGCGCACCGACGAGGGCTGGCGCCCGGTGTTCGACAACCAGAACGGGGCGCGCGAGCAATGGGTGCGGCCGCTGTGGGTGGTGCTGCCCGCGGCGCTGAGCGATCTGCACAAGGGCCGGGCGATCGAGCTGGTGGTGGCGGCGCCGGTCCATACCGGCAGCCTGTTCGCCGTCTCCAGCGCCAGGCTGGGCCCGCGCGATGAGCTGGAGCCTGCTTACAACTGGCGCTGGGGCCTGCAGATCGGCGTGCCCCTGGCCACCGGCATGACGCTGATCGTGCTGGGCGCCTTTGCCCTCAGCCTTTGGCTCAAGCGCCGCGACGAGCCCGCCTATCTGCTGTTCGCGCTGGCCTGCCTGGCCTGGCTGTTCCGCAATCTGCACTATTCGATGGACATGCCCAGCAGCAAGCTGGCGCTGGACTGGTTCTGGTGGGCCACCCATGCCTCGATGGCCTGGGTGATGCTGCTGATCTTCATGTTCACGCTGCGCTTTGCGCACCGGCGCTTTGCGCGCTTCGAGCTGGGCCTGGGGGCCTTTGTGCTGGCCAGCAGCCTGCTCTCGGTGCCGGTGATGGGGCGGCTCTACGACAGCGTGGTGGTGCTGCACCTCGCGAACGCGGTGGTGGGTACGCTCGGCACGGCCTTCGTGGTGCGCGTGGCCTGGCGCGAGGGCAGCGCGGAGCTGCGCTGGATCTCGCTGAGCCTGGTGGCCGGCCTGCTGCTGGGCCTGCACGATCTGGGCATGCTGGCGGGCTGGTGGGGCGCCGAGCACATCTATCTGATGCCCTTCTCCACGCTGATCGTGCTGGCCGGTTTTCTGTATGCGGTGCAGTGCCGCTATGTCGACGCGCTGGGCCAGGCCGAGTCCGCCAATGAGCAGCTCGCGCAACGCCTGGTGGCGCAGGGCACGGCGCTGCAGAGCCAGCACGACCGGCTGCGCGAATCCGAGCGCCAGCAGGCCCTGCTGGTAGAGCGCCAGCGCCTCATGCAGGACATGCACGACGGCCTGGGCTCCTCGCTGCTCTCGGCCATGGTGGCGGTGGGCCAGGGCACGATGGAGCAGGACCAGGTGGTGGAGGTGCTGCGCGAATGCGTGGACGATCTGCGCCTGGTGATCGATTCGCTCGAGCCGGTGGGCCACGACCTGGTGTCGCTGCTGGCCACCATGCGCTACCGCCTCGGCAAGCGCCTGCATGCCGGCGGCCTCAAGCTCGAATGGGATGTGCACGACCTGCCCCAGCTCGACTGGCTGGAACCCCCCGACGCCCTGCATGTGCTGCGCCTGATGCAGGAGGCGCTTAACAATGCGCTCAAGCATGCGCGCGCCACGCGCGTGCGCATCGTCACGCGCGATCTGGGCGGCAAGATCGAGATCCGCGTGGAGGACGATGGCGAGGGTTTCGACACCGAGACGGTGCAACGCGGCCGCGGACTGCGCGGCCTGCAAAAGCGCGCCCGCCATCTGGGCGGCAGCCTGCGGGTGGAAAGCAGCCCCGGCCATGGCACGGTGATGACGCTGCGCCTGCCGGTGAATCGCGATTCCCGTGAGCCGCTCGATGACCCGCCGCCCGCATGAAAAAGGTTCTTCGCCGATGTGCGGGGAAGATGAAGGCGCAGCCATGGGCCGCAACTGCTAATTTGATGTTGTCGAGACAGCAGATGGCAGGAGGGCAGCCATGGCCGCAGCCCAGTGTATTTCTCGCCTCGGAGCCTGGGAAGGCTATGAAGTGGAGAGCGACGAAGAGGTCCGCCGCCGTGGTGTGCCCTGGTGCATCATCAAGCTCAAGCCCATCACGCCGGCGAGGCGCTGTTGCAGTGGATGTGGCGAGTGGGTCGAGTCCGTGCATGACCTGCAGCCGCGACGACTGCGCGACCTGCCTATCTTCGAGACGCCGGTCGAGCTGATCGTGCCGCGCGTTCGCCTGCTGTGCCCTCACTGCGGCCCCAAGCTGGAACACCTGTCATGGCTGGAGCCGTACTCGCGCGTGACGGTGCGGCTGGCTGCGAGTGTGGCGAGGCTGTGCAAGCTGATGTCGATCCGGCACGCGGCCGAGTTCTACGGGCTGGCCTGGACGACGGTCAAGCGCATCGATAAGCGTCACCTTGAGCGTGAGCTCGGCCCCGTCGATCTCGAAGGCGTGCAGGTGATCGCCATGGATGAGTTTGCGATCCACAAGGGTCATCGCTACGCGACGGTGATCGTTGAGCCCTACCGCAAGCGCGTGCTGTGGCTCGGCCTGGGCCGGGGGCGCAAAGACGTCCGCCCGTTTTTTGAACTGCTGGGGCCAACTGGGCGAGCTGCCCTGCAGGCCGTGGCCATGGACATGAACGAGGGCTATGCGCAGGAGGTGCGCGCGCAATGCCCGGCCGCCAAGATCGTCTACGACCTGTTCCACGTCGTCGCCAAGTACGGGCGCCAGGTGATCGACCGGGTTCGCGTTGACGAAGCAAACCGGTTGCACCATGACAAACCGGCACGCAAGCTGGTCAAGACAGCGCGATGGCTGCTGGCACGCAACCCCGAGAACGTCACCCGACCCGAAGACCAGATCCGGCTGCGCGAGCTGCTCGCCAACAACCGCGCCTTGTTCATCGTGTACGTGATGAAGGATGACCTCAAGGCGCTATGGAGCTACCGCCACACGGGCTATGCCGAGCGCTTCTGGAAGCAGTGGCACCACCGCGCCATGCACAGCCGCATCGCCCCGCTCAAGACCTTCGCTCGCAACCTCAACGGCTACTTGCCCGGGATCCTGTCGCATTGCCGTTGGCCGCTGGGCACCAACCTCGTCGAGGGCATCAACAACAAGATCAAGGTCATCAAGCGCATGGCCTACGGCTACCGCGACGACGACTACTTCTTCCTCAAGATCCGGGCCGCGTTCCCCGGAGATCGGCGATGAACCATGAAAAAGCCGAATCGGGGAGAATCCCGGCCATCATGATGCTGAAGCAAAGAACCCTCAAGTCGCTGACCCGTGCCGTCGGCGTGGGCATACACAGCGGCCAGAAGGTCGAGATCACGCTGCGGCCCGCCGCACCCAATACCGGCATCGTGTTCCGCCGTGTCGACCTGGCCACGCCGGTGGACATCCCGGTGCGCGCCGACACCGTCTGCGACACCCGCATGGCCACCACCGTCAGCCCCGGCGGCGACCCCGGCGCGCCCAAGGTGCAGACCATCGAACACCTGCTCTCGGCCTGCGCCGGTCTTGGCATCGACAACCTCTATGTCGACATCAACGCCGACGAGGTGCCGGTGCTGGATGGCTCGGCCGCCAGCTTCGTGTTCCTGCTGCAAAGCGCCGGCATCGAGCTACAAAACGCACCCAAGCGCTTTCTGCGCGTGAAGAAGACGGTGGAGGCGCGTCAGGGCGAGGGCAAGCGCCTGATGTGGGCCAGGCTGGAGCCGCACCATGGCTACACGCTCTCGTTCCAGATCGAGTTCGACAACCCGGCGGTCTCGGCCACCGGCCAGCACTATGTGTTCGACATGGGCAGCGGCCAGTACAAGAAGGAGATCTCGCGC
Organism: Paucibacter soli; assembly: GCF_037482845.1. Classification (NCBI taxonomy): domain Bacteria; kingdom Pseudomonadati; phylum Pseudomonadota; class Betaproteobacteria; order Burkholderiales; family Sphaerotilaceae; genus Roseateles; species Paucibacter soli. The sequence continues at coordinate 35,680 of NZ_JBBHJW010000004.1, forward strand.
GCGCGCACCTTCGGCATGACCAAGGATATCGAGCTGATGCGTTCGCGCGGCCTCACCCTGGGCGGCGCGATGGACAACGCCATCGTGGTGGACGACTACCGCGTGCTGAATGCCGACGGCCTGCGCTACGACGACGAGTTCGTCAAGCACAAGATCCTCGACGCCATCGGAGACATGCATGTGGCCGGTTATCCGCTGCTGGCGGCTTATACCTCGTTCAAGGGCGGGCATGCGCTCAACAACAAGCTGCTGCGCGCCCTGTTGGCCGACCAGAGCGCCTACGACATCGTCACGTTCGATGACGAGGCCGAGGCCCCGCGCGGCTTCGCCGAGCTGGCGCCGGCCTGGTAGGGACTGACCCCGCAGATGATGGTCTTCCGCCTCCTCATCGGCCTCTTGATGGCGGCCAGCATTCTCTGCTTCGCGATGTATATCGGCACGCGCCAGGACCGTTGGCGCCGCCGCGGCGTGCTGATCGTCAAATGGACGGTGATCGCCGGCCTGGGCTTTTTCGCCGTGCTGGTGCTGGAGCGACTAGCCCTGCTCCTCTAGCGACTGCAGTTGCACCAGGCGCTGGTAGAGCCCGCCCTCCAGCGCCATCAGCTCGGCATGCCGGCCGCGCTCCACCAGGCGGCCATGGTTCAGCACCACGATCTGGTCGGCCTCGCGGATGGTGGAGAGGCGGTGCGCGATCGCCACGATGGTGACGCGGCCGCGCAGCGCCAGCAGCGCCTCGCTGATGAGCGCCTCGGTGGCGCTGTCGATATTGGAGGTGGCCTCGTCCAGGAACAGCATGCGCGGCGCGCCAGCGAGCGCGCGCGCCATCGCGATCAGCTGCTTCTGGCCGGTGGAGACGCGCGCGCCGCCCTCGCCCAGCAGGGTGTCGTAGCCCTGCGGCAGGCTCAGCAGGAAGTCGTGGATGCGCGCCGCCTTGGCGGCCTCGACGATGGCGTGCTCGCTGATGTCGCGCCCCATCGCGATGTTGGCGCGCGCGCTGGCCGCCATCAGCGTAGGCTCCTGCGGCACCAGGCCCACGGCGGCACGGAAGGCCGCATCGGGCAGGCTTTCCAGCGCCAGGCCGTCGATGCATATGCTGCCCGGCGCGCTGGTATAGAAGCGCAGCAGCAGCGACAGCAGGGTCGACTTGCCCGAGCCGGTGTGGCCCACGATGCCGATGAACTCGCCGGCGCGGATCTCCAGGTTGATGTCCTGCAGCACCAGGCGCGGCGCCTGGTAGGCAAAGCTCAGCTCCCGCACCGATATCTCGCCGCGCGTGATGGCCAGGCCGGCCTGGCTGGCGTCGTCGGCCACGCGCTCCTGCAGCAGGCTGCGCACGCGCGAGGCCGCCACCATGGACTGCTGCAGCTGGCCGAACTGCATGGTGATCTGGATCAGCGGCTCGACCACGCGCGAGATATAGCTGAGGAAGGCATACAGCAGACCCACCTCGACGCCCGACATCTCGCGCCGACCGAAGCCGTAGATCACCGTCACCAAGAGCGTCACGTTGAGCAGGTCCAGCGCCGGGCGCAGCAGCCAGGCATTGGCGCGCAGTTCGGCCACGCGCGCGCCCAGGTGCTCGGCGTTGATGCGGCCGAAGCGCTGGGCAAAGCGCGCGCCCGCGCCGGCCGCCTGCAGCACCGCCATGCCGGCGATGCTCTCGGCCATCTGGGCGTTGATGTCGCTGCGCAGCTGGCGGCTGCGCTGCACCGCCGGTGCGCTCCAGCGCTGGTAGAGCCAGATGATGGCCACGCTGGCCGGCACCAGGGCCGCCACGATCAGCATCAGACGCAGGTCCAGCCAGGCCATCGCCACCATCGAGCCCAGCACCACGATGCTCGAATCGAGCATCACATAGAGCACCTGGCGGTAGAGCGTGTTGACGGCCTCGGTGTCGTTGGTGACGCGGCTCACCAGCTGGCCGGTGATGGCGCGGTCGAAGAAGGCCATGGGCAGCGCCAGCACATGGGCAAACACCTGCTCGCGCAGGCGCAGCACCGAGCGCCGCGCCACCCCGGCCATGCGCGCCAGCTGGGCATAGCGTATCCAGCTGGAGGCCCAGCCGCACAACATCAGGGTCAGCAGCAGCCCGGCCATGGCGGCCACGTCGAAGCGGCGCGGCAGCAGGTACTGGTCGATATAGCGCTTGCCGAGCATGGGCCCCAGCGCTTCGAGGCCGGCGGCGCCCAGCAGCCACAGCAGGCCCCAGGCGAGCGCGCGGCGTTCCGGGCGCGCGGCCTGCATCAAGAGGCCCACGGCGGACCAGGGCGAGGGTTCGCCGCGCTTGCCTTCAGAGTGCGTCAAGACTGGCCTCCAGCTGCTGGTAGCGCCATTGCGTGGCGTACCAACCCTCGGCCGCCAGCAATTGGGCGTGGCTGCCTTGTTCGATGATGCGGCCCTGGCGCAGCACGACGATCTGGTCGGCCTCCATCACCGCGCTGAGACGGTGGCTGACGATCAGTGCGCTGCGCTCCGGGTGGCGCCCGCGCAGGGTTCGCAGATGCGCGAGGATCTGGGTTTCGGTGCCGGTGTCGACGGCCGAGAGCGCATCGTCCAGCAGCAGGATGGGGGCCGCGCTGAGCAGCGCACGGGCGATCGCCACGCGTTGGCGCTGGCCGCCCGAGAGCGTCACGCCGCGCTCGCCGACCTCGGTGTCGTAGCCCTGGGGCAGGGCGGCGATGTCCTCATGCACCGCCGCCAGGCGCGCGGCCTCGATGACCTGCGCGCGGCTCGCCTCGGGTCGGGCCAGCGCGATGTTCTCGGCAATGCTGGCGGAAAACAGGAAGGGCTCCTGCGGCACCCAGGCCAGGGCCTGGCGCAGCGCCGCCAGCGCAATCTGCTGCACCGGCACCCCACCCATCAAGACCTGACCCTCGGCCGGTTCGAACTGGCGCAGGATCAGCCGCAGCAGCGTGGACTTGCCGGCACCCGTCGGGCCGACGACACCGAGCGTCCGGCCGGCCTCCAGCTGCAGCTCGATCTGCGTCAGCGCCGCGCGGGCGTCGTCGCCATAGCTGAAGTGCAGGCCCTGCAGCTTCAGGTCCAGCCTGTCCGGCAGCGCCGCGCTACCCGCATCGCGCAGGCTCAGCGGCGCGTCCAGCACCGGCTGCAGGCGCGCCCAGGCGGCCCGCCCGCGCTCCAGCAGCGAGAGCACCCAGCCGGCCGCGAACATCGGCCAGATCAGCTGGCCCAGGTACATGGTGAAGGAGGTCAGCGCGCCGATGCTGAGCTCGCCGCGGGCCACCAGCCAGCCGCCCAGGCCCAGCGCGATCGCCGCCGCGCTGGCCAGCGTCATGCCCACCGCCGGCTCGTAGGCGGCCTCCCAGCGCTGGGCGCGCCAGGCGGCCTCGCCGGCATGGTCGGCAAGGGCGTGGAACTGCCTGGCACTGCTCGCACCCAGCCCCAGCGCGCGCAGGGTGCGCACCCCGCTCAAGCCCTCTTGCACATGCTGGTTGAGGCTGGAGAAGCGCTCCAACGAGGCCTTCCAGGCCTGGTGCACATGTTCGGAGATGCGCCAGAAGGCCAGCGCCATGAGCGGGAAGGGCAGCAGCACGGCCAGGCCCAGGCGCCAGTCCACGCCCAGCGTCATCATCGCCACCACCAGCATCAGGGTGAGGCTGCCGTCGAAGGCCGCCAGCAGGGCCTCGCCCGCGGCCATCTCGACGGCGTCGATGTCGTTGGTGGCCAGCGCCATCAGGTCGCCGGTGCGCTCGCCCTGGAAAAAGCCCGGGCCCTGCAGGCTCAGCTGGCGGTACAGCCGGGTGCGCAGCTCGCGGCCGAGCTCGTAGGCGGCGGCGAACAGCGCCAGCCGCCAGCCCACGCGCAGCAGATAGATCGCCAGCGCCGCCAGCAGCAGCCAGGCCAGCTCGCGCAGCAGGCCGCCGCCCTGCAGGCGCTGCGCCACCAGGCCGTCCACCACCTGGCCCACCTGGCGCGGGATCCACACGGTGATGAGGGCGATGCTCAGCAGCATCAGGGCTGAGGCGGCGTAGGCGCGGCGATGCCTGGCCACAAAGCCGGCGATCATTTGGATCAGGGTCATGCGGGAGCGCTGGGGCGAACAAGCAAGCTGCGGATTGTGCCCATTTGCGCGGGTGCTGCCGCCGCGTCAATCCGCCAGGGCGGCGCCGGATTGGGGCGCCTGCTCCAGGCTTTCCAGCAGGTTCAGAGCCTGCTGGACAAGCTGCTCCAGTTCGTGCAGGCATTCACTGGCGGCGTCGTGGCGCTGGTCGCTCAGATGTTCGTTGATGCGCTGCAGCAGCGACTGCAGTGCATGGCTGGCCTGCAGCAGCTGATCGAACTGCGCCAGCTGCCCAAATTGCCTGCGGCCCTGGCCCTGCAACCAGTTCGCCAGCGAACGCCCGCCGCCGCTGCCGGCCAGGTCTTCGGCATTGCGGCTGCTCAGGCTGCGCCCGATGCGCTCCAGCCAACGCCGCAGATGCGCCGCCATGACGCTGAGTTCGACCTGGCGCCGGCTCGGCATGGGCTGCTGCCCGACCTGGCCTGCCTGCCAGCGCCGCTCCTGCTGCCACTGCTGCAGCCAGGCGGCGAAGCGCTGCGCCGGCATCGGCCGCGCGATGCCATAGCCCTGGGCATATTCGCAGCCCAGCGCCAGCAGCACGCGGCAATGTTCCATGCTTTCCACGCCTTCGGCGATGACGTGCCGGTTGAAGGCCGCGGCCAGCCGCACCACGTTGTCGACGATGCCCAGGTCTTCGGGGTCGACCAGCATGTCGTGCACGAAGCCGCGGTCGATCTTCAACACGTCCATGGGCAGGCGGCGGAAATAGGCGAGCGAGGAGTAGCCGGTGCCAAAGTCGTCCAGGGCCAGCGAGATGCCCATGTGCCGTAGCGTGGACAAGGTGGCGGCGCTGCGCTCGAGGCTGTCCAGCGCGGAAGACTCCAGCACCTCCAGCTGCAGGTCGCCCGCGCTCAGGCTGGGGTGGGCGGCCAGCAGGGCGGCCAGCCAGGGCACGAACTCGGCCTGTTCGAGGTGGGCGGGCACCATATTGACGCTGATGGCATGCGGCAGGCCCGCGGCCTTCCAGGCCGCAATCTGCTGCACCGCCGTCTCCACCACCCAGGCGCTGACGCGCAGTTCGAGCGCGTGACCGGCCAGCAGGGGCAGGAATTCCAGCGGTTGCACCATGCTCGCGTCCGCCCGACGCCAGCGCAGCAAGGCCTCACTGCCCACCACCTGGCCGTTGCGCAGATCGATCTTGGGTTGGTAGTGCAGCTCGAACTCGCCTCGATGGAAGGCGAGCTCGATCTCGGCCAGGGCGTCGCGTTGCAGCTCGCGGCGGCGATCCTGCTCGGCGTCGAAGATGTGGTAGCGGTTCTTGCCGAGTTCCTTGGCCTTGTACATGGCCTGGTCGGCATGGCGCAGCAGGGTGTCGCCATCGCCGGCATCGACGGGGTAGAGGGTCACGCCGACGCTGGCGCTGATGCGCACCAGTTCGCCGCCCACCTGGATGGGTTGCGACACCGCCTCCAGCAAGCGCTGCAGCACCAGACAGCAGTCCTGCAGATGCTCCAGATCGCCGAGCACCAGCACGAACTCGTCGCCGCCCATGCGCGCGAGCGTGTCGCCGCCGCGCAGGCTGTGCGTCAGCTGCTTGGCCACCTGCAGCAGCAGTTGGTCGCCCACGCCATGGCCGAGGCGGTCGTTGACCGGCTTGAAGCCATCCAGATCCAGGTAGCACACCGCGCACAGCTGCCCTTCGCGGTCCGCGCGCAGCAGGGCCTGGCCGAGCCGATCCGCCAGTAGGCGCCGGTTGGGCAGGCCGGTGAGGGCATCGAAATAGGCAATCCGGTGCAATTCCAGCTCATGCTGCTTGGCCAGGCTGATGTCGGAGAACACCCCCAGATACTCGACCACCTTGCCGGCGTCGTCGCGCACCGCGGTGATCGCCAGCCGCTCGGGATACTGCTCGCCGTTCTTGCGGCGGTTCCACAACTCGCCGCGCCAGACCCCATGCTCGTGCAGCGCCCGATCCAGCGTTTCGTAGAAGGCGGCGTCCTGCCGGCCGGAGGACAGCATGGAGGGCTTGCGGCCGAGCGCCTCCTCTCGCGTATAGCCGGTGATACGGGTGAAGGCCGGATTCACATCGACGATGACCATGTCGGTGTCGGTGACGATCAGCCCTTCGCCGGCGGCCGCAAAGACGCGCGCGGCGCGGCGTTGTGCGTCGAGTGCCTGCAGCTCGGCCGAGATGTCGCGGCCGATGGCCAGGAAGCGCCCGTCGGGCAAGCGCTGGCTGGTCAGTTCGACCGGCACGAGATGGCCCTGCTTGTGGCGCAGCTGCCATTCGCCGCGCTGGATCTGTCCGTCCCGGCGCATGCGCTCCAGGCTGGCGGCAAGGCGCGGCAAGGCGTCCTGGGGCAGCAGCTCGGGGATGCTCATTTGCAGCAACTCTTCTCGCGCATGCCCGGTGATGCTCAGCGCGGCCGGATTGGCGTAGGTGTAGCGGCCTTCCGCATCGGTGGTCCAGATGCCATCGCCGGCGCCTTCGGTGATGCTGTGCAATTCCTGCGCGAGCTTGACGCGCTCGGTGACGTCGCGCGAGAGCAGGATGAAGCGGCCGCTGCTCTCGACGCGGGCGATCGAGAGCTCGAAGTGATGACGCCCGGTCGGCAGCTCGAGGCTGAACTGCTGTCCACTGCAGCGGCCCTGCGTCGCCGTGGCGGTCAGCGCGCGCATCACCACGGCGGCAGCGTCAGCCGGCAGAACCTCGTCGATGCGCCGGCCCAGCAACTGCTCGCGCGGTGCCGCCAGCAAGCTCGGGTCGCTGGCCCAGACCTCCAGATAGGTGCCCGCAGCATCGACCTCGAACATCAGGTCGGGCACCGCGCTCAACACCGATTGCAACCGCGACTGGGCCTGCCGCAGCGCCTGCGCCGCGCGCTGCCTGATCAACAGCAGACCGAGCGCCAGCAACAGGGCCGCCAGCGCCGCCACGGCGAGCGCGGCGGTGCGCGGATGCTGGCGCGCCAGCGCGCGCAGATCGAGTCGCGGCTCGGCATCAAACGGGCTCAGGCGCAAGTGCTTCATGGCGGCTTGCACGCTGCCCAGGTCCTGCGCCAGCGAGAACGACAAGCCCAGCGCGCCCAGGTTGGGCGGCGTGCCGGCGCCCGTGGCGTCTTCGACCGTCAGCAACGCGGCCAGCAGGCGCCTTTGCATGGACTCGTCCAGATGGGCCATGGCCACCAGCTGCGGCCCGGGCAGGACCGGCGTGCCGAGCTGCCAGGGGTAGCTGGGCAGGGGCCGCGGCTCCAATGCGCGCCAGGCCCGGCCCTGCTCGCCCAGCGACTCCAGCTGGCCGGCGGGCAGAAACACGGCATCGGCTTCGCCCTGCTCAAGTGCCCTCAAAAGGACCTGGGCGTCGCCGTCGCGGCCCTGCAGTCGCACATCGTCCGGCTCCAGCCCTGCATGTTGCAGCGCCATCAGCGGCGCCAGCCAGGCGGCGCTGCGGTCGCCAGGCCCGAGCAGGATGCGCGCATGTTTGAGTTGCGCCAGCCGCTGCAGTTCCTGGCGCCGGGCCGAGACCACCACCAGGCCGGCACTGCCCAGATCGCCGCTGCCCGGCGCCAGGCGCTGCAGCGAGGCCAGCGGGCGGATCAGCCCGAGCCGCTCGCGCAGCGTCACGACGCTGACACTGTCGGTCAGCAAGGCATCCAGGGCATTGCGCCCCACCAGCTCGGCCTCCTCCTGTTGGCGCAGCGGATAAAGCTGGATATGCAGGGTGGGCAGGCGCGCGGCCAGATGGCGGCCGAGCGCCTGCGCCTGTGCGTCGGAGAGCAGGTCCTGCCGCCAACCCAGCACCAGATCGGGCCGGCCCGGCCCGGCTTCCGCCACGCTCTGAGCGCGCGCCGACATGACTGCGAGCATGGCCGCCATTGCCGCCAGGAGCGCAGCCAGCCAGCGGCAGCTAGGCCAGCCCGGGCGACAGCGAGATGCAGGACACCGCATGCGCTCAGTCCTCCAGGGGCAGGTAGGCGGTGCCGCAGAGCCCGCGCAAATCGACCTCGTTCTTCAGCATGCCGAGGCTGCGCATATAGCGGTGCAGTTCCTGCGCTGCGCGTGCAACCGAGCCGCCTTCGCGCAGCATTTCGTGGTTCATGTGCAAGCCGGGCAGGATCAGACCACGGTAGAGATCCGGCACCCGGTCGGCTTGCACGCCCAGGTGGGGGGCGAGCGCGAAGCGGCCGTCCTGCGGATCGCTCAGCAGGCGCTCGCGCAGCAGCAGGTGGCCCGCGATCACGCTCGTCAGCGCGGCTGGCGAGATCGCTGCCTGACGCACGGCCAGCACATCGAGCACGGCATAGGGCATGCTGCGGCTGTCAAACAGACGCCGGAATCCCTGCGCCTCCAACTGCCCCAGCAGGGGCTCGAAACAGACCAGGGCATCGATCCGACCGGAGCGCAAGGCATCGCCCTGAGCAGCCAGCGGCAGGTCCAGCAGGCTGACCTCGTCAAGCCCCACGCGCGCCGCTTCCAGCGCCTTGCGGGCGACCAGATTGCCCACCGCGCCCTGCTCCAGGCCGATGCGCCGGCCGCGCAATTGGGAAAGTAGCCGAATGCCCGGGCTGGCGATCAAGGCATCGGCGCCAGCCGATACGTCCAGCACCGCCGCGACCCGCAAATCCTGGCCCTGCGCGCGCGCCTGCAGCACCTCATCCAGGGTCAGGGTGGCGGCGTCCGCTTCGGCCTGGGACAGCAGCCGAATCGTCGCCGGGGCATCGGCGCTGTGGATCAGCGTGACGTCGTCCGAGGCAATCAATCCCTCGGTGCAGGCCGCCTGGATCAGGGCATAGCCCGGCCATTGGTGCGAGGCCAGCCGCAAGGGTCGAGCGCCGCATGCGGCCAAGGCCATGCCATGCATTGCAGTCCAGGCCATGAGTTGCCGGCGTGACAGCCGGCCGCGCAATTTCGTCTTGCTTGCTGCAATCCTTGCCGTAATCCTTGTTGTGGGGAGTGACCGCATGGCGAGACAAGTTCTGCAGAGTAGTGCCCTGGTGCCAAGCCATTATGTATGGCTTGCGGGCCGGGCCGGCCGGGGAGCTTTCTCGGGGGTCTACCCCTGTTGACAGCAACTTGCCGCCACTTAGCATTGGCTCGATCAACGGCAATGTGCGGACACCGGGAACAGGTCCCGCACCCGGAAGATAACGAGCCGTACGTCATGTTGGGATTCATTGAGTCGATGAAGAGGCGCAGGGGCCGGCATCCTGAGGACAGCGCCTGGCGCGTCTTCGCGGTGTGGCTGGCCGGAACGGGTCTTGTAGCCGTACTGCTGACGGCAGTCTTCATGCTCGTGGCGGACGATGCCCGGCTGCGACGCGACAAGGAGGCCGCCGCACAGGCCCTGTCGGCAACCCGCATCGCGGCTGCTCGTCTGGATGGCGCTACCGATATCGCGCGTGCCTGGCTGGACGAGTTGGAACGCTTGATCGATCCCGCCGAATTGGCACGCCCGGAGCTGCCGAGCGAGCAGCGCCTGCAGCAGCTGGACCGCTGGATCGACCAGATCAAACGGCTCAATCCCAGCATAGGCAACCTGGGCTATCTGGACGCCCAGGGGCGCGCCTATCTGCTGCGCGGCCTCAAACGCTCCAATGTGTCACTTGCCGGCACCGACTATTGGCGCGAACTGCTGCGGCTCGGCGCCCAGGGGCGCGGCAAGGTGCAGGTGTCGTCGGTGTATCGCTTCAAGACCACGGGCAAGCTGGGTTTTGTGCAGGCGCGCGGCATCTATGCGGACGATGGCCGGCTGCTCGGCGCCGTCGTGCTGGGTTTGCATGTCGAGTACCTGGAGCAGGCGATCAAGGAGGTCTGGCCCGGTGGGCAGGGATTCGTGGTGCTGGCGGACCAGGGTTTGAGGCTGATTGCGCGCGTGCCCGCAGTGGAAGGGGCGCAGCAGCGTCAGCTGGCACGCCCCCAGGTGCCGGGGCCGCTGCCCAACACCTGGCGGGTGCGCTCCGAGTTCGATGGCGGTGCGCGCCTGGTGGCGATCAGCCCGCTCAAGCATGCGCCCATGCAGGTGGCCGTCGGCATTGCCGAGGCCGACTATCAGGGCGAATTGCAGCAGGCACGGCGCCAGTTCGGCCTGGCGCTGTTGACGCTGTGGATGGTCAGCGCGCTGGCGATCTGGTGGGCGCTTCGATTTGCGCGCAGCCGTGCCCAGGCCCTGCGTGCGCAACAGCTCCTGCGCGATGCATTGGCGATGAGTCCGGTGCCCGGTCTATTGGCCGGCGGGGCCGGGCTGGCGGTCACGGAGATCAATGAAGCGGCGCTGGCCATGCTGGCGCTCGAGCGCGCACAGATCGAAGGCAGAGGGCTGGCGGCCTGCTTTGTGCAGCCCGAGGCCTTGACGGCGTTGCTCGCCAAGGCCGACGCCGACAGCGCGGTGCAGGCCGGTGAGCTGGAACTCAGGCGCGGCGAGAGTAGCTTCTGGGCCACGGTGCAGGTGCGCGCGGTGCCGGACCCGCGGCAGGCGCAGCGAGCCAGCTACCTCATGAGCCTGATCGACGTGAACGAACGGCGTGTGCGCGAGGAGGGCCTGCGCCTTGCCGCCAGCACCGATGCGCTCACGGGTCTGGCGAACCGGCGCGAGTTCTTCGAGGTGGCGCGCAGCACCCTGCCCACGTACAACCGACGCCGCCAGGCGGTGGTGGTGCTGATGCTGGACATAGATCACTTCAAGCAAATCAACGATCGCCATGGCCATGCCGGCGGCGACCAGGTGCTGCGTGCCCTTGGCGCGCTGCTGCAGCAGCAGATGCGCAAGCCGGATCTGGCGGCGCGCCTCGGCGGCGAGGAATTCGCCTGCCTGCTGGTGGGCGCCGATGAGCAGATGGGCAGCCTGGTGGCGCAGCGTCTGCTCAAGGCGATACATGCCACCGAGGTGACGCTGACAAGTGGCCAGCGCCTGCGCTTCACCGCCAGCATGGGATTGAGCGCGGTGCGCTTTGGCGATGCCGACATCGAAGCCGCGCTGGCGCGCGCGGATGCGGCGCTGTACCGGGCCAAGGCCGGCGGGCGCGATCGCATCGAGCTTGCGCCTCGCAGCTAGCGCGCCGCCTCAGGCGCCGCCCAGCTGGGCATAGACCTGGCTGCCCAGGCGCGCCAGCCGTTCCTGGGCAAACGGCCCGCTCAGCGCATAGCCCAGCACACCGTCGATCCAGTAGAAGCTGCGCGTCAGGCCGGTACCCTGGCCCTGCTCGGCAAAGCGGAAGGCGGTGGGCGCCGCCTGGCCCGGCGGGGCGATCGAGACATAGAGGGTCAGGCGTTGCCCCTGGGCCGATTCGTACATGAACTGGGCGCGCGCCATGCTGTTGTCGCCGCTGCCCTGCGCTTGGCCAGCGGGCAGCAGCCGGCCGCCCATCAGCGCAAAGCCCTCGGCGCGCAGGTCCGGCACGCGCAGCGGCTGGCCCAGGCGCTTGCTGAGCCACTGCAGCAGATGCTCCTGCTGGTCTGCGCCCACCTCGACCGGATGGCGGCGCTCGGGTTGGTAGAGCACATGGGCGATGGCGGCGTCGCGCACGAAGGCGGGCGTGCCGCTGGCCTGCATTGCACCGGCGGGCGGCTGCCATTGGCCATGCGCCAGCCATCCCCCTGCCAGGCCCACGCCCAGCAGGGCGGCCGCCGCCAGCGCCTGGCGCCAGAACTGCGCGGCATTGGCAGCGGCGGGGCGCTTGTGCAGGCGGCGCAGCAGCGCCGGGGGCAGAGGCTCGTCCAGCATCTCGGCGTGCAGGCCCTGCAGCGCGGCACGCTGGCTGCGCCAGGCCAGCACGCGCTGGGCGTCATCCGCGTGACTCTGCAGCCATTGCGCCACCTCGGCGGCCTCTGCATGGCTCAGCTGCCCGTCCACATAGGCGTGCAGGGTGGCTTTGTCCATGTTCGTGATGGGTTTCATGGCGCGGCCTTGTCGTTCAGTCACTTCACCACGCGCAGCGCGGCGCCGGCCGCGGGCTGCTCGTCATGCATGAGCTGGCGCAGGCGTTCACGCGCGCGCGACAGGCGCGACATCACCGTGCCCACCGGCAGCTCCAGCACGCGGGCCGCGTCTTCGTAGGAGAGCTCTTCCACGCACACCAGCAGCAGCACCTCGCGCGCCGGCGCCGGCAGTGCGGCGAGCGCGCGTTCGAGGTCCAGGCGCTGCTGCCACTGCGGCTGCGGATCATGTGCTGGCGCGTGCTCGTCCATATATTCCTCGTAGAGATGCTGGCGCTGGTCGCGCAGCTGGTTGAGGAAATGGCGATGCATCAGGGTCAGCAGCCAGGCGCGCAGCGCGCCGCTGCGGTCGGCGCCGCCCAGCTCGGGCCGCCACAGCGCCTGTTTGCGCGCGGCGCGCTCCAGCGTGTCCTGCAGCAGGTCGTCGGCGCGCGCCGCATCGCCCGTCAGCAGGCGCGCATAGCGCCGCAGGCGGGGCAGGTGCGGCAGCGCCTCCTCAAGCATCAGGGCGTGGCGCTATGCCAGACCTTGTTGAAGCCGTCGCCGCTGCGATCGCCGGGCTTGGCGTCCTTGCTCCAGAAGTACAGCGGCTTGCCCTTGTAAGCCCATTGGCGGCTGCCATCGTCGCGGCTGATGATGCTCCAGTCGCCGCTGGCCTTGGCGTCGTCGGCGGCCTTGAGGGCGGGCCAGTTGGCGATGCAGGGGCCGCTGCACATGCTCTTGCCCGCGCTGTCCTTGTCAAAGGTGTAGAGCGTCATTTGGTTGGGGCCCACCAGCACGCCGTTCACCACGCTGGCGGGTGCCGGCGGCGTGGTGGCGCAGGCGCTGAGGGCGGCGGCGAGGGTGAGGGCAGCTAGTCGTGTACGCATGGGCGTCTCCGGTGGTGGATGCCTAGTAAACACCTGGCAGGGCCTGTTTATTCCATGGCGCCGGGCACTTTCCTCAATAGGTCCTGCCACCCTTGAATTGGGCGTGCTGGCGGCGCTGCAGCGTGGTGCTCTTGCTCATGGCCTCGAAGGACACGCGCGCATGCGCATGCATGATGGCCAGGCCCAGCGCGTCGGCGGCGTCCTTGCCGGGTTCGGCGGGCAGGTTCAAGAGGCGCTTGATCATGGCCTGGATCTGCTCCTTCTTGGCATGCCCATGGCCGACGATGGCCTTCTTCATCTGCAGCGCGGTGTATTCGGACACCGGCAGGTCCTTGGACACCAAGGCGGTGAGCGCTGCGCCGCGCGCCTGGCCCAAGAGCAGGGTGGACTGCGGATTCACGTTCACGAACACGATCTCCACCGCCGCGCATTGCGGCTCGTAGCGCGCCGTGACCTCGCGGATGCCGTCGAAGATGATCTTCAGCCTGGCCGGCAGGTCGCCGGTGGCGACGGCGCTGGTCTTGATGGTGCCGCTGGCCACATAGGCCAGGCGCGGGCCATCCGCATCGATGACGCCAAAGCCGGTGGTCTGCAAGCCGGGGTCAATGCCAAGAATTCTCATAGCGCCAATTTGAAATACCAACGAACCGAATGAAAGAACACCGGCGCGGCGAAGCACATCACCGCGATGCGGTCGAGCAGGCCCACCGCGCCGGTGATGGAGCTGCGGTTGCCCCAGTAATGCACGCCGGCATCGCGCTTGAGCGCCTTCATCACCAGCGCGCCGAAGCTGCCGGCGGCGGCGGCAACAAAGGCCATCACCACCGCCTGGCCGACCTTGAAGGGCGTGATCCAGTAGAGCAGGGCACCCACCAGGGCGGCAATCAGCACGCCGCACCACCAGGCCCGCAGCGAGAAGCTGCGGCTGATGCGGCGCGCCAGCGGACGGCGGCGCAGCTGGCTGGCGGCCAGGTACTGGGCCAGCTGGCCGCAGCTCACCACCATTACGAGGAAGAACAGCAAAAAGGCACCACGCCCCTGGTAGCCGGGAAAGTCCAGCAGCAGCAGGGCGGGCGCATGCGAGAGCCCGTAGACGCACACCATGATGCCCCACTGGATCTTGGCATTGCGCTCCAGGAAGCGCGCCGGGTCGTCGGCCAGCGTGCTCACCACCGGGATGGCCAGAAAGCCGTAGACCGGGATCAGCACCGAGAACAGGTCGAAGTGGCGCAGGCCCACCAGCAGGTATTGCAGCGGCAGGATCACGAAAAAGGCCAGGATCAGGCTGCGGTGGTCGCCGCGGCGCGTGTGCATCAGGGTGATGAACTCGCGCAGCGCCAGGAAGGAGAACACACCGAACAGCAGGGTGGCGCCCAGCGGGCCCGAGACCCAGGCGGCCCAGAACAGGCAGGCACCGATCCAGACCACGTTGAGCTCGTGGCGCCAGCGCTGCCAGCCTGCGCGGCTGGCCTCGCCGTGACGCGTCAGCGAGGCGATGAAACTGGCCACGCTCACCAGCAGCAAGGCGCCGAACAGCAGCACGAACAGCAAGGCCACCTGCTCGGCGCTGTTCAAGGATTTCAACCAATGCAGGGCCGTCATGCGCGCCACCCGCCCGGCTTCAGGTCCATCACCGCGGCGCGCGCACGTTCCAGAAAGGCGCGCTTGTCCTCGCCCGGCTGCAGCTGCAGCGGCGCGCCGAAGGTGACGGTGCACAGGATGGGCACCGGCACGACCTCGCCCTTGGGCATGACGCGCTGCACATTGTCGATCCAGGTCGGGATCAAATGCACCTGCGGGAACTGCTCGGCCAGGTGATAGAGGCCGGCCTTAAAGGCCTGCGGTTCGCCGCGGTTGGCGCGCGTGCCCTCCGGGAAGATCACCAGCGAGTCGCCCTTGGCAAGCGCGTCCAGCAGCGGTTCGAGCGGGTCTTCGTCCGGCACGCTGCGGCTGCGGCTCACATAGATGGCGTTGAAGACGTCCGAGGTCAGCCAGCGCTTCAGGCGCGAGCCGGTCCAGTAGTCGCGCGCGGCGATCGGGCGCGTCTGCGCGCGCAACTCGCGCGGTAGCGCCGCCCAGATCAGTACCCAGTCGAAATGGCTTTGGTGGTTGGCGAAATAGATGCGCTGCTCGGCCATCGGCGGGCAGCCCTTCCAATGGCCCTGGGCGCCGGTGATGAGGCGTGCCAGCGCGGCCAGGGCGAGGCCGGTGGAGGCAGCAATAGACATGGGGGCATGGTAGCTGCAAGTTCCGCGCCGCCGGCCCTGGCGTTCAGGTCGGCCGGTGCTCGAACAGCGGCCCGGTGCAGCGATGCGATGTCGTGTTTTTCCTATGCTCGGCCTGCCCATGGCGCTTCAATCCAGGTTCTTGCTGGCAACCTTGATATCCATCCCATGCGCCAAACCCTGCGAATGCACCACTTGTACGGCTTGCTTGCCCTGCTGGGCCTGCTGCTGCCCTGGTACTTCAATCTTTTGTACTTCGCCGCGGGCGGCAGCATCCGGCCGGAGCTGTTTTGGGGCCATGCCTTCGCCAATGCGCTCACCACCGGCATCACGCTCGATGTTTATCTCGCTGCCATTGCGTTCTCGGTCTGGGTGGCGACGGATCGCTCCCTGGGGCGCTGGCGCTGGGCGCTCATTGCCGCCTGCTTTGGCGCGAGCCTGGCCTTCGCGCTACCGCTGTACCTGGCGATTCAGCGTTTGCGGGGCTGGCGCATGGAAGGCTGAACGCGGGACCGTATGCCAACTTGCAGCGGCCAGTGGCTGTCGCCGCCGCTGCTTTCATGGCGGGGGTGCAGAGTTCGGAGCGCTCCCCCGGCCAGACGACGCATGTCTCGCCCCATATGGGCTTGGTCGAAGAACCCTTGTTCCAGCGCCAGTTGCGCGCCGTCCTGAGGACTGCCGCTCAAGGCCCGGTGCAAGGTGCTGTTGAACCTGTCAAGCAGCCGGACCTGCTTGGGCGTGAATCCCCAAAGCGCCACGAAGCGCCGCTCGAACTGGCGGCGCCCCAGACCCGAAGGCCGAGCCAAGTCGGACGCCTCAAGGCCCCTGCTGGCTGCTTGCCACAGGCTCAAGGCCTGCTGGCGGCGGGCCTCGGCATCCGGCGCGGACCCCAGCACGGCACGCGTGAAGCGCAGCAACGCCGTCACCTGGGACTCGTCCTCCCGGTGCGCTCGCAGCTCGCCCTGCAGCACGGCCCAGGCTTGGCGCACCATGGTGCCTTCGGCCGTCTCGCCCGTACGCCCCAGCACCTCATCCATGGACAGGATGGAATTGCGCAGACCGCGAGCGGCGCCGCCCAATAGGCAGGCCGCAAACTCCGGCCGCAGCACCAGACCCACGGCGTGCACTCCACCCTCGTGCGCAAACACGGTGGGGCGCTCGTGGGGGGCAATCCATGCAGCGCGAGGGACGCTGTGCCCATGGCAGTGCACGCACCCTTCCAGCCTCAACACCAGCATGCTGGTCAACATGGCCGGAAATCGTGACTCGCGCAACGCGTCGCTGCCGCGCAGTATCACAACGGCTTCCAACCAAGGCTGCAGATCCGGTGGCACGGCAAAGAGCTTGAACATGTCGCGATGGCGCTGGTGCTGCTTCGATCCAGTTCGGGACCCGGAGCTGGCATTGCAGAGCGTGAAGTGAATTTTGCCAGACAGCCATGCCCGCTGCTGCCCGCGCGGACGGCCGGGCCTGCCAGGCCAGGCAGAGGAACATGGTCATCAGCATCACCGAATACTCCATGTTGCGACGCAATCCGTGATTGCTGGTCTGAACGAAGCTCAGGGCGGCGTGACTTGGCCGGGCTCGTGCAGGACCACGCGGTCACGCCCCAGGTACTTGGCCTGGTAGAGCGCCTGATCGGCGCGGCGTAGCAGCTGCTCGCTATTGGCATCGTCCGGCGCGGACTCGCTCACACCAAAGCTGGCGCTCAGCGCGATCATGCTGCCATCGGCGCCACTGAGCCTCAAGGCCGCGACGGCGCTACGCAGGCGCTCGGCGAGCCGCAGGCCATCGGTCGCGGCGCAGGCCTGGGGCATCAGCACCAGGAACTCCTCGCCGCCGAAACGGCTGAGGTGGTCGGTCTCGCGCACATGGTCCAGCAAGGTGCTGGCCACGGCCCTGAGGGCCTGGTCGCCCACGCCATGGCCATGGCGGTCGTTGATGTGCTTGAAATGGTCGATGTCGGTGGCAATGGCCACAAAGCGGGTTTGATAGCGCTGCGCGCGCTCCCACTCCAGCTGCAGGCGCTCCTGCATGGCGCGCCGATTCGGCAGGCCGGTGAGCGCGTCCAGGCCGGCCTGCCGACGCAGGCTTTGCAGCAGGCGTATCGTCACCAGGAAGATGAACAGGAAGTTGAAGGCCGCCGCGCTGACCAGGGTGAGCGCCCAGGTGCCGATGGAGATGGCGTTGCTGCCCACGATGTCCATGGGCAGCCGGCGCAGGCCCTGCGCCAGGTAGAAGAGGTTCATGGCCAGCAGCGCCGCAGCGGGCAGGGTGGCGCACAGCGCGATGCGGATGCCGAATTCCTGCACAAAGGCGCGGCGCGCCAGCCAGAAGGCGACGATCAGCAGCCCCGCATTGAAGCCGGACATGGCGGCCACCCGCGCTGGCGTATCGGCCGGGCCTATCCACAGCAGGGCCGGCAGCGCCGCGGCGAGCATGCCCAGCCAGAACGCGTTGCGCGGCGGCTGGCGCAGAAACACCAGCACCCCGCGCCCGGCCAGGGCCAGGCTCAGGATGGTGGCCAGACTCGAGCCCGTGTGGGTCAGCCACGCCGGCCCATCGGGCCGCCAAGCTACCAGGGCGGCCTGGGCCGCCGCCACCAACGAAAAGCCCAGCCAATGCAGCAGCGCGGGGCGTTCGCCCTTGTGGACGACAGCGGCGAGCGTCCACAACAGGGCATAGAGAAGGAGTTGCAGGCTGGCAAGAAGGCTCATGGACGTCAAAGTATGTCAGGCCCTGCAGATGGGGGGGCAAGACCCGGCCCGTCTTTCTCAAGCTGGGCATCGGTCTTACCATCAAGCCCAGGCCGCCCGCTCTATTTGCCAGCAACATGGCGCCGCATACCGGGCAGGCCCACCAAGGGCATTCGATGCCCTTGGCATGACAGGATCCAAGGGATGTTGAGTCTTGCTACGGTTGCATCGCCGTGGCTGCGGTGAAGGATGATCCATCATGAAACTCAAGGTTTGGGCCTATTTGCTTGCGGGTTCGGCTTGCATCGCTGCGGTGGGCATGGTCGCGGCCCAGCACGGCAAGCCACCATTCGTGATTGAAGGACGATCGTTTGTCAGCCAGGAGGCCTTCATTCAGGCCGGGCTGCGCTGCGGCACACCGCATATGGACGAGGAGCGTGCTGCCGAGATCGACGCCCATATGGCCGCCCATCGGGGTGGACCCTGGAGCATGGCCAAGCCCGGTGGTCCACCGCCGCCACCCCAGGTCACGGGCGGCGTCATCAACGTCTACTTCCATGTCATCAACCAGGGCAGCGGCATCGCCAACGGCGACATCCCCGACAGTCAGATCGCCGCCCAGATGAATGTGCTGAATGCGGCGTTTGCTGCCACCGGCTGGCAGTTCCAGCTCGTGGCGGTGGACCGCACCACCAATGCTGCCTGGTACAACATGAGCTCGGGTTCGACGGCCGAGAGCCAGGCCAAGACGGCGCTGCGCCGCGGCAGCGCCGCAGACCTGAACCTGTATTCCGCCAACCTGGGTGGGGGCCTGCTGGGCTGGGCGACCTTCCCGTCTTCGTATGCGAGCCGCCCAATAGATGATGGCGTGGTGATCCTGTATTCGTCGGTGCCCGGTGGCAGCGCCGCGCCGTACAACCTGGGCGACACCGCGACCCATGAAGTCGGGCACTGGATGGGGCTGTATCACACCTTCCAGGGCGGATGCGCGCGGCAGGCCAGCGGCGGCGACGGCGTGGCCGACACGCCGGCCGAGAAGTCGGCGGCCTTCGGTTGCCCGGTGAACAGGGACTCCTGCACCAGCATTGCCGGGTTCGACCCGATCTACAACTTCATGGACTACACCGACGACGCTTGCATGAACACCTTCACCGCGGGCCAGGATGCCCGCATGGACGCGGCCTTCTCGACCTACCGCTACGGCAAGTAGCCCTCTCCTCAGGGCTCGCGCGGCGGATTCCAGTCGATGATGGGATTGCTGCCGTCGCTGCCGCAAACCCAGGCGGCTGCGCGCATGCCCGCGCGCAGCCGGCCCGGGGATTGTTCAATACGAGCCCAGTCCTGGGGTTCGAACTTCCGCCCCTCCATCAGAAACCAAGAGCTGACCGGCGCCGTGGCGGGATGCTTGACGGTGAGCACCTCGGTCGTCCCCGCGTCGGTGCGGATACGCAAGACGGTGTGGCCCGCGGCGCGGCGGTACTTCTGCACCACGCCGGAAAACAGGGTGAGCTGATCGCGTGGGCATGGCACCGCCTCTGGAGGCCGCAAGCGCCCTCCAGAGGGCTGAGCCGGCACGATGGGGATACAGCCCATGGCAAGCAGCATGACGAGCAGCGACCTTGCCTGCTTGTTCAGAAGGGCCATGTGCACGCCGTGGCCACGCCGCTTCAGCCCTGCGCGGCCGATGCTGCCGATGCCGGCACGGCCGGGCCGGTGAGGCTGACCTCCTTGTCGGTCAAGCGCTTTGCCAGGCCGGTGGCCATGCGCGCCGCCTGGGCGTAGACGGTCAGCTGCGGATTGGCGCCTATGCTGGTGGGGAACACCGAGCCGTCGTGCACCGAGAGATTGGCCACCTGCCAATGCTGGCCGTCGGGCTGCACCACCCCCTGGGCCGGCGTGGCCGCCATCGCGCAGCCGCCCATCACATGGGCGCTGCCTATGGTGGTGATATAGGGCTCGTAGGGCAGGGCCAGGATGGCCTCCTTGGCCTGGTGCCAGCTCTGGTAGTCCTCGGCCTGCTCATGCGCCGGGCGCACGCTCTTGGCGCCGGCCGCGAACTGGATTTCCACCATGCTGAGGTGGGCGCGGCGCGCGCCATCCAGCAGGTAGCCGTTGATCGGATAGTCCAGCACCGGGCTGCCGTCGTTCTTGAGCTCGACCACGCCGCCGCCGGCCTCGGGGTGGAAACCGTCGCGCAGCAGGCCGATCAGGATGCTGGTGTGCGGGAAGTGCCTGGCCTTGTCCACCAGGGTCTGGCCCATGCCGCCCAGATTGGTCATCGCAAAGCCCGGGTGCACCGGTGCGGTCTCGAGCTTGTAGCCGATCGCGCCGTCGATCGGTTGGGTGCGCAGGAAATGGTCGGAGAACACCGCCAGCGGCGCGCCGGCCCAACCCTGCACCGGCTCGGGCATGACGGCGCTGCTGGCCACGGTGGGATGCAAGAAGGTGCGCCGGCCCAGCAGGTCGTTGGGGTTGGGCAGGCCCGAGCGCATCAGCAGCGCGGGCGAGTTGATCGCGCCGCCCGCCACCACATAGTGCTTGGCGGTGATGCGGAAAGCAGGCCCGGCGGCGCTGCCATCGGCATGCACGGGCTGGCACAGCAGGCCGCTGATCTGCTTGCCCTTGAGTTCGAGCTTGTCGGCGCGCGTCTGCACCATCAGCGTGGCGCCCAGGTCCAGCGCCGCGGGGATGGTGGTCACCAGCATCGACTGCTTGGCATTGGTGGGGCAGCCCAGGCCGCAGGAGCCCAGATTCCAGCAGCCCTTGACGTTGCGGTTGATGGTGGGCGCCTTGATGCCCAGCTTGAGCGCACCGCGGCGCAGCACGCTGTTGTTGGCGTTCGGATCGGTGAGCCATTCGCTGATGTTCAGACGCGCCTCGACCTGCTCGAACCAGGGCTTCATGGCCTCGGCGCCGCATTCCTTCAGGCCGTAGATCTCGACCCAGTAGGCCAGCGTCTCCTCGGGGGTGCGGAAGGCGCCGGCCCAGTTCACCGTGGTGGAGCCGCCCACGCAGCGCCCCTGCAGCACCGGCATGGCCTGGTCGGCGGTCTTGCGGCCACCGCCTTCCTGGTAGAGCTGCGAGTAGGCGTCGGCCTCAAGCTGGCGGAAGTCGCTGCTGGACTTGAGCGGGCCCTCCTCGACGATGGCGATCTTCAGCCCGGCCTTGGCCAAGAGCTCGGCGGTGATGCCGGCGCCGGCGCCGCTGCCGACGATCACCACATCGCAGTCCAGCGAGCTGGGCAGGGGGCCATGCGGGCCTCCCAGCACCTTCCAGCCGCGTGCCAGGCCTTGCTTGATCGGGTCAACAATGCTGCTCATTAGGGAATCTCTCTCGGTCCGGGGTAGCCCACCAGCTGCCAGCTGGCCGCGTCGCTGAAGAACACCAGGCTGCTGAGGTCGCGCAGGGCGTGATAGATCTGCTGCTTGAGCCCCAGGCTGGACAGACTCATGGCCTTCAGGCTGGCCTGCACATCGGCCACCGAGGCCGATGCCCAGTCGCTTGCCAGGCCGGTCAGCGAGAAGCGCCCGCCGCTGCTGGTGAGCAGGGACAGCAGCTGCGAAAGCTCGCCGCGCAGATGCGGGGGGAAGCCGGCGATATTGGCGTCCAGCTGGTCCAGGTGCACGGCCAGCCGGGCCTCGCGCGCCGCCGCCTCGGCGGGCAGCAGGCCGTCGAACACCGCCAGCGCCACGGCGCGCATCAGCTGGCGCGCGGCCGGGCTGAGCTTGCCGTCGGCAACAAGGCCGGGTTTGAGCAGGGCCAGGCCGCCGCCGGCCACCGCCAGCACCACGCCGGAGGCGATGCCGAGCTTGAGAAGGCTGCGTCTTTTCATGGCGTCATCACATCAATCAGACAATCTTTTTCAACAGGCCCAGCAGGCGCTCGAAGGTCTTGCCGTAGGGAGGATAGAACAGCTTGGTGCCGGCGAAGGCCGACTGGATGAAGACGGGCTTTTCCTTGCTGAAGGTGCGGAAACCCCATTCGCCGTGGTAGGCGCCGATGCCGCTGGCGCCGACGCCGCCGAAGGGCTGGTCTTCCTGGCCCAGATGCCAGATGCAGTCGTTGATGGTGACGCCGCCGGCATGGGTCTGCTCCAGCACGCGTTGCTGGGCGGCGCCGTCGCGCCCGAACCAGTAGAGCGCCAGTGGGCGATCGTGGCGCCTGATATAGGCCAGCGCCTCGTCCACCGAGTCGTAGGGCACGATGGGCAGCAGCGGGCCGAAGATCTCCTCGCGCATTACCGCCATCTCGTCGCTGACGTTGAGCAGGATGTGCGGCACCAGCTTGCGCCCGCTCACCGCCTCCTCGTGGGTGGCGATCAGCTGCGCACCGCGCTCCTGCGCGTCGCGCAGCAGGCCCTGCAGGCGCGCATGGTGGCGGCTGGCGGCGATGCTGGTGTAGTCGGGGTTGGCGTCCAGCGTCGGGTACATGCCGCGCACCGCGGCCTTGAGCTCGGCCACCAGGGGCTGCACCAGCTCGCGCGGCACCAGGGCGTAGTCGGGCGCCACGCAGGTCTGGCCGGCGTTCAGCAGCTTGCCGAAGGCCAGGCGCCGGGCGCTGAGTTTCAAGTCGCAGCTGCGGTCGAACAGGGCGGGCGACTTGCCGCCCAGCTCCAGCGTCACCGGGGTCAGGTGTTGCGCGGCGGCCTGCGCCACCAGCCGGCCCACGGCGGTGGAGCCGGTGAAGAACAGGTGGTCGAAGGGCAGATTGGTGAAGGCGCGGCCGACCTCGGCATCACCGGTGATGACCTGCATCTCCTCGGGCGCAAAGAACTCGGCCACCATTCGGGCCATCAGTGCCGAGGTGGCGGGCGTCAGCTCCGAGGGCTTGATCATCACGCGGTTGCCGGCTGCCAGCGCCGCCAGGGCCGGCGCCATGGCCAGGTAATAGGGGTAGTTCCAGGGCGAGACCACGCCCACCACGCCCAGGGGCTGGGGCAGCAGGCGGTTGCTTGAGGGCAGGTATTGCAGGGCGGTGGGCACGCGCCTGGCCTTCATCCAGCCGCGCAGGTGACGCAGCGCGTGCTTGACGCCGGACTCCACCGTGAACACATCGGCCAGCAAGGTCTCCTGGCGCGCCCGGTGGCCGAAGTCCTGCGAGATCGCCGCCGCCAGTTCCTCGGCGTACTTGGCCGTCATGGCCTGCACGCGCTGCAGGCGATCGCGGCGCACCGCCAGGCTGGGCATCATCTCGGCCTGGTACGCCGCGCGCTGCTGCTCCAGCGCCAGGTGCAGGCGTTCTTGCAGGGACTGGTCCATCTCGTCTCTCCTTGGGTTCGCCCGAGGCTAACCGCAGAAGAGGGATGCAACCAGCGTGTAGTCCCTGAGATAGAGGGGGGCGTCTAGTCGCGCGGGTGACAGAGGCGCCTGTATTCCCCAGCGGAGCCCGAGGATCCGGCTCTGCCGGTCCTGCGGGCTCGCCCCCTTGAGGGGGCGCGCGAAGCGCGTAGGGGGTGGGGCATTAATGCCTGAAATGCCGCACGCCGGTGAAGACCATGGCGATGCCGCGCTCGTTGGCTGCGGCGATGACCTCGTCGTCGCGCATCGAGCCACCCGGCTGGATCACGCTGGTGGCGCCCGCGTCGACCACCACGTCCAGGCCGTCACGGAAGGGGAAGAAGGCGTCGCTGGCGACGGCCGAGCCCTTTAGCGTGAGGCCGGCGTTCTCGGCCTTGATGCTGGCGATGCGGGCCGAGTCGATGCGGCTCATCTGGCCCGCGCCCACGCCCAGCGTCATGCCAGCGGCGCAGAACACGATCGCATTGCTCTTCACGTACTGGGCCACGGTCCAGGCGAACAGCAGGTCCTGCAGTTCCTGCGCGCTCGGCTGCTTGGTGCTCACCACCTTCAGGTCGCTGGCCTTGAGGAAGTGGTTGTCGGCGCTCTGCAGCAGGATGCCCGAGCCCACGCGCTTGCTGTCCATCGCGTTGCGGCCCTGCATCCAGGGGGTCTCGCCACCCGGGGGCAGGGCGATCTCGAGCAGGCGCACATTCACCTTGCCGCCGAAGATGGCACGGGCTTCCGCGCTGAAGGCGGGGGCCATCAGCACCTCGACGAACTGCTTGGACACCAGCTGCGCGGCCGCGCCGTCCACCGGGCGGTTGAAGGCGATGATGCCGCCGAAGGCGCTGGTGGGGTCGGTCTTGAAGGCCTTGCTATAGGCCTCGGCCGCATCCGCGCCCACCGCCACGCCGCAGGGGTTGGCATGCTTGATGATGACGCAGGCGGGGGCCTCGAAGGCCTTCACACATTCCCAGGCCGCGTCGGCGTCGGCGATGTTGTTGTAGCTCAGCTCCTTGCCCTGCAGCTGCTTGGCCGTCACCAGCGAGCCGGGGGCGGGGAAGAGGTCGCGGTAGAGCGCGGCGCTCTGGTGCGAGTTCTCGCCGTAGCGCAGGTCCTGCACCTTCACGAAGCAGCTGTTCATCTGGCCGGGGTACTCGGCCAGCGAGCCGTCGTCCTGGCGCGCGCTCAGGTAGTTGCTGATGGCGGCGTCGTACTGGGCGATGCGGTTGAAGGCGGCCACGCTGCAGGCGAAACGGGTCTTGTCGCTTGTCTTGCCCGCGGCCTTCAGCTCCTCGAGCACGCCGGCGTACTGGCTGGCGTCGGTCAGCACGGTCACGTCCTTCCAGTTCTTGGCGGCGCTGCGCACCATCGCCGGGCCGCCGATGTCGATGTTCTCGATCGCGTCCTCCAGCGTACAGCCGGGCTTGGCCACGGTGGCCTCGAAGGGATAGAGGTTGACCGCCAGGATGTCGATCATGGCGATGCCGTGCAGGGCCGCGGCGGCCATGTGCTCGGGCAGATCGCGGCGCGCCAGCAGGCCGCCATGGATCTTGGGGTGCAGGGTCTTGACGCGGCCGTCCAGCATCTCGGGGAAGCTGGTGTGCTCGGCCACCTCGGTGACCGGCAGACCGGCCTCAAGCAACAACTTGGCGGTGCCGCCGGTGGAGAGCAGGCGCACATTCAGGGCGTGCAGGGCCTGGGCGAATTCGAGGATGCCGGTCTTGTCGGAGACGGAGATCAGGGCGGTGAGTTGCGTCATGGTGATGGACTCGCTAGCTAATGATTTGGTTCGGTGCGTCGGGCCTAGCTACAGCATCTGGTGGTCGCTGAGCTTGCGGCGCAAGGTGTTGCGGTTGATGCCCAGCCATTCGGCGGCCTTGCTCTGGTTGCCATCGGCGTGCTGCATCACCACCTCCAGCAAGGGCTTCTCCACCAGCTTGATCAGCATCTCGTGCATGGAATGCGGGGCCTCGCCATCGAGGTCGCGGAAATAGGCTTCCAGGTTCTCGCGTACGCAGGCGTCGATCGGTTTGGGCGTCATGCTTGTTCTTCTGAGGTTTCGTCGTTGGCCGCATTGCCAAGGGGCAGATAGGGCAAGCGTTCATGCCGCTCGGCGAGGGCGCCGAACCAGTCGCTCAAGGCGGCGATCTGCGCCTCGCAACTCTGCAGCGTGTTCATGTGCTGGCGAAAGGCCTCGCCGCCGGGCAGGCCGCGCAGCGCCCAGCCGATGTGCTTGCGCGCGGTGCGCATGCCGGTCAGCTCGCCATAGAGGCTGTAATGGTCGTGCAGGTGCTCGATCAGCCAGGACCGGGCGTCCCGCACGCGCGGCGCGGCCAGCTCCGCGCCGGTGGCCAGGTAATGGGCGATTTCGGCAAAGATCCAGGGCCGGCCCTGGGCCGCGCGACCCACCATGATGGCGTCGGCACCGGTATGGGCCAGCACCTGGGCGGCCTTGGCGGGCGAATCGATGTCGCCGTTGGCCACCACCGGGATCGTCAGCGCGGCCTTCACCGCGGCCACCGTGTCGTACTCGGCCAGGCCCTTGTAGCCCTGCTCGCGGGTGCGGCCATGCACCGTCACCATGGCCACGCCGGCGGACTCGGCGGCACGCGCCAGCAGCAGCGCGTTCTTCTCGGCCTCGCACCAGCCGGTGCGCATCTTCAAGGTCACCGGTACGCCATGCGGCTGGGCGGCGCGCACCACCGCCTCGATGATTTCAAGCGCCAGCGGCTCGTTCTGCATCAGGGCCGAGCCGGCCCATTTGTTGCACACCTTCTTGGCCGGGCAGCCCATATTGATGTCGATGATCTGGGCACCGCGGGCAATGTTGTAGGCCGCGGCCTCGGCCATCATGGCCGCGTCGGTGCCGGCGATCTGCACCGCGATCGGCGCCGCCTCGCCCTCATGGTTGGCGCGGCGCGAGGTCTTCAGGCTCGCCCACAAGTCCTTGCGCGAGGTCACCATCTCGCTCACCGCATAGCCCGCGCCCATGCGGCGGCACAGCTGGCGAAACGGCCTGTCGGTCACGCCCGCCATGGGGGCGACGAAGAGCCGGTTCGGCAACACATGGGGGCCGATGCGAAGGGGGGCGGACATGGGGGAGGGCCTGCACGAGCAATCGGCGAGATTGCTCAAAAATGAGGCAGGAGTATACCTCCCCGCGTCCTAGGGCCTGAACAGATCCTAGGGCGCCTGGTTCTGCTTGCGCCAGAGTTGGATGCTCTTGTCGATCAGTCCGTTCATCAGCTTGGGGTCGCGCGCGAGCTTGTAGAGCGCGCGCGCCAGCCGGCCGCGCAGCTCGGGCGTGTTGCAGGCCGACTTGTGCGAGAGCGTCAGATAGAGGTTCTCGTTGGCCACCGGGGGGCTCAGTTGCTGGATGTCGGCGATGCCCATCTTGGCCAGAAAGGCCTCGCCGGGGCTGTCTTCGTAGACCAGATAGTCGGCGCGGCCACGCTGCAGGATCTGGATCGCCTGCTCCAGGCTGGCCACCTGGGTGATCTTGAGCGTCTCGCGGGCGTAGCGGTCGAACTCCTCGCCAAAGCTGTTGTTGATCACCGTCACGCCCTGCTTGCCGACCAGATCGCCCCAGCGGCGGTAGTTGATCTTGGCGCCCTTGCGAGTCCAGATCACCGAGCGGGTCTCGCGGAAGGCCGGGTGGAAATAGTCCATGTACTCGGTGCGCGGCTGGGTGAAGAAGGCGCCGGCGATCAGGTCCAGCCGCCCGGCGCGCGTCTCCTCCTGCACGCGCCCCCAGGGGCCGACGTAGCGCACCTCGATGGGGATGGCGATCTCCTTGGCCAGCCACTGCATCAGCTCGGTATTGGCGCCGATCAGGCGACCCTCGTCCTCCGGATCGCGCCACAGATAGGGCGGGTACTGCGGATTGCCCGAGGCCTGCAAGACCTTGCA
Source organism: Paucibacter soli (assembly GCF_037482845.1). Taxonomy (NCBI): domain Bacteria; kingdom Pseudomonadati; phylum Pseudomonadota; class Betaproteobacteria; order Burkholderiales; family Sphaerotilaceae; genus Roseateles; species Paucibacter soli. The sequence goes on from NZ_JBBHJW010000004.1 coordinate 62,614, forward strand.
GTTTTCGATCGCTTGCGCCGCCACCGGCGCCTGCGCCAGCGCGGCAGCCGCGGCCAGGGCCAGCCTCGACAGCCAGTGCGCACCCGACACTTTGAACCCCAACATACCGACCTCACAGTCCACGTCGCTCTTGTTGTTTGTTGCGCCGCATATCGCGGCGCCCTGGGCGCGTTCGGTTTGACTCCCCTCGCCCTAGGTCCTCGACTCTGTCCGCTTGCGAGGCGCGACACAAGTGCAAGGTCTTACAGGCCTGGCTGCCACCCATAATCTTAGGGATGGAAGCTTGGTTGGAACAGCTGGTTTTCGCGATGTTGACAGCGCTGGCGCTGCCGCGCCTGGGGCTGGCAGCGATCTTCATCGTGTCCTTCATCTCCGCGACCCTGCTGCCGCTGGGCTCGGAGCCGGCGGTGTTCGGCCTGGTCAAGCTCAACCCCAGCCTGTTGTGGCCGGCCATTGCGGTGGCGACGCTGGGCAACACCCTGGGTGGTGCGCTCACCTGGGCGATGGGCTATGGCGCCGAGCGCGCCTACGAGCACCGCGCCCACCACGCGCCACCGCATGCGCGCGCGCTGCGCTGGCTGGAACGCTTCGGGCCCAAGGCCTGCCTGCTGAGCTGGCTGCCGCTGGTGGGGGACCCGCTGTGCGCGGTGGCGGGCTGGCTGCGCATGCCCTTCTGGCCCAGCCTGGGCTATATGGCGCTGGGCAAGTTGCTGCGCTATGTGGTGATGACGGTGGGCCTGCTGTGGTTTTTCCCGGGGCAGATCCACGCCTGAGCCCGGGCTGCGACATCCCCCGCATGGGTGGCCTTTGTCTGCGCTGGCGCCAGGCGACACAATGCCGCCACCTTCAATGCCCTCACCATCATGAGCACCACCACCGCTTACGACGACCTGTGCCGCCGCCACCAGCGCCAGCACCGCCTCGCCCATCTGCAGTCCATCGCCTCCTGGGACCAGTCCGCCAATATGCCCGCCAAGGGCAACGAGGCACGCTCGCTGGCGTTGGCCGAGATGGGCGGCCTGCTGCACCAGCTGGCCACCGACGATGCCCTCAAGGAATTGCTGGCGCGTGCCGAGGGCGAGCCCCTGGACGAGGTGCAGCGTGCCAATCTGCGCGAAATGAAGCGCGCCTGGCGCGCCTCCAACGCCTTGCCGCAGGCCCTGGTGGAGGCCAAGTCGCTGGCCAACTCGCGCTGCGAACATGCCTGGCGCAGCCAGCGCCCCGCCAACGACTGGGCCGGCTATGTGGAAAACCTGCGCGAGGTGGTGCGCCTGCAGCGCGAGGAGGCCAAGTGCCTGGCCGACAGCAGCGGCCTGGGTCTGTACGACGCGCTGATGGACCAGTACGAGCCCGGCATGCGCGCCGCCGAGGTGGATCGCGTGTTCGGCGATCTGCGCGGCTGGCTGCCCGGCCTGATCAGGGAGGTGCAGGTCAAGCAGGCCCAGGAAGTGACGCTGCAGCCGGTGGGGCCCTTCTCCAAGGCCGCGCAGCGCGCGCTGGGCCACGACGCGATGCAGCTGATGGGTTTCGATTTCGAGGCCGGCCGCCTGGATGAGAGCGCCCATCCCTTCTGCGGCGGCGTGCCCGAGGACGTGCGCATGACCACGCGCTACCGTGAAGACAGCTTCATGCAGAGCCTGATGGGCACCATCCACGAGACCGGCCATGGCCGCTACGAGCAGAACCTGCGCCGCGACTGGCTGGGCCAGCCGATCGCGAATGCGCGCTCGATGGGCTTGCACGAGAGCCAGAGCCTGTCCTTCGAGATGCAGCTGGGCAGCCACCCGGCCTTTGCCAGCCTGCTGCGCCCTCTGCTGGTCAAGCATCTGGGCGACCAGCCGGCCTTCGAGGAAGGCAATCTGCACCGCCTGCTGACGCGTGTGCACCCGGGCTATATCCGCGTCGACGCCGACGAGGTGACCTACCCGGCGCATGTGATCCTGCGCTACGAGATCGAACGCCCGCTCATCGAGGGCCAGATCGAGGTGGACGACATCCCGGCGCTGTGGGACGCCAAGATGAGTGAGCTGCTGGGCATAGACACGCGCGGCAACTACAAGGACGGCTGCATGCAGGACGTGCATTGGGGCTGCGGCCTCTACGGCTACTTCCCCTGCTACACCCTGGGCGCCATGTATGCGGCGCAATGGTTCGCGGCCATGCGCCGCGAGATGCCGGACCTGGACGCGCGCATTGCGCGCGGCGAGCTGAGCGCCGTGTTCGACTGGCTGCAAGCCAAGATCTGGAGCCAGGGCAGCCGCTGGGAGACGCCCGAGCTGGTGCAGCGCGCCAGCGGCGAGGCGATGCTCAACCCGGCGCATTTCAAGGCCCATCTGCAGAGCCGCTATCTCTGACGCCCTGAAAGCAAACAAGGCACCGAGGGCTCTCGCCCTGGTGCCTTGTGCAGCGCTCTTGGTCTCTACTCCTCGAGTGCCTTCTCTTCTTCCTCAACGACGGCCTTGTTGCTTCGGCTGCCTTGGTCTGAATTCTGGTCGCGCGCAGGGCGCGTGCCAGCCCCTCAGTTGCTGGGGCTTCGGTGCGCATTCGTGATCTGCGTCACGCTGGCGACTGGGGCAGGTAGCGTGCCTCCAGGCTGCTGAGTGCACGATCCAGCCGCACCAGGGCGCGTGCGGTGCGGCCGGCGCCGGGCAGCTCGGCCGGCAGCAGGCGGCGTTCGTTGTCCAGCAGCATGGCGGTGCGCAGGCGCAGGCCATGGCCGGCCAGGGTTTCGCTCAGCTCGGGCGCGCGCTCCAGCAGCTTGGCGCGTGTGGTCTGGTAGGCATGCTCGGCCAGATGGCGGCGTTGCGCGTAGCTGAAGGTATTGGCCAGGAACAGCTCGGCATCGCGATGGTCGGGCTCGAACAGCAGGATGTCGGTGTCGGGGTGGCTGCGCGCATAGCCCTTCATGCCCAGTTCCAGGCGCGAGTGGATCAGCGAGCGCAGGGTCTGGCTCAGCACCACCGGCAGGCCACCGTCCACCAGGCGCGGAATCCGGGCCCTCTTGGCAAAACCTGAGCCCGGCCCCTGCGGGTCGGATTCGTAGGGCACCAGCGGATTCAGGCAGATCAGCAGATCCAGGCCCTGCTCCAGCAGGACCGAGGCATGGATGGTCTTCTTGAGCGCACCGTCCACATAGTGGCGCCCGTCGATCTCGACCGGCGGAAACAGCCCCGGCAGGGCGGCGCTGGCCTGCACCGCGCGCGAGATCGGCACATGGTCGAAACCCGGCATGCCGAAGGGCACCGAATCGCCGCTGTCCAGGTCGGTGGCCACCAGCACCAGGCGGCGCTTGAGCGTGCGGAAATCGTCGCTGCGGCCGGGCAGGCTGAATTGCTGGTGCAACTGCGCGGCCAGCGCGTCGCCGGAGAGCAGGCCGGTGGGCAGGGCGCGTGCCAGGCGCTCGCAGGCGCCCAGCAGCGAGCGCCCCTGCACGGCGGTCTGCCAGATCGCGCCGCCCACCAGACGCGGCAGCTTGCGCAGGCGCATCAGGTATTCGTCCCAGGCCGGGTGCAGCAGCACCGTGGGGTCGAAGCTGTCGGGCGGTTCCAGGCTGTTTTCGATGAAGGCTGCGCAGAGCTGCTGCGGCGTCAGGCCATTGATCAGCCCGGCCGCGATGAAGCCGCCGGCGCTGACGCCGATGTAGCTGTCGCAGGCGGTGAAGTCCAGGCCCTCGACCGCCTCCTCGATGGCGCAGAGCGCGCCGATCTCGTAGATCGCCCCCAGCGGCCCGCCACCCGCCAATGCCAGACCGATGCGTGCCTTGGAAGCGTTAGGCGGGCGGGCAGAGCGGCGGCTGGGCATGCGGTACTACGGGAGCTGGAAGGTTCTGACTTCAGGCTTGCGGGCTGGCGGTTTCGGCGGCGGGCGCGGCAGGGGCGGCTTTCTTGGCGACAGCCTTCTTGGCGGGCGCCTTGGGAGCCACCTTGGGAGCCGCCTTTGGAGCCACCTTCTTGGCAGCGGCCTTCACGGCTGTCTTCTTGGCAGGGGCCTTGGGCTCTGCCTTGGCGGGCGCGGCCTTCGTCGCCACCTTCTTGGCCGCGGGCTTGGCGGCCACGGCCTGCTCGGTCTTCTTCTTGGCAGGGGCCTTGGCCGGTGCCACGCCGACCGCCACGCTGAGCGCGTCGATGCGGGCGATCAGCGAGTCGATGTCCTTGGCGCTGGGCACGCCCAGGCGATTCAGCGCGCGCGCCACGCGCTCCTCGAAGATGGACTCGAGCTTGTCCCAGTGCTGGCCGGCCTTGGCGCCGACATCGCCGGCCATGCCGGTGACCTTGCTGGCCACGGCGCTGAGCTTGGTCTCGGCGGCGGATTGAGTTTTCTTCTGCAAGTTCAGGCCCTCCTTGACGAGCGCTTCGAACACCTTGCCGCCTTCACCCTGCGCCTTGGAGAACGCGCCCAGGCCCGCGGCCCAGATCTGTTGCGCCGAATCCTTCACCGCCTGCGCGAGGTGGTTGTCCAGCAGGCCAGCGGGCAGGGCACCGCCCAGGGCATCGGCGAAGCCATTGCCGACGGCAGGCTTCTTCTTGGCGGCGAGTTTTTGCAGCTTCTTGACCATGAGTGAGTCCTTTGATGGGGTGGCGCCACCGGGCGCCTGATGCGCGGTGTGCAGGCTTCACTATAGGGCCGGCGCCCGCGGATTGGGTGCGCAAAGCTAGTGCGTGACCTCTATCCAGGGCGGGCCTGGGGAAAGCGCGCAGCAGGGGCGCGCAAGGAATCGACAAGAATCCGAGCGATCATCCAGGCTAAGAATCGTCCAACTTCAGGAGACAGCATGCAGTACTTCGTCACGGGGGCCACCGGCTTCATCGGCAAGCGTTTGGTCAAGAAATTGCTCACACGCCGCGGCAGCACGGTGTATTTCCTGCTGCGCCAGGAGAGCGCCGGCAAGCTGCCCGAACTGTTGGAGTACTGGGGCGTGGCCAAGACCCGCGCGATTCCGGTCTATGGCGATCTCACCGCCAAGAAGCTGGGCGTGAGCGCCGAGCAGATCAAGGCGCTGAAGGGCAGCATCGACCATGTCTACCACCTCGCCGCGGTCTACGACCTCAAGGCCGATGAGGAAAGCCAGATCCGCGCCAATATCGACGGCACGCGCAGCATGGTCGAGTTCGCGCAGGCCATCGACGCCGGCCATGTGCACCATGTGAGCTCGATCGCCGCCGCCGGCCTGTACGAGGGCGTGTTCCGCGAGGACATGTTCGACGAGGCCGAGAACCTCGATCACCCCTACTTCAGCACCAAGCACGAGAGCGAGAAAATCGTGCGCAAGGAGTGCAAGAAGCCCTGGACGGTGTACCGCCCCGCGATGGTGGTGGGCGACTCCAGCACCGGCCAGATGGACAAGATCGACGGGCCCTACTACTTCTTCAAACCGATCCAGCGCCTGCGCCAGATCCTGCCGCCCTGGATGCCCTCGATCGGCCTTGAGGGCGGGCGCGTCAACATCGTGCCGGTGGACTTCGTGGTCGATGCGCTGGACCACATCAGCCACCAGCAGAAGAAGAGTGGCGGCTGCTTCCATCTGGTGGATCCGGTGGGCTACCGCGTTGGCGACGTGCTGGACATCTTCTCCAAGGCCGCGCATGCGCCGAAGATGAATCTGTTCGTCAACGCCGCGCTGCTGGGCTTCATTCCAAAAAGCGTCAAGAAGGGCCTGATGGCGCTGGCGCCGGTGCGGCGCATCCGCCATGCGGTGATGAAGGACCTGGGCCTGCCCGATGACATGCTCACCTTCATCAACTACCCGACCCGTTTCGACTGCCGCGAGACCGAGGCGGCACTCAAGGGCTCGGGCGTGGCCTGCCCGAACCTGAAGGACTACGCCTGGCGGCTGTGGGACTACTGGGAGCGCCACCTCGACCCGGACCTGTTGATCGACCGCAGCCTCAAGGGCACGGTGGCCGGCAAGGTGGTGCTGGTGACGGGCGGCTCCTCGGGCATAGGCCTGGCGGCGGCGATCAAGTTCGCCGAGGCCGGCGCCATCACCCTGATCTGCGCGCGCGACGAGGTCAAGCTGGCCGAGGCGGTCAAGGAGATCAAGGCCGCCGCCGGCAAGGACGCCCAGGTGCACAGTTATTCGGCCGACATCGCCAACGAGGAAAGCTGCGCCGCCATGGTGGCCTGGATCAACGAGAACTTCGGCAGCGTCGACTTCCTGATCAACAACGCCGGCCGCTCGATCCGCCGCGCCATCGAGAGCAGCTACGACCGTTTCCACGACTTCGAGCGCACCATGCAGCTGAACTATTTTGGTTGCCTGCGCGTCACCATGGGCCTGCTGCCGGGCATGGTGGCCAAGAAGCGCGGCCATGTGGTGAACATCAGCTCGATCGGCGTGCTCACCAATGCGCCGCGCTTCTCGGCCTATGTGGCCTCGAAGGCGGCGCTGGACGCCTGGACGCGCTGTGCCTCCAGCGAATACGCCGATCTGGGCATCACCTTCACCACCATCAATATGCCGCTGGTGCGCACGCCCATGATCGCGCCCACCAAGATCTACAACAATGTGCCGACGCTGGCGCCCGAGGAGGCGGCCGACATGATCGCCCAGGCCTGCATCGGCAAGCCGGTGCGCATCGCCACGCGGCTGGGCATCACCGGCGAGCTGATGCATGCGCTGATGCCGCGCGTGGCCCAGATCGTCATGAACACCAGCTTCCGCATGTTCCCCGACAGCGACGCCGCCAAGGGCGAGAAGGATGCCAAGCCCAAGCTCTCGCCCGAGGCCATCGCGATGCAGCAGATGATGCGGGGCATTCACTTCTAAGACCCCTAGAGTGCAGGGGCGCGGCACTGGTTGCTGCGCCGGCCTGGGCGTAGCATCGGCTCCCCATGTCGCGGGCGCGGCATGGCGAACCGACTGGAACGCAAGGGGGTTCACCATGGCTTACCACCTCGAAGGGCGTTTGCTGGAGGTCTGCAACTGCAAGGTGCTGTGCCCTTGCTGGATCGGCGAGGACCCCGATTTCGGTACCTGCGACACCATCGTTGCCTGGCGTGTCGACAAGGGGCTGATCGAGGGCGTGGATGTCAGCGGCCTCACCATCGCCGCCGTGGCCCATGTGCCCGGCAACATCCTGCAGGGCAACTGGACGGCGGCCATCTTCGTCGATCAGAACGCGAGCAAGGCCCAGGAAGACGCCCTGCTGAAGGTCTACACCGGCCAGGCCGGCGGGCCGGTGGCCGACCTTGCCAAGCTGATCGGCAAGGTGGTGTCGGTGGAGCGCGCCGACATCAAGTTCACCGTGCAGGGCGGCAGCGGCAAGCTGGAGATCGGCAGCGACTACTACGCCGAGCTCGAGCCCTATGTGGGCGCCAGCGGCGCCAAGACCACCTTGGCCGAGACGGTGTTCTCCACCGTGCCGGGCGCACCGGTGTTCGTGGGAAAGGCGCCCAGCTACCGTTCCAAGAACGCGGCTCTGGGCATAGACCTGAACCTGAAGAACCACAACGCCCTGCAGAGCACCTTCGTGTTCGATGCCTGATGACGCTCGGGCCGCGCAGCACCGGCGCGTCCTCTTGCCCCTGCTGCTTGCCCTGGCCGCGCTGGCCTGGGCGGCGCTGTGGGCCTGGGTGGCCAGCCCTTATGGCCGTTATCTCGAGCATGGCGAGTGGAGCGGCGCGGGGCCGCTGGCGCAGCTCTGCCGCGCCGTGCCCGGCGCCACCTGGTTGTTGCATGGCCTGGCCTGGGTGCTGATGATCACGGCGATGATGTTGCCCACCACCTTGCCGCTGTTCAATGCCTTCGCGCGCGTCAGCAGCGGGCGCAGCGACCAGCCGCGCCTGCTGGCGCTGCTGGGCCTGGGCTATCTGGCCGTCTGGGGCCTGTTCGGCCTCGCTGCACATGGCCTGCAGGAGCTGCTGCTGGCCGGGGTGGATCGCCTGCCCTGGCTGGCCTGGAATGCCTGGGCCATTGGCGCGCTGGGCTTTGCCCTGGCTGGCGCCTTCCAGTTCAGCGCGCTCAAGCAGCGCTGCCTGGACAAATGTCGCACGCCGCTGAGCTTCGTGATCGAGCATTGGCGCGGCCGCCACCCTGCGCGCCAGGCCTTTGTGCTGGGCGCCCACCATGGGCTGTTCTGCGTCGGTTGCTGCTGGGCCCTGATGCTGCTGATGTTCGTGGTGGGCATGGGCAATCTGGGCTGGATGCTGCTGCTGGCCCTGCTGATGGCGATCGAGAAGAACCTGCCCTGGGGGCGCCGCATCAGCGCGCCGTTGGGCCTGGCGCTGCTGGGCGGGGCGCTGTGGATGCTGCTGGCGCATCTGTGATGCCGTCATGATCGAGCGCCGCACCTTTGTACTCACCGCCCTGGCCATGCTGGCCTTTGCCGCCAACTCGCTGCTGTGCCGGGCCGCGCTGCAGCAGGCCAGCATCGACCCGGCCAGCTTCGCCAGCGTGCGCCTGGCCTCGGGCGCGGCCATGCTGTCCCTGCTGATGCGCTGGCGCAGCACCGATGCCGGGGCGCAGGCCACCGACTGGCTGGCGGTGCTGATGCTGTGGCTCTATGTGGCCGGTTTTTCGTTCGCCTATCTGACGCTCAGTGCCGGCACGGGCGCGTTGATCCTGTTCGGCGCGGTGCAGCTGACCATGTTCGGTGCCGGCCTGCGGGCCGGCGAACGCTTCGCGCCGCAGGCCTGGATAGGCCTGGGCCTGGCCCTGGCAGGCCTGCTCTATCTGGTGGCGCCGGGGGTGGCCGCGCCGGCGCCGCTGGGCGCGCTGCTGATGGGGGTGGCCGGGGCTGCCTGGGGCGTCTATTCCCTGCGTGGGCGGCGCGCCAGCGGCAACCCGCTGGCCAGCACCGCGCGCAACTTCCTGTACGCCACACCACTGGCGCTCTTGATGAGCCTGCTGCTGCAGGGCCAGCTGCAGCTGCAGGCACAGGGCCTGCTGCTGGGCATGGCCTCGGGGGCGCTCAGCTCGGGCCTGGGCTATGTGCTCTGGTACGCGGCCCTGCCGGGGCTGGGCGCGCTGCGCGCCGCCAGCGTGCAGTTGCTGGTGCCGCCATTGGCGGCGCTGGGCGGCGCGCTGCTGCTGGCCGAGCTGCCCACGCTGCGCCTGGCCCTGGCCTCGCTGGCCATCCTGGGCGGCGTGGCCCTGGTGCTGCTGAGTCGTGCACGGCTGGCCTAGAAGCCCTGCAACACCAGCTTGCCGCGCGTGTGCTGCCCCTCCAGCAGCGCATGCGCGCGCTTCAGCGTGGCGGCGTCGATGCGGCCCAGCACCTCACTGAGGGTGCTGCGCAGCTCGCCGGCATCGGCCATGCGCGCCACCTCGGCGAGCAGCTTGCCCACCTCGGCGAGGTCGTGCGTGGCGTGCAGCGGGCGCACAAACATCATTTCCCAGTGCAGGGACAGGCTCTTGCCCTTCAGCGCCATCACGTTCAGCGCGTCGGGCGCGAAGTCGTCGATCATGGCGATGCGCCCCTGCGGCTCGATGGCGGCGACGATGTCGTTGAAGTGGACGGGCGTGTGGGTAAGGCTGGCGACATGGCGCAGCGGTGCCGCACCCAGGGCAGCGATCTGGGGCGCCAGCGCCTGGCTGTGATCGATCACATGGTGGGCACCCAGCTCGCGCAGCCAGGCCGCCGACTCTGGGCGCGAGGCGGTGGCGATCACCGTCAGATGCGGGGCCAGGCGGCGCGCCAGCTGCACCAGGATGGAGCCCACGCCGCCGGCCGCACCGGTGACCAGCAGGCTCACCGGCCGCGCCGGCTTGTCCTGTTGCACCTGCAGGCGTTCGAACAGCAGCTCCCAGGCGGTGATGGCGGTCAGCGGCAGGGCGGCGGCCTCGGCATCGCTGAGGGTCTTGGGCGCGAGCGCGGCGATGCGGTGATCCACGCATTGCAGCTGCGCATAGCTGCCGGGGCGGTTGATCTCGCCGGCATACCAGACGCGGTCGCCGACGGCAAAGCCGCTCACCTCGGCGCCGATGGCACGCACGATGCCCACCGCGTCCCAGCCCAGCAGCACCGGACTCTGCGCGTCGGGTGCAGGGCGGCTGGCGCGCACCTTCACATCCACCGGGTTGACGGCGATGGCGCGCACCTCCACCAGCAGGTCGCGCGCGCCTGGCGCGGGGGCGGGCAGCTCCAGGTCCAGCAGGGACTCGGCGGCGTTGATGGGCAGGGTTTGGTAGTAGGCGACAGCTTTCATGGCAGGTCCTTGAGTAAGAAAAGGTGTTTGCGATGGCCGCTATCTTGATGCTTCAATGCTTTCTGAAAAACAGCCTAGAGCGACAATCAGTTTCAAATGAAAATTGAAAATACCGATGAACTGAGGTTGCTCGTGGAATGCGCCCGCGGTGGCAGCCTGACGGCCGCCTCGCGGGTCATGCAGATCACGCCGGCGGCCGCCAGCGCCATGCTCAAGAAGCTGGAGGCGCGCCTGGGCGTGCGCCTGGTGGAGCGCAGCACGCGTGCGTTGCGCCTGTCTGCCGCGGGCGAGCAATTGCGCGACTACGGCCAGCGCGCGCTGGAGCTGCTGGACGAGGGGGTGGCCCTGGTCAGCGAGGGCCAGGGCATGGCCAAGGGCCGGCGCACCGAGGAGCGCCTGCGCGGCCGCATCCGGCTGAGCGCCTCCAGCGACCTGACGCGCCGTCAGCTGCTGCCGCTGCTCGATGCCTTCATGCATGAGCACCCCGGCGTGGAGCTGCATCTGAGCGTGAGCGATTCGCTCTTGGACATCTACAAGGACGAGGTCGACGTGGCGATACGCTACGGCCTGCTGGCCGACTCCGGCCTGGTGGCGCGCAAGCTCACCGAGGTGAACCGGCTGGCCGTCGCCAGCCCGGCCTTTCTGAAGCGCCATGGCCGGCCCGCGCATCCCAGCGAACTCAGCGCTTGCGAATGCCTGACCTTCAAGATCCGCAACCGCCACGAGCGCCAATGGCGTTTTCGGCTGAGCGAGGCGTCCACGCCGCTGGCCGTGCCGGTGCAGGGGCGGCGCAGCACCGACGACGGCGAGATCGCCCATGGCTGGGCGCTGGCGGGTCTGGGCGTGGTCTACAAGAGCGAGCTGGACGTGCGCGCCAGCCTCGCCCAGGGCCTGCTGGTGAACCTCTTCCCCGACTGGATCGGCGACCGCCTGCCCCTGCACGCGGTGATGCCCAGCCAGCGCTTCATGCCGCAGCGGGTGAGGGCCTTGGTCGAACATCTGGCGCAGGGGCTGCAGGCGCAGCCTTCCGATACAGTGGCCGCACGTCCTCAGCACCGCTAGCCATGCACTTCATTCCCGCCGTTCAAGCCGCCGAGCCCGCCAGCGCCCAGGCCTGGTACTTCGTGTTCTTCGAGGGTCAGGTCTTGCTACCCGCCGATCTGCCGCTGGAAGCCGGGCTGCGCGTGGACCCTGGAGACCTGCCGGTGCCGCGCCACTACCTGGGCCGGCTCGATGGCCTGGACTGCTGGACCTTGGCGCTGGAGGTCGCCCCGGCCGACCGTCAGCCCATGTCGCTGCGCGCCGCCATGATGGCCCTGCCCGAGCCCCTGATGGCGCTGGCTGGCCGCGCCGCCCAGGTGCTGGAATGGGATCGGGCCCACCGTTTCTGCGGCGCCTGCGGCACACCCACCGAGCGCCTGGCGCATGAGCGCGCGCGCCGCTGCCCGGCCTGCGCGCAGGTGGCCTATCCGCGCCTGAGCCCGGCCATGATGGCCCTGGTGTGGCGCCGCCCGGCTGGGCGAAGCCCAGAGCTGCTGCTGGCGCGCGGCCCGCAGTTCAAGCCGGGTTTCTTCAGCGCCCTGGCCGGCTTTGTGGAGCCGGGCGAATCGCTCGAGCAATGCCTGCACCGCGAGGTGGCCGAGGAGGTGGGTGTGCAGGTGAAGAACCTGCGCTACTACGGCAGCCAGAGCTGGCCCTTCCCGCACAGCCTGATGGTGGCCTACACGGCCGAGTGGGCGGGCGGCGAGATCGTGCCGCAGCCCGGCGAGATCGAGGATGCGGGCTGGTTTCCCATCGATGCCCTGCCCGGCGTGCCGCCGCGCTTCAGCATCTCCGGCCATCTGATCGAGGACCAGGTGCGCTGGCTCAGTTCGGCAGGATCCCCAACTCCCTGAGCATGGCCCTGGCAATCGCCTCGCGCTGCGGCGCCAGCGCGTCGCGGCGCATCTCGAGGTTGAGTGCGAAGCTGCACGCCGTGCCATCTGCGCGCTCCAGCCAGCCCACATACCAGCCCACCGCGGGTTTCACATCATTGGCCCAGCCGGTCTTGGCGTAGAGCCGCCAGGCGCCATCCTTGGCCTGTTCGCGCAGCATCACGCGCTTGCCCAGCTCCAGCGTGCGTGCCGCGATCGGCAGGCGGCCCTCGCCCAGGCGGCGCAGGAAGTCCACCTGCTCCACCGCCGAGATGCGCAGATCGCCGTCCAGCCAGAAACTGTCGAGCCGCGGGCCGATGCGCGCATTGCCATAGCGCATGGCCTGCAGATAGCGCAGCATGCGCGCTGCGCCCACATGGCGTGCGATGTCCTGGTAGACCCACACGGCCGAGGCGTGGAAGGCGCTGGTAAGCGTCTGGTCGCGGTTCCAGGCCTCGGCCCAGCGCTTGACGCCGTCCCACAGGTAGGGGTGGCGCTCGTCGATGGCCTCGCCGCTGTCCAGGGCGATCAGGGTATTGGGGATTTTGAAGGTGGAAGCCGGGATGAAGCGCTCGAAGGCGCGCGCGGCGTTCACCACCTGCCAGCGGCGCGTGGCGGAGTCGAACAGCACCAGCGTGCCCACGGTGTTGTGCTGGCCGAACAGCGCCTGCAGCTCGGGCCGCTCCTGCCAGGATTCGGCGGGTGCGTCCGGCTCGGCCAGGGCGGGGGCGGCCCAAAGGCTGCAGAGGGCGAGAAGCGTGCGACGTTGCATAGACCAGCGATTCTGCCCGGGCCTGCGGCCACAATGCGGTTCTCAGCGACGCGCGAACCCATCATGCAGAACCAAGCACCGCCCGAACTCGAATACGTAGGCTTCTGGCTGCGACTCTGGGCCTCGCTGATCGACACCGCCATCATCGCCGCGCTGATCTATCCGGCCCTGCAGCTCATCTATGGCAAGGCCTATTGGAGTGGCGCCAGCCTGGTCCAGGGGCCGGCGGACTTTCTGCTTTCCTTCGTGCTGCCGGCTGTCGCCGTTGTCTGCTTCTGGCTGGCGCGCCAGGCCACGCCCGGCAAGCTGGCGATCGGCGCGCGCATCGTCGATGCCCGCAGCGGCGGCAAGCCCGGCACCGGCCAGCTGCTGCTGCGCTACCTGGGCTATTACCTGGCCGCCATGCCGCTGTTCCTGGGCTTGATCTGGGTCGGCCTGGATGCGCGCAAACAGGGCTGGCACGACAAGCTGGCCGGCACGGTGGTGGTGCGCAACAAGCCGCGCGTGAGCTTCGAAGAACAACAAGGGAAGCAAGCATGAGCTATGACCTGATCGTCTTCGGTGCCAGCGGCTTCACTGGCCGGCTGGTGGCGGACTACCTGAACCGGCGCTACGGCGTGGGTGGCGAACTGGCCTGGGCCATGGCCGGGCGCAACGCCGCCAAGCTGGCCGAGCTGCGCGCCCAGATCGGCGCGCCTGCCACCCTGCCGCTGCTGGTGGCCGATGCGGCGGACCCGCAGGCCCTCAGGGCTTTGGTGGCCCAGGCCAAGGTGGTCATCACCACCGTGGGCCCCTACCAGCGCCATGGCGAGGCCCTGGTGCGGGCCTGCGCCGAGGCGGGCACCGACTATGTGGACCTGTGCGGCGAGCCCGGCTGGATGGCCACCATGATCCCGCAGCTGCAGGGCCCGGCCGAGCGCAGCGGCGCGCGCATCGTCTTTTCCTGCGGCTTCGACTCCATCCCCTTCGACCTGGGCGTTCTGTTCCTGCAGGACGAGGCGCTGCGCCGCTACGGCCAGCCGCTCATGCGCGTGGCCGGCCGCGTGGTGGCGCTCAAGGGCGGGGCTTTGAGTGGAATGTCTGGTGGCACGATTGCCAGCGCGTTGGCCAGTTATGAGGCGATGGGACGCGACCCCGAGCAGGCGCGCCTGATGGCCGATCCGTTTGCGCTGACTGCGGTGATGCCGGGCTTTCGCGGCCCGGCCCAGCCCGATGGCGAGCATGCCGCGTTTGACGAGCACGCCCAGGCCTGGTCGGGCCCCTTCGTGATGGCCGCCATCAATACCAAGAATGTGCACCGCACCAATGCCTTGCGCGGCCTTCCCTGGGGCAAGAACTTTTGCTATGACGAGCGCCTGCTCACCGGCCGTGGCCGCCAGGGCGAGCGCCGCGCGCGCGGGCTGGCGCGCTTGGCCTGGCTGCAGGATCGGCTGCTGGGCTTTGCACCCACGCGCGCCTTGCTGCGCCGCTTTGTGCTGCCCAAGCCGGGCGAAGGCCCCAGCCAGGCGCAGCGTGAAAAAGGCCGCTACGAGATCGTGTTCTACGGCCAGACGGCCGACGGCCGGCGCCTGGCGGCGCGCGTCAAGGGCCAGGGCGACCCGGGCTATGGTTCGACCTGCAAGCTCATCAGCGAGGCCGCGCTATGCCTCTTGCAAGACATCAGCCGCGAGATGACGGCCGGCGGTGTATGGACGCCCGGCGCCGCCATGGGCATGGCCCTGGTGCGGCGCCTGCAGGAGCGCGCCGATCTAGGCTTTGCCATCGAGGAATAGGGAGCCCAGCGATCAATGAGGCAGCTCCTGCTCACCATCACGCTGCGCCTCCTGGCCTGCGCGGCCGTGATCTATCTGCAATGGCGCTGGCTGGGCGCGGTTGGCCTGGTGCTGGGTGCGCCGCTGGTGGGCGTGGCGCTCGCCAGGCCGATCCTGGATCTGCTGGGCATGGCGCGCCACAAGACCACCGAGCTGGTCTATCGCGATGTGAGCGGCCGCCATTTCGTGCACCGCGGCCAGATGCTCGACATTGCCGACGACGCGGCGCAGTTCCGCTGGCTGCGCATCAGCGATGTGCGCAAGGTGCTGGCAGGCCTGCCCGCCGATCTGACGCTGCGACAGCTGCGCCCCGACGGCGTGCAGCTGGGCGAAATAAGTAAGGGCCAGCCCGCCCGCATCCAGGCCGAGGCCCTGCTCGAACTGCTGGCCAAGGCCCAGGACCCGGACACACTGAAGTTCAAGCAATGGCTGGCGCAGGAGGTGGTGTTCCCGGCGGCGCAGCAACGCGCGCGCCGCCGGCACTGAGTGCCGCCCGGGCGAAGCCTAGAAGAACCCCAGCTTGTTCGGCGAATAGCTCACCAGCAGGTTCTTGGTCTGCTGGTAATGGTCCAGCATCATCTTGTGGGTCTCGCGGCCGATGCCGGATTCCTTGTAGCCGCCGAAAGTCGCATGCGCGGGGTAGGCGTGGTAGCAGTTGGTCCAGACGCGGCCGGCCTTGATGGCGCGGCCCATGCGGTAGGCGCGGCTGCCGTCGCGGCTCCACACGCCGGCGCCCAGGCCGTAGCGCGTGTCGTTGGCGATCTGCAGGGCCTCGGCCTCGGTCTTGAAGGTGGTCACCGCCAGCACCGGGCCGAAAATTTCCTCGCGGAAGATGCGCATCTGGTTGTGGCCCTTGAACAGCGTGGGCTGGATGTAATAGCCGCCGGCCAGCTCACCGCCCAGCTCGGCCCGGCCGCCGCCGATCAGGCATTCGGCACCCTCGGCCCGGCCGAGTTCGAGATAAGACATGATCTTGTCCATCTGCAGGGCCGAGGCCTGGGCGCCCATCATGGTCTCGGTGTCCAGCGGGCTGCCCTGCTTGATGGCCCGGATGCGCGCGAGCGCGCGCGCCATGAATTTGTCGTAGATCGATTCCTGGATCAGCGCGCGCGAGGGGCAGGTGCAGACCTCGCCCTGGTTGAAGGCAAACAGCACCAGGCCCTCGATGGCCTTGTCGAAGAAAGCGTCGTCGGCGTCGGCGATGTCCTCGAAGAAGATGTTGGGGCTCTTGCCGCCCAGCTCCAGCGTGGCCGGGATCAGGTTGCCGGCGGCGGCCTGGGCGATCACGCGGCCGGTGGCGGTGCTGCCGGTGAAGGCGATCTTGGCGATGCGGCGGCTCTCGGCCAGCGGCATGCCGGCCTCGCGGCCATAGCCGTTGACGATGTTGAGCACGCCCGGCGGCAGCAGATCGGCGATCAGCTCGGCCATCACCATGATGCTGATGGGCGTCGATTCGGCCGGCTTGAGCACCACGCAGTTGCCCGCGCCTATGGCCGGCGCGAGCTTCCAGGCCGCCATCAGGATGGGAAAGTTCCAGGGAATGATCTGGCCCACCACGCCCAGCGGCTCGTGGAAGTGGTAGGCGATGGTGTGCTCGTCGATCTCGCTCAGCGCGCCCTCCTGCGCGCGCAGGCAGCCGGCGAAGTAACGGAAATGGTCGATGGTCAGCGGGATGTCGGCATTCAGCGTCTCGCGCATCGGCTTGCCGTTGTCCACCGTTTCGGCATAGGCCAGCTGCTCCAGATGCTGCTCCAGCCGGTCGGCGATCTTCAGCAGGATGTTGGCGCGCTCGGCCGGCGCGGTGCGGCCCCAGGCGTCGGCGGCGGCGTGCGCCGCGTCCAGCGCCAGGGCTATGTCCTCGGCGCCCGAGCGTGCGGCCTGGGTGTAGGGCTTGCCGGTGATGGGCGTGATGACCTCGAAGTACTGACCCTTGAGCGGAGGCACGAACTTGCCGCCGATGAAGTTGTCGTAGCGGGGCTTGAATTCGACCGGCGCGCCGGCGGTGTTCGGGGCTGCGTACAGCATGGTTGGTCTCCTGATTGATTGATTGCTTGCTTGACTGAACCGAATGGGCTGAACCCGCTGCTGCCATTGCACGGCCCGTGCCAGGCCCGCTTTGAGCGGCCGGAGCGGGCTTTGGCGCAAGTCCGGGGTCAGTTGCGGCGCGCAGACTGCGCTGCATGGTTCGCGTGGGCTGAACAAGCGTCACGAAACGGCACAGCCGGCGGCGCGGATCTGCCGAAACGCTTGCCGGCGCGGCGCGTCCCGCTAGGCTCGCGGGCGAGGTCCCTCAGAGGCCAAACGATGGAGACAAACCAGCATGCAGCTCTCGCCATCCCGAACCCCGGCCGCCAGGCTGCGCCAGGCGCGACGCACGCTGCTGGACGCCGGCAGCGTGGCCGAGGGGCTGATCGCCCCGGCGCTCTTGAACAGCTGGCAGCGCAGCCGCGCCTTTGGCTTGAAGCCCGAGGGCCGCATGCCGGGCGCGCCGCATGCGTCGGCGGCCCAGCTGCTGCGGGCACTGGAGCAGCAGCGCGAGCTGGTGGCGCATGCACGGCCGGTGATGGAGTTCCTCGTCAAGCAGACCATGGATAGCGACAGCATGGTGATACTGGCCGATGCCGAAGGCATGCTCTTGCAGGCGCTGGGTGACGCCACGTTTCTGGACCGCGCTCAGCGCGTGGCCCTGCGCCCCGGCGCCAGCTGGCATGAGCAATGGCGCGGCACGAATGCGATAGGCACGGCGCTGGCCGATGCCGCGCCGGTGGTGGTGCATGGCGCCGAGCATTATCTGGAGCGCAACGGCTTCCTCACCTGCACCGCCGCGCCGATACGCGATCCCGCCGGCGCCGTGCTGGGTGCGCTGGACATCTCGGGCGAGCGGCGCAGCTATCACCGCCACACCCTGGCCCTGGTGCGCACCGCGGCCGGCATGATCGAGCAGCGCCTGTTCGAGCATCGCCATGGCGCCGGCCTGCGCCTGCGCCTGCATGCCCAGCCCGAGGGCATAGGCTCCTGCGCCGAGGGCCTGCTGGCGCTCTCTGACGACGGCTGGCTTTGCGGCGCCAATGCCGCCGGCTTGCAGATGCTGGGCCTGGACTGGACGGCGATCGCCGCCTGCCGCATCGAGCGGCTGCTGCAGCTGGACATGGACACCCTGGCCGACTGGTGCCGCCGCCCCAGCGCCGCCGCGCGCCTGGTGCGCCGCCATGACGGCAGCCCCTTGTGGCTGCGGCTGGAGCCGGGGCGCAGCCTGGTGGCGGCCACGCGGCTTGCTTGCGCGCCACACGCGTCGTTACAGGCGTCGTCACACGCGCCGCCACGGGATGCGCTGGCGCGCCTGGACAGCGGCGACCCGGCCCTGCGCGTCGCGCTGGAGCGCGCCCGCCGCGTCATGGACAAGCCCATCGCGCTGCTGCTGCAGGGCGAGTCCGGCGTCGGCAAGGAGCTGTTCGTGCGCGCCCTGCATGCCAGCTCGGCGCGTGCCGAGAGGCCGCTGGTGGCGCTGAACTGCGCGGCCCTGCCCGAGGCGCTGATCGAGGCCGAGCTGTTTGGCTACCGGCCGGGTGCCTACACCGGCGCGGCGCGCGAGGGCGCACCCGGGCGCATCCGCGAGGCCGCCGGCGGCACCTTGTTTCTCGACGAAATCGGCGACATGCCGCTGAACCTGCAGGGCCGGCTGCTGCGCGTGCTGCAGGAGCATGAGGTGCTGCCGCTGGGTGGCGGCGCGCCGGTGGCGGTGGACTTCCGCCTGGTCTCGGCCAGCCACCGCGAGCTCGCCGACGAGGTGGCACAGGGCCGCTTCCGCGCCGACCTCTACTACCGCATCAACGGCCTGGCCCTGCGGCTGCCGCCGCTGCGCGAGCGCCAGGACCTGCCGGCCCTGATCGCGGCCATGCTGGCCGAGCTGCAGCCCGGGCGCGAGCTGGCCGTGCAGCCGGAGCTGCTGGCCGCCCTGCGCGCCTATGCCTGGCCCGGCAATCTGCGCCAGCTGCACAACGCGCTGCGCACCGCCTGCGCGCTGCTGGACGAGCATGAGCAGCTCATAGACTGGCCGCATCTGCCCGACGACTTAGCCCTGGCGCTGCGCCAGGCAAGACCCGACCCTGGCGGGGACGAGGCGCCCGGCGGCCTGCGCGAGCAGGCGCGCCTGAGCGTGCGCCAGACCGTGGTGGCCTGCGCGGGCAATCTGTCCGAGGCGGCGCGGCGCCTGGGCATCAGCCGCAACACCCTGTATCGCAAGCTCAGGGATGCGCAGGTGACGAGCTAGAGCAGCTGGCGCAGCGCCTGCTCGGCCTTGACGTCCTCGATCTCGCGCAGCACCTCGCCCACATTGACCGCCTTGCGGCTGTGCTCGAAGCGGCCCGTCAGCACGCTGTCAGGCTTGAGCAGGCCGCGCTCGAACAGGGCCCAGATCTCGTGGCCGTAGTCGCTGCTCAGCAGCTCGGGCGCGCTGGCGCCGAAGAACTGGCGCAGGTTCTCCACATCGCGCAGCAGCATGCGCTTGGCGTGGTTGTTGCCAGCGGCGTCCACCGCCTGGGGCAGGTCGATGATGACCGGGCCGTCCTCGGCCAGGAGGATGTTGAACTCCGAGAGGTCGCCGTGCACGATGCCGGCGCAGAGCATGCGCACCACCTCGGCGATCAGCGTGGCGTGGTGGCGGCGCGCCTCGTCGGGCGTGAAGCTGGCGTCGTTCAGGCGCGGTGCGGCGCCACCCTCGGCATCGGCCACCAGCTCCATCAGCAGCACGCCCTCGTAGAAATTGAAGGGCTTCGGCACGCGCACGCCGGCGGCGGCGAGGCGGTAGAGCGCGTCCACCTCGGCGCTCTGCCAGGCCTCTTCCTGCATGGCGCGGCCAAAGCGTGTGCCCTTGGCCATGGCGCGCGCCTGGCGGCTGTTCTTGACGCGCCGGTTTTCGGTGTAGTCCACCGCCTGGCGAAAGCTGCGCTGGGTCGCTTCCTTGTAGACCTTGGCGCAGCGCGTTTCATCGCCGCAGCGCACCACATAGACCTGCGCTTCCTTGCCGCTCATCAGCTGGCGCAGCACGCCGTCGATCAGGCCTTCTTCCATCAAGGCTTGCAGCCTGGGGGGTGTTTTCATGCCCCCATTGTCCGCTGCGCGCTCAGGCGCCCGCGGCGAGCCTGCCTTCGCGCGCCGCCTGCGCGGCGGCGGCGCGACGCCTGGCCTCGGGATAGATATAGCCTTCCTCCAGCGAAATATGCTCGTGGTAGAGCGCAGCGAACACCTCCAGCGCGTGGCGCAGGCTCTCCAGCTCCACGCCCACCTGGCCGTCGGCGATCTCGGCCAGCATCGGGCCCAGCTCCAGCCAGTCCTCCTCCAGCCAGCCATGGTCCTGCTGCAGGCGCAGCACCTGCTGGCGCAGGGCCTCGTCGCCGCTGCCCAGCAGATCGGGGAAGACGCGCTTTTCCTCGTCGGCATGGTGTTGGCGCGCATGGTGGCCGAAGAAGTCCACCGCGGCGCGGGCGATCGCGCGCGCGGCTTCGTCGACCTTGTAGCCCTCCAGCCGCGGCATCAGCCCCTGCAGCGCCTGCAGCTGGGCCAGCACCTCGCGGTGGGTCTGGTCGAGCACCGCGAACGGGTCCAGTAGTTCGACGCGATCGCGAGCGGGGCGCGACTTGCCCTTCACCAATGCAGCCATGACAGCACTCCAGCGGGTTGATCCGGAGCTTGATTCTTCGCCTGTGCGGCCGGTGCGGGTTGCGCTGGGTCAAGTCAGCGCATCGACCTGGCTCAAGGCATGAGGTACTTGTCGAACCAGGCCCGGAAGCGCGCCGACATGTCGCGCTCGTAGCTGGGCTTGCTGATGCTGTGGAACTCACCGGGGTAGATCACCAGCTGGGTCTCCACACCCAGGGTCTTGAGCGCCAGGTACATCTGCTCGCTGCCCGAGATCGGCACATTGAAGTCGAGCTCGCCGCCCATGAAGAGCGTGGGGGTCTTGATGCGATCGGCCTTGAAGAAGGGCGCCGACAGCTTCAGCCACAGCGCCGGATTGCGCCAGGGCGGGCCCAGCTCGTGCTCGTACTGCACCGCGTACTGGTCGGTGCCGAACATGGCCAGCTGGTTGGCGCTGCCGGCGCCGGCCACGGCGGCCTTGAAGCGCGTGTCGGCGGCGATCAGCGCGTTGGTGAGGATGCCGCCATAGCTCCAGCCGCCCACGCCCAGGCGCGCCGGGTCGGCGATGCCCTGGGCGACGGCCCAGTCCACCGCGCCCTGCAGGTCCAGCACCTCCTTGTTGAGCCAGTCGGCATGGATGGCGCGCTGGTAGGCGTCGCCACGGCCGCTGCTGCCCCGGTAGTTCACCTGCAGCACCACATAGCCGGCGGTGCAGAGTTCCTCGCGCAGCAGCTCGTGGCCCACCAGGCTGTGGCTGTCCTGGCCGTTGGGCCCGCCATGGATCAGCAGCAGGGTGGGGTAGCGCCGCCCGGGCAGGTAATCGGGCGGGTAGCTGATCAGGCCATGCACCTCGGTGCCGTCGGCGCTGCGCGAGGCGAAGTCCTCGCTGCGCCCCCAGCGCACCTCGGCGGCCCAGGCGTTGTGCCGGGTGATGGGCAGCAGCCTGCCCGGCGCGGCCGGCCGCAGCAGCTGCAGCTCGGGCGGCTGCTTGGCCGTGCTGGCGAGCAGGGCGATCTGGTCCTTGGCGGCCAGGCTCAGGCCGCTCACGCTGCGGCGCCCGTCGCTGAGTTTCTCGACGCGGCCGTCCAGGCCGATGCGCGCCAGCCAGACGGCGCCGTCGTCGTCCACGCTGGCGTAGAGGCTGGCGCCGTCGCTCGCCCAGGCAAAGCGCGCCTGCAGGCCGCGGTCCAGCGCCTGCGTCAGGATGCGCGGCGCGCCGCCCGCGGCCGCCACGGTGGCAAGGCGCCAGCGCTGGTAGGCCGACCAGCGCAGCTCGTCGCCCATCAGCACGGCGAGCTGGCGTCCATCCGGGCTCCAGGCCGGGTAGGCGTCCTCGTCGGTGGTGAAGCTGGCGAGCAGCTCACGTGCGGGCGCGTCGGGCCGGGCCTCCATCACATAGAGGCCGGTGGCCTCGCTGCGCTCGCGCTCGGCCATGCGCGGGCTGAGGAAGGCGATCTGCCGGCCGTCGGGCGACCAGGCCGGTTTGGACTCGCCGAACTCGCCGCGCGTCAGCTGCGTGAGCTTGGCGCCGGCCAGCTCGAACAGGTAGAGGTGCTGGCGCTGCGGCCCCAGATAGCCCTCGCGGTCCTGCTTGAAGTGGAAGCGGTCGATCACGATGGGCGGGCGGGTCTTGCGCTTCCAGCCCTCCAGTAGCTCGGGCTCGTCGGCCGGGTCGGCATCGTCGAGCACCAGCAGCAGGCGCCGGCCGTCGGGCGCCCATTGGAAATCGGCCACCCCGGTCTTCTGGCTGGTGAGCTGCTGGGCCTCGCCGCCCTCCAGCGCGATCTGCCAGAGTTGGGCATGCTTGCGTGCCGCCTCGTCGGCGCCGCGCTTGGCCAGGAAGGCGATGCGGCGCGCGTCCGGGCTCCAGCGCGGCTTGCCCTCGACGTCGCCGCCCTGCGTCAGCTGCAGGCTGCGGCCGCCGTCGCTGCGGCTGATCCACAGATCGGTGAGCGGCTGGTCCTTGTCGAGGTCCTGCCGGCGCAGCGTGTAGGCCACCCAGGCGCCGTCTGGCGAGATCTGGGCATCGCCGATATCGCGCAACTGCGCGATGTCGGCCGGCCCCAGGATGTGGGGATCGGCCCGGGCGGGCAGCTGGGGAAGCAGCAGGCAGGCGGCGAGGAGCAGGCGTTGGATCATGCCGGCATGCTAAGCCAGCCTGCGGCGCGCCTCTCAGTCGCTGTAGCGCTGCAGCACATAACTGCCCGGTGCGTCGGCCAGGCGGGCCTCGGCCGGGATGGGCGTAGCGGCCTGCTTGCGTCCGCCATGCCGGCCCAGCCATTGCGCCCAGGCGGGCCACCAGGAGCCCTCGTGCGGGCGCGCCTGGGCCAGCCAGTCGTCGGCATCCAGCCAGGCGCCGTGGGCGGGGCGGCTGGCGATGCGATAGCTGCGCTGTGGGTGGCCGGGTTCGGCGACGATGCCGGCGTTGTGACCGCCGCTGGCGAGCGCAAAGGTGATCTCGGCCTCGCAGAGGTGGTGCAGCTTGTAGACCGAGCGCCAGGGCGAGACATGGTCGCGCTCGGTGCCCACCAGGAAGATGGGCAGGCGCAGCTCGCTCAGCGAGACCGCATGGCTGTTGACGCGGTAGCTGCTGGCGGCGAGCGCGTTGTTCAGGTAGAGCGAGGTCAGGTACTCGTGGTGCATGCGCGCGGGCATGCGGGTGGCGTCGGCATTCCAGGCCATCAGGTCGCTGGGCTGCTCGCGTTCGCCCATCAGGTACTCGCGCATGCGCCGCGTCCAGACCAGGTCGCGCGAATGCAGGAACTGGAAGGAGGCGGCCATCTGCTTGCCGCTCAGATAGCCCTTGCCGCGCGTCAGGTTGTCGAGCAGGCCGATCTGGCTCTCGTCGATGAACAGGCCCAGCTCGCCGGGCTCGGAGAAATCGGTCTGCGCGGCCAGCAGCGTCAGGGTCTTGAGCGGGGGCAGGTCTTGAAAACCGAGCAGGGGCGCGCTGCCGGCGCGCGCCAGCGCCGCCGCGGCGATCGCCAGCAGGGTGCCGCCCAGGCAATAACCCGCGGCCTGCACGGCCGTGCCCTTGGGGCTGAGTGCGCCTATCGCCCGCAGCGCATCCAGCACGCCCAGGCTCAGGTAGTCGTCCATGCTGAGATCGTGGTCGCTGGCGTCCGGGTTGCGCCAGGACACCATGTAGACGGTATGCCCCTGCCCGACCAGGTAGCGCACCAGCGAGTTATGCGGCGAGAGGTCGAGGATGTAGTACTTCATGATCCACGAGGGCAGGATGAAGACCGGCGCGGCATGCACCTTGTCGGTCTGCGCCTCGTAGCGGATCAGCTCGATGAGACGGTTGCGGTGCACCACCTGGCCGGGTGTGACGGCCACGTCCTGGCCGACCCGCCCCACCTGGCCGGCGGGCGGCGACGCGGCCGCTCCGCTGGCATCCGCCAGCCAATGCCGCAGGCCCTGGGCCAGGTGCGCGCCCTGCGACTCGATCGCATCGTTCAGCACCACCGGGTTGCTGAGCAGCCAGTTGGCCGGCGCCAGCATGGCGAGCCATTGCTTGGCGAAGAACTGCGTCATCTCGGCATGGTGGGCGCTCATGCCCGGCACGCGCGCGGCCTCGCGCCAGAAGGCCTCGGCATTGCGAAAGCCCGCGCGCAGCTGGCTGTAGGGCCAGGCGGCCCAGGCCTGGTGGCGAAAGCGCGGGTCGTCGTCATGGGCGCCGGCGCCGCCCTCGGCCGTGCCATCGTGCTGGCGCAGGGTGTCGGCGCCCAGCTGCGCGGCCAGCGCGGCCAGCTCCAGCTGGCGGCCCGGCGAGACCCCCAGATGCCAGCCCCAGTCGGCCATGGCCAGCGCCAGCGAGACCGGCGAAAGCCCGCCGGTGAGCGGGGCGGCGGCCGCATGCAGCACGCGGTCTAGGCGTTGGGTGGGGGTTTCGGTCATGGGCGTTCACCAAGTGACGACCACCCATTCTTGAACGCCCGGTCTCAGCCGGGCTTGTGCTCCATCAAGCCGAGCGCGGGCGCTCGAAGCCGCTCTCAGCCCAAGCCGCGGCACTCGCCTGGCTGAGCTTGAAGCCGGGCGCCACGCGCACCTGGGCCAGGCGCTCGCCGGCGGCGTCGAAGGCCGCCAGCAGCGCATGCGGCGCCTCCTCGTCGGGCACGATGTCCAGGGTGACGAGCAGGCGGCCGGCCTCGCTGTCCAGCCTGAGCTCGCGGTGCAGCTGGGCATGCAGGGCCTGCTCGTGGCGGCGTATCACCTCGCTGGCGGTCTTCACCAGGGTGTTGAAGGCGTTCACGTCAAGCGGCTTGGGGTTCTTCTTGTCGCGCCCCATGGTCCAGGGGCCCACCAGGGCCGGCTCGGCCTCGCCGGCCTTGTACATGGCCACGGCCCAGCCTTCGTCGTCCTCGTTCTTGATGACGCGCGCGGTCCAGCCGCGGTCGCGCCAGAGGCGGGGTTCAAAGATGGCGGCGTCGGGGTCCTGCGGGAAATCGGTTTTTTCTTCACTCATGCCCACAGTGTAGGTAGGCGCCGCCGCGCGGCCCGGCGCTCAGTGCGAGGCGCTGAGCTGGGCCGTCACGATGGGCGCCGCGCAGTCCGCCGCGGCGCCGGTGCCGCGCACCACAAAGGGCTGCTCGGCCCAGGGGCCGCTCTTGGCGCCGGTGGCCTTGCCGCCGCAGCCCTTGCTCTTGACGATCTCGTCCACCGCGGCGGCCTGCTTGGGCGCCAGGCGGGGCAGCTTGGCGGCGAACACCAGCTGCATGGCCTCGGTGGGGGTGGCCGAGTCGGGCGCGGGCAGGGGGCCGAACAAGGTGTTGATGCCCTGCGTGTCCTTGATGGCGTTGCTGGACTTGGTGCTAGCGCGCAGGCGCCGCACATAGGACAGTGCCACTTCCATGGCTGCATAGCCGCGCGCCACCGAGACGGTGAAGGGCTTGAGGAAGCCGGCGCTGTAGGTGGCGGCCACCTGGTCCCAGCGCGCCTTGTCGATCGCCAGCACCGGGCACAGCACGGCGTCGTACTTGTCGGAGATGCTGGGCTCGAAATCCATCCAGCAGCTGGTGCGTGCGCTCACGCGCAGGCCGGTGTCCGAGCGCAGCTTGGCGGCCAGCTTCTCGGCCGCGAACAGCTCCACCCGGCCGAGCTGCAGCTGGCTGCTCTCCAGGCCCTTGATGCGTTCGGCATTGCTGGAGACGAAGCCGATGCCGGCGCTCCTGAGCAGCTCGGCACCGCCACCGATTTCGCACCAGTTGCCCAGCACCACATCCACCTTGGCCTCGATCAGCGCCTTGGTGGCGGCCTCGGCCTTTTTGGGGTCGCAGCCGCTGTCCTTGACGATCAGGGTGGGCAGGGGCTGCGAGGGCCAGGTCTTGAGCGCCAGCTGCATGCCGTTGCGGATCTCCTCGGCCTGCTCCTTGCTGGGCCAGCTCTCGGGCAGGATGACGCCGATGCTGCCGCCGCCGGCCTGCGCGCACATGGACGAGGCCATGGCCAGCAGGCCAATGCCAAACAGGGCTGCGCGCTTGAATTCCGTCGTCATCATCTGGTGCTCCTCGGTCGATCGGCGGGCGTTGCGGATTTCGCCCGAGCCGGTGTATCGCCCGGACTTCGGCCGGCGGCAATCGCCGTTTACCCTGGAGCTGGGGTTTGCCGTGCCTGCGCGGCGGCAAGCTGTCACGAAATTGCCACGTTCAGCCCAGCGCGAGGGCGGCCACGCCCAGCGCGATGCAGCCGGCGCCCAGCAGGCGCAGCAGGCGATCGCCCTCGCCCAGCAGGCTGCCGCCGGCGATGGCCGCGAACAGCATCGAGAGCTCGCGCGCCGGCGCCACATGGCTCACCGGTGCCATGCGCATCGCATGCAGCACCAGCACATAGCTGACCGGGCTGAGCAGCGCGATGGCCAGCGCCGCCCGCCAGCGCGTGCGCCAGACCGCCAGCGTGGCGGCGCGCCGGGCCGGCGCCAGCAGGGGCAGCTGCAGCGGCACGCGCAGGAGGTTGTTGGCGAAATAGGCCAGCGCCGGCGCGATCGCCAGCACCTTGACCGCATAGCCATCGACCAGGGTGTAGCCGGCAATGCAGGCGCCGGTGAGCGCGCCCCACAGCAGGCCCTGGCGCACGCGCCGACGCTGCTCGCTCGGCTGCGCGCGGCCGCCGCCCAGCATGGCCGGGCCGCCCGCGATCAGGAACACCCCGCCCACCACGCCCAGCGCGCCCAAGGCGCCCAGCAGGCTCAGGCGCTCGGACAGCAGCAGCAGGGCGCCGGCCGAACTCAGCAAGGGCCCGCTGCCGCGCGCCACCGGGTAGACCACGCTGAGGTCGGCCACCGCATAGCCATGCATCAGGCAGTGGTAGTAGACGACGTGCAGCCCGGCGCTGGCGGCCAGCACCAGCAACTCCTTCCAGCCCCAGTTCACGACCTGTTCCAGCTCCAGCCAGGGCAGCAGCGGCGCCCACAGCACGACGACGAGCAGGGCGATCAGCAGCACCAGGGCCTGGCCGCCGCCGGCCTTCTTGGCGATCAGGTTCCAGGCGGCGTGGCAGAGGGCGGCGGTGACGACGAGGGCGAGGGCGAGCGGGCTCATCGGCTGGCAGCGCCGCCACCGCCCTGGACCTGGCGGCGCAGCAAGGCCAGGGCCTGCTGCAGTTCTTCCTGCGCGGTGGCCGCTTCCAGCGGCAGGTCCGGCTGCAGGCCCACGCCGTGCAGGCGCTTGCCCTTGGGCGTTTCCCAGTAGGCGCTGGTGTACTTGATGGCGTCGCCACGTTCGCTCAGCAGTTGCAGCTTCTGGATGCTGCCGCGGCCTTCGGTCTTGTGGCCGGCCAGACGCGCGCGGCCATGTTCTTGCAAGGCAGCTGCGAGCATTTCGGCACCGGAGGCGCTGCCTTCGTCCACCAGCACCAGCAGCGGCAGGGACTTCAGCGCCGGCGGCAGGCCTTGCAGCGGGTCGGCCGTCGCACGCGCGGCCTCGGCACGGTACTCTTGCAGGCTGTCGGGGCTGCTGCCCACGGTGCGGCCGATCAGCTCGCCCTTGGGCAGCAGCATGGTCGCCAGGCCCATGGCGGCACTCAGCAGGCCGCCCGGGTTGCCGCGCAGGTCCATCAGCATGCCGCGCACCGGCTGGGCCTGCCATTGCGCGCGCAGCAGGGTGGCGCTCTCCTGCACGGTCTTGTCGTTCAGCATGGGCACGCGCAGCAGCAGCAGGCCGGGTTCGGGCATGCGCAGCGTAACGCCGGCGTTCTGCAGCACGGCACGCTGCAGGCGGAGCTCGCGCGGCGCGGGCTCCTGGCCGCGTTGCAGCAGCAGCTGCAGCTCGCTGCCGGCGGCGCCGCGCAGCTGCCGGGTGATCGTGTCGCTGCGCAAGCCGGCGACGCTCTGGCCGTCCAGCGCCAGCAGCACATCGCCCCGGCGCACGCCGGCCAGTTCGGCCGGCCCGCCTTCCACCGTGGCGGCGACCACCAGGCGCTGCTGGCGCTCGGCCAAGCTCAGCCCAACGCCGACGGCCTGGGCCGTGCTGCGCTCGCGCAGGTTCTTGACTTCCTCGGGGCTCAGGTAGGCGCCGTCGGGATCGGCCTCGCGCAGCACACCGCGCAGGGCAGCCTGCAGCATCTGCTCCTGGCTTGGCGGCGTGGCCAGGCCCTCGCGCAGCAGATTGAGCGCGGCCGCCAGCGGTTTCAGATCGGCCGGGGTGATGGGTTTGCC
Organism: Paucibacter soli; assembly: GCF_037482845.1. NCBI lineage: Bacteria > Pseudomonadati > Pseudomonadota > Betaproteobacteria > Burkholderiales > Sphaerotilaceae > Roseateles > Paucibacter soli. Next base: position 90,547 of record NZ_JBBHJW010000004.1, read on the forward strand.
GGGTTCGACCTTGGCGACAGGGGCTGGTTGCGCCAGACCGGTGGGCGCAGCGCCGGCCAGCAGCAGGGCCAGGCAGATGGGGGGCAGTAATTTCATCGCATGGACTCGGAAGGCCGTGTAGTTTCCCAGAGTTCGCCGGCAGCCTCTGGTCCTCTGGTCCAATGTGCGGCATGTCGCTGCGGCTCAGAGGGTGTCTGCTCACGGTTCTGCTGCTCGGCCCGCCCTTGCTGCGGGCCGCGCCGGCCAGCCTGCGCGACGAGGAGATCGCCGAATGCCGCCCCGGCGAGATCAGCACCTGGGGCGACGGTGCGGACCGCCCCGCCATCGCCACCCCGCTGCTGTTCGTCTACACGCACCGCAAGGCACCTTACTGGTTCAGTGCGGCGCAGGTGGAACGGGCGCTGGAGCAGGCGCTGCAGGGCTGGGCCGGCTGCGGCGTGCCGGCGCGGCTGTTGCGCGGCGAACACCCGCAGAACGCCTGGCGCCAGGGTGCGGTGCTGGTGCAGTGGAACGAGCAGGGCGCGGCGCGCAACTTCGGCCTGGCGAACCTGAGCCAGCGCACACTCGCGCTGGGCCCGGCGGCCTTCGAGTTGCTGCACGAGCGCAACCCCGGCCACCCGGCCGAGCAAACCCTGCAGATGGTGATCTCGCACGAGATGGGCCATCTGTTCGGCGTGATGGCGCATTCAAAGCGCTGCGTGGACGTGATGTCCTACTACACCGGCGCGCAGGGCGAGCAATGCAGCATCCGCGACGGCGCGCGCCTGGCCAAGGGGGTGGAGTACCGCGCGCTTTTGCCTACCGCCTGCGATGTGCAGCGTTGCCGGGCGGCGAATGCGGGGGCACGGCCTTAAGAGGAAGACCTCAGCGGAAATCCCGGCTCCCCACCCCCAGCCGCCCCAGCCAGGGCGTGAGGTCCTCGAAACGCTGGGCGATCAGGTTGCGTACGCCGTTCTCGTGCTGCCAGCGGCCATGCACCACCAGCAGGCGCGCGGCCAGGATGGTGGCGCGGTGGGCCTTGTAGATGTCGGGCCAGACGATCACCTGCACGCTGCCGGCCTCGTCTTCCAGGCTGATGAAGAGCGTGCCCTTGGCGGTCTGCGGGCGCTGGCGCACCGTCACCAGGCCGCAGGTATGCGCGCTGCGGCCGCTCTTGCAGTCCTGCAGCTCGGCCGAGCTCTGCAGCCCGCGCCGGGCCAGGCGTGCGCGCAGCAGCGCCAGCGGATGGCTGCGCAGGGTCAGGCCCAGCGACGCATAGTCCCACAGCACCTCCTCGCCCTCGGGCGCGGCGGGCAAGGCCAGCTCGTCCTCGGCCGGCAGGCTGCCGCGCAACAGTGGCGGCAGGCGGTGCAGCGCCGAGGCCTGCCAGACCTGCTGGCGGCGGTGGCCGCTGAGCGAGGCGAGCGCATCGGCGGCGGCCAGCAGCTGCATCTCGCGCTGGTCCAGCGCGGCGCGCAGGGCCAGGTCTTGCGCATGGCTGAAGGGTGCTCCTCCCTGGGCCGGATCGCGCGCCGCCACGATGCGCTCGGCCGCCGCATCCGCCAGCCCATGCACCAGGCGCAGGCCCAGGCGCACGGCGGGCTGGGCCAGTGCGGCATCGTCGCCCAGCACCTCGGGCGTCAGATGGCTGTCCACCCCGCTGAAGCTCACATCCGCCGGCAGCACCTCGACGCCATGGCGGCGCGCGTCCTGCACCAGCTGGGCCGGGGTGTAGAAGCCCAGCGGCTGCGAGTTCAAGAGCGCGCACAGAAAGGCCGCCGGCTCGTGCTTTTTCAGCCAGCAGCTCACATAGGTGAGCAGGGCAAAGCTGGCGGCATGCGATTCGGGGAAGCCGTAGGAGGCAAAGCCCTTGATCTGCTTGAAGATGGATTCGGCGAACTCGTCGCGGTAGCCGCGCGCGCGCATGCCGTCAAGGATCTTGGCGTGGAAGCGCCCCAGGTCGCCGGGGCGTTTCCAGGCGGCCATGGCGCGGCGCAGCTGGTCGGCCTCGCCGGGCGTGAAGCCGGCCGCGATCATCGCCACCTGCATCACCTGCTCCTGGAAGATCGGGATGCCGCAGGTGCGCTGCAGTGCTGCCTTCAAGGCCTCGCTGGGGTAGATGACATCGTCCGGATGCTTGGCGCGGTTCTCCAGATAGGGATGCACCATGCCGCCCTCGATCGGGCCGGGGCGCACGATCGCCACCTCGATCACCAGGTCGTAGAACTTGCGCGGCTTGAGGCGCGGCAGCATCGACATCTGCGCGCGGCTCTCGATCTGGAAGGTGCCCACGGTGTCGGCGGCGCAGATCATGTCGTAGGTGGGCGCGTCGTCCTGCGGCGTGGTGGCCAGATCGAGCGTGCTGCCGCGCAGGCGGTTCACCATCTCGTAGCAGCGCCGCAGCGCGCTGAGCATGCCCAGGGCCAGCACGTCGACCTTGAGCAGATTGAGGGCGTCGAGATCGTCCTTGTCCCACTCGATCACGCTGCGTTCCTTCATGGTGGCGTTCTCGATCGGCACCAGGCGCGAGAGCGGCCCCTCGGTAAGCACGAAGCCGCCCACATGCTGGCTGAGGTGGCGCGGCATGCCCATCAGCTGGCGCGAGAGGGTGATGAGCTGCTGCAGCTTCACATCCTCGGCATCGAAGCCATGCTGGGCCTGCAGCTGCGCGAAGCGCTCGGGCGGCAGGATGTCCTCGCTCCAGCCCGAATGATCCTTGGCAAGCTTTTCCAGCAAGGCCTCGTCGAAGTCCAGCGCGCGGCCCACGTCGCGCAGCGCGCTGCGCGCGCGGTAGGCGATCACCACGGCGGTGAGGGCGGCGCGGTGGCGGCCGTAGCGCTGGTAGAGGTACTGGATCACCTGCTCGCGGCGCTCATGCTCGAAGTCCACGTCGATATCGGGCGGCTCGTTGCGTTCGCGGCTGATGAAGCGCTCGAACAGCAGGGTGCTCTCGGCCGGGTTCACCGCGGTGATCTCCAGGCAGTAGCAGACCACCGAGTTGGCGGCCGAGCCGCGCCCCTGGCAGAGGATGCCCTGCGCGCGCGCGAAGCGCACGATGTCGGCCACGGTGAGGAAGTAATGCTCGTAGCGCAGCTCGGCGATCAGCGCCAGCTCATGCTCGACGCGCGCCAGCCAGGCGGCGCCGCCATCCGCGGGCCAGCGCCTGGCCATGCCCTCGAAGGTGAGGCGGCGCAGATAGCTGCTGGGCGTTTCGCCGGCGGGGATGACCTCGCTGGGGTATTGGTAGCGCAGTTCGTCGAGCGTGAAATGGCAGCGCGCGGCGATCTTCAGGGTCTCGGCCAGCAAGTCGGGCGGGTAGACCTGGGCCAGGCGCAGGCGGCTGCGCAGATGGCGTTCGGCATTGGGCTGCAGCTCCAGGCCGCAGGCGTGGATGGGTTTGCCCAGGCGCGTGGCTGTCATCACATCCTGCAGCGGCTTGCGCGAGCGCACATGCATGTGGACATCGCCCGTGGCCACCAGTGGAATCTCGGTGGCTTGCGAGAGCGCGCGCAGGCGTTGCAACCAGCGCTCGTCGGAGAGTTCGCTGAGCAGCTCCACGCCTATCCAGGCACGGCCTGCGAAGGCGCCCAGCAGCCAGCGCGCCTGTTCCAGCAGCGCCGCATCGCTGCTGGTGCGCAGCGGCAGCAGGATCAGCAGCAAGCCGTCCAGCCCACCCTCCTGGCTGGCGGCGCGCAGCTGCGGCCAATGCAGCCGGTACTGGCCCTTGGTGGGGGAGGCGCGGCGCAGATCGGTGATGAACTGGCTCAGGTTGCCATAGGCCTCGCGCTGCGGGGCCAAGAGCACCAGCTTGAAGAGCGGCGCCTCGCCGTCATCATCTTCATCATCACCGTCGCGCACCAGGAACTCGCTGCCGATGATGAGCTGGGGCAGCTCCAGCTCGGGGTCCAGCTCGGGCCGCTCGCCCATCAGGCGCTTCAGGCCCATATGCGCGCGTACCACCCCGGCCAGCGAGCATTCGTCGGTGATGGCGATGGCGGCATAACCCTGATCGTGGGCGCGCCGCACCAGCTCCTCGGGGTCGGAGGCGCCGCGCAGAAAGCTGAAGTTGCTCAAGCAGTGGAGTTCAGCGTAGCCCCCCGGTCCGCGCGTTGGGCTGTTCATGCGAACACCCCATGCAGAAACCAGCGCTGCTCGTCGACGGACAGGCGTTCCTGGTAAATCCACAGCAGGCCGCTCTGGCCGCTGCTGGGGCTGCGGGCGAGGAAATAGTCGCGCTGCACCTGTTGCGGATCCGCGGCGCGCCCGCCCCACCAGCCGCCCTCGATGCGCTGCGGCCCGGCCAGCAGCTGCAGCGGCCGGCCCTGGTGCAGCGGTTGATGATCGCGGCGCGTCTTGAGCGCCAGCGGCGGCTCTAGCAGCCAGCTGGGCTGGGGCTGCAGGGCCGGCCGCACCTTGTCCGGGGGCAAGACCTGGCCCCAGGCCAGCCAGTCCTGCATGCACTCGGGCCTATGGTCCTCGCGCAGGCGGACGCGGCGCACGCGCTCGGGGCCCAGGCGCACCGCCATGCGTTCCAGCAGCTGGTTGAGCGGCTCCCTGGCCTGTTCGGGCGCGTCCGGCAGCAGCGAGGCGCTCAGCTCCTGCAGGGCCAGCACCTCGTCGGCGCGCAGCTGCAGCTCGCCCACCGGGGCCTGCAGCGTCAGCTGGGCCAGATGCTCGCGCATCAGGCGAGAAAGGTGAGCGAAATCGCGCGTGGTGTCGGCCGTGCCCAGGCTCAGCGCGCCGCCGCTGCCGGCCTCGCGCGCGCGCATCGCGTCGTGCTGCCAGGCGAGCGTGAGCCGCTTGACGCCGGCATGCCGCGCCGCCAGCCAGGCGCAGAGCTGGCGCAGCAGCAGCTCGACGTAATGGCTCAGCGCCGGCGCGTTATCGATGCGCCAGGGCAGCTCCAACCGCGCCTGGAACTGCTCGGGCGCCACCACCCAGGCATGGGCCTCGGGGGCCCGGCCATAGGCCTGGTCCAGCGCCTGCAGCAGGGCCGCGCCAAAGCGCCGCGCCATGGGCCCGCGCGGCAGCGCGCGCACCTGCCCCAGGCGCTGGCAGCCCAGCCGCGCCAGCATGGGCGCGTGCGCGGCCACCGCGCTGAGACTGTCCAGCGGCAGGCCGTCCAGCAGCGGGGTCAGGTCTTGCGTGAGGCCGGCGAGGGCCTGCAAGTCGTTCGCCGGGCCGCTCCCAAGAACGACTTGGCCCCCTCGGGGGGCCGCTCGCGTACCCGCGGGCGAGGGGCTGACGGTACGCGCCAGCGCCAGCGCGGCCAGGCTGGTAGGGGCCCAGGCCAGGGCCTGCACGCCGTAGGCCGGGCCTTCCTGCAGCACGCGCCGGTGCAGGGCGCGCAGGCCGCCGAACAGGCGCAGGCTGGCGCCCAGCTCCAGCAGCACCGCATGGTCCTCCAGCAGGGCCACGCGCGGCGTGAACTGCAGGCACCACCAGGCCAGGGTCTGCCGCGCGGCCGGGTCACTGCAGGCTGCTGGCGGCGCGAGCAGCAGGGCGAGCCAGTACAGCGGGGGTGGGCTCATGGTGGGGCTCCTTGGGAGCGGTGACAGGGGTGGCGGGCCGCAGATGTCGAGGGGCCAGCAGCCCGGCCAGCTCGGCCGGCAGGGCGTCCAGCCGCAGCGCCTGGGCGTGCGCCGGCCCGCGGCGCTTGAGGATCAGCAACTCCAGACTCCAGTCGGCGCCGGGCTTGAGGATCAGGCGCAGCGGCGCGGCCGAGGACTGGGCTTGCACCGCCAGCGGCCGGAACAGGAACACCGGCGCCGCCGAGCCCAGGGCCGCGGCCTGCAGGCGGCGTATCTGCGCCGGCCCGGCCTCGGGCAGCCAGGCCAGCACGGCGCCGGCGGCATTCGCCTTGATGGCCTGCTCGGTGGCCCAGAGCGCCTGCAAGGCATTGGCGGGCGCGACCCAGACCAGTTGCTGCGGCGCGATGCCATGCGCGCGCAAGCCCGGCAGATGGGGCTGCTGCGGCGGGTTCACCAGCAAGAGCGGGGGGCGCGCCGCGGGTGCCGGCGTGGCGGGCCGGCGGCGCGTGGGCTGCGGGGCTTGTTGTTGTTGTTGTTGCTGCAGCAGCAGCCGGCCCAGTGCCGGCCCCAGCAAGCGCCATTCGCACAGCCCGGCCTGGGGCTGCAGGATCTCGCTGAGCATGCGCGTGGGCCAGCCACCGCCGGGCAGCTGGGCGTCCAGGGCAGCGAAGCCGCTGGCGATGCAGGGGTTGGCGCTGGCGCCCAGGCTGGTGGCGCGCCACAGCCGCGCATCGGCCAGCAGGGCGGCGTGGCCGGGATCGGCGGCGGGAGCGGTGGTTGGCATGATAGCTGTACAAAAACACAGTATATGCAATCGACAGCCGCTCGCCAGCATCTGAACGCGGCATCCGCTGCGCGCACAGGCCCCCAAGGCCAGGGGGGCTGACCCGGCTCGGGCTGCCGTCATAATCAGGGAAAACCCCGAACCCAAAGGCTTTGGCAAGGCATGAGTTGGCAAACAGGTCCTGTTGCGAATGCGCATCCCATGGCAGCACCGCTGCTGCTGGAAACCGAGCGCCTGCTGCTGCGCGCACCCGCCGATGCCGACCTGGACACGCTGTTCGAGGTGCATGCCGACCCGGTCACCAACCATCACAGCCCGCACGGGCCCCTGCATGAACGGGAGGAAGCGCAGGAGCTGTTGCAGCAGTGGCAGGCCCATTGGCAGCAGCGCGGCTTTGGCTACTGGGTGATTGCCCTGCGCGAACTGCCCGGCGAGGTGCTGGGCTTCGGCGGCATCATGGCCAAGCCCATCGATGGCCAGGAGGGGCTGAACCTCTACTTCCGCTTCCGCCCCCAGGCCTGGGGCCAGGGCTATGCCTCGGAGATGGCGCTCACCGCCCTGGGCCTGGCCTTCACTCATTTGCAGGCCCCCGCCGTGCTGGCGGTGGTGCGCCCGGCCAACACGCCCTCGCGCAAGACCCTGGAGCGCATCGGCATGCGCCTCAAGGGCTCGCTGGCCGACGTGCCCGGTCAGGCCCCCAGCCTGCTCTATGAGCTGACCGCGGCGCAATACGCCAGCAGCCCCCGCCAAAAACCCGAACCGACGCCGTTTGGTGCTTGAGCAGGATCGAGGCAAGGCTGCTGCGCTTGCAAGCGCAGCAGCCTTCGCCAGGCATGGGCAGCACGCTGCCCAAGTCCGGGCTCAGCACCTGCGTGCTGTCCGACGCCTGCGAAAGGATTGGGCACCTGCCCGCACCCACTCAGCAGCCCTGCCGTCTTGCACCCAGCTCCAGCAGGGCGCGCGCCGCCTCCAGACCTTCGGGCCTGCGCAGCGCGCCGCCATGGCCGACCTCGGGCCCCTCCACCAGGCGCAGGCAGCTGTCGCGGTGGCGCATGGCCTGGGCCAGGCCGTGGCTGAAGCGGGGCGAGGCGGTCTGGTCTGGTCCTGCTTGCCCACCAGCGGCAGGGCGTCCTCCTGCATGCCTGCGACGCCGCCGCTGCCCTCCGACAGGCCCATGTCGCGATAGTCCCAGACCAAGACATTCATCAGCGGCAGCCTGGCGCTGTGGCGCAGCAGGGCCGCTTAGCGCGGCAAGGTCAGCGGCGTCTCGACCCAGGACGACCAGTAACTGCTGCCGGCTGGCTTGCTGCGGGTGGCGCCGGCATACCAGTTGGGCTCGGGCGCGGTATCGCTGTCTTCGCCGTAGCTCACGGTCACCTGGGCACCGTATTTGAAGTACCAGCGCGGGTTCCAGCCCAGACCGGCCAGGTCCGGGAAGCTGTATTCAAGCGTCTTGGCGCCCTTGGTCCAGCCGGCCGAGAACCTGAAGTACCAGAACGGGTCCTGCCCGCTCGGGTCCGGGTTGTCAAAGGTGTCGACGCGCAGCGTGCTGATCAGGCTGCCTGCCAGCGGCGACCACTTGACGAGCGGACGCGGATAGGCGCTGTTGGGCACCAGCCCGACGGCGACGGGATTGACATTGGGCGGCAATTGCACCGTTTGCCCCGCGCCATCGAGCGAGCGGTAGCCGGCCTGCCGGAACGCTCTGCCATCGCCCTGCGCCAGGCTGGCGGTCACGGCCGTTGAGTAATAGCCATTGGGAAGCGCGGTGCCGGCCGGCAGCGTCGGGTAGGCGCCCGAGCTCGTCGAGCGGTTCAGGGCAATCGAGCCCTGCGCCGAACGCCAGGTGACCGAGTACGACAGCGATTCGCCCGCACGCGCGGCGTCCGCGGCCAGGCCGATGCGCTGCGTCGCCGTGAGCGCTGTGCCACGGGCAAGGTCGAAGCTGATCGGCAGATCGGTGCTGGTCTTCAGATCGCGCAGGTAGACGAACAGATCCGCCACATTGCTGCTGTCAAAACGGCTCAGCGAGGCATCGAAGGCCGCGTCGCCGACCATGAAGGCATGGCGGTCCGCCTGCCAGCTGTTGCACGCCTCATTGGCCGTATAAGCCTGTACCCGGACATGGCAGCGCGCGCTGCTGCCGGCATTCAACACACTGGCACGGATGGTGTGATTCGCATCGCGCGAGGACTCGGACGCCGAGAGGTCGACCACCGCCGCTTCCTCGCGGGTGAGGTGGAGCGCGTTGACGGTCGCGGCTTCGTTGGGCTGCTCGGCTACCACCAGCACCGCATAGCGCCCCTCGGCGTTGTCGACCTGGAAGCTGTAGTTCCCGCCCGATGGCTGCGCCAGCTTCCAGGGCCCATCGCCATCCTGGTAGGCGACCCAGACCTGCAGATTGCGGGCCTTGGGGGGCAGCACGGTCACGCTGCCTGCATGGCTGGTCGAACTTGGCCCGCCGGTGCTCGGCGCCACTGGCGTCGAGCCGGCGCCGCCCCCACCGCCGCAGCCCACCAAACCCGTCGCGGCCAGCAGTGCCGCCAGTGCCGTCACGGGCGCCAGCGCGCCCTTGCTTCGAATCATCAGTGCCTCCTCGTTCACTTGCTGCCCAGTGCAGCTGGGCGAATGGCGCGCGATTCTGTCACAGCCCTTTTGGGGCGCGCTCAGCGCTCGGCGCCGGGCGGAAGCTGACGCAGCGGCTCGCTGGCCTGCAGCGCCAGCGGCTGGTCGAACTGCAGGCGCAGATAGCGCGGCAGCGGCGCCATGTCGGTGGGCCGGTCAAGCGTCTTGAGGCTGGGGGGCGCTGTGACGCTGCCAGCGCGCGCTTCAGTTCACGAGGGAGAAGGTGATGAAGCCGCTACCTGCCTCGGCCAAGGTCTTGATTCCCACTGTGCCGGCACTGATCGCAATGAACTTGACGTGCCGTTGGGTTTCCTTGGCATGCTTCGCAAGCGCCAAGGCCGCAGCCATCCTGTCGCTGGCATGAGGGGCCAGGTCGTTGTACGAAAGTTCAAGGTTCGCTCCGGCACTCATGAGCGAATTCAGGAATGCGGCTTGGAGCGTGTTGCTGTGCATGTGATATCTCCATTGGGATGGGACAGCATAGTCCTGCCCCGGCAGCTTCCTCTGCTGGGGAAACTCTAGGGCTGCGGATAGCGCCTCAAGCCGTTCAGCTCCAGCACCCGCACTCCGCCATATTCCACGCTGATCAGCCCGCGTTCCTGCAGATGGCTCAAGGCCTCGTTGACACGCTGGCGCGACAGGCCGACCAATTTGGCCAGTTCCTGCTGGGTGATGCGCAGGATGCCGCCCACGCCGGGGTAGAGCTGGGGGTGGAAGAGGGCGGCGAGATTGCGTGCCACGCGCAGGTCGGGGTCGGAGATGCGGTCGATCTCGCGCGCGGCGATGAACTGGCCGAGGCGCTCGTTGAGCTGGTTCAGCACGAAGCGGTTGAAGCCTATGCTGTGCTCCAGCAGGTCGTGGAAGGTCTCGATCGGCAGGCCCGCCACCACGCTGCGGCGCAGCGGCTGGATGTTGTAGCGGTAGACCTCGCGCTTGAGCAGGGTGCCCTCGCCGAACCAGCCGCCCGGCGGCACGCCGGTGAAGGTGATGGACTGGGCGGCGGCATCGTCGTTGCTCATCTTCAGGAGGCCGTCGATCACGCCGAACCAGAAGTTGGCGGGCTTGCCGATGCGGCAGATGCGCTCGCCCACCTCGGCGTCGGCCACCTGCAGCTGGGCGACCGCGGCCTCGCGCTGCTCGGGCGCCAGCACCGCCAGCCAGGGAATGGCCGCCAGCTCGGCGGCACTGGGTGCGCGCGCGCGCTGGCGCAGGGTCAGGTGTTGCGTCTTGTTCATACCCCGTTCATCGCCGTTCAGCATGACGTGACGCTGACATGCGGTCTCAGGGAAAACTCCCCCTGTGATTTTGATCAAATGTCGTCGCAACGACAACACGGCGTCAAAGTAAAAGCCTAGGATTGCACCGCAACAAGGCATGCACCGCCTTACCTGCCCGCTGGTGGGGCGCCGTGCACCGAGGAGACACAAGGTGACCAGCACGACTTTTCCCAGGCTCTTGCTTGACCATGCGGCGCAGCGTCCGAACGACGCCGCGCTGCGCGAGAAGGAATACGGCATCTGGCAGGCGCTCAGCTGGGCGCAGCTGGCCGAGCTGGTGTGCGCGCTGGCCCATGGCCTGCACCAGGCCGGCGTGCAGCGCGGCCAGCATCTCATCGTGGTGGGCGAGAACCGTCCGCGCCTGGCGGCCAGCATGCTGGCGGCCCAGGTGCTGGGCGCGATTCCGGTGCCGCTCTACCAGGACGCGGTGGGTGCCGAGTTCGTGTTCCCCATCAACAACGCCGAGGTGGCCTTCGCGATCGTGGAGGACCAGGAGCAGGTCGACAAGCTGATCGAGATCCGCGGCCAATGCCCGCAGCTGGCCCATATCTGGTACGACGACCCGCGCGGCCTGCGCAATTACGACGAGCCCGGCGTGGCGCCGCTGGACAGCCTGATCGCCGCCGGCGCGGCCGCCGCGAAGACGCAGCCGCAGCTGTTTGGCGAGTGGGCCGAGGCCGTCAAGCCCGATGATGTGGCGGCGATGTTCTTCACCTCGGGAACCACCGGCAACCCCAAGGGCGTGGTGCACAGCCATGCCACCTTGATCGACCGCGCGCAGGCCGGCGCGCGCTTCGACAAGCTGGGCAGCCACGAGGAGGTGCTGGCCTATCTGCCGCCCGCCTGGATTGGCCAGAACATCTTCAGTTATGCCCAGTGGCTGGCCTGTGGCTACGTGGTGAACTGCCCCGAGTCGGCCAGCACCGTCTCCATCGACCTCAAGGAGATCGGGCCCACCTACTACTTCGCGCCGCCGCGCGTGTTCGAGGGCCTGCTCACCAGCGTGATGATCCGCATGGAGGATGCCGGCACCTTCAAGCGCTGGCTGTTTGCGCGCTGCATGGCGCTGGCGCAGCGCGTCGGCCCGGCGCTGATGGACGGCAAGCCGGTGGCCGCGCTCGACAAGCTGAAGTACGCGCTGGGCAATCTGTTCATCTACGGGCCGCTGCGCAACACCCTGGGCTTTTCGCGCGTGCGGGTGGCCTATACCGCGGGCGAGGCGATCGGCCCCGACCTGTTCAGCTTCTACCGCGCCATCGGCATCAACCTCAAGCAGCTCTACGGCTCCACCGAGACGGCCGTGTTCGTGTGCCTGCAGCCCGACAACGAGGCGCGTGCCGATACCGTGGGCGTGCCGATCGACGGCGTCGAGATCAAGCTGGACCAGAGCGGCGAGATCCTGGTGAAGTCGCCCGGCCTTTTGAAAGGTTATTACAAGAACGAGGCCGCCACCAACGAGGTGCTCACGCCCGAGGGCTGGTACCACACCGGCGATGCCGGCTTCATCGACGCCAGCGGCCACCTCAAGATCATCGACCGCGCCAAGGACGTGGGCCGCCTGCTGGGCGGCCCCTTTGATGGCGCCATGTTCGCGCCCAAGTATGTGGAGAACAAGCTCAAGTTCTTTGCCCACATCAAGGAGGCGGTGGCGCTGGGCGACCGGCGCGAGCGCGTCTGCGCCTTCATCAACATCGACTTCGAGGCGGTGGGCAACTGGGCCGAGCGCCGCAACCTGCCCTATGCCGGCTACACCGATCTGGCGCAAAAGCCCGAGGTCTACGAGCTGATCCGCGAATGCGTGGAGAAGGTCAATGCCGACCTGGCGCAGGACGAGCTGCTGGCCGGCAGCCAGATCACGCGCTTCCTGATACTGCACAAGGAGCTGGACGCCGACGACGGCGAGCTGACGCGCACCCGCAAGGTCAGGCGCGGCGCGATTGCCGAGAAGTACGCGGTGCTGATTGATGCGCTCTACGGCGGCAAGAGCTCGCAGTTCATCGAGACGGCGGTGAAGTTCGAGGACGGTCGCACGGGCTCGGTCTCGGCCGATTTGCGGATCATGGACACCAAAACATTCCCGGCTGTCAGGAGGGCTGCTTGATGGCCAAGAAGATTGGCGAGGTCATCCTCGAGGTCAAGAACATCTCGCTGAGCTTCGGCGGCGTGAAGGCGCTCACCGACATCAGCTTCGATGTGCGCGAGCATGAGATCCGCTCCATCATCGGCCCCAACGGCGCGGGCAAGAGCTCGATGCTCAACTGCATCAACGGCGTCTACCAGCCGCAGCAGGGGCAGATCAGCTTCAAGGGCCAGACCTTCAAGCACATGAATTCGCGCCAGGTGGCCGAGATGGGGGTGGCGCGCACCTTCCAGAACCTGGCGCTGTTCAAGGGCATGAGCGTGCTGGACAACATCATGACCGGCCGCAACCTGCACATGAAGAGCAATCTGCTGCTGCAGGCCCTGCGCTGGGGCCCGGCCGAGCGCGAGGAGATCGCGCAGCGCGAGAAGGTCGAGCGCATCATCGATTTCCTCGAGATCCAGGCCTATCGCAAGACCCCGGTGGGCCGCCTGCCCTACGGCCTGCAAAAGCGCGTGGACCTGGGCCGTGCGCTGGCCATGGAGCCCAAGGTGCTGCTGCTGGACGAACCGATGGCCGGCATGAATGTGGAGGAGAAGCAGGACATGTGCCGCTTCATCCTCGACGTGAACGACGAGTTCGGCACCACCATCGTGCTGATCGAGCACGACATGGGCGTGGTGATGGACATCTCCGACCGCGTGGTGGTGCTGGACTACGGCAAGAAGATCGGCGACGGCGAACCCGATGCGGTGCGCCAGAACGAAGACGTGATCCGTGCCTACCTCGGCACTTCACATTGAGATGGAGCAGTGATGGGATTCGTCATCGAAACAATCTTCGGCGGCCTGATGACGGGCATGCTGTATTCGCTCATCGCCTTGGGCTTTGTGCTGATCTACAAGGCCTCGGGCGTGTTCAATTTCGCCCAGGGCGCGATGGTGCTGTTCGCCGCGCTGGCGATGGCGCGCTTTGCCGAATGGATTCCGCAGTGGACCGGCATCAGCAACCCCATCGCCGCGAATGTGCTGGGCTTTGCCGCGGCCTTCGCGGTGATGATCGCGGTGGCCTGGCTGATCGAGCGGCTGGCGCTCTCCAAGCTGGTGAACCAGGAGGGCATCACGCTCTTGATGGCCACGCTGGGCATCACCTACTTTCTTGAAGGCGCGGGCCAGATGCTGTTCGGCTCGGACATCTACAAGATCGACGTGGGCATGCCCAAGGACCCGATCTTCCTGTTCGAGCAGGCCTTCCAGGGCGGCGTGCTGGTCAACAAGGAAGACCTCTATGCGGCGCTGATCGCCGCCGCCATGGTGGCGCTGCTGGCGCTGTTCTTCCAGAAGACCGCCACCGGCCGCGCGCTGCGCGCGGTGGCCGATGACCACCAGGCCGCGCAGTCGATCGGCATTCCGCTGTCCACCATCTGGGTGATCGTGTGGAGCGTGGCGGGCTTCGTGGCCCTGGTGGCCGGCATCATCTGGGGCAGCAAGCTGGGCGTGCAGTTCTCGCTCTCGCTGGTGGCGCTGAAGGCGCTGCCGGTGGTGATACTGGGCGGCCTCACCTCGGTGCCGGGCGCCATCATCGGCGGCCTCCTGATCGGGGTGGGCGAAAAGGTCTCCGAGGTCTATCTGGGCCCCATGCTGGGCGGTGGCATCGAGATCTGGTTTGCCTATGTGTTGGCGCTGATGTTCCTGCTGGTACGGCCGCAAGGGCTGTTCGGCGAGAAGATCATTGACCGCGTCTGAGGGAGTGACAGAGCATGCTTTACCGTGAGAACGGCCAGTTCAAGACCTCCTACCGGGCCGACAACCAGATCTTTCCGATCCGGCAGGACCAGATCGCCATCGGGATGATCCTGGTGCTGGCCTATGTGGTCATGCCGCTGCTGGCCTCGGAGTATTTCTTCCGCGCCATCCTGATCCCCTTTTTGATCCTGTCGCTGGCGGCTCTGGGGCTGAACGTGCTGGTGGGTTATTGCGGCCAGATCTCGCTGGGCACCGGTGCCTTCATGGCGGTGGGCGCCTATGCGGCCTACAACTTCCAGGTGCGCATCGAGGGCATGCCGCTGATCGCCGCGCTGCTGCTGGGCGGGCTGTGTTCCACCGTGGTGGGCGTGCTGTTCGGCATCCCGTCGCTGCGCATCAAGGGCCTGTACCTGGCGGTGGCCACGCTGGCCGCGCAGTTCTTCTGCGACTGGGCGTTTCTGCGCATCCAGTGGTTCACCAACGATTCGCCCTCGGGCAATGTCTCGGTCTCGAATCTGCAGGTCTTTGGTCTGGCGGTCGAATCGCCGGTGCAGAAGTATTTGTTCTGCCTGGCCCTGGTGAGCGTGTTCGCGCTGCTGACCAAGAACCTGGTGCGCTCGTCGATCGGCCGCGAGTGGATGGCGATGCGCGACATGGACGTGGCCGCCGCGGTGATAGGTATTAGGCCTGTGTATGCCAAGCTCACCGCCTTTGCCGTGAGCAGTTTCATCGTCGGCGTGGCGGGCGCGCTGTGGGGCTTTGTGCACCTGGGCTCCTGGGAGCCGGCGGCGTTCTCGATCGACCGCAGCTTCCAGCTGCTCTTCATGGTCATCATCGGCGGCCTGGGTTCGGTGATGGGCAGCTTCTTCGGCGCCGCCTTCATCATCTTCCTGCCGATCTTGCTGAATCAGGTGCCGCATTGGCTGGGCATCCCGATCGGCACCGAAACCGCCTCGCACCTGGAGCTGATGGTGTTCGGCGCCCTGATCGTGTTCTTCCTCATCAAGGAGCCGCACGGGCTGGCGCGCCTGTGGTCCACGGCCAAGGAAAAGCTGCGCCTGTGGCCCTTCCCTCATTGATTAAAACCGCACCACGAGTGCATCCAACTGGAGACGAAGCATGAGCGACAAGAGACTCAAGTCCTTTGCATTGGCGATTACCCTGGCCGCCGGGCTGGCCGGCGTGGCCGGGCAGGCGCAGGCGGCGGCCGAGCAGTTCTTCCCGGTGCTGGTCTACCGCACCGGCGCCTTTGCCCCCAATGGCACGCCCTGGGCGAATGGCTATGTCGACTACCTCAAGCTGGTGAATGCGCGTGGCGGCATGAACGGCGTGAAGATCACCTACGAGGAATGCGAAACCGGCTATGCGACCGACCGCTCGGTGGAATGCTATGAGCGCCTCAAGGGCAAGGGCGCCACGCTGTTCCAGCCGCTCTCCACCGGCGCCACCTTTGCGCTCACCGAGAAGGCCCCGGTCGACAAGATCCCGCTGGTGACCGCCGGCTATGGCCGCAGCGAGAGCGCCGACGGCAGCGTGTTCAAGTGGAACTTCCCGCTCTTGGGCACCTACTGGGTGGCCGCCGACGTGCTGCTGCAGCATGTGGTCAAGAAGGAGGGCGGCTGGGACAAGCTCAAGGGAAAGAAGTTCGCCCTGGTCTACCACGACAGCCCCTATGGCAAGGAACCGATCCCGCTGCTGCAGGAGCGCGCCAAGCTGCATGGCTTCGAGCTGCAGCTGCTGCCGGTGACCTCGCCTGGCGTCGAGCAGAAGGCCACCTGGCTGCAGGTGCGCCAGAGCCGCCCCGACTATGTGTTTCTGTGGGGCTGGGGCGTGATGAACTCCACCGCGCTGAAGGAGGCCCAGGCCACCGGCTACCCGCGCGAGAAGATGTTCGGCGTGTGGTGGGCCGGTGCCGAGCCCGATGTCAAGGACGTCGGCGATGGCGCCAAGGGCTATAGCGCCGTCACCATCCAGCATGGCGCCGAGCCCAACTCCAAGGTGGTGCAGGATGTGCTGAAGGAGCTGCATGCCAAGGGCCAGGGCACGGGCCCCAAGGAAGAGGTGGGTCAGGTGCTCTATATGCGCGGCATGTTGTCGGCGATGCTGGGCGTGGAGGGCGTCAAGCGTGCGCAGGAGCGCTTCGGCAAGGGCAAGGTCATGAGCGGCGAGCAGACCCGCTGGGGCCTGGAGAACCTGGCGCTGGACCAGAAGAAGCTCGACGCGCTGGGCTTTGCCGGCGTGATGCGCCCGGTCTCGACCTCCTGCGTCGACCACATGGGCTCCAGCTGGGCGCGCGTGCATACCTGGGACGGCAAGGCCTGGAAGTTCGCCTCCGACTGGTACCAGGCCGACGAGCAGATCATCAAGCCGATGGTGAAGAGCACGGCCGACAAGTACGCGGCCGAGAAGAAGCTCGAACGCCGCACGCCGGCTGACTGTCAGTCCTGACGGACTGACAGTCCCCGGCGCGGCAGGCAGAGCCTGCCGCCGGTGACCCTGGGGCTCCCACCCCCATCCCCGCCCTCCGAGAGGGCGGGGCGTCCTAACGAGGCAAGTCATGAGTAATGTGCTTCTGAACGTCAACGGCATCGAGGTCATCTACAACCATGTGATCCTGGTGCTCAAGGGCGTGTCCCTGCAGGTGCAGGAGGGCAGCGTGGTGGCCCTCCTGGGCGGCAACGGCGCGGGCAAGACCACCACGCTGCGCGCCGTCTCCAATCTGCTGGCGGGTGAGCGCGGCGAGGTCACCAAGGGTTCCATCGAGCTGCGCGGCGAGCGCATCGAGAAGCTCTCCACCGCCGAGATGGTGAACCGCGGCGTGATCCAGGTGATGGAGGGGCGGCATTGCTTTGCTCACCTCAGCATCGAGGAGAATCTGATGACCGGCGCCTACACGCGCGGCGACGGCAAGGCCGCGGTGGCGGCCACGCTGGAGAAGGTCTACAACTACTTCCCGCGCCTGAAGACGCGGCGTAGCTCGCAGGCCGCCTACACCTCGGGTGGCGAGCAGCAGATGTGCGCGATCGGCCGCGCGCTGATGGCCAACCCCAAGATGGTCTTGCTGGACGAGCCCTCGATGGGCCTGGCGCCGCAGATCGTCGAGGAGGTGTTTGAGATCGTCAAGGACCTGAACGCCAAGGAGGGCACCACCTTCCTGCTCGCCGAGCAGAACACCAATATGGCGCTGCGCTATGCCGACTACGGCTACATCCTGGAGAACGGCCGCGTCGTCATGGATGGCGAGGCCAAGGCCTTGCGCGAGAACGAGGACGTCAAGGAGTTCTATCTCGGCATGGGCGGCGGCGACCGCAAGAGTTTCAAGGACGTGAAGAGCTACAAGCGCCGCAAACGCTGGTTGGCCTAAGGAAGGTGCACGGCCATGTCGGACGAATTCTTCGCCCCACCCCCCTTCAATCCCGAGCAGGCCCTCTTGCAGTTGAAGCGCCATCTGCGCGACCAGCGCCCGCTGGCCGAGCGCGGCAACAGCTTCACCCTGCAGGGGCAGCCGGTGATCGAGCTGGCGGCTGATGCCGAGCATCTGAATGTGCGCCTGGCCAAGAAGCCGGCGCGTGCGCCCGAATGGGAGCTGCGCGCCTGCCGCAACAGCGCCGACGTGCGCGCCCTGCAAGAAGAGATCAAGCGGCGCCTGGCGCGCTGGACGGACGAGACATGAGCCACACCTTCCACGATGCCCTGGAAACCCGCGACCCGGCCGAGCGCGAGGCCGCGCTGCTGGCGGCGCTGCCGCGGCAGATCGCTCATGCGCAGCGGCAGGCGCCGGCATTCGCCGAGTTGCTGGCGGGGGTGGACGCCGCCAGCATCGCCAGCCGCGCCGCCCTGGCGCGCCTGCCGGTGACGCGCAAGCATGAGCTGCTGGAGCGCCAACAGGCCCGGCGCGCCAGCGATCCCTTCGGCGGCTACTCGACCATCGGCTGGGCCGGCTGCGTGCGTGCCGGCGGCGCCAAGCGGGTGTTCCAGTCGCCCGGCACGATTTACGAGCCCGAGGGCCATGCCCCCGACTATTGGCGGGTGGCGCGTGCCATCCATGCGGCCGGATTCCGCCCCGGCGAGCTGGTGCACAACAGCTTCAGCTACCACCTCACGCCGGCCGGCTCGATGATGGAAACCGGCGCCCATGCGCTGGGCTGCACGGTGTTTCCTGGCGGCGTGGGCAATACCGAGATGCAGCTGCAGGCGGTGGCCGAGCTGCGCCCGCAGGGCTATATCGGCACGCCCAGCTTTCTGAAGATCCTGCTCGACAAGGCGGCGGAGCAGGGCCAGCGCCTTTCATTTGCCAAGGCGCTGCTGAGCGGCGAGGCCTTCCCACCCTCGCTGCGCGACTGGCTCGCCGAGCGCGGCGTGCAGGGCTATCAATGCTATGCCACCGCCGACATCGGCCTGATCGCCTACGAGACCGCGGCGCGCGAGGGCCTGGTGCTGGACGAGGGCGTGATCGTCGAGATCGTGCGCCCCGGCACCGGCGACCCGGTGGTCGAGGGCGAGGTGGGCGAGCTGGTGGTCACCACCCTCAACCCCGACTACCCGCTGGTGCGTTTCGGCACCGGCGACCTCTCGGCGGTGCTGCCGGGCCGCTGCCCCACCGGCCGCAGCAATCAACGCATCAAGGGCTGGATGGGCCGGGCCGACCAGAGCGCCAAGGTGCGCGGCATGTTTGTGCATGCCTCGCAACTGGGCGAGCTGCTCAAGCGCTTTCCCGAGCTGGGGCGTGCCCGCCTGGTGGTGGAGGGCGAGATGGCCAGCGACCGCATGAGCCTGCTGCTGGAGCTGGCCGGTGCGCCCGAGGCGGTGCCCGAGGGCCTGGCCGAGCGCGTGGCCGGCGCGGTGCGCGACATCACCAAGCTGCGCGCCGAGCTTCGCTTCGTGGCGCCCGGCAGCCTGCCCAATGATGGGCGCGTGATCGAGGATGCGCGCAAGTACGAGTAAGGCCTCTCAGCCGCGACCCTGACGCTCGCGATCCTCGCGCGTCAGGATGAAGGCCTGCACCAGGCCGCCCAGGCGCAGCGACTGATCCTTCAGCGATTCCGCCGCGGCGGCCGATTCTTCCACCAGCGCGGCGTTCTGCTGCGTCATCTGGTCCAGCTGGGCCACCGCCTGGTTCACGCGCGTCAGGCCCTGGCTCTGTTCGCCGGAAGAGGCGGTGACCTCGCCGATGATGTCGGCCACGCGCTGCACGCTGCTGACAATCTCCTGCATGGTGCTGCCGGCGTCGCCCACCAGGCGTGCGCCGGCGTCGACGTTCTCCAGGCTGTGGCCGATCAGGGTCTTGATCTCCTTGGCCGCCTCGGCCGAGCGCTGCGCCAGCGAGCGCACCTCGCTGGCCACCACCGCGAAGCCGCGGCCCTGCTCGCCGGCGCGCGCCGCCTCCACCGCGGCATTCAGCGCCAGGATATTGGTCTGGAAGGCAATGCCGTCGATCACGCCGATGATGTCGCCGATCTTGCGCGCGCTGTGGCTGATGCCATCCATGGTGCTGACCACCTCGCCCACCACCTGGCCGCCGCGCGTGGCCACCTGGGCGGCCGAATGCGCGAGCTGGTTGGCCTGGGCGGCCGAGTCGGCCGACTGGCGCACCGTGCCGGTCAGCTGCTCCATCTGCGAGGCCGAGGTCTGCAGGCTGCTGGCGGTCTGCTCGGTGCGCTGCGACAGATCCAGATTGCCACTGGCCACCTCCTGGCTGGCGGTCTGGATCGATTCCGCGCTGTGGCGGATCTCGCCCACCAGCTCGCGCAGCTTGTCCTGCATCGCGGCCAGGCCGGCCAGCAGCTGGCCCAACTCGTCGTCCGATTCGGGTACGAAGCTGGACGACAGATCGCCCTGGGCGATGCGCTCGGCCACCACGATGGCGCGGTCCACCGGGCGCTTGATGCTGCGCGTGATGCGCCAGGCCAGCAGGGCACCCAGCGCGAGCGCGACCAGGCTGAGCACGCCGAGCACCCAAATGGCCCGGCTGGCAGCCGCCGCAACCTCCAGGCTGGCGTCTTGGCTCAGGCGTTCCTGTGCCTCGATCACTTCACTCACGCCGCGCCGCCACTGGCTTTCCACCGGCTTGACGGCCTGGGTCAGGGTTATGGTGGCCTCGACGTTGGAACCATCCGCGCCTTCCTTGGCCGCACGCAGCAGCAAGGGGATGGTTTTCTGGGCGCCATCCAGCACGGCCTTCATCAAGGTCTGCTCATCGGCGCTGCCATGCCGGGCCATCAGTTCCGCCAGCTTCTGCTCGTGCCCCTTGTAGCGTTCGAGCGCGGCGTTCAGCACCTTGACCTCGGCGTCGATTTCCTTGACCTCGGTGAGCAGGGTCACCGAGCGGGCCTGGATGGCCATCTCGTTGATGGCGTGCAGCATGCTGTTGGCCTGGGCACTCTTGGCATTGTTGATCTGCACCAGCTGTTCGACCCTGGCGCCTACCGAGCGCATCTGCGTTGCCGCGAGCAGCGCCAGCAGCAGCAGCAGGGCCAGCACGGCCCCAAAGCTCAAGCCCAGCCTGCGGCCTACCGACATCTTCAACCTGTGCATGCCCATGTCTCATCACCCCAGCCGATGTTTTGTGGATTGCATCCGGACGGACGCTTATCCAAGGTCTTATCGGCAGGGCGGGCGGGAAGTTGAGCTTACGTAGTTTCCGTAACATCAGTCCCGGTGGGCGGGCCTAGCATGCGGCATCACCCCATCCTTCGACGAGGCAATATGAACAAGCTGCTGCTCGCCTGCCTGATGGCCCTGGGCGCCACCGCTGCCTGGGCCGACTATCCGGAAAAGCCCATCACCATCGTCGTGCCCTTCGCTGCCGGCGGCCCCACCGACAAGGTGGCACGTGATCTGGCCGAGGCCCTGCGCAAGCCCCTGGCCGCCACCCTGGTGATTGAAAACGTGGGCGGCGCCGGCGGCACCCTGGGGGCGACCAAGGTGGCCAAGGCGGCGCCGGATGGCTACACCATCCTCTTGCACCATATCGGCATGTCGACCTCGCCGGCCCTGTACCGCAATATGCAGTACAAGACCCTGGAAGATTTCGAATACCTGGGCATGGTCAACGAAGTGCCTATGACCCTGATCGCCAGGCCGAGCATGGCGGCGAGCAGCTACGCCGAGCTGAGCAAGTGGATCGCGGCCAACCAGGGCAAGATCAATCTCGCCAATGCCGGCCTGGGCTCGGCCTCGCATCTGTGCGGGCTGCTGTTCCAGAGCACCCTCAAGGTGGACATGACCACCGTGCCCTACAAGGGCACCGGCCCGGCCATGACCGACCTGATCGGCGGCCAGGTGGACCTGATGTGCGACCAGACCACCAACACCACGAGCCAGATCGAAAGCGGCAAGGTCAAGGCCTATGCGGTCACCACCAGCAAGCGCCTCAGCGCGCCCGCATTGGCCAAGCTGCCGACGCTGGACGAGGTGGGCCTGAAGGGCTTCAACGTCTCGATCTGGCATGGCGTCTATGCGCCCAAGGGCACGCCCAAACCGGTGCTGGACAAGCTCAATAACGCCTTGAAGATCGCCCTCAAGGACGCCGATTTCCACAAGCGCCAGGAAGCCCTGGGCGCGGTGATCGTCAACGACGCCCGCAACAACCCGGCCGATCACAAAAAGTTCGTCGAGGCCGAGATCAACAAATGGGGCCCGGTCATCAAGGCGGCGGGGCAGTACGCCGACTAGGGACAGGCAAGCCGCCTGCGCGGCTTGACTCGCCCTAGGAGGGGCCCGACCAGTCGCCTGCATGCGACTGGTCCTTCGCCAGCCCTGAAGCAGCCTGCTGCTTCAGGCGCGGGCTCAGAGCTCTGCGAGGGCGCGGCCTGCAAGGCGTTTGATGCTGGCTCAGCCCGCCAACTCCACCACCACAAACTGCTTGCGCACCGGCGTCACGACCTCGAACTCACCCTCGAAGCCTGGCGGTATCACCGCACCCTGGCCGGCCCGCACGTCCTGCACCTGGCCAGCGGGTCCATGCAGGCGCGCATGGCCTTCGAGTACGAAGAAGTACTCCTGCTCGGTGGCCGGGAAGGCGATGCGCCAGCGGCCCGGCTCGCATTCCCACACGCCCGCGCTCACCGGGCCGCTCTCGTGCAGCAGCCAGGTCTTGCGCCAGGGCGCGCCGACCACGCGGCGCTCCTCGCGCGGCTGGTCCAGGCTGGGGGTGAGGGCGGCGGTGTCGTCAATCAGCACGATCTTGGGCATGGCGTCTCAACCCTCGGCACGGCACACCAGCGCCAGCTTGTTGCCGTCCAGGTCGCGAAAGTAGGCGGCGTAGAAGTTGGGGGCGTATTGCTCGCGCAGGCCGGGGGCGCCCTCATCGCGCCCACCCTGGGCCAGGGCGGCGGCGTGTACCGCGTCCACCTGGGCGCGGCTGGCGGCCTCCAGGGCCAGCATGCTGCCATTGCCCACCGTGGCGTCCAGGCCGTTGTAGGGCTTGCAGATCCACAGCTGGGTCTTGGCATCGGGCGCGTCGGGGCCATAACCCACAAAATCGTCGTCCGCATAGCTGGCTTTCAGGCCCAGGGGTTGCAACACGGCGTCGTAAAAGGTCTTGGCAGCCTGGCGGTTGTTGCTGCCAAGGGTGGCGTAGCTGATCATGGTGCGGCTCTCCTTATTGCTTGATGCGCATCGGGATGGTGACAGGTCCGTCGTTGACGAGGCTTACTTGCATGTCTGCCCCGAACTCTCCGCCTTGTACCAAGCCATGCCGGGCGCGGGCAAAAGTCAGGCAATGCTCGTAGAGCTTGCGCCCGAGTTCGGGTCCGGCCGCGCCACTGAAGCTGGGTCGGTTGCCGCCGGACAGGTCGGCCGCCAGGGTGAACTGCGACACGATCAGGAGGCCGCCGTCAACATCCTGCAGGCTCAGGTTCATCTTGCCGGCCGCGTCGCTGAAGATGCGCAGCTTGAGCAGCTTGGCGATGAGCTTCTCGGCCTGCGCCTCGCCGTCGCCCGGCTCGGCACAGACCAGCAGCAGTAGGCCGGGGCCGATCTCGCCCACGGTCTGGCCGGCCACCTCCACCTTGGCGTGCTTCACGCGCTGAATCAGTCCAATCACAGCAAGTCTTTCGGATCGTCAAAGTGCGCTTCCACATCCATGGGCAGCAGCTGGATGGTGGCACGCAGGCCGGGCACGGCGCTCATCAGCGCCTGCTCGACCGAGGCGCGCACCGCGGCGGCGCGCCCCAGGCTCCAGGCCGCGGGCATGTGCATATGCAGATCGACGAAGCGGCGCTGGCCGGCGCAGCGCGTGGCGATATGGTCGAAGCGTATGGTTTGGTGGGCGAAGTCATCCAGCACCTGCTGGATGGCGGCGCGCGACGCGGCGTCCAGCGCCTGGTCCATCAGGCCGTCGGCCGATTTCCAGATCAGCAGCGCACCCTCGCGCATGATGTTGAGCGCCACCATCACGGCCAGCAGCGGGTCCAGCCAGAGCCAGCCGGTGGCCATCACGCCCAGCAGGCCGGCGACCACGCCGGCCGAGGTCCAGACGTCGGTGAAGAGATGGCGCGCGTCGGCCTCCAGTGCCATCGAGCGGTGCTCGCGCGCCTTGCGCAGCATCGCCCAGGCCAGGCCACCGTTGAGCGCCGAACTCAGCACGGAGAGGGCAATGCCCAAGCCGAGTGCCTGCACCGGTTGCGGGTCCAACAGCCGGTGCACGGCGGCCCAGATGATGCCGGCGGCGGCGGCAAAGATCAGCACGCCCTCGAAGCCACTGGAGAAGTACTCGGCCTTGTGATGGCCGAAGGGGTGGTCTTCGTCGGGCGGGCGCTGCGCCACCGTCACCATCGCGAGAGCGAAGATCGCACCGGCCAGATTGACCAGTGATTCCATCGCGTCGGACAAGAGGCTGACCGAATCGGTCCACCACCAGGCGCCGGTCTTGAGCGCGATGGTCACCAGGGCCACGCCCACCGAGATGCGCAGATAGGAGCTGACTTGCATGGCTGTCATTGTCGCCGCGGCCGTGGCCGGGAAGGGCCGATGCAGGAGGGGGCGGGTCCTACAATCTCCGGCAGCCCGAACTCCTCTTGATCCAGCGCAGCACCATGAACCAAGAAGCACAGCACCAGACGGACGTCTCCCACATCGCCCCGCGCGAGAAGGCCGAGATCCTCTCGCAGGCCCTGCCCTATATCCGCAAATACCATGGCAAGACCATCGTCATCAAATACGGCGGCAACGCGATGACCGACCCGGCGC
This sequence comes from Paucibacter soli, assembly GCF_037482845.1. Taxonomy (NCBI): domain Bacteria; kingdom Pseudomonadati; phylum Pseudomonadota; class Betaproteobacteria; order Burkholderiales; family Sphaerotilaceae; genus Roseateles; species Paucibacter soli. The sequence goes on from NZ_JBBHJW010000004.1 coordinate 114,759, forward strand.
TGCAGCAGGACTTTGCCGAGGACGTGGTGCTGCTCAAGCTGGTGGGCCTGAACCCGGTGGTGGTGCATGGCGGCGGCCCGCAGATCGAGGGCGCGCTGAGCCGCCTGGGCAAGAAGGGCCAGTTCATCCAGGGCATGCGCGTCACCGACGAGGAGACCATGGAAGTGGTCGAGTGGGTGCTGGCCGGCCAGGTGCAGCAGGACATCGTGGGCCTAATCAATGTGGCCGGCGGCAAGGCCGTGGGCTTGACCGGCCGCGACGGCGGCATGATACGAGCCAGGAAGCTCAAGATGGTGGACAAGGACGACCCCGCCAAGGAGCACGATGTGGGCCAGGTGGGCGATATCGTCAGCATCGACCCCAGCGTGGTGAAGGCCCTGCAGGATGACCAGTTCATTCCGGTGATCAGCCCGATCGGCTTTGGCGAGCACAACGAGAGCTACAACATCAATGCCGATGTGGTGGCCGGCAAGCTGGCCGAGGTGCTGAGGGCCGAGAAGCTGGTGCTCCTGACCAACACCCCCGGCGTGCTGGACAAGGCCGGAAACCTGCTCACCGACCTGTCGGCGCGCGAGATCGACGGCCTGTTCGCCGACGGCACGCTTTCCGGCGGCATGCTGCCCAAGATCGCCTCGGCGCTGGACGCGGCCAGGAGCGGCGTGAACGCGGTGCACATCATCGACGGCCGCGTGCCGCATGCGATGCTGCTGGAGATTCTGTCGGACCAAGCCTACGGCACCATGATTAGGTCGCACTGAGACCGGAGGCAGCTGCCCCCGGGGCAAACCCCAGTGGGGCAGGGGCCACGTTCCTCCAAGCGTGGGATTGCGGGCGCCCTGGTGGCTGCCAGAATGGGGTTCCATCACGTGGCGACCCTCGCATGTCATTGTTCAGTGTTCTGATCGTTGAAGACCAGCTCAGGTTCCGAGAGGCTTTCGCGCATGCGCTCGAGAAGGCGCCGGATATACGCCTGCTGGGCATTGCCACCGACCTGCCGCAGGGGCGCAAGCTGTTCGACCAAACGCGGCCCGATGTGCTGTTGGTCGACCTGGACCTGCCCGGCGGCAGCGGCATCGAGCTGATACGCCATGCCGCCCACACCATGCCCGAGTGCGAGGTGATGGTGATCTCGGTGTTCGGCGACGAGCAGCATGTGCTCTCCAGCATCGAGGCCGGCGCCACCGGCTATTTGCTCAAGGACAGCCTGGCGCTGGACCTGCCGGGCCAGTTGCGCTCCCTGCGCGCTGGCGGCAGCCCGATCAGCCCGGTGATCGCGCGCCGCCTGCTGATGCGGCTGGCGCCGAGCCACGCCGGCCATGGCGCCGCGCCCGATACCGGCAGCCTGCCGCTGGACGATGAGACCGTGGTGGCGCTGTCCGAGCAGGAATCGCGCGTGCTGCACCTGGCCGCCAAGGGTTTTACCTTCGACGAGATAGCGCAGTTCATGAGCGTCTCGCCGCACACCATCATGACCTATGTGAAGCGCACCTACCGCAAGCTGCAGGTGCGCTCCAAGGTCGAGGCGATCTACGAGGCGCGCCGCCTGGGCTGGCTGAGGGATTGAAGGCGAGCTCGGGCGCTATGCCAGAATCGGCGCACTCAACCCGCGCCAGCGCACCGATGCACGCCACCCCCGACGACCTGAGCGACGCCGAATCCGCGCCTGCTGCCTCCGGCAGCGCGCCGCGCAAGCGCCCGCGCCCGGGCGAGCGCCGCGTGCAGATTCTGCAGGTGCTGGCCGGCATGCTGGAGCAGCCCGGCGCCGAGCGCGTCACCACCGCGGCGCTGGCGGCCAAGCTGGAGGTGAGCGAGGCGGCGCTGTACCGGCATTTCGCCAGCAAGGCGCAGATGTTCGAGGGCCTGATCGAATTCATCGAGACCAGCATCTTCAGCCTGGTGAACCAGATCACCGAGCGCGAGGGGTCAGGTCTTGCGCAGGCGCAGAAGATCGTCTCGGTGCTCTTGCAGTTCGGCGAGCGCAATCCCGGCATGACGCGGGTGATGGTGGGCGACGCGCTGGTGACCGAGAACGAGCGCTTGGTGGCGCGCATGAACCAGTTCTTCGACCGCATCGAATCCTCGCTGCGCCAATGCCTGCGCAATGCGGCCGAGGCGAACGGCTCGGCCACGCCCACGGTGGACGCGAACGCCCAGGCCTCGGTGCTGGTGAGCTTCGTGATCGGCCGCCTGCAGCGCTATGCGCGCTCGGGCTTCAAGCGCGCACCCACCGAACAGCTGGAAGCCGCGCTGCGCATGCTGCGCTGAGCGGAGTCTTTACACTGCGGCACATGTCTGCAGTTGAACACCTGATGGCACGCGCCGAGGCGCTGCTTGGCCGGCTCGAAGCCGTGCTGCCCCAGCCGCTTGCGGCCCCCGATTGGCAGGCCTCCACGGCCTTTCGCCTGCGCAAGCGCGCCGGCCGCATGGTGCTGGAGCCGGTGCGGCATGTGGCCGCCATCCGCCTTGCGGACCTCAGGGAGGTCGAACCGCAGAAGCAGCGCCTGCTGCGCAATACCGAGCAGTTCGTGGCGGGACGCCCGGCCAACAATGTGCTGCTGACGGGCGCCAAGGGCACGGGAAAAAGCTCGCTGATCAAGGCCTGCCTGAACGAATTCGCACCCCAGGGCCTGCGCCTGATCGAGGTGGACAAGGCCGATCTGGTGGAGCTGCCCGATCTGGTGGATCTGGTGGCCGAGCGGCCCGAACGCTTCGTGATCTTCTGCGACGACCTGAGCTTCGACGAGGGCGAGCTCGGCTACAAGGCGCTCAAGTCCATGCTGGATGGCTCGATCGCCGCTGGCAGCGATAACGTGCTGATCTACGCCACCAGCAACCGCCGCCACCTGCTACCCGAGCAAATGCGCGACAACCTCGGCTATTCGCACACCGAGCGAGACGGGAATGTCGAGGTCCACCCAGGCGAGGCGGTGGAGGAAAAAATCTCGCTGTCCGAGCGCTTCGGCCTGTGGGTCAGCTTCTACCCCTTCAGCCAGCAGGAATACCTGGCCATCGTGGCGCAATGGCTCAGCCATTTCGGCCTGGATGAGGGCCAGATCGAGGCGGCGCGCCAGCCCTCGCTGGTGTGGGCGCTGGAACGCGGCTCGCGCTCGGGCCGGGTGGCCTACCAGTTTGCGCGCGATCTGGCCGGGCGCGCCGAGGCCCTGCCCGCCGCCACCCGCGCCAGCGATGCCGCTCCGCCCGAGGGCCTGGACCATGTCTGAGCGCGTGCCGGTGGATGTGGCCGTGGGCGTGCTGGTGGAGCGCGATGCGCAGGGCCGGGAAGGGCGCTTTTTGCTCACCTCGCGCCCGGTGGGCAAGGTCTATGCGGGCTACTGGGAATTCCCGGGCGGCAAGCTGGAGGCCGGCGAAAGCGTCGAGCAGGCGCTGCAGCGCGAGCTGCACGAGGAGCTGGGCATCCAGATCGGCGCCGCCCACCCCTGGAAAGTGGAGCTGATGGACTACCCGCATGCGCGCGTGCGCCTGCATTTCTGCAAGGTCTACGACTGGCGGGGCGAGTTCGAGATGCGCGAGCAGCAGGCCATGGCCTGGCAAAGCCTGCCGGTGCAGGTGCAGCCGGTGCTGCCGGGCACGGTGCCGGTGCTGCAGTGGTTCGCCGCGGAGCGTGGCCATCTGGGAGATACCCATGCCGGCTAAACTGCGGGCATGAATTGCCTGGATCAAGTCAAGTGGGATCGCGACGGCCTGGTGCCGGTGATCGCCCAGGAGCGCGACAGCGGCGACGTTGTCATGTTCGCCTGGATGAACCGTGAGGCCCTGGCGCTCACCATCGCCAAGGGCCAGGCGGTGTACTGGAGCCGCTCGCGCGCGCGCCTCTGGCACAAGGGCGAGGAGTCCGGCCATGTGCAGCAGGTGCACGAGATCCGCCTGGACTGCGACAGCGATGTGGTGCTGCTGAAGATCACGCAGCTGGGGCATGAACCTGGCATAGCCTGCCACACCGGCCGCCATTCCTGCTTCTACCAGCGCCTGGAGAACGGCGTCTGGCAGAGCGTTGAGCCGGTGCTCAAGGATCCGGCCAGCATTTACGCGGCTCAGCAAGCAAGATGAACGGCAACGACATCCTCAGCCGCCTGGCCGACGTGATCGACTCGCGCCGGCCCGAGGCCGGCGGCGACCCCGCCACCAGCTATGTGGCCAAGCTTTTCCACAAGGGTGGCGACGCGATCCTGAAGAAGATCGGCGAGGAGGCCACCGAGGTGGTGCTGGCCGCCAAGGACGGCGATGCGCAGAAGCTCGTCTACGAGGTGGCCGACCTCTGGTTCCACTCGATGGTGGCGCTCTCGGCCCAGGGCCTGCGCCCCGAGCAGGTGCTGGCCGAGCTGGCGCGGCGCGAAGGCCTGTCGGGCCTGGAAGAATTTGCCCAGCGCCCGCATTCCTGAAACCTCTCCTTTATTCGCCTATGTCGCACGACGCCAACTGCATTTTTTGCAAGATTGTTGCCGGTCAGATTCCGTCCAAGAAGGTCTTCGAGGACGAGCAGCTGCTGGTGTTTCACGACATCCACCCCTGGGCGCCGGTGCACATCCTCTTGATTCCCAAGCTGCACATCCCCAGCTTGGTGGAGGTGGGCCCCGAGCATGCGGCCCTCTTGGGTCATATGAACACGCTGGTGCCGCGCCTGATGAAGGAGCTGGGGGTGACGAACGGCTTTCGCACCGTCATCAACACCGGCGCGGACGGTGGGCAGGAGGTCTACCACCTGCACATGCACGCCATGGGCGGGCCGCGGCCCTGGCTCAAGGGCTAAGCTGGTTCAAGGTCATGTCATTGCACGCCGCCTAGAATGGTGGCTTCGTTTCCAGGAGAAGACATATGGGTTCGTTCAGCATTTGGCACTGGCTCATCGTGCTGGCCGTGGTGGTGCTGATCTTCGGCACCAAGAAGCTCAAGAACGTGGGCTCTGACCTCGGTGCCGCAGTGAAGGGTTTCAAGGACGGCATGAAGGACGGCAGCAGCACTTCCGACGCGCCGCCCCAGCAGGTCACCAGCAACAGCAAGGTGGCGGACGCCAACACGGTCGACGTTGAAGCCAAGACCCGCCAGTGATCGATTTCGGTTTTGACAAGCTGGCCCTGATCGGCGCGGTGGCGCTGATCGTGATCGGGCCCGAGCGTCTGCCGCGCGTGGCCCGCACCGTGGGCCATCTGCTGGGCAAGGCGCAGCGCTATGTGGCGGATGTCAAGGCCGAGGTGAGTCGCTCGATCGAGCTCGAGGAGCTCAAGAAGATGAAGGGCCAGTTCGAGGACGCGGCGCGCGAGGTCGAGCAGAACGTGCAAAGCGAAATCAACTCGGCCAACCAGGCCTTTGAGCAGACCTGGGGCGAGGTGAGCGGGCAGACCTCGCTGGAAGGCAGTTATGGCAGCGTTGCCAGCTACAAGCCGCCGAAGAAGAACTGGCGTGTGAAGCGCGGCGCCACGCCGATCTGGTACAAGCAGCGCCAGGGCGTGCGCCGTCATGCCCAATCCGGCGCCGCCCGCGTGGCGCGCTTTCGCCCGCCCCGCAGAGCAGCATGAGCAGCAACAGCCCCCAAGAAGACGAACTCGCCGGTACCGAACAGCCCTTCGTCTCGCACCTGATCGAGTTGCGCGACCGCCTGATACGCGCGGTGATCGCGATTGCCTTGTGCTTCGGCGCGCTGTGCATCTATCCCGGCCCGGCCGGGCTCTACGACATGCTGGCCGCACCCCTGGTGGCGCACCTGCCGCCGGGCTCGACGCTGATCGCCACCAATGTGATCTCGCCCTTTCTGGTGCCGCTCAAGATCACCCTGATGGCCGGCTTCCTGCTGGCCCTGCCAGTGGTGCTGTACCAGATCTGGGCCTTTGTGGCGCCGGGCCTGTACACGCATGAAAAACGCCTGGTACTGCCGCTGGTGGTGTCGAGCACGCTGCTCTTCATCGTCGGCGTGGCCTTCTGTTATTTCTTCGTGTTCGGCCAGGTGTTCAAGTTCATCCAGAGCTTTGCGCCCAAGAGCATCACCGCCGCGCCCGATATCGAGGCCTATCTGAGCTTCGTGCTGTCGATGTTCATCGCCTTCGGTGCCGCCTTCGAGGTGCCGGTGGTGGTGGTGGTGCTGGCGCGCATGGGCCTGGTGAGCGTGGACAAGCTGCGCGAATTCCGCGGCTACTTCATCGTGCTGGCCTTCATCATCGCTGCCGTGATCACGCCGCCGGACATCGTCTCGCAGCTGGCGCTGGCGATTCCCATGTGTCTGCTTTACGAGGCTGGCATCTGGGCCGCCGGCATCTTTGTGCGCTACTCCAAGGTGCCCGATGAAGAGCGGGAAGTCCCCGGCTCTTAATTCACTCGGGCTCTTCTGACAGCGGTTGGGGCTTGGGGCGCTGACCCACCAGCAGCTTGAGCTCCAGGCTTTCGCTGCCGCGCTGCAGCGCCAGCAGCACCTGGCTGCCGGGCTTGAGCGCCGCCGCCGCGCTGAGCAGCTCGGCCGGGCTCAGCACCGGCTTGCCGGCCACGCCGGTGACCACGTCGCCGGGCTTCACGCCCGCCGCGGCCGCCGGGCTCTTGCCCACTACGCCGCTCACCAGCACGCCCTGCTTGGTACTGAGCTTGAAGGCCTCGACCATCTCGGGCGTGAGTTCGCGCGTCTGCACGCCGATCCAGCCGCGCGCCACCTGGCCGTCCTTCACCAGGGCATCGAGCACCTGGCTGGCGGTGCTGATGGGGATGGCGAAACCTATGCCCAGGCTGCCACCGCTGCGCGAGAAGATCGCCGTGTTGATGCCCACCAACTGGCCCTCGGCATCCACCAGCGCGCCGCCCGAATTGCCGGGGTTGATGGCGGCATCGGTCTGGATGAAGTTCTCGAAGGTGTTGATGCCCAGCTGGCTGCGCCCCAGCGCGCTGACGATGCCCGAGGTGACCGTCTGGCCGACGTTGAAGGGGTTGCCGATCGCCAGCACCACATCGCCCACCTGCAGGGTCTCGGCCCGGCCCAGCCGTATCACCGGCAAGCCGGGCAGCCGGATGCGCAGCACCGCCAGATCGGTCTCGGGATCGGTGCCCACCAGCTCGGCGCGCGCCTCGCGGCCGTCGCTGAGCAGCACCTCGATGTCGGAAGCGCCGGCCACCACATGGTTGTTGGTGAGCAGATAGCCCTGCTCCGACACGATCACGCCCGAGCCCAGGCCCACCTGGGGTCGGCCCGCGCCGCGCCGGTTCAGCGGGAAGGGGTGCCAGGGAGCCTCGCCGCGCGCACTGCGTGCCGGCGGTTTGCTGGCGGTGATGCTCACCACCGCGGGCGTGGCCAGCCGCGCCGCCTGCGCATAGCCGATGCGCGTGGGGCTGGAGGCCGCGGGTGCGGCTGCCGGCAGCGGCGCCGCGGAATGCAGCCATTGCGGTTTCAGTGTGCCGACCACGAAGTACGCGGCCAGGGTCACCGTCGTGGCCTGGGAGAATAGCAACCAAGTCCTTTTCAAACCGACCCCCAAGCCATGGCGCAACGCACCGACATCGAACGCACAATCGGCAACTGGCTGGAGCCGGGCCGCTTCAAGGATTATGGGCCGAACGGCCTGCAGGTCGAGGGCCGCGACGAGATCGGCCGCATCGTCTGCGGCGTCACCGCCAGCCTGGCGTTGATCGATGCCGCCATCGCGGCCCGGGCCGATGCCATCCTGGTCCACCATGGCCTGTTCTGGCGTGGCCAGGATGGGCGCGTGACCGGCTGGATGAAGCAGCGCCTGGCGCGCCTGCTGGCGGCCGACATCAGCCTGTTCGCCTACCACCTGCCGCTGGACGCGCATGCCGAGCTTGGCAACAACGCCCAGCTGGGCCTGCGCCTGGGCTGGCAGGCGGATGCGCGCTTCGGCGAGCAGGAGCTGGGCTTTGCGGGCGAGCTGCCCGCCGGCCAGCAAGACCTGACCCTTTTGCAAGCCCATGTGCAGGCGGTGCTGGGGCGTGCGCCCACGGTGCTGGCCGGCGACGGCCGGCCGCTGCGCCGCGTGGGCTGGTGTACCGGCGGCGCGCAAGGCTATTTCGAGGCTGCCATCGCCGCCGGCGCGGATGTCTTCCTCACCGGCGAGCTGTCCGAGCCGCAGGCGCATATCGCCGCCGAGACCGGCGTGGCCTTCATCGCCGCCGGCCACCATGCCACCGAGCGCTATGGCGTGCAGGCCCTGGGCGAGCGCCTGGCCGCCAAGCTGGGCCTGGCGCAGCAGTTCATCGACATCGCCAACCCAGCATGAACAAAAAGCCGCTGCTTCTCACCATGGGCGATGCCTGCGGCATCGGCCCCGAGATCATTGCCAAGGCCTGGGCGCGCGAGCATGCGCGGGACATTTGCGTGGTCGGCGATGTGGGCGTGCTGCGGCGCGCGCTGGCCTGGGCGGGCGTGGCCGTGCCGCTGGCCAGCCTGAGCGCGCCCGACGAGGCCGCACCGCCCGGCGCGCTGCCGGTGTGGCAGCCGCCCGGTCTGCCCGTTGGGTTGCTGGACTGTGCCGTCGGCCGCGTCGATGCGCGCGCCGGCGCTGCCGCGGCGCTGTGCATCACGTCCGCGGTGCGCGCCATCCAGTCCGGCCAGGGCCGCGCGCTGGTGACGGCGCCCATCCACAAGGAGGCCCTGCACGCCGCCGGCTCGCCCTACCCGGGCCACACCGAGATGCTGCAGGCGCTGGCGGCGATCAACGGCCGGCTGGCGCCGGTGCGCATGATGCTGGCCAACGAGGAGCTGCGCACCGTGCTGGTGACTATCCATGTGTCGCTGCGCGCGGCGATCGAGCTGATCAGCCGTGCGCGCGTGCTGGAGACCATTGGCATCACCGACGCCGCGCTGCGTGCCTGCGGCATCGCCGCGCCGCGCATCGCGGTGGCGGGCCTGAACCCGCATGCGGGCGAGGGTGGGCTGTTCGGCGACGAGGAGATCCTGCACATCGCGCCCGCCATCGCCGACGCCCGCGCCGAGGGCATCGCGGCCAGCGGACCTTATGCGCCCGACACCGTCTTCATGCGCGCCCGCAACGCGCCGGGCCACCCCGGCGAGTTCGACGCGGTGGTGGCGATGACGCACGACCATGGCCTGATCCCGGTGAAATACCTGGGGGTGGAGCAGGGCGTCAACGTCACCCTGGGCCTACCCTTTGTGCGCACCAGCCCGGACCATGGCACGGCCTTCGACATTGCCGGCAGTGGCCGCGCCGACCCGTCCAGTCTGCTGGCTGCGCTGCGCATGGCGCGCCGGCTCAGCAGCAGTGACTCAGTGGCGTGAATTGAGGGCGGCCAGCTGCTTGCGGGCCCGCGCGGTGGCGCGCTCGATCAGGTAGGCGTTCTCGAAGGCGCGCAGGCGGCCGGACTCGCACAGCTTGCGCAGCATGCGCGCCGTCATGGTGACGGTTTCCTGGTGCTTGTGGCCCTGGGTGAAGATGAAGAAGCTGCGGCCGGCGCTGATATGGGCCAGGCGCACCTTGTGCCATTGCTCGCCGGTGTGCATCTGGTAGGCGAAGCCGAGCTGCAGATGGTCGATCAAGAGGCCTCCCGAGCTGGGCTCGGCCTCGCCCTCGACGGCGGGCAGGCCGTCGATGCTGATGTCTACCGACTGCAGCGGCGCCTCTTCGGCACCCAGGTCGATGTCGACCTGGCCGTTCCAGTCCACCGCGGCCTCGTTCACCAGGCCCAGGCTCTTGGCCTCGTCGGCGCTCAGCCGGCTGCCCATGTCGAGCTCGGCCGGCACGGTGATGGCGCCGCCGGCGGGCAGGTCTTTCTCGCTCGGCGGGGCGCAGGCAAACACGCCCTCCAGCTGCTTTGCCAGCAGGTTGTATTCCAGCGGGGTCAGGGCTTGCCCCTTGAGCGAATCGGCATGTGCCGGCAGCAGTTCGCCGAAGAACTGCTTGCGCGCGGCCTCCGGCCAGCGGATCAGGTCCAGCCCCTCGTTGAGCGTGGTCATCAGCTTGGGCAGCGAGGCCAGGAAGGCCTGTCGCTGCGTCGAGCCGGCCTTGGGCTGCACGCTCAGCACGATGTCGCGGCCGAACTGGCGGTAGCGTTCGGCGCGCTCCGGCGGCGACTTGGGGTCGCGCGCCGCCAGCACGATGGCCTGGCTCCAGATCTGCGCCAGGAAGGCGCGCAGGAAATCCGGCATGCCGACGGGCGCCAAGGCCGCCTGCAGCTGCTGCATATAGCGCTGCTGCAGGCGCAGATCGGTTTCCTTGCGCTCCAGCAATTCGGTCGCATTGCCCTGCGCCTGCAGCGCCGCGCTGGTCTGTTCGCCGATGAAGCGCTCCAGCGCGTCCAGCTTGGTCTCATAGAGATCCATGCGGTCGAAATCGCCGTTGGCGACTTCCTGCACCAGTTCGCGCACCAGGGCCAGGAAGGCCTTGCCCGGGTCTTCGGAGAAATCGTCGTAGGCGCAGGCCAGCGAGGCGATGCGGTTGACGAAGCGCCGCACCGGGTGCTTGCGCGAGGAGAAGAAGCTGTTGTCGCCCAGCGCCGCGCGCAGCACCGGCAGTTGCAGGCGCGCGATCTGGCGCGCCATCTGCGGCGGCACCTTGGGGTCGGAAAGAATCTGGTCGAACAGGCTGCCGACCACGTCGATCACCATGTGGTCGAGCTTGCCGCTGGCCGCCTCGCGCAGTTCCTCGCGATGCGCATGGATCAGATTGGGCGGCAGCTGGCCGGCCCAGCCGGGTTCGCCGTAGTCCTCGTCCCAGCCGGTCATGCGGCCGCGGCCGGGTACGCCGTCGGCGCTGCCGTAATGGCCGGACTGTCCGTAAGCGCTGTCGCCTTGCGGCGAGCCCGACGCGGCCATTGCCGGCATATGCGCCAAACGCCGAAGCAGATCCATCATGCGCGGATCGACCTCGCCGATGGCGCCCGCGCCGGCCATGCCGCGGCCGGCCCAGCCGGCGGGCATGCGGGGCAGGCCGCCGCGCGGCATCGCCAAGTCGCCATAGGCGCTGTTGCCGGCCTCGGGGGGCGCCATGCCGCCGGCGGCGCCGGGCGCGCGCGCGGACGCGGTGCCACGCACGCGCAGGTCCTGCGGGCGCAGGCCGCGGCTGCGCAGCAGTTCGGCGATGTCGGCATAGCAGGCGCGCATCTCCTGCGCCAGCGAGCGCGTCAGCTCGTCGGACAGGATCTGGCGCGTTTCGCTGTCGTCGCTGACGGCCTGAATGCCGTCCAGCAGGGCCTGGGCGATCACCTGGGGACGCAGTGGGTTGCGGTCCTCGGGGCGCTCGGAAGCCGGTGCGAGATTGCCGATATAGGACTCGACCTCGCGCAGCTCCCACTCGCTCTGGTGGCCGATCGCCAGGCCGATGCGGTCGGCCGCGACCATGGCGTTGACCTGGTCGTCGTCCATCAGCGAGAGTTCACCCCAGTCCTTGCCGCTGGCCTTGGACGCGGGCTCGGGCACCCTGGCGGTGGCCGGCGCGGTGCTCGACGCCAGCTGGCCGCGCAGCGACTGGTAGAAGCCGTTGGCAAACAGCGCCTGCTGCTTGCGGAACAGGAACTGCGCCGCCAGCAGCGCGTCGCGCCGTTTGGCCTGACCCGCCGAAAGTGCGGCCATGCCCAGCCCTTCGGCCGCCCGTTCGGCGGCCTGCTCGGCGGCCGTGCGTACACGCTGCAGCGCGGCTTCCAGGTGCGGGTTGAGTCGGAGTTCGGGCGGGTTCATGGCGGGTTAGGGACCTCGCTGTGGGTTTCAAGCCACAAGCTATGCCAGCAAGTATCGCGCCATTCCCGGGGTGGCAATGCCGCCCGCTGCGCATGGCGCACAGGCGGTGCGCAATACCTGACGGATCGGGCCTGCCTTACGCTTTGTCACGCTTGAGCGAATCGCGAATTTCGCGCAACAGCACGATGTCTTCCGGCGTCACCGGCGCCTCCACCGGCGCGGGCGCCGGGGCGTCGTTGCGCTTGAGGCGGTTGATCTGCTTGATCATCAGGAAAATGATGAAGGCCAGTATCAGGAAGTTCAGCAGCACGGTGAGGAAGCTGCCATAGGCGAACAGTGGCACGCCCGCCTTGGTGAGCGCCTCATAGGTCATCGGGCCCTTGAAGTCCGCCGGTGGGCTGCTGAGCATGACGAAGTAGTTGGAGAAGTCCAGGCCGCCGACCACCTTGCCGACCAGGGGCATGATCAGGTCCTTCACCACCGAGTCGACGATCTTGCCGAAGGCGCCGCCGATGATCACGCCCACCGCCAGGTCCACCACATTGCCCTTGACGGCAAACTCCCTGAATTCGCTCATGAAACCCATCGATGACTCCTGGTTTGGCCGTGCTGGCCGGGTTGCTTGGATGGTCGCTATTGTGCTTGTTTGAGGCGCGCGCGCGTTAGGCCAAACCAGGGGTCAGATCATGCCTGGCGCGCTCGTCGCTCAAGGGTTTTTGCGCTCGCCCGGCTCAAAGCCGGCTCGGGGGCTTGACGGCGTCCGTTAGAATCCCCGGTTGCCCCTGATCAGAAGTCTCCATTGAGGACCCACATGAGTGACCAGCAAGTGGACCAAGGCAAGCGCACCTGGCTGATTGCCACCGGTTGCGCCGGTGCCGTTGGCGGCGTCGCCACCGCCGTGCCCTTTGTCAGTACTTTTTCGCCCTCCGAGCGTGCCAAGGCCGCTGGTGCTGCCGTTGAAGTCGATATCAGCGCCGTCAAGCCCGGCGAAAAATTGACCGTCGAATGGCGCGGCAAGCCGGTGTGGATCGTCCGCCGCACGCCCGAGCAGCTCGAAGCGCTCAAGAAGAACGACGCGCAGCTGGCCGACCCGATGTCGGCCCGCACCGCCTATCCGACGCCCGAGTACGCCAAGAACCCGGCGCGCTCGATCAAGCCCGAGTTCCTGGTGGTGGTGGGCATCTGCTCGCACCTGGGTTGCTCGCCGAGCGACAAGTTCCAGGCCGGTGCCCAGCCCTCGCTGCCCGACGACTGGACCGGCGGCTTCCTGTGCCCCTGCCATGGCTCGACCTTCGACCTGGCGGGCCGCGTGTTCAAGAACAAGCCGGCGCCCGACAATCTCGAAGTGCCGCCCCATATGTACCTGTCCGACACCAAGCTGCTGATTGGTGAGGACAAGGCTGCCTGACGCTAGAGCACAGAGGTCAATCAATATGGCTGAATTCAAAGAAGCTCCCGCAGGCGCATCCATGGGCGAGCAGCTCATGACCTGGGTGGACAACCGGTTCCCGGCCACCAAGATGTACAAGGAGCATATGTCGGAGTACTACGCTCCGAAGAACTTCAACTGGTGGTACATCTTCGGCTCGCTGGCGATGCTGGTGCTGGTGATCCAGATCGTCACCGGCATCTTCCTGGTGATGCACTACAAGCCCGACGCGGCCCTGGCCTTCGGCTCGGTCGAGTACATCATGCGCGATGTGCCCTGGGGCTGGCTGATCCGCTATATGCACTCCACCGGCGCTTCGGCGTTCTTCGTGGTGGTGTATCTGCACATGTTCCGCGGCCTGATCTATGGCTCCTACCGCAAGCCGCGCGAGCTGGTCTGGATCTTCGGTTGCGGCATCTTCCTGTGCCTGATGGCCGAGGCCTTCATGGGTTATCTGCTGCCCTGGGGCCAGATGTCCTACTGGGGCGCCCAGGTGATCGTGAACCTGTTCGCTGCCGTGCCCTTCGTCGGTCCGGACCTAGCGCTGCTGATCCGTGGCGACTATGTGGTGGGCGACGCCACGCTGAACCGCTTCTTCAGCTTCCACGTCATCGCGGTGCCGCTGGTGCTGCTGGGCCTGGTGGTGGCGCACATCATCGCGCTGCATGAGGTGGGTTCCAACAACCCGGACGGCGTCGAGATCAAGGCCAAGAAGGATGCGCAGGGCCGCCCGCTGGACGGCATTCCTTTCCATCCCTACTACACCGTACACGATGTGTATGGCGTGTGCCTGTTCCTGATGGTGTTCACCGCCATCATCTTCTTCGCACCCGAGCTGGGCGGCTATTTCCTGGAGTACAACAACTTCATCCCGGCCGATCCGCTCAAGACACCCGCGCACATCGCGCCGGTGTGGTACTTCACGCCCTTCTACTCGATGCTGCGCGCCACCACCGATCCGATGGTGAACGTGCTGGCTGGCGTGGTGGGCCTGGGTGCGGTGCTGACGGTGCTGAAGGGCAACTTCTCCGGCAAGGGCAAGATCGCCACGCTGGTGATCGCCGCCGTGGCCATCTTCCTGCTCAAGACCTTCGACGCCAAGTTCTGGGGCGTGGTGGTGATGGGCGGCGCGGTGGTGATTCTGTTCTTCCTGCCCTGGCTGGATCACAGCCCGGTCAAGTCGATCCGCTATCGCCCCGACTGGCACAAGACCATGTACGGCGTGTTCGTGGTGTTCTTCCTGGTGCTGGGCTATCTGGGCATTCAGCCGCCGACCGACATCGGCACCCTGATCGCACAGATCGGCACGCTGTTCTACTTCGGCTTCTTCCTGCTGATGCCCTGGTGGAGCAAGCTGGGCACGCCCAAGGCGGTGCCCGAGCGCGTGACCTTCCACCCTCACTGAGCCAACAGCACCGGAGTCGAACGATATGAAAAAAATCATCGCTACGCTGCTGCTGGGCCTGAGCCTTGTGAGTGGCGCTCATGCCTCCGCGGGCGGCATCGAGTGGGACAAGTTCCCCAAGGAAAAGATGACGGACGTGGCGGCGCTGCAGAACGGCGCCAAGATCTTCGTCAACTACTGCCTGAACTGCCATGCGGCGGCCTTCATGCGCTACAACCGCTTGCGCGACCTGGGCCTGACCGAAGCGCAGATCAAGAGCAATCTGCTGTTCGCGTCGGAGAAGGTGGGCGAGACCATGAAGGTGTCGCTGGACCCCAAGCAGGCCAAGGAATGGTTCGGCGCGCTGCCGCCTGACCTGACCGTGATCGCACGTTCGCGTGCCGATGGCGCCAAGGGCTCGGGTGCAGACTACCTCTACACCTATATGCGGACCTTCTACCGCGACGAGACCAAGGCCACCGGCTGGAACAATATGGCCTTCCCCAGCGTGGCCATGCCGCATGTGCTGTGGGAATTGCAGGGCCAGCGTGCCGCCAAGTTCGAGGAAGCCGCCGATCCGCACGACGCGAGCAAGAAGGTGCATGTCTTCAAGGGCTACGAGCAGCTCACGCCCGGCACCCTGAGCCCGCGCCAGTACGACGAGGCCGTGGGTGATCTGGTGGCCTATCTGCAGTGGATGGGCGAGCCCGCCCAGGCGCAGCGCTTCCGCCTCGGCGTGATGGTGCTGCTGTTCCTGGCCGTGCTCACCTTGTTCGCATGGCGTCTGAATGCGTCTTTCTGGAAAGACGTGAAATAAGCAGCATGTGAGGCCCGGCATCCGCCGGGCCCAGTACGCAGTGGGGCGCCCTCGGGCACCCACTGCGTTTGCCTTTTGTGATCGGGCCCGCCGCCCGGGCATGAAAACTGTCCTAGACCTGAACTTCAGGAGTCCGCCGCCATGATGGTGCTTTATTCTGGAACCACTTGCCCCTACTCGCACCGCTGCCGCTTTGTGCTGTTCGAGAAGGGCATGGACTTCGAAATCCGCGATGTGGACTTGTTCGCCAAGCCCGAAGACATCGCCTTGATGAACCCGTACAACGAGGTGCCCATCCTCGTCGAGCGCGACCTCATCCTGTACGAGTCGCACATCATCAACGAGTACATCGACGAGCGCTTCCCGCATCCGCAGCTGATGCCTGGCGACCCGGTGGCGCGTGCGCGCGTGCGCCTGTTCCTGCTCAACTTCGAGAAGGAGCTGTTCGCGCATGTGAACGTGCTGGAAGGCCGCTCGCAAGCCGTCAAGGCGACCGACAAGCAGCTCGAGAAGGCGCGCTCGCAGATCCGCGATCGCCTCACCCAGCTGGCGCCCATCTTCCTGAAGAACAAGTACATGCTGGGCGACGATTTCTCGATGCTCGACGTGGCCATCGCGCCGCTGCTGTGGCGCCTGGACTATTACGGCATCGACATGTCGAAGAACGCCCTGCCGCTCTTGAAGTACGCGGAGCGCATCTTCTCGCGCCCGGCCTATATCGAGGCGCTGACGCCGTCCGAAAAGGTCATGCGCAAGTAAGCAGACGACGAAGCCCCGCAGCATGGATCAAAACTCTGATGGCGGTTCGACCGCCGGCACGCCCAGCACGTCGACCCGGCCCTATCTGATCAGGGCCTTGCACGACTGGTGCACCGACAACGGCTTCACGCCCTATATCGCGGTGCATGTGGATCGCCATGTGCAGGTGCCGATGGAGTACGTCAGCAACAACGAGATCGTGCTGAACGTGGGCTTCGAGGCCACCAGCAGCCTGGACCTGGGGAACGAGTTCATCCAGTTCAAGGCCCGCTTCGGCGGGGTGGCGCGCGAGATCCATGTGCCGGTCGATCACGTGGTGGCCATCTATGCGCGCGAGAACGGGCAGGGCATGGCCTTCCCGGCGCCCACGCCCGAGGAGCCTAACGCCGTGGCTACGCCGGCGGCACCGGGCTCGGCAGCGCCCAGCCCGCGCCCGGTCACGCCGCTGCGCGGCCTGCGCCTGGCGGGCCAGGCCGAGCCGGAGGCGCCCGCCGCTGCACCGTCCGAGCCCGCCAAGGATCAGGGTAGCGATGGCGACGACACGCCGACCGGCCCGGGCGGTGGACGGCCCTCGCTCAAGCGCGTCAAGTGACGCCTGCATTTGCGTCTAGAATGCGCAGCTCTTGAAGAAGAAGCCGTGCCGGCTTAGCTCAGTTGGTAGAGCAACCGCCTTGTAAGCGGTAGGTCATCAGTTCGAATCCGATAGCCGGCACCAAAAAACTTAACGGGATCAAGCGCATACGCTTGATCCCGTTTTCTTTTGATTGCTTGCGCTTTCCAAATTTGGGCCAGTCAGTTGGCCCAAATTTGGCCCAGAGTTGATAGCTTTTAGGAAAGCGTCTGATGCGCTTAGGCCTGAAAACTGAGACCTGTTTGGAATTGAGCGGTCCTGTGCGAAGATATTTACGTCGATTGAGGACTCCACTACCCTTCGTATCGTGTCCAGGGGGGGGTAGTTAGGCAGATAGCCCGATGGCGCGGTAGTAATGCCGATAGCCGGGCGGAGGGTAGATCGGCCGGGACCCAGTAGAACATGGCCCAAGGCTGTGTGAAGCTATGTCGGCTTGGTGCGTATTCAAGTACCAGGTTGCAAAAAGAAAGGGTTGGCCACCAAGCCGTGGCCTCGCGGCTCTGCCGTGACAGATGGGCAAGGGTATGACTAGTAAAACTGGTCGCGTCCACTTGGTTGGCAGGGCGCGCGCTGATGCAGAAATGCCCAGCGTCGCGTCGCAGTACTGATCCAACCTCGGAATCCTGGCGCATGGGCACACCATCCTTACTGAAGGAGGTGTGCTGCTGTGCCAACACCCACCCATTCCTACTCAAAGCATGCGCGCTGCGCACTGCCCACGCCAACCATCAGAACCCTTGACAGCCACGGGCTGGGGTTGGTGCTGGGAAAGACTGCATCTTCTGTGCAGGCAGACCTTAGCCGAGCACCGCACCGGCTGCCGCCGCCAATCCGGATCCGTGGTGCACGCGGCGCGCTATGGCTTGAATCTACGGTTCTTGCGTGGCTGCAGGAGCATGAGCGGGCCGCCCTCATGGGGCGTCCTCGGCGCGGCAGGCCAACCAAAGTCGAGCAGGCAAGGCGCCAAGCCGCAGGTGCTGGCGCGGAGGTGCAGTCATGAGCGGCATTGATCTGACCACCACCTTGGCGCTTGCCTGCGAACGCCGCGCTATTCATGTGACCGAGGAAGCGGTCAAGAAGACGCTGCAGCGTTGGAGGCGACGGTGCGCGGTAGCGGAACAAGCGGGCGCTTCTGTTCCCTCCAACCCTTGGCCTTGCGTTCTGCCCGCTGCCCGCGCAGGCCGTGGCAACCAACTGCGTGTCGATTTGCGCGAGCTGGAGAAGCTCATGCGAGCCATGGGACGGGTGCACTGCGTCACGCGCTGCCTAGAGCTGATGGGTGAACTGCGGCCGCAAATGGAGGCTGCATGAGCGGCATGTCCAACCGCGCAGCGCAGAGGCTCGTCACCGCCGGCAGATTTCTGCAGTCGCGAAAGCGCCGGATCATTGTTCAACCCGGTGAGTCGTATCCGGCCGCAGTGCTGCGGGAGCTGCAAGCGCTTCCCGAAGCCGAGCGGCTGCACCTCAAAGGTCTCGTTGACTGGGTGGAGCAGTACGACATTCAGGCCGAATCAGAGGCGAACGCGCAGCAGCGTGCAGCCCGGGGGCGACGATGAACTCCCCAACCAGCAGCGGCAGACATGGCCGCAAAAAGCCGCAGGTGCGGGGAAGCGGGGCAATCAAAATCAAGCGGCCGACGGCCAACTACTCAATCGTGCCGGATTCGATCCTGGTCGACGGTGCGCTGTCGCTGGATGCAAGGCTCGTGCTGGCTTACCTGGCTGGCCGCCCAGCCAACTGGACGCCGCTTGTTTCAGATATCTGCGGCAGACTCAAGGTCACAGACTGGGGATGGCGGCGCATCCGGCGAGAACTGATCGCCGCCGGCGTGATGCGGCACACGCGAGAATCCAGGGGCTATCAGCAGCTCGAGTGGGTCCTTGAGGTAGACCTGGAGCGCTACTTCTCCTAAGCGGGCATCGTGGAAATCGATCTGGTGGAAATCAACGGATGAACTACACCGGGTGAATCTCAGCGGATAAGCAAGCTCACCTAGCAGTACGAAAGAGCATCTGGGCTGCCGCCCTTGCCCCGCTGGGGGCCTCGCCGCCCCCTTTCCCCCCAGCACATGTCGCCGGTGTGAGCTGTGGGCGGTCACTACCTCGTTGGGCCTCCGCGACGGTCGCTGTCGCGACCTGCAGGTGGTCAAGTTTTGACAGGGGAGGGGCCTGTCGGCCTTGTCTGGACCATCGCGCCGTGAAACACGGCCGACAGGCCGGCTGCCTTCCTCAAGACCATCGGAACATTGCAGGACGCGACAGCGGCCGTCGAGTTGCCCCAATCGCTGAGCATCAGGAGCAGCCCTTCAGCGGTCATTTGGCGGGGGAAGCGTCTGAAAGAGATTGGGCGCGAAAAATTTTGATGAAGCGCAGCCTCTCTTACTGCGACTGATCGAGTTCAGGCGATTGCAGCGACTCGTGCAATGCTCGGCGGACATGCGGACTGAGCCGCATGTCGAGGGCCCTTAGCGTGAGCGGTGACTCCGGCAGTAGCGAGTCAAGGCGCGCAGCCATGGACTGCACCTGACCGTCCTTTGTCCATCCTTTGTCCGTTCTTCAAAAGGGCAACAGGACTCAGAGTTCGTTCATCTAAAGCAGGCCGGCAAGCCGACCCATGTCTACACACCCGAAGGGTGCTTTGACATGGGGCTTGCGAGAGGCCTGCAGCCCCTTCGATCCCCGCTCCCGCTCAGTACAACATGCGACTCCCCGCCGATCACCCAGCAGCACTGACCAAGTCGAACTCGATCGTTTACAGCGCTCGAGTGCCGAGAAGCGTAGCGATGGCATGGGACAGCGAGGCCGCGCGCGCGGGCATGTCGCGATCCGACTGGCTGCGTCAAGCGGTGGACCCCGAGCGCGCCCGCTTGACCGGCGCCCGTCAGCCCAAGCGGTTGCATCGCACGGCAGACCCTGCGTTGCTGTTTCAGATCGGCAGGGCCGGCACGCTGCTAAACCAGCTTGCGCACCAAGCGAACGGCGCGGCCATTGCAGGTAGCAAGGCCGACGTCCTGCAGACGCTTTTTCAGATTGAGCGCCACCTCGATGAGCTGCTACATCGCGAGGGCGTGTGTTGATTTCCTACGGCAGGCACGGCGCCGGCAGTTGTATCAAGGCCTGCAGGTACGTGCTCGACTCCCTCGACCACAAAGGCCGCGAGCGGAGTGCGGTCGAGGTGCTGGCCGGCAACTGGCGCCAGGTGGCAGCATTGGCCGAATCGTCGTCAGCGAAGCTCAAGTACCGCTCAGCGCTGATCGCATGGGCGCCGTCAGATCAGCCCACAGACGATCAGATCCTCGAAGCGCTGCAGAGTTGGGAGCGCTTGGCGTTTCCAGACATCAGCCGCGATCTGTTCACATACCTGGCCGTGCTCCATCGCGACGACCGCGATGGGTGCCACATCCACATCATCGTCCCCCGCCGTCTGCTTGACGGCAGGTCATACAACGTCGCGCCGCCAGGCTGGCAGGCAACCGGCCACGACCAGCTACGCGACTACCTGAATCACAAGTATGGCTGGTCCTCGCCGGTTGATCCTTCGCTCGCTCGCGTCGCGCAGACCGGCCGTTGGGCTGTCGTTGCTGCTGACCGCCAGCGCGACGGCCTTGCCGTCTCCGCCGGGGACAACCCTCGCAAGGCGCTCGCTGACTACGTCCTTGGCCAGATTGCTTCAGGTCAAACCGAGTGCTCACGCACCGGCGTCGTCGCAGCGCTCGCGAAGCTAGGCGCGGTGACGAGGCAGGGCAAGGACTATGTCTCGATCCGGGTCGAACCAGGTTCCAAACCAATCAGGCTGAAGGGCCTGCTCTTCAATGAAAGCCTTGACCGAAGCGCTCTCGCACCGCCTGCAGCAGGCAGAACGCTTGCAGGTCCAACAGCTTGCCGCGCTGACCGCAGAAACCCAGCAGCTGCTGAAGCAGCACGTATCGAGCTTGAGCGTCATATCGAGCGCCGTGCTCTTTACAACCGAGAACGCTATGGCGGCCAACCAGGAACGGCTGCGACAGATCTCGGCCGAAACGACGGCGCTACTGGTCAAGGATCTGACCGCGTTGCACCGCACGACGCTTCGTCAGGTCAAGCGTTTGCTCATGTTGCCGCTGTTCGCGGCGCTGTGCTTGTCGCTGCTGACTCTGACCGGCGCGGCGAGCTGGGCTTGGCTGACGGTTCGCCAGGCCAACGCCGAGGCCGCTCAAGCGCGGCGCGAGCTCCCGGCCATCCAGACGCGCTTCTGCGCCAGCCCGGCCGGCCGGCAGTACTGCCGGCCGGCCCCCTCTCCAACGCCATCCAGGTAAAGGGACGATGTGAATCACCCAACCCAAATTTCGACGTTGCTCGCCGCGGCCCTGGCCGAGGCGGCGAACGATACCCCCTCAGCGTGGCCCAGCTGGCCGCCCGCAGGCGTGCGGCCGCTGCGGCCAGTGATCGCCACCATGCCGGCCGATCAGCGGCCCGTGACGTGTTGCAGCACATGTCCCGCCTCGCTCTGGTGGCTTACGCCGCAGGGCCCCGCGGCGTACTGCCGGGTCGTTCACGCGATGTCGTACAGCCCCGCAGACCCTACCACCTACCTGGACTGCGACCAGCTCCACGAACAACTTCCCGACTGACCAACCCAACCGACGAAAGAGCAACCATGAGTGAAATCCTCGTCCCCGGTGAGGACAACAAGCCAGACCAGCAACGTCACAGGCCCAGCAGCCGTGTGATCGCGCAGTTGCTTGGCGAACCTGTACCGCTGGACTATCCAGAGCGACTGGCGCAAGCGCAGGCCTGGCGTGACAAGGCGCAGAAGGACCTCACCAGCGCGGAAGCCGCTCAACGTGCGGGCCATTTCGAACTGGCTCAGCAACTCACCGGCCAGGCCGCCGCGACAGAATTGGCTGCGACGCTGCGAGCCGCCACTCCGCGGCAGCTGGACGCTATGCGGCGGGAGGCTTGGGCTGAGATTGTCGCGGTGGACGAGGAGGAGCGAGCCGGCGACCGATTCGCGGGACAAGGCGGCCTCGCCCTTTTGCTGGTCAGCCTTATCCGCCGCCTGGTGGCTTGGCTGTTTGGTGTGGACATCCTCGCCACCGATGCTGACAAGGGCCAGGCAGACGCCGACGTGAAGGCGTCGATCCTCGAGGCCTTGGACCTCGAAGGTGCCGCCCGCGTTGAGCAGCGTGCTGAGCTTGCCGCTCGCGACGAATACACCGCCCTGAAGCGTTCGAACGCGTCGGCCGCCCGCGGTGCTCGCGTTGACGTGGCCATCGTCAACCGGATTGCGGGCCTGTTGACTGGCGACAACGAGAAGTTCTCCGCTTGGCTGCCCGCCCTTCGGGTTGCTGTGCCGGTCGCGATCGAGTACGCCATGCGCAGGTCGCACATGAAGTTTCCGACTGAGCTCGAGCGGGCCGAGGTCGTCTTCGATGCTGCTGCATCTCGAGGGCTTCACGTGCCGGTCGAGCAACGGAAGGCATTGGTCGAGCAGATGATCGCGCGCGACCGGCGAGAGGCCCAGGAGCAGTTCAAGGCCGACGTCGAGGGCGGTGATGACGAAGGCGGCGACCGTGACCGCGGGCTCAAGGGCTGAAGCTTTGTGGACCGCATTGCACTGAGGCATGCCGGCCTTTTGCCAGCACCGGACGCCCGTTCCAGCGTCGCGCAGTTGCGCTCGGTCCTGCGGACCGCTGGCCTGTGGCCAGCGCCCTCCAGGCCGCCTTGCCGCGCTCCTGGGGCCGGCCTTCGGCCCGCCCCGCCGCTGGGGCGTCCCCAAACAGCCCGCAGACGCAAGTTGCGACTGCGAATGCATCGGTCCGTGGGCCAGCGGCCCAAGGATGCGCCGCTGACGGCGCTGCGGGCCCGCCGCTCTGCGCGCTATTGGCCCTGATTCGCCGCGCCTGCCTTGATCGTTCCGCCACTTCGCTGAGTCCTGCGCCTTTTCAGCGACCGTAGTCCGGCTTGGCCGGTGGACAAGGCGCGCCGCCCGTTCCGGCTCGCTTCGCTGCGCGGGCTGCGGCCTACACGCGGCCCTGCGGGCGACCCTGTCCACCGGCCAAGCCGGACTCTTTTGGTCGCACGGCGAGGAACTCAGGGAAGCAGTAGCAGTACTTGAACGGTCGAGGTAGCCACGGTGAACGCACACCGACTCGGCTCTGAATCTAGGGAAGCAACATTTTCTTTTCAACACAGGGCCGAGGCCCGATCACAAGGAGTGACAAGGATGAACACCATGACCGCCACAGCTGCAGCAGCGTGCGCGCACGAGATGCAGATCGTTCAAGAAGCGCTGACCGAGCTGCAAACCCTGGCCACCACTGAGCCCAAGTTTTATGCCCGGCTCGACGACACGGACCTTGACAGCTGCCCGCGCGGCGAGCTGGTGTCACTCTTGGCCGACGCACCCAACGCAGCAGCCCGTCAATACGTTTTCAGCAAGTACACGAGCCGGGTAGCGCTTGCGTCGATCGCGGGCAGGCCTTTTTGCTAACTCGACAACAGCGCGAACGCGCCAGGAGAAACGTATGCGACCCGGCACCAAGGACCCCACGGCGTTTCGCCGCCACTGCCTGATGGCCTTTTCGTCCACCGGACAAAGCGGCCTGCTGGCCGCGCTTGTCCGCTTGCAGGCGCTGCTCGTGATCATCGCTGTAGTCGCCGCCTGGCAACTGTTGGCCTTCACGTTGCGTGCTTGTCTCTGCGGTGCCAGGGCGCTGCGCCGAGCAGTTGTTACCCGGAGACACTCATGAGCGCCGGCCGCCTCGACTTCAAGAAGCCAGGACGGCACTGCTCAAATGAGCTTGAAGGTCATCGCGCGAAGTGCAGCAGCCTGGCCGCTGCCGGCCTCCAGTTTTCGCATCGCGTTGCCAAGATGAAACTTGACGGTGTTTTCGCTGACGCCAAGGATCTGCCCGATGGCCCAGCGGGACTTGCCGTCGCGAATCCATCGCAGCACCTCGCGTTCCCGCTCGCTCAAGTCCGGGATCTGGGCCGTCGCCCGCTTCGCCGGGAGCAACAAGCGCATGGCCGCCTCCTGGGCGTGAGTGGCCAGCAGTTGCAGATCAGCGAGCAGTCGCAACCGACGCTGCTCGGCTGCAGGCAGCGCCTGTTCGCGGTCAAAGCCAAGAAGAAAGCGCCATCCGTGCGGCAAAGACACGGCCGTGGCCACCCCCGTACGGTAGCCATAGGCGGCCTGCTGCTCCCACAGATCTCCGGCAGCCGCGTCCGCATAGGTCTGGGAATCGTAGGCGATCGGCGTACTGCGTTTCTGCACCCACTGAAGCACGGGATCCCGCTGCCCGTCCTCAACGCTGTGAAATGCCTCGGCCCAAGCTGCCGGTACGTTGTCCACGCTAGCACTCGTTGGCGGTTTATCCACTTGCTCCAGAAGCAGGATCGCCGACATCAGGCCGAAGTCAAGGTAATTGGCAAAGCGCAGAACTTGCGTTCTGAAACTCTCGATGTCGGGCGCCTGGCTGACGTCCAGGTAGTCGGAATATTTCATCGGCGCAGCTACCCCCCTGGGTAGTTATGTGGTGGCCAGCATTCTTGCAGACTGGCCGGTATGGCGGTCATGAGCCAGCACAAGGCGCGCTCGGGCCACGCCCTCCTCATTTCAACGACTCTTCAGGACCCTTCATGACCGTTCACTCGTCGCGCCTGAGCCGCAGCATCCCGCTTTTTGCCAGTATGTCAGCCGTCGCAGTCTTGTCCGCCTGCGGCGGCGGTGGTGGCGGATCGCCGGCCCCCGCGCCTGCACCGGCTCCCACGCCGGCACCTGCCCCCGCTGACTGTGTGGCCAAGGTCCAGACCGTGGATGCTTGCGGCTACTCCATCCCCGCTCTGAAGTCCGGCACGAGCCTGACCGTCACCACCAACACGCAAGGCTACAGCGGCACGGTGGCCGCCAGCTGCTCCATCGCGGGTGCGCTCTCGGTGTCGACCACCAACGCCTGCACCAAGACCGGACCGACCCAGGCCGAACTGGCCATTCAAACCAGCGTGCCCACGCCCACCTACGCTGTCGGCTCGGCACAGTTGGAGTATTTCAACTATGTGAACCGCCAGCGCGCCCAGTGCGGATTGGGCCTGCTGTCTCAGAACGCTGCGCTTGACGCGGCGGCGGCGAATCATGCCGGCTATGTAGTGAACCGCGAGAAAGTGGCATCCGAAATGGCAGCTTACGCCGCCAACCCTCACTATGAGATCAATGGGCTCTCAGGATTCTCCGGCGTGTCCAACAGCGATCGAGCCAAGTCTGCCGGCTATCTGGGCCAGACTGCAGGTGAAGTGGCCACTTTCAGCTGGTTCCCCATTGCGGACAGCATCTCGGACGCTGGTGCCGGCATGTACACGGCCCGGGGCCTTGTCGGATCTGTCTACCATATGGCGACCGTAATGAACACGGCTCGTGAAGTCGGCATCGGCGCCGTGATTGGCGCAAGTCGCTTCGCTGACTCGAAGTTCAATTCGATCGTCATTGACCACGGCGTGAACGGCTACGAGCAAGACGCCCGCCAATTCAAGCAGTTCCCTTGCCAGGGGTCCAGCGATGTCCCGCCTGAATTTACTGGCGAAGCCCCCGATCCCGTCTCGGCGCTCGGCCTGAAGTTCCCTGTCGGCACCCCCATCTGGCTGCAAGTCCCGACTGTAGGCCCGGACATGGTTGTGAAGTCAGCCTCGGTGACGCCTACCACGGGAGGCACTACGTTCTCGACGGCAACGGGCAACCTCTTGGTACTGACCAAAGACAACGATCCGAACAAGCGTCTTGGCAGCGGCAAGGCGTTCCTGATCCCTCATCAGCCACTACAGTCGGACACGGCCTATGCGGTGACCGCCGTGGTGAGCATTGATGGTGTGGAGCACACTCGCAGCTTCACCTTCACGACCGGCAAGACCTGGGGATCCCTGGTTCAAAACTACCTGGTCAAGCGCTGAGTATCTGGTACTGCACGAGTTACAGATAGAGGAAAGCCTATTTGTCCTGGTCCGTCAGGATGTCGACGGCATGCCGAGATCCAGTTGCCGCACCAATCTCAGAGGAGACCCCGCCGGGAATGCGAGGGTCGCCGGACATCGAGATGCCGCCATAGAACTTCATGCGCCAGACCGTCAGCTCGGGTGTCGTGGGAGACTGGGCTCCCATATAGCGGACTGCGCCGCGGCCCAAATCGCAATGCACGCGACGAGCAGCGTTCATGGCGAAGACGCGCGAGTAGTACTCCTGGCCCGTGCTGGAAAGGAAGATTGCCCCGCTCGCGTGCTCGGGCAGCAACGTTACGCCGAAGTGCAAGGATGCCAATGCCCTGGCGATCATGCCGAATAGTGAAGTTGCTTGCTCGCTATCGATGGGAATCACCATGGCTAGCCGCATCACGCCGTTCTCCATGTGCCAAACATGACCCCGACCAGCATTTAGGTCCCGTGCGAGGTTGAGGTTTTTGGCGAGGCGGCCGGGTACGAGAGTTGTCAGCGTTTCGGCTGCCTGCACATGGCGCCCGCCGAATGGCAGCACCGTGGCCAAGTAGTGTTCAAGCTTGCTCTTCTCGTTGTTGCAAGTTTCGCAAGCAGGAGCCTGGGGCAAATTCTGGCGCGCCGATTCCATAAAGAACTGACGGGCGAACACGTGATCGCCCGTTGTTGATGGGCGTGACGAACAATACACGCAGAGCTTGCCCTTGAAACGCTTGCTGGCCACGGTGAGTCCTCAGGAAGCTTCACAAGCTGGATGCTGCGTGCTCTTCAAGTCACTGCACGCCATGCCAATGACTCAGCATGAGCATCGATGAAGCGCCGGAGACTGGCGATTTGTTCGACAGAGGGGGAGGGCTGCTCGCAGTGCATTGGGCTTATCGCGGTCGCATCCGAGGCCGCTCGGGTTCCGCATCTTGGTCGTTAGACCTAGCGGCAGCAATCTGCTGAGCCCTCGTCATCGCCAACGCGTAAACGTGCTCTAGTGTCCCCGTGAACTCCTTGCCCTGGATGACGATGGTGAAGCTCCCGTTATCGTTTTCTCGAATGGAGATCGCGCCAGACGGGAGCCCAGAAGCTTTGGACAGGTTCGCGACGATGGCCGCCAGCTTTTCGGGTGCAGTGGGCAATTTCGGATCCGGTCTGATATGCGTTTTCCTACTCTACCCTAGCTTCGTCGCCAGCTTTTCCGCCTCAACGTGTGTATACCGCTTGAGCATCTGCATGCTTTTGTGCCCCGTCATGCTCGCTACCTCGAATGGGTTGAGGCCCCGTTCGAACAATCTCGACGTGCCCTCGTGGCGTGTCGTGTGAAACGGAAGATCGGCCAGCACCCTGGCATCGGGCTTCGTGCCTGCTGCTGCGCAGTCAGTCTGGTAAAGCGCGCGGGCGCGCTCCAGGCATCGCTTCCAAGCCTTCTCAAACGAGTCGGACCGCGACCATTGAAAGACGCGGCCCTCCTTGCGCATCCTGAACAGCGCTAGAGCCTGCGGCGCCTGCGACGACGCCTTCGCTGGCCTGTCTTCGCCAGCCTGGTGGACAACCTGGAGAGTTGTACTTGCTGCCTTGAGGTCTTTCAGGATGGCTACTGCAGCAGTCGACAGGGCGACGGTTCGGGACTCGCCGTTCTTGGTCTCGGTCAGGTGCGCCGTGCGCTTCTGAAGATCGACAGCCGCCCAACGGAGGGACAGCAATTCACCCAGCCGCATCGTGGTCTCAATGGCAAGACTGATGATCTCTCGCATCCCGAGGCTCGCGGCGCCCGCGCGCTGCAGGTAGCCTAGTTCGACAGGGCTAATGCGCCGCTCTCGCGGCTTGGCTCGCACCGGCTTGCGCGTGGCGCTTACCGGGTTTTCGGTCAAGGGAATGGACCACTCCCCGCGGGCGTGCTCAAAGATCGCGCTCAGGGTGTTCAATTCGTGAATGACGGTTTGGGCTGAAACCTTCCGACTCGGCGCCGTCTTGTCTGCATGGACACTCTTGCCAGGCACTTTGGCCGGCTCCTTTGCGCGCCGGTCGCGGAAGGCCGCCACGTGGGCGGCCTGTATTGTTCCTATGGGCCGACGCAGCTCAGGGGCGGCAATCAGCGTCTTGATTCGGTACTCCTCCGATTTTGCCGAACGCTTCAAGCATGTGACTTCTTCGAGGTAGCGCTTGGCGACTTCGGCGAACGGCTTCTCAGCCGCGCTTGTGTCGCGCCACTGGCCGCGGCTGATGGCAAGCTCAGTCTCCTGCGCCCAGGCGACCGCGTCAGCCTTCGTCAAGAACGTCCGGGACTCTTCGATGCCATCGCGCCGCACGCGTGCGCGCCACTGCAGATCCCCGCGCTTTTCAATGCGTGCCATGTCCCACCCTTCTTATCTTGTGGCCCAAATTTGGCCCAACAATACAGAAGATTGTGCTGAACATCAATGCTGATGCTGGTTGTGGCTTTACGTGCTAGGGGCCTTGTAAGCGGTAGGTCATCAGTTCGAATCCGATAGCCGGCACCACCTATTGCTGCTGCACCTTGATGCGCAGCTTGCCCTGCATCAGGCCCTGTTCCTGCAGTAGTAACTCCAGCCGGGGTTGCAGCTGACGCAGCTTGGCGGCCACCGCGGCATTCGCCGCCAGCATGGTCCAACCCTCCTCATCCAGCGGCCCCGCGAACACGAAGCGTGCCAACGCGCCTGGCAGGGCCACGCGCACGACGGCCATGCGCCGGTTCGATTCCTGCATCAGCAGGCCCAGCCTTGCCAGCCCACTGTGCTGGCTCAACGCCGTGGCAATGGTGAGGGGCGCGGGCACGGAAGGGCCCTTGGACTGAGCCAGCCGAGCCGGGTAGGGGGACGAGCGGGAACGCATGGCCTCAGTGTAGTCCCGGGGCCGGCGCGGGCGGTGCGCGAGGGGCCGGGTGCTAAACTCCGCGGGTTTTTCTGGAGCGAGAAGCTGCCGGGCGCGCGCTTGCATTTGCACGGGGGCGCCCCCAGTTTGTTCCGGCGTCAGAAATTTCCAAACCAATAAACAAACCCGCCACGGCCTGAGCGCGACCGCATTCCGGTGCGCCTGGCGCCGCCGAACATCTTGATGAGCGCCCAGGCCCCGTGCCGGGGCGCACGCTACCGAACCACTACGCTGCATGTTGCCCAAGCTTCTCACCCAGATTTTCGGCAGTCGCAATGACCGCCTGCTCAAAGGCTACCGTCGCATCGTCCAGCAGATCAATGCGCTGGAGCCGCAGTTCGAACAGCTGAGCGACGAGCAACTGCGTGGCAAGACGGCCGAGTTCAAGCAGCGTGTGGCCGGCGGCGAGAGCCTCGACGCGATCCTGCCCGAGGCCTTTGCGGTCTGCCGCGAGGGCAGCAAGCGCTCGCTGAAGATGCGTCACTTCGATGTGCAGCTGATCGGCGGCATGGTGCTGAATGCCGGCAAGGTGGCCGAAATGCGCACCGGCGAGGGCAAGACCCTGATGGCCACGCTGCCCGTCTACCTGAATGCACTCACCGGCCGCGGCGTGCATGTGGTGACGGTGAACGACTACCTGGCACGCCGCGACGCCGAGTGGATGGCCAAGCTCTACAACTTCCTGGGCCTCACGGTGGGCATCAACCTGCCGCAGATGCCGCGCGAGGAGAAGCAGGCCGCCTACGCTGCCGACGTTACCTACGGCACCAACAACGAATACGGCTTCGACTATCTGCGCGACAACATGGTCTACGAGACCAAGGACCGCGTGCAGCGCGGCCTCTCGTACGCCATCGTCGACGAGGTCGACTCGATCCTGATCGACGAGGCGCGCACACCGCTGATCATCTCGGGCCAGGCCGATGACCAGACCGATGTCTACCTGGCCATCAACAAGGTCTCGCCGCTGCTCAAGAAGCAGATCGGCGAACTGGACCCGCGGACCGGCGAGGGCGTCGAGGTGCCGGGCGACTTCACCGTTGACGAGAAGTCGCACCAGATCTACCTGACCGAAGATGGCCACGAGAACGCCGAGCGCCTGCTCGCCGAGGCCGGCCTGCTGGCCGAGGGTGCGAGCCTCTACGACGCCGGCAACATCACGCTGATGCACCACCTGTACGCCTCGCTGCGCGCCCAGCATGTGTATCACAAGGACCAGCATTACGTGGTGCAGAACGGCGAGGTCATCATCGTCGACGAGTTCACCGGTCGCCTGATGACCGGCCGCCGCTGGAGCGACGGTCTGCACCAGGCGGTGGAAGCCAAGGAAGGCGTGGCGATCCAGAGCGAGAACCAGACGCTCGCCTCGATCACCTTCCAGAACTATTTCCGCATGTACGGCAAGCTGTCGGGCATGACCGGCACGGCCGATACCGAGGCCTATGAGTTCCAGGAGATCTACGGCCTGGAGACCGTGGTGATCCCGCCGAACCGCCCGACCATCCGCAAGGACGAGCTGGACCTGGTCTACAAGACCTCGAAGGAAAAATTCGATGCGGTGATCCAGGACATCCGCGACTGCCACGAGCGCGGCCAGCCGGTGCTGGTGGGCACGACCTCGATTGAGAACTCCGAGCTGATTTCCGAGCTGCTGAAGAAGGCCAAGCTGCCGCACCAGGTGCTGAACGCCAAGCAGCATGCCCGCGAGGCCGAGATCGTGGCCCAGGCCGGCCGCCCCGGTGTGATCACCATCGCCACCAATATGGCGGGCCGCGGTACCGACATCGTGCTGGGCGGCAATGTCGAGAAGCAGATCCAGTTCATCGAGGCGGATTCGGCCATCGCCGAATCCGAAAAATCAGCTCGCATCCAGCAGCTGAAGGACGAGTGGCAGGGCCTGCACGACAAGGTCAAGGCCGAGGGTGGCCTGCGCATCATCGCCACCGAACGCCATGAGAGCCGCCGCATCGACAACCAGTTGCGCGGCCGCTCGGGTCGCCAGGGCGACCCGGGCTCCTCGCGTTTCTATCTGTCGCTGGACGATGCACTGATGCGCATCTTCGCGGGCGACCGCGTGCGCGCCATCATGGACCGCCTGAAGATGCCCGAGGGCGAGGCGATCGAGGCCGGCATCGTGACGCGCTCGATCGAGAGCGCGCAGCGCAAGGTCGAGGCGCGCAATTTCGACATCCGTAAGCAACTGCTCGAGTACGACGACGTCTCCAACGACCAGCGCAAGGTGATCTACCAGCAGCGCAACGACATCCTCGAGGCCGAGACCCTGGTGGCCCAGATCGGCAATCTGCGCGCCAGCAGCCTGAGCGACGTGGTGCGCACCTTTGTGCCCGCCGAGAGCCTGGAAGAGCAGTGGGACCTGCCCCAGCTCGAGCGCGTACTGAAGGACGAGTGGCAGCTTGAGGTGCCGCTGGTGGCCGAGCTCAAGAAGAGCGACTCCATCACCGACGAGGACATCGTCGCGCTGGTGGTGAAGGCCGGCGACGCATCGTTTGCCGACAAGCTCGAGCGCGTGGGCCTGGAGCAGTTCACGCCCTTCATGCGCATGGTGCTGCTGCAGTCGATCGACCAGCATTGGCGCGAGCATCTGGCGGCGCTGGACTATCTGCGCCAGGGTATCCATCTGCGCGGCTATGCCCAGAAGAATCCCAAGCAGGAGTACAAGCGCGAGGCCTTCGAGCTGTTCTCCCAGCTGCTGGACGTGGTGAAGATGGAAGTCACCCGCACGCTGCTCAATGTGCGCATCCAGTCGCAGGAAGAGGCCAGCCGCGCCGCCGAGGCGATCGAGGAGCGTGCCGAAGCGGTCAGCAATGTGACCTATACCCACCCCAACGAGGACGGTTCGGTCTCGCAGGACCGCGACCCGGCTTCCCAGTTCGGTCATGTCGGCCGCAACGATCCCTGCCCCTGCGGCAGCGGCAAGAAGTACAAGGCCTGCCACGGCAAGCTGAGCTGAGCGGCTGTCCGCCCCCGGGAATGCGGGGTGTGTGCGCTATTTGGCAAATTACAAGGACGTTCCACACATGTGGGGGGTGCACTTTAGGGGGGTACCCCCCTACAGTGAAGTCCAACGGTGCGGGAGGTATGCGCCGTAGCCGCACCAACGCCACGATCGCCAAACAGACAAGATATGAAGCTCCTCAACACCGCCATCGCCGCTCTCGCGTTGTGCCTGACCGGCTTGCAGGTTTCTGCCGCGCCGATCGCCTTCGCCGATGTCTTGCCGCAAAAGCAGACCTTCACGCGCTATGTCCACTTTCATGTCGACTTCGGACAGCAGTTTGTGGGGCAGTTCGAGACGGCCAGCGAGGAAGCCAACGATGTGGTGATCGAACACCTGCTGCTGACCGGCCCGGGCAACTTTTCCTTCGGCAATCCGGTCCAGTCGGTGCGCGAGATCGACGGCTGGGACATGAATGTGGAGCGCTGGAGCCTGCCCAGCAGCTTCCTCGCCGCGGGCGACTGGACCCTGGAGATCAAGGGCGAGGACAAGTTGCGCAAGGCCGGTGGCCAATATGAGTTCTCGCTGACCGGCGTGAGCAACAGGGTGCCCGAGCCCGCATCGCTGGGCCTGGCCACGGGCGCCATCGCCGCCATGCTGCTGGTGTCGCGTCGGCGCAAGTCCCAGTAAAACGCCAACCAGAACGACGAACAGGGAACATCCATGATCTTCAGCAAGAACGTTCTGATCGCAGCGATCGCTATGCTGGCTGCGGGGGCCGCCAGCGCCTCGAACGCCGTGAACATCAAGTTCGATTCCGATGGGCTTGGCCTGGTGCTCTCGACCTCGGGTACCGCCAATTACGAAACCGGCGCGCTCAACTACCTGACCCAGGGCGGCAAGAGCTTTTTGGCCTATTGCGTTGAACTGCAGCAGGATCATGCGGTGGGCGCTGACGGCTTCCAGAGCTACACCATCGGCCAGTTCACCGGCAACCAGGCCAACCGTCTGCAGGGCTTGTTCTCGAGCAGCTACGCTGGCGTCGACACGGCGCAAGAGCAGGCCGCCTTCCAGACCGCCATCTGGGAAATCACCCACGAGACCGCCGCGACCCTGAGCGTGTCGCCCAAGAACGGCAGCTTCTATGTGAAGTCGCTGCAGGGTGCCAACGGCGCGACCAACAGCGCGTTCTCCAGCCTGGTGAACGGCTACCTCAGCGCGGCCAGCAGTTACAACGGTACCCCCAAGTACACGGTGACCAAGCTTAGCAACGGCAGCTACCAGGATCTGGTGACGGTCTCGGCCGTGCCCGAGCCCAGCAGCTATGCCATGCTGGCCGCTGGCCTGGTGGCGGTTGGCTTCATGTCGCGGCGCCGCCAGCAGCGCTGAGCGCCGCTGCTCCATCCACATCACAAAGGGCTTCTTCGGAAGCCCTTTGTCATGCCGGGGTGCCTACAATTCGCGCCATTCCCTTCCGTCAGAGCAGCAGCCCCATGCCCGTCAACCTCAGCGCCCCCGATCCCGCCTCCCTGTTCGCCGTGCCCGGTGTGCGCCTGGGGGTCGCGATGGCCGGCATACGCAAGGCCAACCGGCGCGATCTGAGCGTGATCGCGCTGGACGAGGGCGCTGCCGTGGCCGGCGTGTTCACCAAGAACCGCTTCTGCGCCGCGCCGGTGCAGATCTGCCGCGAGCACCTGGCCGCGCACAGCGGCATCCGCGCCATCCTCATCAACACCGGCAATGCCAATGCCGGCACCGGCGAAGACGGCCTGCAGCGCGCGCGCCAGAGTTGCGAGGCGCTGGCCCGGCTGATGGGCGTGCAGCCCAGCCAGATCCTGCCCTTCTCAACCGGCGTGATCATGGAAACCCTGCCGGTGGAGCGCATCATCGCGGGACTGCCGGCCGCGCTGGAGGCGCTCAAGCCCGATGCCTGGGCCGATGCCGCCGCCGGCATCATGACCACCGACACCTTGCCCAAGGCGGCCTCGCGCCGTGTGCAGATCGCGGGCAAGACGGTCACCATCAGCGGCATCTCCAAGGGCGCCGGCATGATCCGCCCGAATATGGCCACCATGCTGGGTTTCGTCGCCACCGACGCGAACATTGCGCCCGAGTTGCTGCAAAGCCTGGTGCGCGATGCGGCGGATGCCTCCTTCAATCGCATCACCATCGACGGCGATACCTCGACCAACGATTCCTTTGTGCTGATCGCCACCCAGCAGGCGGCTCACCCGCGCATCGAGAGCCTGGCCAGCGCCGAGGGTCAGGTCTTGCGCGAGGCCGTCATCGCGGTGTCGCAGCAACTCGCCCAGGCCATCGTGCGCGACGGCGAGGGCGCCACCAAGTTCATCACGGTGCAGGTGGAGGGCGGCCGCGACGAGGCCGAATGCCAGCTGGCCGCCTATGCGATCGCGCATTCACCGCTGGTCAAGACGGCCTTCTTCGCCAGCGACCCGAACCTGGGCCGCATCCTGGCGGCGGTGGGCTATGCCGGCATCGCCGACCTGGACCAGACCCTGATCGATCTGTTCCTCGACGAGGTGCATGTGGTGCGCCAGGGCGGCCGCCACCCCGACTATCGCGAGGAAGACGGCCAGCGCGTCATGCAGCAGGCCGAGATCACGGTGCGCGTGAAGCTGCACCGCGGCCTGGCCCACACCACGGTGTGGACCTGCGACCTGAGCCATGACTACGTGAGCATCAACGCCGACTACCGCAGCTGATCACGATTCAGTGCTTACACCCCGGCCCGTGCACATGTGGGACCTGCGCGTGGCCATGCGCGTGATCGTGATGATCGTGGGCATGTGAGGCGCTGCATGCGCCGGGCTCGTGGTGCAGCGGCGACTGCACCAGGATCAGCGAGCCATCCTCGGCAACCAGCACATCGCCGTCGCGCAGCAGGCTGCCCTCGGGCAGGGCAATGTCCAGCGCGCGGCCCTGCTGGTCGCTGAGCTGAAGCCGGCTCTGCCGGCATTGCTGCGCATCCAGGCTGAGGCTGCTTGCGCGCTTGACGAGGGCCGGGGCCAGGCCCTGGCCGCGGGGGATGAGTTTGTTGACGGTGATCATGGCTAGAAGTCTACCGCCCGCGTCTTCATACCCCTCGCGATCAGGGTGGCATTGATCAATTGCGCTTCCTCGCGCGTGGCAAAGGGCCAGACGGTGGCGCGCCAGCCCTCGGGTGTGCGCATCACCTCGGCCTGCAGGCGGCTGCGGTCGCCCACGGTTTGCGCCACCATCGCGCGCATGCGCGCCAGCATCGCCTCGGCATCGCTCTTGCTGGCCAGGCTGGGGCCCACCAGGGCCACCACCGCCTGCCTGCGCGTGGCGAGTCGGGCGGTGGCGGTCTTGGCAGCCTCCGACGGCGCCTCGCCCGAGAGCGTGCCGGCCGCCACCGAGGCCGCGGGCGCCGGCTGCGTTTTCTTGGTCGGCGCCGGGCTGGGCGCAGTTGCCGGTGCCGGCGCTGGTGTCGGCACTGGTGCCGGCGCGCTCGCCGCGGCCGCCATCGCCGGTCTGGCCGGCTGGCTGGCGGCCTGACTGGCAGCTTCAGCGGCCGCCTTGCGGGTGCGCGGCGTGCTCACCATATTCGGCCTGATGCTGGCTATGGTGCCCGCCGGCGCGAGCTCGTTCGGCAGCTCGGACGCCGTCACGCCTGCGGCCGCTGGCGGTGACTGCGGCGCGGCTGCCGGTGCCGATGCCGGCGCAGTTGCCGGCGCAGTTGCCGGCGAAGACGCTGGCTCCTCGGTCGGCGCCGGCGTCGACACGGCCGACGCCGGCGTGGCGGCCGCCGCCGCGCTCGCTGGCGCGGGCGCGGGCGCGGCGCTGGCGGCCATGGGCGGCGCGGAGGCGGCGGCAGACGCTGAGGCTGGGGCTGGGGCTGGCGCCGGGCGTGGCCCGGCCGCGGGCCAGAGCAGCCAGGCCGGCAGGGCCAGCAGGGCGGCCAGCAGCAGGCCCAGCGCGGCGACGCGACGCTTGTCGAGGCAGCGCCGGCCCAGCATCAGCAATTCGCTGCCGTGGCCCTGGCCGATCAGCACACGCGTGCGGCTGGCACCGGCATCGATGCCGGCGCTGGCCAGGTAGAGCTCCATCGGCCAGGCCCCCTGGCCGGCCTTGGCCACCATGCTTTCGTCGATAGCGACGATGCGCTGCGGCCAATCGGCCTCGCCGGGCTGGACGGTGTAGGCATGGGCAAGCGCAAACCGGGCCACCTGGGCGGGCCGCAGGCCCGGGATGAAGCGCTCGCTGAAGACCGGCCAGGGCAGCTCGCCCAGCAGGCCGCGGCTCGGGCTGGCAAACAGCTGGCGCGGGTCCAGCGCCCGCCACCAGGGCTGCGCCGCGGCGGGGGCAGCGGCCTTGCCGCTGGCCGCATCGGCCGCGCGTGCCAGTGCCTCCTCCTCGCTGACCTCGTCGGTCAGGGTCGGTTCGCTCGCCTCCGCCGGCCGGCTGCTGCGCATGAAGGGCAGGGCCACCACACCCAGGGTATGCACATCGCCCGCGGCGATGCGCAAGGCCAATGGATGCCGGTTGTGCCAGGCCACCAGCTGTTCGACCAAACGCTCCATGCTCTCCCTATTCACACCGTCAATGCCGGATGATGGAGTATCGGCAGATTGGGGTCAGGTCTGAATATCACGGCAACTCACGCACCAGCCGCATGCCCACCAGGGTGTAGCGCGTGTCCGGGTCGTTCCAGTTGCGGTAGGCCGCGCGCGCATAGAAGCTCCAGCTGTGCCAGGAGCCGCCGCGCCGCACCTTCACACCGCCCTCGGTCGGGCCCTGCGGATCGTCCACCGGCGACTGCGCGTAGTAGTCGTCGCCATGCCAGTCCGACACCCATTCCCAGGCATTGCCATGCATGTCGTACAGGCCCCAGGCATTCGGCGCGAAGCTGCCCACCGGGGCGGTGAAGGCGTAACCATCGTGGTGCGGCAGCGCAAAGGCGCGCCATTGGGGCCATAGGCGTGCGCTGTCCTGGTCGAAGACATTGGCTACCCGGGCCAGGCTCTCTGGCGCGTTGCCGCCGTGATAGCGGCCGCGGCCGCCGGCGCGGCAGGCATATTCCCATTCGGCCTCGGTGGGCAGGCGGTAGGTCCGACCCTCGGTCTTGCTGAGCCAGGCCGCCAGTGCCTGGGCATCGTGCCAGGTCACGTTTACGACCGGATGGTCGTCGGTCTGCGCAAAGCCGGGGTTGCGCCAGGAATAGCGCGGCTGCCGCCCCTCGAAGGCGTCGCCGCGCACGCTGCTGGCGGGGTCGTAGTCGGGGTTGTAGCCATAGCCGCCGGTGCCGTCGCGCTCGGCGTCGGGCACATAGCCGGAGGCGAGCAGAAAGCGCCGGAACTGGCCCACCGTCACCTCATGCTGCCCCATCTGGAAGGCGCGGGTGATGCGCACCTTATGCACCGGCGCCTCGTCGCCCAGCTTGAGAAAGCGCTCGCGTGGGTATTGCGGATAGGCCTCGGCCAGTGCCTCCGGGCTCTCGTCGCTGCCCATCAGGAACTCGCCCGCCGGGATGGTGACGAAGCGCATGCCCAGCGAGTTGGTCCAGGCCGGCGTGGCGAGCGGGGCGGCACAGCCGCCGCACAGGCCGGCAAGCAGGAACGCGAGGCAGAGGCTGGTTCTCATGGCGCCATGATGGCGCGGCGTCGGCCGGCTCCGCCCTGCCGATTACCCGCAGGCACGATGACGGACAATCAGGGCCCGCCATTTCCCCGATTCCAAAGCCGTGTCGCTCTTCCAGCAACTCCTGCGCAATGATGCCGAGGCCGCTGCCGACGCCACCCAGCGCTTCATGCATGTGCTGGCCCTGGCCCTGCAATCCGGCAGCTTCAGCAAGCTGATGCTGGGCAAACCCCAGGGAGGCGAGCCCGATCTGCAGCGCCTGCTGGTGCGCGAGGTGGAGTTGCGCGGCGAACGCCAGCTCTGCCTGCTGTGGCGCCATCGCACCAAGGACATCACCAAGAACCACGGCCTCGACGAAGGCCTGGCCCTGCTGCAAGCGCTGCTGGGCAAGCAGTTCCTGCATGCCCACCTCATCACGCAAGGCGAGGATGTGCAGCTGAGCTTCAGCCGCAAGGGCAAGGCCAGCCTGCGGGTGGGTATGTTGAAGGCGCCGATCAAGTCCGAGGCAAGCACCGAGCACAACCGCGACAAGCAGCGCTGGCTGGAGCTGGAGCGCCCCTTCTGGGCCGACCTTGGGCTGACCCATGCGGGCAAGAACGGCGAGGCGCAGCTGGTGCCGGCGATGTCGCGCAAGTGGAAGCAGATCAACAAATTCATCGAGGTCTTCGCGGCCGCGCTGAAGGCCTCGCGCCTGGCCGACAGCCCCGATGTGCATGTGGCCGATTTCGGCTCGGGCAAGGGCTATCTGACCTTTGCCACCTACGACTACCTGCGCGGCCTGGGCAAGGACGCGCAGGTTACCGGCGTGGAGCTGCGCGACGACATGGTCAAGCTGTGCGGCGCGGCCGCCGCGCGGCATGGGCTGACGGGCCTGCGCTTCGACCAGGGCGATGTGCGCTCTTACACCCCGGCGCGGCTGGACGTGATGATCGCCCTGCATGCCTGCGACATCGCCACCGACTACGCCATCCACCTGGGCCTGCGCGCCGGCGCCGCCATCATCATGTGCTCGCCCTGCTGCCACAAGCAACTGCGCCCGCAGCTGCGCTCGCCCGCCATGCTGCGGCCGCTGCTGCAGCATGGCATCCACATGGGCCAGGAGGCCGAGATGGTGACCGACGGCCTGCGCGCCCTCTTGCTCGAGGCCGAAGGCTACGACACCCAGGTGTTCGAGTTCGTCTCCCTGGAGCACACCAGCAAGAACAAGATGATTCTGGCCGTGAAACGCGCACAGCCCCTGCCGGCGGCGCGCCGCCAGGAGCTGCTCGACCAGATCGCCGAGATCAAGCGCTTCTACGGGGTGAGGGAGCAGGCGTTGGAGAGCTTGCTGCTGTGTGCTGCCTGAGCTCAGCCAGCCGACGCTGATTCACTCCGGTAGGCCCAAAACTTCGGCAACGCAAACCCCGTCGCGATCACCGCCGCCAGGCAGATCAGGCCGCCCAGCCAGATCGCCGCCGACACCCCCCAGGCCTCGGCCATGAAACCGGCGCGCGCATTGCCGATCAAGGGGCCGGTCAGGTAGCTGATCATTTCGATGCCGGCCAGGCGCCCGCGCAGCGCGTTGGGGATGGTCTGGTTCCAGATCGTGCCGCGGAACACGCCGCTGACCATGTCGGCGGCACCCGCCACGGCCAGGCACAGCAGGCCCAGCATCAGCCCCGGCGCAAAGCCCAGCGCCACAATGCCCAGCGCCCAGGCCGCCGCGGCGATCACCACCGCGCGACCGTGGCGCAGCACCTTGCCGGTCCAGCCGCTGAACAGGCCGATGATGAGCGCGCCGACCGACATCGCCGACAGCAGCCAACCCACCGACTCGGTGCGGCCATAGGATTCGGCCATGGCCGGAAACAGCGCCACCGGAAAGGCAAAGGCCATGGCCACGATGTCGACGATATAGGTGCCCATCAGTGCCGGCCGCGCCCAGGCGAAGCGCAGGCCCTCGCGCAGATCGGCCAGCAGGTGGGGGCGCTCGCTTGGCGCCTCCAGCATGCCGACGGCCGCGCGCGGGATGCGCGCGATGAAGAACAGCGCCGCCAGGAAGGTACAGAAGTCGAACAGATAGGCGCCCATGGCGCCCCATTGCGCCAGCAGCAGACCGGCCAGCGCCGGCCCGCCCACCATGCCCACGGTGCCGCGCACCGAGGACAGCGCCGCCACCGCGGCGAACTCCTCGGGCCGTGCGAGCTTTTGCGTAAGGGCCTCCAGCGCCGGGCGGTGAAAGCCGGTGGCGCCCTGCAGCACCGCCACCAGCGCATAGATGGCCAGCAGGCTGGGCCGGGCGGCGCTGGCGTTGATGAGCAGGCCCAGCAGGCACAGCGCCATCAGCGCTTCGGAGACCAGCAGCAGGCGCTTGCGGTCCACGCGGTCGGCCACCGCGCCGCCCAGCAGTCCGCACAGCAGCACCGGTACGAGCTGCACCAGGCCCAGCAGGCCCACCTGGGCATTGGAGCGGGTCAGCTCGTAGACCTGCCAGGGCACGGCCACATAGCTGACCATGGTGCCCAGGCCTGAGATGAACTGGCTCAGGAAGAGGTGACGAAATGCGGCGTTATGGCGCAGCGGGCCGATGTCTAGCAACATGGCGCGGATTATCCGAGCGGCGGCTCGCTGGCGCCCGCAGGCGTCTCGCGGCGCTGCTGCAACCAGGCCTTGGGCGGCGCGCCGGCGATTTGCAAAAAGGCGCGCGCAAACGATGCGGCGCTGGCGTAGCCCAGGCGCTCGCTCACCTGCTTGACCGACATGCCCGCGAGCAGCATGGGCTGCGCGAGCGACACCCGCAGCTGCAGCAGGTAGTCGGCGGGCGTGGTGCCGAGCTGACGCTTGAACTCCGCGGCAAAGGCGCTGCGTGACATCGCTGCGGCCTCGGCCATGGCCGCCAAGGCCCATGCGGCCCCCGGGTTTTCGTGCATCGCGGTGAGCGCGCGCGCCAGCTTGGGATGCGCCAGGCCCTGCATCAGGCCGGGGTTGATGCCCGCCTGCTCCGGGTGATCGAGCAGCCAGCGCAGCAGTTGCAGCAGCAGCACCTCGAACAGCCGGTCGGCCAGCAGCCGATGGCCGCAGCGCACCCGCTCGGTCTCAGCGAACAGCAGCGCCAGCGTCTGCTCAAGCCCTTGGAGCTCACGCAGCGGCAGCATCAGCACGGGCGGCAGCGCGGCGACCAGAGGGTGCCGGTCGCCACCCTCGAAGTCCACCGTGGCGCACACGAAATCCGCCCCCTCCGACGGGGCGTTATGGAACTGGTGTTCCAGCGGGCGAGGGTAGAACAGCAGCGTCGGTTCGCTGAGGCGGGTCTTGCGCGGGGCGCCGCTGCGCAGCGGGTGCGTGAGCACCATCTCGCCACGGCGCAGCACATGCAGGAAGCCACGCCCGGCCTGGGCATCGAAATGCGTGACTCCGCACAGGGGGCCGGTGTGGAACAGGTGCGCACGCACCCGGAAGCGCTCCAGCAGCGCCGACAGGCGGTCCACATGGCCGAGTTGATCGGGCGGCATAGTGGTCTAATTTTGGACGAATTGGATCAATACGTGGACTCTATGGCGCGAATCATATTGCACGGCGGCGGAAACTGGGCTGGCCGACCGAAGTGCGGCAGCATGTCAAGTCCTGAAAGCCCAGCACCATGAGCCTCCACCACCCTGTTGCCGAGCCCCTGCATGTCAGCCAGTGGTTCAACTCGGCGCCCATCACGCTCGCCGGCCTGCGCGGCAGCGTGGTGGTCCTGCATGCCTTCCAGATGCTGTGCCCGGGCTGCGTGTCGCACGGCCTGCCCCAGGCCATGCGTCTGCATCGCCTATTCCCTGCCGAAAGCGTGCGCGTGATAGGCCTGCACACGGTGTTCGAGCACCACCACGCCATGGGTCCGCAGGCCCTGCAGGTCTTTCTTGATGAATACCGGATTGCGTTTCCGGTCGGGGTTGACCAGGCCAGCACGGACGGCCCTGTGCCGATGACCATGCAGGCCTACCGGCTGCGCGGCACACCCAGCCTGGTGGTGGTCGACCAGGCCGGTCGCGTGCGGCTCAGCCACTTTGGCCAGCTTGACGATCTGCCACTCGGTGCCCTCATCGGGCAGTTGCTGGCCCAGCCTGCAGCGTCTCCCATGATCGCGTCGCCACCACCAGCAGCGTGAGGCCGCCGGCTAGCGCAAAGCCGTCCAGCAGGCCCGAGGCGAACTCGGGCGCCAGCCAGGGGCTGAACTTCTCGACGTGGTAGCGCGCATGCATGGCCAGCAGCAGCGGCGCGGTCCAGAACGCCGTGCGGGTGAGTGCCGAGGCGCCCAGCAGAGCCGAGCCGGCCAGCAGGAAGAGCGCAGAGCTCACGAACACCAGGGTGAACAGCGTTCCCAGGATGGGCGCGGCGGCGCCGGCCCAGTCGGGATGGTGGTGCAGCAGCGGCCAGGTCAGGCACAGCAGACCCAGCGTTAGCGCCACCTTGCGGGCGCGCCCGGCGGCTTGGGGCTCGCCGAGTGCGGTGCCCTCGGTTTCTTTCTTCATCATCGGCAGCAAGGCGATGCAGGCCAGGCCGAACAGCGCATCGATCAGCATGGTGCGCGGATAGCCCAGGGCCTCGATCGCCAGGCCCTGCCAGGTGGCACTGTAGGAAATCGCCAGATTCATCAAGGCCATATAGGCGGTGAACTGGGTGGCGGCGACCTTGGGATTGGTCACGTCCATGAAGATGGCGGTGCGCGTGCCATACATCAGGCCCTGCAGCGCCGCATAGCTGAGGCTGGCGACCCACATCGCCCACACCACCGCCTGCGGCACCGGCCCACCGGCGGGGCGCGGCATGATCCAGCCATGCTGTTGCAGCACCCAGGCCAGGTAGAGCACCGGCAGGCTCATCGAGGCCAGGTACACGAGCAGGGTGCGGCGTCGCCCCAGGCGGTCCGAGAGCCAGCCGCCCGCCACGCAAAAACCGGCAGAGAGGATCGACGACCAGAGCTGCAGCCAGCCCACCTGCTCGTCGTCGAAACCCAGCTCCACCGAGAGATTGGTCTGCAGCGCCAGACCCAGGCACATCGCGCCGGCCGGTAGCAGGGCAAAGAACAGGCCGGCAAAGGCGCCGCGCGAGCCCAGGAAGGAGCGGAAGGACTGGATCGCGAAGTCGCGCATCTCGGCGCCCGCCGCACGCAGGCGCGCGCCCGGCTGCGCCGGCGGCGCGGCCTCTGCCATGGCCTCCTTCATGGGCAGCACCACCAGGCCGGTCACCATCAGGATGGCCGCCGCCACGATCAGGAAACTGGGCTGGAAGCCGGTGTAGGCGCTCAGGAACAGCACGCCCGAGCCGCCCAGGGCCTGGCCCACATAGGCGCCGGCGAACATCATGCCGTTGGCAACGCCGCGTTCGTCCTCGGGCAGGGTGTTGCAGGCCAACGCGTCGATGGCCACGTCCTGCATCGCGCCGAAGCTGTTGTGCACCAGGAGGATGGCGGTGAACAGGCCCAGCTGGGCCGGCAGGTCCAGCAGCAGCAGCGAGACCAGGGTCAGCGCCATCATCAGCTGGGTGCCCAGGATCCAGCCCCGCCGGCGCCCCAGGCGCGGCGACGAGAACACATCGATGATGGGGCCGAAGGCCCATTTGAAGGCCCAGGGCAGGTAGAAGCTGCCGACGAAGGCGCCGATCTCGGCCGGCCCCACACCCTGACGCCGCAGCTGCGTGGCCACCGCGATGGCGGCGAAGCCCAGCGGAATGCCTTCCGTCATGTAGAGAAGGAAGAAGGCCGACAGGCGACCCTTGCGGCTGCCCAGCAGGTTTGGAAGTTTCTTTTTCATCATCGCGGTGCTGCGCCCGATGGCGCACCTAATGTGTGGCGCGGATTATGGCGATGGCGCGCGGCCCGCGACAAAAAGAAGGGCGGACCCCGCGAAGGGTCCGCCCAAGTGCGCTGAACAAAACACCGCCCTGTGACGTGGCTCATCGCCCGTGGGGCTGCGGCGTGGGTGGAGCGCAAATGCGCAGGCAAGAGCGAACCGCCGGGGCGGCACGCGGCCCGGGCGCTATGAACTGAGCAGGCGCATGCCAGTTCCAGCAGGCCCGGCCGGGACGCGTGGCGCGCTGCATGGCGCGGGGCGGGCAGTGCGTAGAGCGTGGTCGTGGGGGCTGTTGCCGGGGTTCATGCTGCGCATCATCCCCCAGCGGGCCGGCGGCCATAAAGGCAAAGAATGGCCGTCAAACCAAGCAATCTTGATGACCGGGTTTTGCCGCTATTTCCTCGCCTCAGTGCTTGTGTTCGGCCGGCAGGGCCGGCGCGGCGACGACATCCAGGCGCACCGCCGGCGCCTTCAGGCCCTTGGTGGAGCCGCCGCTGGCCGGCACCTCGCTCCAGTCCCATTCGCCCTTCACGCAGCTCTGCCTGACCTTGAACCAGAGCGTGCCGGGCGCGGCCGGCAGGCTGCCGCGCACCACGAACTCGTCGAACCAGTCGTCCTGCAGATGGAACTCCTCGCTCCTGGCGGTCCAGCTCACCTCGGCCAGCTCCTCGCCGATGCTGCGGCCATGGCTTTCATAGGGCGTGGCGAGTTTTTCGCGGCGCAGCGCCAGGGTCCAGCCCGGCTTGGGGACAGGTTTTGCTCCCCGCAAGCCGGGCGGCAGCAGCACGCTCACGCGCGTGGTGGCCGAGCCCTCGCAGCCATGGCCGATGCGCAGCACCGCCTTGTAGGCGCTGCCGGCCACGGCCTCGGGCTGCTCCAGCGTGACATGGGCCTGGGCGGTTGCGGCGTTCAGCAACAGCAGGGCGCCGCACAGCAGCATGGGTTTGATTCGCATGGTTGGTGTTCCGTTCAAAGGCTGAAGCTCAGTTCCGCGTGGAAGGTCCGCTGCGGATAGGGGTGGAAGGCCCAGTACTGGTAGTTGTTGAGGTTGTCGATGCCGCCGGCCAGGGTCCATTGCTTGGCCAGCTGCCACTGCAGGCGCACATCGCTGGTGAAGAACTTGGAGAAGCCCTGGTAGGCGAAGCCGTTGCTGTCGCTGTTGTTGAGCGTGCCGTACTGGCGGCCCGAGTAGCGCAGGCCATAGCTGGCCGAGAGCGCGGGCGTGAGCGCGTAGCTCAAGAGCGCCGTGGCGCGCCACTTGGGCACGCGCGGCTGTTGGCGGCCGATGGTGTCGCCCGGCACGGCCACATAGCCCTCGTTGGCGAGGATCTTGGAGTCCGCATAGGTCAGGCTGGCGATCAGCTCCAGGCCCTTGGCGAACAGATCGCTGCCCTGGTAGGACAGCTCCAGCCCCAGGGTGCGCATATGGCCGATGTTCTGGGTGTTGCTGACGCTC
The DNA here is from genome assembly GCF_037482845.1 of Paucibacter soli. Lineage (NCBI taxonomy): Bacteria > Pseudomonadati > Pseudomonadota > Betaproteobacteria > Burkholderiales > Sphaerotilaceae > Roseateles > Paucibacter soli. Next base: position 159,098 of record NZ_JBBHJW010000004.1, read on the forward strand.
TTGCCGTCGACGATGGCGGCCTGCGCATACAGCGCGTCGCGCGTGTCCTCGTGGAACAGGGTGCTGCGCAGCTGTTGCTCGCCGCGTGCCCAGGTCAGGCTCAGCTCGCTGGTCCAGCCCTTTTCCGGCTTCAGGCCCGGGTTGGTGACCGGGTCGTTGGGCACATAGGCGCCCGTGGCGCTCAGGCCGCCCTGGTAGAGCTCGCCCGCGGTGGGGAAGCGCACGGCCCGGCCGGTGGAGAGCTTGGCGCTCCAGTCGGGGTTGAGCTCCATGCCCAGCGCGGCCTTGGGCGAGAGGTGGCGCTCCACCCGGCCGGCAAAGCCCAGCGTCTTGTTGCCGCTGGCGAGCGAGGCGGTCTTGCTGCCCTCGCTGGCCAGCCATTCCTCGGCGCGCAGGCCCAGCACCGTCTTGATGCCGGCGCTGGGCGTCCAGGCGTCCTGTGCGTAGGCACTCCTGAGCTCGGTGCGGCCGCTGAAGGCAGTGAACAGCGCCGTGGGCGCGCCGCTCATCCAGTCGGCCAGCTCGCTGACGCGCTGGCGCCAGCGGTAGCTGTCCTGCTGCAGGCCAAACTCCAGCACATGCGGCAGGCCCTCGGGGCGCAGCACGCCCTTGGCCGCCAGCGTGGACCAGCCGGTGCCGCCCTGGTCGCTGAGGCGGCCGTTGCCGCCGATGTCAGCGCCGGGGCGTGCCAGCAGCGGCGTGCGCGACTCGTCGCGCTGGTACTGGTAGGCGCTGGCGGCCAGCTCGAAATCGAAGGCGCCGCCGCTGTGGCTCTTGATCGAGAGGCCCTGCATCAGGTGCTGCAGCGCGTCGCGCGACTGGCCGAAGTCGTTCGCGCCCAGGCTGTAGCCCTTGCCGCCCATGCTGACGGGGGTGGCCTTGGCCGTGCCGCTGTTGGCGGCCGCGGCATAAAAGGGCAGGCCGGCGGCATCGCGCAGATAGCTGACGCTTTGGTTACGCGTGTCGTTGCCCCACCAGCCCAGTGTGTAGCTGGCGCGCAGGCTGGGGCTCAGCTCATAGGCGAGCTTGAGCTTGGCGTGCTCCTGGCGCGTGTGCAGCTGGGTGCCGGCGCCCAGCAGCAGCCAGGGCGTGTTGCTCTTGTCGGCGCCCAGCACGCTGCCGCTCAGCACCGGGGCACCGGCGGCCGGCGCGCTGCTGGAGAGCGGCTTGGTGATGAAGGTGAGCGGCTGGCCGTCGCTGTCCAGGCGGTTCACATTGATCCACCAGGAGAAGGCGCCGGCGCGGTCGCCCAGCGAGGCGCTGGCATGCGTGCCGCCGTAGTTCGCCTCGCTGCTGTAGAGCTTGAAGGGCTGGTGGAACAGGCCCACCTTGGCATGCGCCTCGAAGGCCTTGGGGCTGCGGGTCTGGTAGTCCACCACCGCGCCCACCGAGTTGCCGGCATAGGCGGCCGAGAAGGGGCCGTAGAGCACGTCCACGCGCGCGATCTCCTCCGGCGTCACCAGGCCCCAGCGCGGCGTGAAGCTGGCGCCGTTGCCCAGCAGGTTGGAGAGCTGGATGCCATCGGCAAACACCAGCGAGCGTGCGCTGTTGCCGGTGCCCGAGGCGCGGGTGGAGAGCACGGCGTGGTTGTAGTCGCCGATATAGCGCTTGCGCACCAGCAGGCTGGGCAGGTATTTGAGGGCATCCTCGGCGTCGGTGGCATTGATGCTGCGCGCGATCTCCTCGGCCGTGATGCCTTCCATGGTGGTGGGGATCAGGGTCGGCAGCGAGGTGGGCGCCATGCCGACCACGGTGACGATGCCCAGCTTGGCGGGCGCAGAAACGGGCGCAGATGAGGGCGGCGTGGCGCTCTCGATGACGGCGTCATCGTCATCGGCGCAGTCTTCACAGGCCTGGGCGGCCGAAAAGGCGGTCGACAGGGCGGCCGCGAGTGCCAGGCACAAGAGCCTGGGCTGGCAAGGGAACTTCTTCATATCGATTCGGGTGAGCGCGGCCCAGGCGGACTGACGGACGCGCAGACAGGGGTCCCGGGCGCAAGCGCCGGGGATGGCTGGGGAATCAGGCCAGCGGTGGTGGCGCGCGTGACTGCGCCGGGCGCCAGACATGGGCGCCCTGAGGCGCGCTGTAAAAGCGCGCAGGCATCTCAAAGTGCAGCGGCAGCAGCTGCAGCGGCGGCAGCGCGGTCGCCGGCGGCGGGGCCAGGTCTTGCGCCTGCAGGCCGCAGCAAGGGCAATGCGCCAGCAGGCCATGGGCGGGGTCCTGCTCGGCCTGGCCGGCGTCAATCTTTTCGGCGCGCGGCGCCACCACGCTGCTGCGGCAGACCTGGCTCCAGGCCAGCGCATCGCCGCGCGCCCAGGCCAGCGCCTGCGAGGCGGCCGGGGCCAGCAGCGCAAACAGCAGGCACAGATTGACCAGCCAGCGGCTCGTCAATCCGGGGCGGCGCAGCATGGTCATCTTTTCTTCAATGTGCGGGCATACCCAGCTGGCGTGCCTCGGCCTGCACCTCGACGCTCTCGCGCTGCTTGCTGGCCTTGTCCTCGAACACCAGGGTCAGCGCCAGCTTGTCGCCGGCCTTGATCGGCTGCTTCAGGTCCATCAGCATGACATGCAGGCCGCCGGGCTTGAGTTCCACCAGCTGACCGGCCGGCAGCTCCAGCGCCGGCACCGCGCGCATCTTCATGGTGCTGCCGTCCATCACCATCTCATGCACCTCGACCACGCCGGCCGCCTTGCTGTGCGCCTCGACCAGGCGGCTGTCGCGCTTGGCCTTGAGCTGCAAAAAGGCGCCAGTGGCCTTTTGCTGCGCCACGGTGGCGCGCACCCAGGCCTGGCTGACCTCGACCTGGGCCCAGCTCAGGCAGGGCAGGGCGCACAGAATGGCGAGCAGGCGGGGCAGCAGGGTTCGGATCACGTGGGCCGATCGCAGAGGTGTGGGGTGGTGGGATTCTATCGGCCGCCCTCAGGCCTGGCGTTGATCTGGTTCATGTTCGCTGCGGCCCGGCAGCCGCGCCTGCGCCTCGAGACCGTAGCGCGACAAGGCCGTCTGCCAGGCGCTGTCTCTATGCATGTGGGCTATGGCATCGAGCAATTGCCCTCGCAGCGGCGCGGGCAGCTGTGCGGACAACAGCATGCGGCGCTGGAAGTGCAGGCGTGGCGTTGCTGCGACATGCAATTGCTCACGAAACTCGGGCAGTTTCTGCAACCACCAGGGCAAGCCGCTGCGCGACAGGAAGACGAAGTCGACACGGCCTAGCAGCAGCTTGCGCAGGTTCTGCTCGGTGTTGAGCGCATCCTCGCGCCTTAAGCGGCCCTGCGCGATCAAGCCGTTCATGTCCGCGTATACATGGCCCAGCACCGCGCCGAAACGCAGACCGCGCAAGCGGGTCGGCGTGAGTTCGTCGACCGGGCTGCTGCGCAGCGACAGCACCAGGTCGGCGTCCTCCAAGACCGGCGGCGACCAGTGGTAGCGTTGCATGTCTGTGTCGCCGAACCATTCCGGGATCACCCAGGGCACGATGCCCTGCCAATGTGGCTGGTTCATCAGCAGGTCCAGGCGCTTGCGCGGCAGGATGTGCAGCCCCGGGGCGGGTATGCCCAAGCGGGTGCTCAGCCAGTCCGCCCAGTCGTGGCTCAGGCCCTCGGCGTGGCCGGTCACGAATGGCGGGTAGTCATAGTGGCTGAGAATCTCCAGCGCCTCGGACGACACCGGCTCTGCGGCCTTGACCGGGGGCGGGCTGCGCAGTGCAGCGCTTGCCCGGTCGGCGAACACGGCCAGGCCGGCACAGGCGTTGCGTCGCCTCACGCCAGCCTCCGTGGCGACTTGCGTCGCGCTGGCGCAGCCTGGCAGCAAAACGTCGGAGCGTTGGGAACAGAGACTGGCATGGCTATGAGTGTGGCACGGCTGGCAGCGACGGGCCACGTCCGCTGCGGCGCAAATGCCTAGGCCTGGCCCAGCAGGTCGTACAAGCTGCGCGCCACCACCTTGGTGGCGCGGCGCAGGTCTTCCAGCACCAGGTGTTCGTCGGCGCGCTTGGCATTGCTTTCCAGCACGGTGCGCGGGCCGGCGCCGTAGATGGCGGCCGGGATGCCGCGCTCGCCATAGAGCCGCACATCGGTGTAGAGCGGCGTGCCCGAGGTGGGGATGGGCTCGCCGAACAGCGCCTCGCCATGCTTTTGCAGCGCCGCCACCAGGGCCGCGTTGCCGGGCAGCGGCTGGAGCGCGCGCGCCAGCAGCAGGCGTTTGATCTCGACCGTGATGCCGGGCATGGTGGCGGCGGCCTGGGCGATCACCTCGCGCAGCGCGGCCTCCACGGCTTCCGGCTGCTCCTCGGGAATCATGCGGCGGTCGAACTTGAACGTGACCTTGCCGGGCACCACATTGGTATTGGTGCCGCCCTCGATGCGGCCCACGTTCAGATAGGGGTGGCTGATGCCCGCCACCTGGCTGCTCACTTGCTCGTATAGCTGGTTCTGTGCGTACAGCGCATTCAGGATCGCCACCGCGCCCTGCAGCGCATCCACGCCGGTGTGGGGGATGGCAGCATGGGCCATGCGGCCGTGCACGGTGACCTCCATCTGCAGGCAGCCGTTGTGCGCCGTCACCACCTGGTAGCTGAAGCCGGCGGCCAGCAGCAGGTCGGGCTTGGTGAGCCCCTGCTTCAAGAGCCAGCCGGGGCCCAGCTCGCCGCCGAATTCCTCGTCGTAGGTGAAGTGCAGTTCGACTCCGCCCTTCAGTGGCATTGCCAGCGCTTCGAGCGCGCGCAGCGCAAAGGTGTAGGTGGCGAAGTCGCTCTTGCTGACGGCGGCGGCACGGCCATAGAGCCGGCCATGATCCACCTCCCCGCCATAGGGGTCGTGGCTCCAGCCCTCGCCGGGCGGCACCACGTCGCCATGGGCGTTGAGCGCGATCACCGGGCCGCCCGGCTGGAACTTGCGGCGCACTATCAGGTTGGTGATCGAGGCCATGCCCTGGGCCTTCACCAGCTCGGCGGGCACCGCATGCTTCTCGGTGGCCAGGCCCATGGCCTCCAGCAGCGCGGCGCTGCGCTCGGCATGTGGCGCGTTATTGCCCGGCGGGGTGTCGGTGGGCACCTGCACCAGGGCCTGCAGAAAGCGCACCTCCTCGTCGAAATGCGCGTCGACCCAGGCATCCAGGCGTTCGTAAGGGAGGCTCATTGGCTTACTTCCAGAAGGTTCATGAAGGCCCGCACGCACAGCTCGGTGTCGTCGTTGCTGATGGCTTCCAGGGGGTTGTGGCTGATGCCGGCATTGGCGCCGCGCATGAAGAGCATGGCCTGGGGCATGAGCTCGTGCAGCTTCATCGCGTCGTGGCCGGCGCCCGAGGGCATGCGGTGCACAGGCAGGCCCAGCGCCTGCACGGCGGCCTCCCAGCGCTGCTGCCAGGCCGGGTCGCTGGGCGCGGCATCGGCGGCCAGCGTGGGCGTGACCTTGTACTGCAGGCCGCGGCGGGTGCAGATCTCGTCCAGCCTGGCCAGCACATCGCGGCCCAGCGCGTCGCGCGCGGCATTGCTGGTGGCGCGCAGGTCCAGGCTGAACTGGCAGCGCCCAGGCACCACATTGATCGAGCCGCCGGGCACCGTGAGCATGCCCACCGTGCCCACCAGCTCAGGCGCAGCGGCGGCAGCGCGCTGTTCGACATAGAGGATCAGCTCGGCCACCGCGGCGGCGGCATCGCGGCGGCTGTCCATGGGCGTGGTGCCGGCATGGCTGGCCATGCCGCTGACCTCGCACAGATAGCGCAGGCTGCCGTTGATGGAGCTGACGACGCCCAGCGGCAGGTCCAGCGCATTCAGCACCGGCCCCTGCTCGATATGCACCTCCACGAAGCCGCGGTAGCGCGCCGGGTCGCGCCTGAGGGCCTGGATCGCGTCCAGGCTGCCGGGCAGGCCGGCGGCCTGCATCGCATCCTGCATCGTGATGCCCTCGGCATCCTGCTGCGCCAGCCAGGCCGGATCGAAGCGGCCCACCAGCGCGCCCGAGCCCAGGAAGGTGGCGTTGTAGCGCTGGCCTTCCTCCTCGGCAAAGGCCACCAGCTCGATGCCGAAGGGCAGGCGGCGGCCGGCGCGCCGCAGCTCGCGCACGCAGGCCATGGGCACCAGGATGCCCAGCCGCCCGTCGTACTTGCCGGCATTGCGCACCGTGTCGTAATGGCTGCCGGTGAGCAGGCACGGGGCCCCGCGGTCGCTGCCATGGTAGATGCCGACCACATTGCCCACCGCGTCGATCTGCACCTCGTCGAAGCCGCAGTCCTCGCGCATCCATTGCCCAAGCTGGGCCGCCACGGCCCGATGCGCCTCGGTGAGATAGGTGACGGTGAGCCGGCCCTGTTCCTTGTAGCCGGGGTCGGAATGCACGGCCAGCTGCTCGGCCCAGTCCCACACCAGATTGCCCAGGGTCGGCACGAAGCCGAACTTGTCGCCGAACTTGTCATTGAGCCGGATCTCGGCAATGCGGTGGATGTTGCGCAGGCATTCGGCCAGCTCGAAGTCGGGGTGGCCCTGCAGGCGACGCGCAAAGGTCTCGATGATTTCGGCGCGTGTCAGCCCCAGTCCGCGCGGGCCGCGCACCGCCAGGATGAAGGGCCAGCCGAAGCGCGCCTGGTAGTCGCGGTTGAGCTGCTGCAGGCGTTCGAACTCGGCGGCCGAACAGTCCGTCAGGCCGGCCTTGCGCTGCTCATGGCTGGACTCTTTGGTGAGCGTCTTGCTGAGCATGGCCTTGCCCGCGAGCTCGGGGTGGGCGCGTATCAGGCCCAACTGCTCATCGCGCGTGGCGCCGCGCACCACGGATGCCAGCGCATGCTTGAGCTGGGCCAGCGACACAAAGGGCCGCTGCGCCGCCGCGCGCGCGGCGATCCAGGGCGAATGCTCGTAGACGCCGTCCAGCAGGGCGACGAAGCCGGCTTCATCGGCCGCGTTCAGTTCGGTGAGCGTCATTCCCATACGAAGGCCTTGTTTGCGTCGAAGGGATGGGTGGCGCGCCAGTGGCGCGCGATGTCCACGCGCCGGCACACCCAGACGCGCTCGTGCTTCTCTACGTGATCGAGAAAGCGCTGCAGCGCGCGCATGCGGCCGGGCCGGCCGAGCAGCCGGCAGTGCATGCCTATGCTCATCATCTTGGGCGCCTCGTTACCCTCGGCATAGAGCAGGTCGAAGCTGTCGCGCAGGTACTCGTAGAACTCGTCGCCATGGCTGAAGCCCTGGGGCAGGGCGAAGCGCATGTCGTTGCAGTCCAGCGTGTAGGGCACCACCAGATGCGGGGCCAGCGCGCCATCGCTCTTGCGCACGTTCAACCAGAAGGGTAGCTCGTCGCCGTAGTAGTCGCTGTCGTACTCGAAGCCGCCGTAGTCGGCCACCAGGCGGCGTGTGTTGGGGCTGTCGCGGCCGGTATACCAGCCCGAGGGCCTTTCGCCGGTGAGGCGCTGCAGGATGTCCATGGCCTGGTCCATATGCTGGCGCTCCTGGTCCTCGTGCATGGACTGGTAATGGATCCAGCGCCAGCCATGGCAGGCGATCTCGTGGTTCAGCTCCACCAGGGCGCGGGTCAGCTCGGGGTGGCGCTGCAGCGCCATCGCCACGCCAAACACGGTGAGCGGCAGGGCGCGCTTCTCGAACTCGCGCAGCAGCCGCCACACGCCCACGCGCGCACCGTATTCGTAAATGCTCTCCATGCTCAGATGGCGCTCGGGGTAGGCGGCCGGGTTGAACATCTCGGATAGAAACTGCTCGCTGCCGGCATCGCCATGCAGCACCGAGTTCTCGCCGCCCTCCTCATAATTCAGCACGAACTGCAGCGCGATGCGCGCCTGGCCGGGCCATTGCGCATGCGGCGGATGCTCGCCGTAGCCGATCAGGTCACGCGGGTAAGGGCTGGTGTTCATGTGTGGAGTACCGCCTTCAAGTCCTGCACGCGCGGCTTGAGCCGCAGGTTTGATTCGACATGGCCCAGGTGCGCCTGCATCAGCTTCAGGAGCGCGCGCTGGTCGCCGGCCTCCAGCGCGTCGACGATGGCCTCGTGCTCGGCCTGCGATTCGGCCGCCGAATGGGCGCTCTGGTACATCAGCGCGATCAGCGAGCAGCGCGAGAGCAGTTCGGTGAGCAGCTCGGCCAGCACCTGGTTGCCCTGCAGGCGCGCCAGCAGCACATGGAAATCGGCCAGCAAGCGCGTGCGCCCGCTCACGTCGGTGCGCGCCACCGCGGCACGCTCCCGCTTCAGGTGGGCGCGCAGCAGCTTGATCTGCGCCGGCGTGATGCGCTTGCAGAGGCTGGCGAGCATCTGCGTCTCCAGCATCTGCCGCACCTCGAAGACCTGGCGCGCCTCTGCCACGCTGGGTTCGGCCACATAGGCGCCACGCGCCGGCGTGAGGGTGACGAGGCGGTCGCGGCTGAGCTGGTTGAGGGCCTGGCGCACCAGGGTGCGCGAGACGCCGTAGATCTCCGCCAGCTTCTGCTCGGCCAGCTTGGTGCCTGGCATCAGGCGGCGCTCGACGATGGCCTCGGTGATGGAGGCGGCGATGCGCTCCGTGCTGCTGTCTGGTGTGGCGGCGCTGCTGCTTATCATGATGTGTGCAGAAGTGTATACACTTTGCGCCAAGTTGAACGGAACAAAGACCATGGGCAAACTCACCACCCACGTGCTCGACACCATGCATGGCAGCCCGGCCGCGGGCATGGCGGTCACGCTCTACCGGCTGGCGCATGGGCAGGCCGAATTGCTGAAGCGGCTGACGCTCAACCACGACGGCCGCGCCGATGCGCCGCTGCTGGAGGGCGCGGACCTGCAACCCGGCCGTTACCGCCTGGTGTTCGGCGTGGAGGCCTATTTCCGCACCCGCGGCGTGGCATTGCCCGAGCCGGCCTTTCTGGGCGAGGTGCCGCTGGACTTCGGCATTGCCGACGCGGCCTCGCATTACCACGTGCCGCTGCTGGCGAGCCCCTGGGCCTACTCGACCTACCGAGGCAGCTGATGCGCGATTGGCAGCGCCTGGCCGCCACGCTGGCGCGCGAAGCCGCGGTGCTGGTGACGGTCGCGCAAGTGCAGGGCAGCGGGCCGCGCGAGGTGGGGGCCTGGATGGCGGTGACCGCTGCGGGCCTTCCGATCGGCACCATCGGTGGCGGGCATCTGGAGTACGAGGGCCTGGCGCAGGCGCGCGCCCTGCTGGTGCGCGGCGCCGTCGGGCCGGCGGAGGAACAGCGCTATGCCCTGGGTCCCAGCCTGGGCCAATGCTGCGGCGGCGTGGTGCGGCTGCGCTACGAATGGCTGGGCCCGGCCGACATTGCAGGCCTGCGCGCGCGCCTGGGCAGCGAGCACGGCTGGCTGCCGGTGGCGCTATTCGGCGGCGGCCATGTCGGCCGTGCCATCGTCGAGGTATTGGCGCGCCTGCCGATGCGGGTGCACTGGATCGACAGCCGTGGTGACGAGGTGTTCCCGGCCGAGCTGCCCGAGAACTGCCGTGCCGAGTACTCCGACCCGGTGCAGGCCGCCGTGCAAGACCTGACCCCGGGCAGCCATGTGCTGATCATGAGCTTCAGCCATGCCGAAGACCTGGACGTGGTTGCGGCCTGCCTCGTACGCCAACGCGCGCGCGCCGATCTGCCCTATGTGGGCCTGATAGGCAGCCGAAGCAAATGGGCCAGCTTCCGCCAGCGCCTGCTGGCGCGCGGCTTTGCCGAGGCCGAGCTGGCGCATATCACCTCGCCGATCGGCGTGCCGGGCATTGCGGGCAAGCAGCCCGAGGTGATCGCGGTGGCGGTGGCGGCGCAGCTGTTGGCCTGCCCAGCCTCCTAGCGCCGCCTGGCCTCGATGACCGAGAACTCGTGCGGCGTCGGGAACATGTCGGCGATCTCGAAGCCGGCGGGCGTGAGCAGATCGCGGTATTCGCGCAGGGAACGTTCGCGTCCACCCAGGCCGGCCAGCATGTTCAGATCGGTGCGCACCAGGGCCTCGTCGTGCACGGTGGGTCGCATGCGCTCGGCGCGTACGCGCTCGACCAGCAACAGCCGTGCTTCCGGCAGGGCCGCTTCGGCACAGCATGCCAGCACGCGGCGGCAAGCCGCGTCGTCCCAGTTGTGCAGGATGCTCTTGAGCAGGTAGCGGTCGGCATGCGGCGGCAGCGCCGCGAAGAAGTCGCCGGCGACGAAGCGGGCGCGCCCCGACAAACCCTGGGCCCGCAGCAGCGCCAGTGCGCCTGGCTCGGCGTGCTCGCGGTCGAACACGATCAGCTGCAGCTGCGGGTGCGCGGTCGCGATGGCTGCGCCCAGCGTGCCGGAGCCACCGCCCACGTCCACCAGGCTGCGCGCGCCATGCCAGCTTTCGAGCCGCGCCACCGCCGGCGCCACCAGCGAGGTCATGCCGGCCATGGCCTCGTGAAAGATCGAAGCCGCGTCGGGATGTCCGTCGAGAAAGTGATAGTGGCTGTGGCCGGTCTGGCGTGCGCGGGCGCTGTGTCCGGTGCGCACGCTGTAGCTCAGCTCGCCCCACATTGGCCAGAGCGGGCCGCCCCACCACAGGGCCATGGCGCGCATGCTGACGCCGCCATCCGGCGGATGGCGGCACAGCGCCGCGCCGGCGGCCGTCAGCTCGAAGCCGCCGTCGCGCCGCTGGCGGCAGACCCGCAGCACGCACAGCGCACGCAGCAGGCGCGCCAGCGCGTCGGCGTCGCATTGGCAGGCCTGGGCCAGGGCAGCGAGCGGGGCGCAGCCCTCGGCCAGGCGCTCCGGCAGCTCCAGCTGCACGGCGCTGTAGAGGGCCTGGCTGCGCCAGCAGGCGGTGATCTGTCTGACCAGCTGTTGCCTAGCGCTCGCGTTGCGCGGGCTCAGATCGGGCGCATTCATTCCTGGGGGATCTCGTAGTCGCGCACGAACTGCCGCCACGCGGCGCTTGCGGACTCGATGGCAGCACCCATTTGCTGGGGCGTTCCACCGCTGACGCGAAAGCCCTGGGCCTCCAGGGCCGTGCGCAGGGCAGGCTCGCCGAGCGCGCGGTTGACCTCGGCGGCGAGGGCCGCGGCCAGCTCCGGCGATGTGCCTGGAGGCGCGACCAGGCCGTTCCAGGTCGGCAGGCTGGCGGTGGTGATGCCGCTTTCGGCCATCGACGGCACGCCCGGCACCATCTCGGCGCGATCGGGCAGGGTGGCCAGCAGGCGCAGCTTGCCGCTGCGTACATGCGGCAGCGCCGGGGCCAGCGGGCCGATATTGAACTGCAATTCGCCGCCGATCAGGTCGGGCATCAGCTGCGCACCGCCCTTGTAGGGCACGCGCAAGGCCTTCACGCCCGCCGCACGCAGGTAATGCTCGGTCACCATGTACTCGCCGAGCACGCCGGTGCCGTAGGCCAGTTGGCCGGGGTGGGTCTTCAGGTGGGCGCTGAGCTCGGCCAAGCTGTTGACGGGCAGCCTGGGGTTGACGAACACGCCGTAGACCAGGTTCACCACCGGCACCACCGGTACGAACTCGGCCATGGACCGGATGGGCGATGCCTTCACCAGCAGGGGCATGCCCGTCATCGACGACTGCGCCCACAGCAGCGTCAGGCCGTCGGCCGGCGCCGTGAGCACCGCCTGCACCGCGGGTGCGCCATTGCCGCCCGGCTTGTTCTCCACCAGCACCTGGCGCCCCATGGACTTGGCCAGGGACTGCGCGATCAGCCTTGCGGCCGTGTCCGACGCGCCGCCGGCGGGCGTGGCCACCACGATCTTCAGCGGCTGCGTCGTGGGCGGCAGCGGCTGAGCCGGCAGCGGCTTGGATGAGCACAGCGCCAGCACATACAAGAAGCTGGTGAGCAGGGATCGACGCATGGGCATGAGCAGACTCCAGAAAGCGTTCGGTGCTGCCACTGTAGGCAGGCTGGGCGCACCGGGAAAGCCGCCCGCGGCTGTATCTGGCGTTAACCTTTGCTTATGGGCTGGACGAAGGCGGACAAGATGGACAAGCTCAAGGCGCTGGCGTACTTTGTGGCGGCGGCCGAGGAAGGCAGCTTGGCGCGTGCGGCCACGCGCCTGGAAATCAGCGTGCCGGCCGTGCAGAAGTTGGTGGGCGCATTGGAGGCCAGCCTGGGTCTGCTGCTGCTGGAACGCAGCGCCCGCGGGGTACGGCTGACACCCTGCGGCATCGACTACCTGGATCGATGCCGCAGCCTGCTGGCCGAAGCGGAGGAACTGGGCCACGCGGAGCGGCGCATGCGCGGCGCGGGTGAGCGCATCAGCGGCCATCTGGCGGTGGCTGCGCACCCGCAGCTGGCGCATCATGTGCTGCTGCCGGCACTGCCGCGCTTCCATGCGATGCACCCCGAGGTCGAGATCGATTTCCGCGCCGTCAACCGCATTGGCGATATCGATGCGCTGAGCGCCGACGTGCTGCTGCTGCACGGCTGGCCGGAGGTGCCGGCGGACTATGTGCACCGCAAGCTGGGCGGCGCGCGCAGCCTGATCATGGCGGCGCCCGAGCATTGGGCCCTGCACGGTGTGCCGCAGCATCCCTCGGCGCTGGCGGGCTACACCTGCCTGCTGATGCGCAACCCGGCCGGCATCTTGCTGGATCTCTGGGAGTTCAAGCGGGGCGAGCAGATGGTGCAGGTGCAGGCGCGCGGCTGGATGTCCAGCAATGCCCGCGAGGCCACCCTGGATCTGGTGCTGGCGGGCCACGGTGTCGGCCGTTTTGCCGAGCTGACCACGCGCGAGCATGTCCAGTCTGGGCGCCTGGTGCCGGTGCTGCTGGACTGGGAGGTGCAGGGCGGTCCGCCGGTGAACCTGCTGTTCAAGGGGAGCGCGCGCCGCACGCCGCGCCTGCGCGCCTTTGTCGATTTCACCCTGCAGTGCCTGCGCGATCTGCAGGTGCAGAGCGAGCCCGGTCTGCCTGCCGCCGCCACCGAGCGCCCCGCATGGCATGTGCGCGGCTACGGACGTGCCTCGGCGACGGTGCGGCGCGCCAGACGCAGCGGCTGACACTGCTTGCGGCCATCGGTGGCGACCCGCATGGCGGCAGCCGAGGAAGCCATGGCGACCGGGCGCAGCCCTGGGCCTCGGAACTCCTAGAATTCCGCCCGCCGGGCGTGTGGACGCCTGTTGAGGCCGGCGTCAAGGGCGCGGCCAAATTCTGCAATGGCTGAAGAACGCCGTAGCCCCAGCGACACCAACAACAATCCCTGCATCAGTTGCGGCGCCTGTTGCGCGCATTTCCGCGTCTCGTTCTACTGGGCCGAGGCCGCCGAGCTGGGCATCCCCGATGCGCTCACCGAGCGCGTAAGCCCGCTTTACAGCTGCATGGCAGGCACCCACAGCAAGACGCCGCGCTGCGCTGCCCTGCAGGGCGAGATCGGCACTGCGGTGGCTTGCAGCGTCTATGCGCAGCGCCCCTCGCCCTGCCGCGAGGTGCTGGCTGGCGATGCCAAATGCCTGGCGGCGCGCAGGCGCCATGGGCTAGGGTAAGTTCGCCGGGTTCAGGCCCGGATGGGTTTCTTCGCCGAACATCTGCAGTACCAGGCCCGAGAGCCCCATGGCAATCGCCACAAACCAGAACGCGGACTCGATGCCGCCGCCCAGTGCCGCCGCAGCGCCCAGGCCCAGCGCACCCAGGCCATAGCCCAGGTCACGCCAGAAGCGGTAGATGCCGATCGCCGAGGCGCGCCAGTTCGGGTGCGCTATGTCGGCCACGGCCGCGCTGAGGTTGGGGTAGAGCATCGCCATGCCCAGGCCGGCCAGCGCCGCCGCCATGCTCCACCACAGGCTGCCCGCGCCCAGCGGCAGCAGCGCCACACCGGCAGCGCAAATCCACATGCCCCAGGTGTTGAGTGGCTGGCGACCAACGCGATCGGACAACCTGCCGGTGACGAGCTGCGCGATACCCCAGGTGAAACCATAGACCCCGACGATCCAGCCGATGCCGGGCAGGCCGACGCCATGCTGGTGCAGGTAGACCGGCCAGAACACCCACACCAGCGCGTCAACGAACTTCTCCACCAGGCCGGCCTGGCAGAGCGCCGCCATGCGACGGTCGCGCCAGCTCATCATGGCAAATACCTCCGCACTGCCCGGCCGCGGGCTCAGGCCGGCTGGGTAGCGCGGGCGCGCTGCTGGCCTGCCTGGGGCGGCCGCTGCTGCTACTTGCTTCAGTTCGGCGTGAGCCCAGGGCATTGTTTCCAGCACGGCCAGCCAGGCCAGCAGCGTGGCCAGACCGATCACCGCCGCACCAAAGTACAAGAGGCCGGCGCGCGGACCCAGCCAGGCCGCGACATAGCCGGTGGCAATCGCCGCCAGCGCCACGCCCACATAGCCCGCGAACTCGTTGAGCCCGATCACCAGGCCGCGCTGGTCGGCGCGGGTGATGTCGAGCTTGGCAGTCTGCGTCATCGACCAGGCGAGACCCTGGTTGACGCCCAGCAGCACCGTGGCCAGCACGATCCAGCCCCAGCTCGGTGCCCAGTAGACGAGCGGCGGGATCGGCAGCGCCACGAGCCAGCCCAGCAGCAGCACCCGGCGCCGGCCGAGCCGTTCGGCCAGGCGGCCCGCCACGAAGTTCATCACGCCCTTGACGAAGCCGAAGGCCACGACGAAGGCCACCAGCAGCATGAAGGAGCCGCGCGGAACCCCGAACTCGCTTTCGGCCAGGGCCGGCACGACGTTGCGCATCATCCCTATGGTCATGCCCACCAGCAGCACCTGCAGCAGCTGCTGCGCCACTTGAGCGAGGTTGGCGCGCACGCCGTAGTGCAGGGCTTTTTCTTCTTCTTGCATCAGGGGAGCTCGGAAGTTATGACGCTGCCTTGCAAAGTGGGTGGGCGCCGGTTTCAGATGCTGGTCTCGACGGGCAAGCCGCGCGCCCGCCATTCGGCCACGCCCTCACTCAGATGCAGGGCCTGGCGGCCCTTCTTGCGCAGCAGGGCCACGGCGTCCCGCGCCATCAGGCAGAAGGGGCCACGGCAATAGGCGACGATGGGCAGGCCCTTGGGCAGGTCCGCGAGGCGCTTCTTCAGCTCGCCGACCGGCATCGAACGCGCATGCGGCAGGTGAGCGACGTCGTATTCCTGCTGCGGGCGCACGTCCAGGATCAGCACCTCACCCGCGGCGGCCTTCTTCAGCAAGGTTGCCTCGTTCATGCCGTGCAGCGCGTCTTGGTGTTCGACGATGCCGCTCAGCGCCAGCTGCAGTTCCGCCAAGCGCTCTTGCGCCAGCGTGCGCAGATGCACCCAGAGGTCCGCCACGCTGGTGCTGGCAAGCCGATACACCACGTACTTGCCGTCCCTGCTGGTATCGACCAGCCGCGCCTGGCGCAGCTCCTTCAGGTGGGCGCTGGCCAGCTTGACGCTGATGTCCGCCTGGGCGGCCAGCGTCTCGACGGTCTTCTCGCCCTGACATAGCAACTCGATCAACTCCAGCCGCTTTGGGCTGGCCACGGCCTTGCCAAGGCGCGCGACTTGCTCGTAGAGCTGGTTCTTCAGTTCTCTCATGCTGACATTCTAATCATCATTGGAATGACAGCATGCAAGGCCCCACTGGCCTGCCCACCTCGTTCGCATGCAGAATCGCCGGCAATCATGAATCGACGCCGTGGAGACATGCATGACGACCAACAACAAGTTCTCGACCGCTGTGGCCGCCGCCGCGCTGTTGTGTGGTTTGAGCTTGTGCGGGCTTGCGCAGGCGGCCGATGCCAAGCCCGATCCCCTGGCGGCGCTGGCGCGCTTCATCGGGGAATGGACGGGTGTCAGCAGCGGCGAGCCGGGCGATGGCGAGGTCACGCGCAGCTATCGCTACCTCATGAACAAGCGCTATGTCCAGGAGACCAACATCTCCCGCTACCCGGCGCAGGCCAAGAACAAGTCGGGTGAGGTACACGAGCACCTGAGCATGTTCAGCCACGACAAGGCGCGCAAGCTGATCGTGCTGCGACAGTTCCATGTCGAAGGCTTCGTCAACACCTTTCGCCAGGCGCTGCCGACCGAGGGGGTCGAAGGCAAGGCGACCCTGGTCTTCGATAGTGAAGCCTTCGAGAACCTCAGCAGCAGCTGGCAGGCTCGCGAGAGCTACGAATTCCTGTCCGACGACGAGTTCATCGAGGTCTTCGAGCTGGCGCCACCGGGCAAGCCCTTTTCGGTCTACAGCCGCAGTCACTTCAGGCGTAAGCCGAGCGCTGATCAACAGCTCCCCAGCCTCTCAGGCTCCCGACCCTGACGTCCCCAGCCTCCGCTTCACCGCCGCCACCAGCGGCGCAACGGCCGACGGCGGGAAGGGCGACACGCTGCTTACATTGACCTCGCACAGTACATAGCGCTCAGAATCACCGTCCGCGTGTTCGCCCAGCAGGAAGTCGCAGTCCCACAGCATCGGCAGCTGCGTGCGCGCCAGGCCGACGCTGGCGCGCAGCTGCTCGACCCAGCCGCCTTCCAGCAGGCGCCGCAGCGGCTGGAACTGAGGCAGATCGGCCGCATGGTAGAGGCGCGGGCCGGGCGTGGGTGCTGGCTCGCCGGGCTGTCCCGGCGAGCACGGGTAAAGCGCATTGACGGCCTGGTGGCCAAAGCCGGCGACGCGGTCTTCGACCAGGTAGGCGCGCACCATGCCCTCCACCAGGCGCGGCTGCCAGGCCTGGTCGATCATGTGGCCGCCGTTCTCGGGCTCGAAGTAAGCGGCCAGGCGCTGCTGCAGCGCGGCGAGGTCGAGCCGCTCTTCCTCGCTGCCGCGCAGCGCGTGGCGCACCTTCAGCAGCGCCGTGCCCGGCAGCTGCTCGACGCGCCAGACACCCATGCCGCTGTGGCCGCGGTACTGCTTGAGCACGCGCGCGCCGCGCCGCAGGCGTGCCGGCAGCTCGGCGGCCAGCTGCGCCAGGCTGTCCACGCGCACCGCGTCGCTGCCGAAAGGCAGCTCGCGCACGGCCAGCAGCACATCCTTGGTGCCCAGCTTGAGGATGGTGTCGGGATGCGTGCTGACGAAGACGCCGGCCTCAGCGGCCTCGCTCAGCAGGGCGTCGAGCCGGTCGCGCCGGCGCCCTGACTCGATCGGATTGCACCAGACCAGCACGCCGTCGACGCCGCGCAGCTGCCCGGCCACCTCGTCGGCGAACTCGTCGCTGTAGACCGCCGGTTGGGCCGCGACACCGGCCGCGGCGAAGGCCTCGAAGAGCGCCGCAAAGCGGCTTTCCTTGGGGTCGCTGCGATCGCGTGCCGCGCGGTCACCGGGGTAGAGCAGGGCGATGGATGGCATGGCGGCCTCCTGGGCTCAGGCATGACTTTTCGACCACCGGCAGCAGCTGGTCGTCGGTGTTGGCCACCCGCATGCTGCCGTGCAGGCATGAGCGCCAGCAGCGCATGCGCACGGTGACGTTTTCCGTGGGCGGCGAAGGAAGCAGCGTTAGCCGTTTCATGATGGTAGATTATACGACCCAGTGTAGTAATGTCTACTAACAGGGTGGTCGCCGCCGCTGCGGCTCAACATCAAACTGGCAACGCCAAACGCTGCCGGCCTGCCCAGAATCTTGGCCGTCTTGGCCAACCTCAGCGCGTTACCGATGGTGCTGGATTGCATAGGGGCGCCGGGCCCGCTGGGCGATGTGCTTGCTGGTCCTGCCTGCAAGCATCGTTGCCCCTCGGGGGGGGCGCGGGCAAGGTACTCCTTGGACGAGGGGGTTCATCTCAGGCGGTGGCGCCTTCCTCGGCCAGGCTGGGGTAGTCGATGTAGCCGGCATCGCCACCGCCGAAGAAGCTGTTGCGATCCGCGTCGTTCAGCGGTGCGGCAAGCTTCAACCGTTCGACGAAATCCGGGTTGGCCAACACCATCTGGCCGTAGGACTCCAGCTCGGCCAGGCCGCTGCCGATGTCCGCGCCAATCTGCTCGCGCGGCCGGCCCGGGCGGTTCAGCACCAGGGGGCCGCTCCAGCGCTGGCGGATGTCGGTGAGCAGGGCTTCGTCGCCCTGGTGCATGAGGTGCAGGTAGGCCAGCCCGAGTTGGTTCAGCTCGCTCACCAGGTGGCGGTACAGCGCCGGGCCCTCGCTGCCTTCGTCGATGCCCCACAGCGTCGTGCCGGGCGAGAGGCGGATGGCGGTGCGGTCGGCGCCGATCTCCGCGGCAATGGCCTGGGTCACCTCGATCGCGAAGCGGGCGCGGTTCTCGACCGCGCCGCCGTAGGCATCGCTGCGGGTGTTGGCGCTGGGGGCCAGGAATTGCTGGATCAGATAGGCGTTGGCGCCATGGATCTCCACGCCGTCGGCGCCGGCCTCGATCGCGCGTCGTGCGGCAAGGCGGAAGTCGGCGATGGTCTGGCGGATCTCGTCCAGCGTCAGCGCGCGCGGCTCTGGGGCCGGCTGCATGCCGCTGGGCGTGAACATCTGCGCGCCCGAGGCGATCGCCGACGGCGCGACCGGCTGGCGGTGGTGCGGCGTGTTGTCGGGGTGAGAGAGGCGGCCGGCATGCATCAGCTGGATGAAGAGCCGGCCGCCGCGCGCATGCACGGCCTCGCTCACGGTGCGCCAGCCCTTCACATGGGCGTCGGTGTAGATGCCGGGCGTCATCAGGTAGCCCTGGCCGTCGTCGGAGGGCTGCGTACCTTCGCTGACGATCAAGCCGACGCTGGTGCGCTGGGCATAGTAGGCGGCGGCGGATGGGCCGGGCGTGCCATCGTACGCGGCGCGGGAGCGGGTCATCGGCGCCATGACCAGGCGGTTGGCCAGGGTGTAGCGGCCGACTTTGACGGAGGCGAATGCTGATGCTGATGTCATGTGGATCTCGCTGGGGTGGGGCAGTGGGGGTGAGGGCTCGGGTGCGAAGGCTCGCATCTTGTATTAATCTGTCTGTGGGATAAATATGCCTATTTGAGATGCATTGATCCGAAATTGGAGCAATAAGCAGATGGAGCTCTTGAATGACATGGCGCTCTTCGTCGAGGTGGTGAAGGCCAGGGGCTTCCGGGGAGCCGCCGAGGCCACGGGGGTACCGAACTCGACGCTGTCGCGACGCATCGGCCTGCTGGAAAAGGCCGTGGGCTTGCGCCTGCTGCACCGCACCACACGCAAGGTGGAGCTGACCGAGGCGGGTCAGCTGTACTACGAGCGATGCCGGCGCATCGTCGAAGAGGCGCGTCTCGCCCATGAGCAGCTCGGCGACATGCTGGCACAACCCAGCGGCGTGCTGCGCGCCTCGCTGCCGGTGGACTTCGCCAACATCCACCTGGCGCCCATCATCACCGCCTTTGCCGAGCGCTATCCGGGCATCAGCTTCGAGCTGGACCTGACGCCACGGCGGGTCGATCTGGTCACCGAGCCGTTTGATGTGGCGATACGCATGGGCGAGCAACCGAGCTCGAACCTGGTGGCGCGCCAGATCGCCATGCTGTCGGCCCAGCTCTATGCCTCGCCGCGCTACCTGGAGCGCTGCGGCGAGCCCATCAGCCCCGAGGCGCTGTCGCAGCATGAGTGCCTGGCTTTTCCCAAGGTCGAGCATTGGACGCTGCAGCAGGGCGACGCCACGGCGCAGGTCCGCATCGGGGGGCGCTTCGTGGCCAACGGCGTGGGCATGCTGCGCCGCCTGGCCACGCTGGACCAGGGCGTGGTGCTGCTGCCGCGTACCGCGGTGGCCGCCGACCTCGAGGCCGGCCGCTTGCGGCCGCTGCTGGCGGACTGGCATGCCAAGCCGCTGCCCGTCTATGCGCTCACCGAGACGCGGCTGCTGCCCGCCAAGACGCAGCGCTTCATCGAGTTCGTGCGCGACAGGCTGGCGGAGATGGTTTGAGAGTGCGGCCGCTCTCGCCGAGCAGGTGAGCCCGCTCTGCAGCTGCATGGCCGGCACCCACAGCAAGACGCTGCGCTGCGTCGCCCTGCAGGGCGAGATCGGTGGCGCGGTGGCCCGCAGCGTCTACGCCCAGCGCCCCTCGGCCTGCCACGAGGTGAATGCCGGCGACGCCAAGTACCAGACAGCGCGCCGACGTCACGGGCTGCCGCTCCTGGTCGCCTAAAACTGTATACACTTTGGCCGCAGTCGCAGCGGCGCCGGGCGCGGCCATCGAGGCCCGGAAGGCGCGACCCTCAGCAGCCCACAGCGCCCGCCTGTGGTGGGCCGCATGCTGGAGACCCGCTTGGAAGCCTATCTGCTCGACTGGGCCAATCTGCTGCTGCGTTGGCTGCACCTCGTCACCGTGATCGCCTGGATAGGCGCATCCTTTTACTTCGTCTGGCTGGACAACCACCTCAGCAAACCCGAGGCCCCCGAGCTGTTGGCGCGTGGCGTCGACGGTGAGCTCTGGGCCGTGCATGGCGGCGGTTTCTACAACCCGCAGAAGTACATGGTGGCACCGGCCAATCTGCCCCAGCATCTGCACTGGTTCTACTGGGAAAGCTACTGGACCTGGATGAGCGGCTTTGCGCTCTTCGTGCTGCTCTATCTCTTCAACGCCGAGAGCTTTCTGATCGACCGCCGTGTGCATGACTGGAGCGCGCCGGCCGCGGTGGCAGGCGCCTTGGGCTTTCTGGCGGCCGGATGGCTCTTCTACGACCAAATCTGCCGCCGCTTTGGTCACACCAAGGCTGGCGCCATCGGCAATGACGGCCTGGTGCTGGGCCTGATCGCCGCCTTCGTGGCCGCCGCCACCTGGGCCGCCTGCCAGCTGTTTGCCGGCCGCGCCGCCTTCCTGCTGATGGGCGCGATGATCGCCACCATCATGAGCGCGAATGTGTTCTTCTGGATCATCCCCGGCCAGAAGCAGGTGATCGCCGACATGCGCGCCGGCCGGCCGGTGGATCCTGTTTACGGCCAGCGCGGCAAGCAGCGCAGCGTGCACAACACCTACTTCGGCCTGCCGGTGCTGATCGCGATGCTGAGCAACCATTACGGCATGCTCTTCAACCATGCGCTGAACTGGTTAACGCTGATCGTGTTGATGGCGGTGGGCGTACTGGTGCGTACCTGGTTCGTGAAGCGTCATCATCGTCAGGGTTTGGGCGTGAATGCCTGGGGCCTGATCGTCGCCGCGCTCCTGCTCCTGGCCGGGCTGATCGCCTGGATGGCGCCGGCACCCCGGCCCGTGATGCCGACCCCCAGCCTGGCGCAGGTGCAGGCGATCGTGCAGCAGCGCTGCGCGCAATGCCATAACGCGCAGCTGGCGCAGAAGGGCGTGCAGCTGCACACGCCCGAGCTGATCCAGGCCAACGCTGCCGCGCTCTACCAGCAGGCGGTGCTGCAAAAAACCATGCCGCTGGGCAATGCCACCGGCATCAGCGAGGACGAGCGCGCCCTGCTGGGGCGCTGGTTCGAAAGCCGGGGGCGTTGAGATGCCGGCCGAGCTGCCTGCCCGCGAGCTGCTGCGCCAGCTCTTCGACGCCGCGGTGGCGCGCGCCCAGCCGGCGCAGCTGATGGCCGACCAGTTGCCGCCGCCCCCGCAGCACGGCCGCACCCTGGTGCTGGGGGCCGGCAAGGCCGGTGGCGCAATGGCTCAAGCGCTGGACGCGCTGTGGCCCGCCGATGCGCCGCTCAGCGGCCTGGTGGTGACGCGCTACGGCCATATCCCGCCTGCGGCCCGCCCCGGGCGCATAGCGGTGGTGGAGGCCGCCCACCCGGTGCCCGATGCGGCGGGTGAACGGGCCGCGGCGGCCATGCTGGCCTTGACGCAAGACCTGACCCCGGACGATCTGGTGATCTGTCTGATCTCGGGCGGCGCCTCGGCGCTGCTGAGCCTGCCGGCGCCGGGCCTGAGCCTGGCCGACAAGCAGGCGGTGAACCGCGCCCTGCTGGCGAGCGGCGCCAGCATCGCCGAGATCAACTGCGTGCGCAAACATCTTTCGGCCATCAAGGGCGGACGGCTGGCGGCGGCCTGCCATCCCGCGCAAGTTCTGACCCTGCTGATCAGCGATGTGCCCGGTGACGACCCGGCGGTGATAGGCTCCGGCCCCACCGTGCCCGACCCCACGAGCTGTGCCGAGGCGCTGGCTGTTTGTGCGCGCCACGGCATCACCCTGCCGCAGGCCGCGCTGGCCGGCTTGCAGAGCGGCGCGCTGGAAACGCCCAAGCCCGGCGCCGCCTGCTTCCAGGGCCAGACCCTGCACATGTTGGCCACGCCGCGCATGAGCCTGGAGGCGGCGGCGGCCCGCGCGCACGCGCTGGGCCTGGCGGCGCATATCCTGTCCGACGAGATCGAGGGCGAGTCGCGCGAGATCGGCGCCATGCATGCGGCGCTGGCGCGCTCGGTGGCCCGGCATGGCACGCCGTTTCGCTCGCCCTGCGTGATCCTGTCCGGCGGCGAGACCACGGTGACGGTGCGCAACAGCGCCGGCCGCGGCGGCCGTGCCAGCGAGTTCGCGCTGGGCTGCGCGCTCGCCCTGCAGGGCCAGGCCGGCGTGCATGTGCTGGCCGCCGACACCGACGGCATCGACGGTGTGCAGGACAACGCCGGCGCCTTTGTCGCGCCCGACACCCTGGCGCGCGCCGCGGCGCTGGGCCTGAAGGGCCGCGAGCAGCTGGACCGCAACAATGCCTACGGCTTCTTCGCCGCGCTGGGCGATCTGCTCGTGACCGGGCCGACCTACACGAATGTGAACGACTTCCGGGCCTTGTTGATTGCTTAGAGGATAAGCCCGCGCCGCGCCGCCATCTCGCGCCCCATCTCGGCCTGCGCAGGCTCCGCCAGCAGGGCCGCGGCGGCCGGGAACACCAGGCCGTCCTCGGTACGCAGATGGGCGTCGTGCAGGCGCACGAAGCGGGTTGCCGCCGGGGCCAGGTCTTGCAGCAGATGCGAGTCCAGCGGGCCATTCAGTGGGCCGTCGGGCAGGCTTGCCAGCTCTTGCAGCGGCCGGCGCAGCGCCTGCCAGGCGGCAGCGATCTGCACATGCTGTTGGCGCAGCTCGGCGCAGGCCTGTTTCAGCCCGGCATCGCCGCCGGCCTCCAGCGCCGGGAACACATGCAGCTCCTCGTCCTGGTGGTGCAGCGGCGCCGCCACGTCGAAGTAGCGCAGCACATCGCGCGCGGCGCTGCGTGCGGCCTCGTCGCAGGCCTGCTGCTCCTGCAGATGCGCAAGCAGCCGCTCCAGCAGATCCAGGCTGCGCTGCACTCGCTCATGGCAGGCGCCCAGCAGCTCGAAGGGCTGTGCATAGCTGCTGCCGGGCTGCAGGGCCGGTGTGCCTGAACTCATGGCGGATTTGGGCTGAATCAAGGGCATGCGGGGATTCTCCCCGGCCTGCGGGGCGCTGGGCGCCCGAATGTGGGGGGTTTGATGCAACGCAAGGACGCCGTGCTGACCCTGGCCCACATTGCGAATCATCTCAGCACAGAACGACATCGTGGACAGTCTCAACCTCACAGCGGCGCGCCCGGCGCGCAAACCGGTGACCGGCTCGGTAGCGGTTGCCGATCTACGGCTCGGCGCCGCCGAGTGGCAGGCGGTGCTGGGTGGCGAGAGCCTGGGCAGCGCCGAGTTGCAGGCCCTCAACGCCATGGCCCAGCTGCAGCAGTTGGCGGTGGGCAGCATGGTATTCACTCGGCATCAGCCGGCCGAGTACCTGGTGGCGGTGGTGGACGGCGCGGTGGGTCTCGGCCTGGCACGCGACGATGCACCCTTCCATCTGGAGCATACGGTGCGCGGCCCGCACTGGCTGGACGTTAGCAGCGCCTGGCTGGGCGGCGGTTACGGCCAGGACGCGCGGGTGGTGAACGAGGCGCTGGTCTTGCGGCTGCCGGTGGAGGGCATGCGTCAGCTGATCGCGCGCCAGCCCGACATGTTGGACCGCCTGCTGGTGGCGCTGGCGCAGAACGTACACAGCCTGACCGGCGTCACCCATGACCTGATGCACAAGGACGCCGAGAAGCGCCTGGCCGCCTGGCTGCTGCAGCGCGCGGTGCCCGAGGCCGAAGGCGGCGCGGCGATCTCGCTGAAGGAACGCAAGCGCGACATCGCGGCCCAGCTGGCGATTACACCGGAGACGCTGTCGCGCATGATGCGTCAACTCAACCGCAAGGGCGTGATCGAGGTACAGGGCTACAGCGTCAAGGTCCTGTGCCTGACGGCGCTGCAGGCGCTGGCGCGCGATTAGGCAGTGGCGCCTCGGCCGGAAACAGCACGCGCACGCAGGTGCCGCTGGGCCAGGCCGCATCGACGCTGAGTCGGCCGCCCAGCTGTTCCTGCACCAGCACCTGCACCACATGCAGGCCCAGGCCGGCGTGGCCATGGGCGCGCGCCGTCGTCATGAAGGGCGTGAACACCTGCCCGCGCAGCTCGCTGGCGATGCCGCGGCCGTTGTCCTGCACGCACAGTTCCAGGCCCTCGGCCTCGCGGGCCAGCCTGACTTCGATGGCCGGCGCCGCCGGCAGGGGCGGCTCGAAGGCATGGGTGAGGGCGTTGTCGATGAGCTGGTCCAGGATGCGCAACAGTGCGCCCGGATAGCTGTCGACCTTGCCGATGGTCTGCAGCTGCGCCCGCATCGCCACGCCGCTTGCGCCGGCGCTGCCCTGCCAGCGCTGTAGCGCCTGCTCGATCTGCCGCCGCGGGTCGAAGCGCTGGCGCGGCTCCGGCATCTGTTGCACCGACAGCTCCTTGAAGCGCTGCACCAGATCGGCGGCGCGCGTCAGCGCCTTGTGGCCCAGCAGATGGCTGCTGTCCAGCAGGGCCAGGAATTCGTGCAGCTCGGCGCGCTTGAGCTGGCCGTCAGCAAGCCGGCGGCGCAGATCGGCGGTGGCGTCGGCCTCGGTGGAGAGGGCCAGCAGGGCATTGCCCAGCGGGGTATTGAGCTCATGCGCCACGCCCACCACGATATGCGCCATCGCCGCCTGACGCTCCTGGTGCGCCAGGGCCTGCAGGGTCTGGTGCAGCTGCTCGCTGCGTTCGCGCACGCGCCGCTCCAGCTCGTCATGTGCTTGCTGCAGCGCGGCCTCGGTGGCCTGGCGGATCGAGGCCTCGGCGCGCAGCTGGTCAAGAGTGAGGGTCAGTTCTTGATGGCGCTGCGCCAGCGCGGCCTGCAGCTCGTTGCCATGTTGTTGCAGCAGATCGTTTTGCACCCGCAGCCGCGAGAGCGAGAGCGCATCGGCCAGCAGGCGTGAGCTGAGCTCCTGGCGCTGGCGGTTGCGCCGCTCTTGCAGGGCCTGCAGCTCAAGCTGGGCCTGGTAGGCCAGCTTGTCGAGCCCGGCCTCATGCGCCGTGCTCACCAGCAGCTCGGCCACGCGCAGCTGCAGCATGCCCAGATAGCTGTTGATGCTGACGTCGCGAAACTCCGCGAGGATGGTCTGGAATCCTTGCATCGCTCGGTCGCGCTCGCCCTCGCCGAGGGCGATGAGGGCCTCGATATAGGCCATCCAGCTGGCCTGCTCTGCGCGGCTGCGCGCGCTGCTGCCTTCCAAGCCGGGGGGCCATACCAGATCCAGCAGGCCCTGCATGCGGCGCAAATACTGGCGCGCCAGCGTCAGGTCGCCGCGTCGCGCATGGCCGATGGCGAGGTTCACCGCGGCGCGATAACAGGCATGGGGCTGGCCGCCGGCCTCGGCATCCTGCTGCGAGCGCGCATGCCAATACAGGCTGGCATCGCGGTGCGCCGCCACATCGCCGGCGCCCGCCTCGGCCAGGAAGTAATGCGCCGAGCCCAGCTGGCTGCACACCAGCTGACGCAGCTCGGCGTCGTCAAGCGTCTCGGCCCGTGGCTGCAGCAGCGCGATGGCCTCAGCCTGCAGGCCGCAACGTAGCAAGGCATTGGCGGTGCTCAGGTCCAGCAGTACCCGCGCTTCGCCGTCATGCTCGCTCTGCAGCCAGGCGCGCGCGCGCTCAAAGGCGCTGAGGGCGGGTTCCTCCAGGCCCAGGCGGCCGAACACCTCGCCCAGGGTGATGGCAATCTCGGCGCAGGTGGCGGGCGCCAGCGTGCGGTTGGTGAGCTTGTCCAGGCGCTGCGCCTCGGCCACGCAGTCCAGCGCCACCGCGGGCGCGGACATGGCACGCAGCCGCAGATCCAGTGCCTGCACCGCCAGCTGGGCCGAGGCGGGATCGGGCTGCGAGGCCGCCTGGTCCTGGCACAGGGCGAGCTGGTGCCAGGCCTGGGCGGGGCGGCCCATCAGGATGTCGCGCCGCGCGCGCGCCAGCAGGTCCGCAAAGGCCGGGGCGGAGCTGGGCAAGGCGGCGGGATCGGTTGGCGCGGACATACTCGTGTGGCGGGCACCGGAGTGTCTTGCCGAGTGTAGGGCCGGCCTGGCTTGGGCGCTGGCCTGGCGATGCGGCTTGCACCCCGGGTTTTGCCTCGTTCTTCGGCGCTTTGGACCGGGCCCGCACACCCTTAGACTGGTACCAAGCAGCCTCTACCATCACCCCAGCCAGGAGCGACATGTGACCTCTGCCGCAGAACGATTTTTCGAGAAGAACAATGCCCTGCCCACCATGCCCGAGGTGGCCAGCCGGCTGATCAAGAGCTTTGACGACGAGCGCATCGGCCTGCCGCAGATCGCCGAGCTGGTAGGCAAGGATTCCACGCTTGCGGCCAAGGTGCTGCGCCTGGCCAACTCGGCGCGCTACAGCCCTTCGCACAATATTTCGAATCTGCAGGATGCTGCCGCGGCGCTTGGCATGGACACCTTGCGCAATCTGGCGCTGGCCGCCTGTCTCTCGGGCAGTTTCCCCAAGGTGGCCGGGCTGGACCGCAACAAGTTCTGGCGCCACAGCGTGGCCACCGCCAACTACGCCAAGATCCTGAGCCGCATGCTGCAGCTGGATGCCGACACCGCCTACCTGGCCGGGCTGATGCTGCGCACCGGCCAGCTGCTGATGGCCATGGTGGAACCCGAGCAGGTGGCCGATGTGGAGGCCCATGCCGCCGAACCCGGCAGCCGCTACTCGCTGGAGATGCATCGTTTCGCCTGCACCCATGCCGATGTGACGGCCGGGCTGGCGCAGCGCTGGCACTTTCCGGCCAAGATGCTGGAGGCCTTCCGCGATGCCAATGCCCCCATGGAGGTGCGACCCTTCTCGCTGATGGCGGCGGTGCTGCATCTGGCCGAGGTGTTGGCCGACGCCGCGCAGGTGCAGGCCCAGCCGGCCGCTGCGCTGCTGGCGGCGGTGCCCGAGCTGGTGGAGCACCTGCACCTCGACCTGGGGTTCCTGGACGAAAAAATCAAGGCCGCCGGCGATGTGGCGGCCGAGGTGGATCAGCTGCTGAACTGAACCGAACGCTTGCCCGCTATCCGATCTTTCCAAGGCGCGACCGGCCTGCTGCTCTTGCTGGCAGTGCTGGCCTTGCTGCCTGCGCGGGCGCAAGGGTCGCTGCTGGAGGGTTCGGCGCGGGCGCTGAGCCAGTACAAGGTGGACGTCTGGCAGACCGAGCAGGGCCTGCCGCTCAACACAGTGCAGGCGCTCTACCAGAGCCATGACGGCTATCTGTGGGTCGGTACGGCGGGCGGGCTGGCGCGCTTCGACGGCGCACGTTTCACCGGCTTCGACGCGCGCCAGGCACCCAGCATGGCCTCCGAGCCGGTGTTCGGCTTCATGGAGGATGGGCAGAAGAACCTCTGGATCGGCCACAGCAAGGGCGCGGCAATCTACCGCAAGGGCAGCTTCCAGACCATGTTCGGCAGCGAGCTCACCGATGGCCGGCGCGTCTGGGCCTTTGCGCAGGCGGCCGACGGCGCGGTCTGGGCCGCCACCGAGAACGGTCTGGTGCGCTGGAACAAGGGCGCCACCAGGCTCTACCAGCAGGCCGACGGCCTGCCCAGCAACCGCCTGCGCACGCTTGCCTTCGACCGCGCCGGCACGCTGTGGATAGGTACCTCGGGCGGCGGCCTGGTGGCGCTGGCCGACGGGCGCTTCCGCACGCTGGGCCCCGAGCAGGGCTTCCCGCATCTGCAGGTGCGCCATGTCATCGCCGACCCCGCCGGCGGCATCTGGGCCGCCACCGCTGGCGCCGGGCTGGTGCGTGTGCAGGAGGATGGCCGCATGCGCGTCTACACGGTGGCCGACGGCCTGCCCAGCGATCAGCTCACCAGCCTGGCACGCGATGCACAGGGGGCGCTCTGGATCGGCAGCTGGGGCGCCGGCCTGAGTCGCATGAGCGAGGACGGCCGCTTCAGCACCATCTCCACCGCCAACGGCCTGGCCGGCGACCAGATCTGGAGCGTGCAGGCCGACCGCGAGGGCAGCATCTGGATCGGTACCTGGGTCGGCGGCCTGAACCGGCTGCGCAACCGCGCCTTCGGCGTGCTGGGCACGCCCGAGGGCCTATCGCACGACAATGTGCGCGCGGTGCTGCATGGCCGCCAGGGCGTGAGCTGGGTCGCGACCTCGGGTGGCGGGCTCAACCGCATTGAAGAAAATGGCCAGCGCATCAGCGTGCTACGCAAGGCCGATGGCCTGCCCACCGACGAGATTTCCAGCCTGCTGGAGGACCGCGACGGCGCGCTCTGGATCGGCAGCTACACCGCCGGCGTGGCGCGCCTGCAGGGCGGCAAGATCGAGCGCTTCGGCCCGGACCAGGGCCTGCCCAGCGCCGAGGTGCGCGCGCTGTTCCAGGACCGCAGCGGCACCCTGTGGGCGGGCACGCAGTCCGGGCTGGCGCGCTTCAGCGGCAAGGGCTTCGAAGCGGTGCGCGACGCGGGTGCACCGCGCGGCGGCGTGGCGGCGATGCTGCAGGACCGCCAGGGCACGCTCTGGTTCGGCACCACCGGTGACGGCCTGGTGCGCCTGCGCGACGGGCGCTTTGAGACCCTCAGCAAGGCCGACGGCCTGGTCTCCAACTGGATCATGGCGCTCTACGAGGACGCCGACGCCAAACTCTGGATAGGCACGAACGGCGAGGGCATGAATCGCCTGAGCGATGGCCGCCTGACGGCGATACGCCCGGCCGACGGGCTGTGGGACGGCATCGCCCTGACCATTCTCGAAGACCGTGCCGGTTATCTATGGATGAGTTGCAACCGCGGCTTCTTCCGCGTTGCACGCGCGGAGCTGAACGCCTTTGCCGAGGGGCGCGTGGCGCGGGTGAAGTCCACCGGCTACGGCCCCGGCGACGCCTTGCGCAGCACCACCTTCGCTGGCGGCCTGCAGCCGGCCGGCGCCATCGACGCGCAGGGCCGGCTGTGGCTGCCCTCGTCTAACGGCCTGGTGATCGTCGACCCGGTCCGCCTGCCCGGCGCGGGGCAGCCGCCGCAGATCCAGCTGGAGGGCGTGCTGCTGGACGGCGTGAACCGGCCGCTGGATGCCGAGGTGCTGCTGCCGCCAGGCTCGGTGCCGCTCACCATCCGCTATACCGCGATGACGCTGCTGAACGCCGACCGTGTACGTTTTCGCTACCAGATGGAGGGCATCACGCGCGACTGGGTGGATGCCGGCCGCAGCCGCGAGGCCGCCTTCCCGGCGCTGCCGCATGGCCGCTACCGCTTCCGCGTCGCCGCCTCGACCGACGGCGAGCATTGGAGCGAGGCCGCGGCGCCGCTGCTGATCACGGTGCGGCCCTACCTCTACCAGACCGCCTGGTTCCAGGCGCTGGCCCTGCTGGGCACGCTGGCGGCAATGCTGGCGCTGTTTCGCCTGCGCACCCATGCGCTGCGCGCCCGTCAGGTCGAGATGGAGCGTCTGGTGGCGCAGCGCACCGAGGAGTTGCGGCTGGCCAACGAGCATCTCTCGCGGCTGTCCTTTGTTGATGCGCTCACCGGGCTGGCGAACCGCCGCCGTTTCGACGAGGTGCTGGCCGAGGAATGGCGGCGCGCGCGCCGCAACCGGGTGCCGCTGGCGCTGGTGATCGCCGACATCGACGGCTTCAAGCTCTACAACGATCGCCTCGGTCATCTGGAGGGCGACCGCTGCCTCAGCGCGGTCGCGGCGGTGTTCGCGCATGTGGTGGGGCGCGCCGGCGACCTGGCGGCGCGCTACGGCGGCGAGGAGTTCGTCGTGCTGCTGCCGGGGGCCGATCCGGCCGCCGCCGCGCGGGTGGCCGAGGGCATACGCGCCGCCTGCGAGGCGCTGGCGATCCCGCATCCGGCCGCTCCGGTGGGCGAGGTAATCACGTTGAGCCTGGGCGTGGCCTCATGCCTGCCATCGGAGCAGACCTCGGCCGAGACGCTGTTCGCGCTGGCCGATGCCGCGCTCTACCGCGCCAAGCAGGAGGGTCGCAACCGGGTCTGCGTGGGGGGCGGGCAAGACCTGACACCGACGTGACGCCGGCATCGTAATATCGCGCCATGCTCGTCTTCTACTGGGTCATGGGCCTACTCATCGTCGGCACCTTTGCGCCCGCCGTCCTCTATCTGCTGCTCTACGCCGTCACCGGCGACGATCGTGCGGCGCAGCGCGCCAAGGTGCTGTGGAACATCAGCCGCACCGCCGGCATGTTCGGCATCAACCTGCTGATCTGGGGCCATGTGCTGGTGGGGCTGTGGCGGATTTGGGGGCACTGAACCAGTGCGTCAGGCCCTGGCACTGCATGCAGAATTTGGCCGAGCGCGGCGCAGCTTGCGCCATCCGATCGCTACCAGGCCCAGCAGCCACAAGGCCCAGGTCTGCGGTTCCGGCACCGGCTGAGCCTGGAATACCGCGCCGGCGTCCGCACTGAAGCGGAAACTGCTGAACAGGTAGCTGTCGCTGCTCGCGCTGTAGCTGGCGCCGGACAGCAGCTGGTGGTTCAGTGGTGTGCCTGCTTGGCTGAGGAAGCGGTCGATCTGGAAGCCGCCGCTGGCCTGGAAGGCATTGGGATCGGTATGGCCAAGAAAGCGGAAGTTGATCTGAAGGCCGTCCAGCTGCGGTGCCACGCCGAAGATCAGCTGGTCGGTGATGAAGCCGCCCTGCCCATCGGACGCCACCTCCAGCACCAGCCGCCCGCCCAGCTGGCTGACGAAGCTGCCATTCACCGTCAGCGTGCCGGGTGAGTTGCCGGGGCTGAAGATGCCGCGGTTGATGATGTTGGCATTCAGCGTGCCGGTGCCGCCGACAAAGCCCATGACGCCGATCTCGATGGTGTCGGCGTTCACGCTGCTGCTGTCCTGCACCAGCAGACTGCCCTGGCCGCCGGTGTCCGCGCCGTTGTGGGCTGCCACGCCGATGTAGTTGGTCGTCAGGCTGCTGGCGCCGCTGATGCTGAGCGTGCCTGCGCCCGCTGGCGTCGAACCCAGCAAGACCTGCCCTCCACCGCCGCCCGTGACACTGACGCTGGAACCCGAGCTGACGGTCAATGTGCCCGTGCCGCCGGGCGCAAAGTAGGCGCCGCCTACGCTGAGGTTGCCGCGCTCGGTGCCATCCGCGTGGATGGACAGTTGGCTGTGCTTGGCGAGCGTCATCTCGCCCGTACCTCCACCATCGCCCACGGCCAGGCTCGCGCCGACGTTAACGCCATGGCGCCAGGCACCATCCAGTCGCAGCGTGCCGGCCTCAAGGTCGACAAGGCCTTGTGCGCCGTATTCGCCCACCCCCATCGCGGTGGTCGAGACCAGGCCGCCCTGGAAGATGCGAAGCCTGCCATGGCTTTGGCTGCCGGTGCCGACGATGATGAATGAATTGCTGCCTGGCGCGCTGACCAGCAGCTCGCCCGTCCCGCCGACCTTCACCGTGCCATTGGACCCAGGCATGCCCACGATGAGGCGGCCATTCGATGCGCCGCGAATAGAGGTGCGCGCCTCCGGACCAATCTCCAACACGCCGGTACCGCCGTTTTCGCCCACATGGATGCTGGCTTCCTTGCCGATCACGTTCAGGCTTGCGCCCTTGTCCCTGAGTTGCAGGGTCGATGTACCGCCTCCAAGCGCAATGCGCAGATGGGCCTCGCGTCCAGCCGCGGCCTCGATGCGCAATTCGCCGCCATCAAGTACCTCCCAGTTGGCTGTGCTGTTGGGCCGGGTGGCGGTGCTGACAAGCGCATCGACGCCGGCAGTGCCGTCGCCGGTAATCAGCCATCTCGACCCTTCGCCGCTGATACGCACGAGCGATGGCTGCAGCGCCCCGTCCGCCAACGCAGTATTTGAGCGCACCTGCCCTTTGTCGCTGATCAGCAGCGTGCCCTTGCCGCCCGCGCCCACGTTGATGCGCCTCGGCCAGGACAGCTCGCCGCCAGCGACCAGCACCTCACCGGTCGAACCCGGCATGCCGATGTTGACGTAGCTGTCGGTGACACCCTGGACGAAGGTCTGTGCACCGGTCTTGATCGTCAACGTACCCGTACCGCCGTTTTCGCCCACATTGATGCTGGCCACCTGGCCGATCAGGCTGAGCCGCGATGCATGGCTGCTGTCCAGCGGGCTGACACCCTTGACCAGAAAGTCTGACGTGCCGCCGCCATGCGCGATGCGCAGATGGGCCTCGCGCCCGGTCGCGGCCTCGATGCGCAGTTCGCCGCCATCAAGTACCTCCCAGTTTGCCGTGCTGTTGGGCCGGGTGGCAGTGCTGACAAGCGCATCGACGCCGGCAGTGCTGTCGCCGGTAATCAGCCATCTCGACCCTTCGCCGCTGATACGCACGAGCGATGGATGCAGCGCCCCGTCCGCTAACGCAGTATTTGAGCGCACCTGCCCTTTGTCGCTGATCAGCAGCGTGCCCTTGCCGCCCGCGCCCACGTTGATGCGCCTCGGCCAGGACAGCTCGCCGCCAGCGACCAGCACCTCACCGGTCGAACCCGGCATGCCGATGTTGACGTAGCTGTCGGTGACGCCCTGAACAAAAGTTTGTGCGCCGGCCTTGATCGTCAAACTGCCGGTGCCGCCGTTCTCGCCGACATTGATGCTGGCCACCTGGCCGATCAGGCTGAGCCGCGATGCATGGCTGCTGTCCAACGGGCTGACACCCTCGACCAGAAAGTCTGACGTGCCGCCGCCATGCGCGATGCGCAGATGCGCCTCCCTGCCGGTGTCTGCATGGATCAGCAGCACGCCGCCCTTGCTGATCTTCCATTGGGCGTCGCTGGGCTTTTGCGTGGCGCTGCTGACGAGCGCGTCCAGTCCCGCCGATGTACTGCCGGTCACCCACCATTGCGAGCCGTCGCCGTCGATGTTGAGTGTCGATGCGCTCGATTCCAGTCCGGTGGCGGTAGAGGGCCAGCCGCCCACATGAACCTGCTGGGTCCACAAGGCCCCGCCGTTCAAGACCGACACGCTTGCATGAGTCTTCCCGCCAGGGGTGCCGCCGCCCTCCCAGGCGTAGCTAGTCAGGCCCGTGCCGCCGACGTTGAAATTGCCTAGAAAGCGGGCTTCCGATCCCGGGCCCGTGACGTAGAAGTCGGCGCTGCTGCCCGCAAGGGCGCCGATGACGGCCCCGCAATCGCGGCCGACACAGGCGTCGGCCTTGCCCTTGGCATCAAGCATGGCGCCGCCACGCACGATCGCGACGCCGATGCCGCCCTTGCCCAGAACGAAGCGAGAGGCTCCAACGGCGTCCAGTTCGACCCGTGAGCCCGGACCGTCCAACATGAGGTTGCCCGTGCCAGCCTGCATCCCGAACGACATGCTGTGGGCCTGCAGCGTTGATTTCGACAACACATTGAGCCTGCCCATGCTGCCCGCTTCGGTGCCGACCTCGATACGTTCGAAACCCAGCAGTCCGGCCTGATTGCTCAATTCGATGGTGCCGTCGCCGCCCGACCTGGCGATATAGGCCCAGGCGTTGGTGCCCAAGCCGTTGAGCAATGATCCGGGGCCATCGACCATCACGGCACCGTTGCCGCCCTCGGCGCCGACGGCCAGCATCGTCGGCGCGAGCAAGCCCGTATCCGTGATGTCCACCCGACTGTTTCCGGTCATGCCTACGGTTATCGGACCGCCGTACCAGCTCGAATCCTTGCCCTGAACCAGGACGCGCGAGGGGCTGCTGCCGGGACTCCTGGCGTCGGAGAGAGCGACATCATACGATGTCTCCATGGCGCCGCCGTTGATGACACGAACCTGGGCACTTGTGAGGCTGAGCCAAGAGAAGCGTGCGCGAGATCCTTTGCCGGATACCGTCAACTCCCCTTGCCCAAGGTATTGGGGCCAGCTGGCTATGCCTGAATAGCCGGCTATGAGTACAGCGCCGTCGGTGACGGACATCGAATTGAGCAAGCCGAAGTTGCGGCCCACCCACATGCGCGTGCCAACGCCCCCCAGCGACACATGGGTTCCCGCATTGCCGCCGCCGCCTGTCGAAAAGGAATCTAGCTCGACGCGAGACCCCGCCATGGCCGAGAAACTGCCCGGCTGCACACTTTGTTCGTAGGTGATGCCGATGGCCAACGCCAGGCTTGGATCGACCAAATCTTGACGTGGAAAGCGCGGCAGATACCCGTCGCTCCTGCCGTAGAAGGCACCTGTGACAGTCACTAAGGGATGCGCAGTGGGCGCTGCCAGCAGCAGGCTTGCGGCCAGCGCAGCGGGGCGCAGCGCAAACGGAAGGTGCAGCTTCGTCGACATACGCATTGCCTGGTCCTTTCGGTTGTTGCGGCATGCCCTGCGCCCCCCCCCTGGCGGCATCGCCAATGCCTGCAGGAACGATAGACAAGCGGGACGCGCTTCTGCATCATCCGTACGGATGAAAAAGAGCGATTCCGCTCGCAACGTCGAGGCATATGAAGGCCTGGTGGATGCGATCTACCAGGCTGCAGTTGACCCGCAGGCCTGGTCGACCGTGCTGGTGCGGATCGCCGACGCGGTGCATTCGGCGGGGACCACGTTGTGGACGCACGACTTCAGCTGCGGAGGCGTGCATGCCGATGGGGAGGCCGAGAAGTTCCGTGCGGTTCGATTCGCGCCCGAAGCGCTCGAGAGCTATGCAAGTCACTACAGCCAGACCAATGTGTGGGTCGCCAACGAGGACACTCTCAAGCCGGGCAGGGTGGTCACCTCATCGCTGCTGTTTCCCGATGAGCAATTGCCGTCTACCGAATTCTTCGGCGACTGGCTGCGGCCGCAGGACCTGTTCTTTTCGATAGGAGGCGTGCTGGCACGGAACGGGGCGCTGGCCGTTAAGCTCAGTGCGCTACGCTCACGCAACAAGGGCCCATACAGCAGCAGCGAGCTGCAATTCCTCGGCAGGCTCTACCCTCATATCCGGCGCGCTTGCGAGCTCAACCAGCGTTTGGAGAGCGCCGCCGCACTCGAACGCGATGCCGCCTTGGGCCACGGTGCGCTCTCGGTCACGCATCTCGGCATCATCGTGCTGGGTTCCGCGGGCCGCGTGCTGCACACGAATCGAAAGGCAGATCAGCTCTTGCGTGCCGGAACCACCTTGGTCCTCCGGCAAGGGCAGCTGCATGCCGGCAGTGCCGGGCGCGATGCGGCCCTGATGGCGGCGATCCGATCGGCAGCGCAGCAAAGACGGCCTGTGAACCTCCATCTCGGTGATGCGGTGTTGGCTGACAATTTCTGCCTTACCTTGATGCCGATGCCGCGGGCCGGCATCTTGTTGTCCACCGCGGGTATAGAGGCGTCGGTGGTGTGCCTGATCAGCACCGGCAGTGGCCAACGCGCGGCGACCATAGCCCAGTTGCGCGAGCTGTTCGGCCTGACCCCCGCGGAGGCGCGCGTGGTTCGAAACCTGGTCAACGGCGAAAGTCTTGCCGAGGTGGCCCAGGCGCAGGGCCTGTCGCGCAACACCGTCAAGACCCAGTTGCACAGCGCCATGAGCAAGACAGGCACAGCCAGCCAGCGCGCCATGATTCGCTTGCTGCTCTCCATTCCTGCTGTACGGGAACACGGCCTCTGAAAAGCAAGATACCCGCGTGCCGCAGCAGCGTGCGGCGTTCGGCTGCTTCGATCTAGCGGCTGAGTCCGCGCGCCGCGATCTCCCACAGCGCCTCGACCCGCCCGGCGCGCACCGCCACCAGCTGATCGTGCAGGTTCAGCGTCGGGTCGCAATGCCCGGGCACCAGCAGCAGCTGGCTGCCCAGCGCGGGCGGCGCCATGTTGTCGCTCTCCAGGATGCCATGCTCGTCATTGGCCGACACATAACGCAGCTGCGGCTGGCCCCAGACGGCGGGCAGGCCCGAGTCGGTGGCGAGGGACTTGAGGCCGGCGTCGAGCACGCAGCGCCGCCCATGGGCCCAGCTCGCCACGCTCATCACCGTGCTGGCGAGGAACAGGCTGTGCTCGAAGCGCAGCGCGCCCGCAAGCTCATTGCGGCCGTAGTCACCGTCCATGAAGACATAGGAGCCCGGCTGCACCTCGGTGTAGACGCCGCTGGCCAGGTCGAACTCGACGCTGCCGGTGCCACCACCGGTGACGAGCTCGCAACGCTGCCCCGCGGCCGCCAGCGCCGCCACCACCGCCCCCGCGCGCTCGGCGGCCAGCGCCGCGGCGGCGCGGCGTTCGGCATGGCTGCGCAGGTGCTGGATAGCTCCCTGGTAGGCCTGCAGGCCGGCAAAGCGCAGCTGCGGCTGCGCCGTCAGGGCGTCGAGCAGGCGCAGCACCGCGGGCGCATCGTCCACGCCGCAGCGGTGCTGGCCGATATTGATCTCCACCAGCACATCGAGCCGGCTGGCGGCCGCGCGCGTGGCGGCCGCCAGCATCTCGATCTGCTGCAGATGGTCGACGCAGACGCTCATGCGCGCGTGCAGGGCCAGCTGGGCCAGCAGGGCCGCCTTGGCGGCGCCGCCGATCTCATTGCTGATGTGGATGTCGCGTACCCCGGCCTGCACAAAGGGCAGGGCCTCGCTGACCTTCTGGCAGCAGATGCCCTGCGCGCCGCGCTGCAGCTGGGCCAGCGCGATGGCCGGGCATTTATGCGCCTTGGCATGCGGGCGCAGCGCCACACCGGCGGCGCTGGCGGCGGCCTGCATGCGATCCAGATTGCGCTCGAAGGCATCCAGCTCCAGCAGCAGGGCGGGGGTGTCGATGGCGGCGAGCGGGTCGCCGATGCGGGCCGGGGGCGGCAGGGTGAGGGCTTGCGTCATGTGGCTGCGCCCAGGGGCGACTAGGGCCTGTTAACACTAAGTTTGCCCGTGCGAACGGGGCCGGCAGGGCCCAGGTCTAGGCGGACGACGAAGCCCAGGCTGGTTGCCTGGGCGAGGAGTTCAACGACGAGATGGGCCCTGCCAGCCCCGTTCCCTTCGGGTTGCCACCAGAAAAGCCGTGCACGTCGTTGCAAAGCCTCGCCGGGGGAGCTACCCCGGCTTCGATT
The DNA here is from genome assembly GCF_037482845.1 of Paucibacter soli. NCBI lineage: Bacteria > Pseudomonadati > Pseudomonadota > Betaproteobacteria > Burkholderiales > Sphaerotilaceae > Roseateles > Paucibacter soli. Next base: position 196,072 of record NZ_JBBHJW010000004.1, read on the forward strand.
TGCGCCTAGTTCACGGCTTTTCTGGTGGCAACGCATCGGGCAAATTTAGTGTTAACAGGCCCTAGTTCAGCTCGCCATTCTGCGCTGCCCCGGCAGCCCCAGCACCAGGCTGGAGAGATAGCTGTCGGGGTGGCGCGGCAGCAGGCGCAGCTCGCAGCTGCCCGGCACGCGGCTGGCCTGCGGGTCACGCCGGCGCGCTTCGGCCTCGGTGAGGCGGCACAGCGATTGCCTGCGCCGGCCGGTCTCAGGGTCGCGTAGCAGCCAGTGCCAGAATTCAACGGTCTTGCTCATGGGGCTATCTTCGTGGCCGGCTGGCTCATGGCGTGAGCCAGTCAGAGCATCAGTTCGGGCGCGCGTTCGGGCTGGTCTTCATCGGCCGCCGTCTGCCAATGGCCGGCCGGGCGCAGCGGCGCCAGGGCTGCCTCGGTCAGGCCACGCTCGAACAAGGCGTTCAGGCTCGCATCGGCGCGTATGCGCTGCAGTGCGGCCTGGATGCCTGCGGCGAACTGCGGCCGCAGCCGCGCCAGCACCAGCAACTGCGAACCATGGCGCTGGGGCAGGACCTGCCACCAGGCCAGGATGCTGGCGGGATCGTTCAGATTCAGGATCATGTTGGCGCTCCTCGAACGGGGCGGCACGGTGGCCGCGTTGATGCTGTACGAATATACAGTAGTTTGCGAAGGAGTGAGAATCTCTTCGCGCCGCGGGTCGAAACAGGCCGTGCGGCTGCGTCGTGAGCCGAGTCCCATCCGTCTGCCCTCAGCAAGGAGCCGCCATGAGCCGAACCGCCACTTCCTCATCCCCTGCCACCGAACGCAAGGCCGCCACGCGCCTGCTGCTGCTGGTGGCGACGCGCAAGGGGGCCTGGCTGTTCCACAGCGATGCCAGGCGCAAGACCTGGACGGCCGATGGCCCGCATTTCCTGGGCCACACCATCAGCCATCTGCAGCTGGATCCACGCGACGGCCGCACCCTGCTGGCCGCGGCCAAGACCGGCCACCTCGGCCCGACGATTTTTCGCTCCACCAATCTGGGGCGCAGCTGGAAGGAGGCGCAGCAACCGCCCGCCTTCGCCCAGACCAGCGCTGACGGCCTGCCGGGCCGCGCCGTGGACCATGTGTTCTGGCTGACGCCTGGCCACGCCAGCGAGCGCGGCAGCTGGTATGCCGGCACCTCGCCGCAAGGCCTGTTTCGCTCGGAGGATGGCGGCGTCAGCTGGCTGCCGCTGCCCGCCGTCAATGACAACGCGCAGCTGCGCGAATGGATGGGCACGGTGCAGGACGGCACGCCGGACGGGCCCAAGCTGCATTCGGTGATCGTCGATCCACGCGATCCGAAACACCTGTACTTCGGCATGTCGGGTGGCGGCGTGCACGAGTCGCGCGACGGCGGCGCCAGCTGGTCCACCCTGATCCAGGGCCTGGAGGTGGTGGAGGGCTTCGATCCCGCCACCGTCACCTTTCACGACCCGCATTGCCTGCGGCTATGCCCCAGCATGCCCGATCGGCTCTACCAGCAGAACCATTGCGGCATCTACCGGATCGACCGCTCGGACGGCCCGGCGGGCGATATGTGGCAGCGCATAGGCCGCAAGATGCCCAAGCGCGTGGGCGACGCGGGCTTCCCCATGGTGGTGCACCCGCGCGATGCCGACACCGCCTGGGTCTTCCCCATGGATGCCGCCACCGTCTGGCCGCGCACCAGCCCGGCCGGGCGGCCGGCCGCGTATGTGACGCGTAATGCCGGCAAGAGCTGGCAGCGGCTGGACCAGGGCCTGCCGGAGAGCCAGGCCTGGTGGACCGTGAAGCGCCAGGCCATGACGGTGGACGCGCAGGCCAGGCCGGCGCTCTATCTGGGCACCACCAGCGGCGAGTTGTGGATGGGCAGGGACGAAGGCGCGCGCTGGAGCAATATCGCCCGCCACCTGCCCGAGATCTACGCCGTGGAAGTGGCCGAGCTGCGCGTATGAAGGTCTTGATCCCCGCAGCGCTGCGCTCATACACCCGCGAGCCGCTGCTGGAGGCCCAAGGCGATTCGCTGCACGCCATGTTCGCGGACCTGGAGCGCCGCTACCCCGGGCTGCGTTTTCGTGTCGTCGACGAACGCGGCCTTCTGCGGCCCAATATGCGCATCTTCGTCAACGGGATCGGCGTACGGGAACTCCAGCATGCCTTGAAGCCGGAGGACGCCGTGGCCATCGTGCTGGCCCTCAGTGGCGGTTGAATCGTGGGGGTGAGGTGCACTTGAACGCGCCGGCCTCCAGCGACGGGACTGCTTCGAACCCGCGGGCAGGCTTGGCAGCCGCCGCGGCCGAGCCTGGAGGTGACACGTTATGTGCAGGTCGCATGGCCAGAACCTCGGCCAGCAGCTTCTCCCCGCCATCACTTCAGGCCGGCAGCGCCCTTGGAACTGCGCGGCATACCGGACCCGGCGGTGGCCGAGTTCGGGCGCCGGGAGCGCTGCTTGGCTGAGACTGCTTTCACGATGGTGGTCAGAGCCGGCGCCGCGCTGAACGCCGACTCGTAGGGTGCGACGGCCTGCGCAATGAGTGCCTCGACCTCAGGCGTATTGAGCGTGGCCGGCTGCTTGAGCCGTAAGCCCCTGACTTGCTTGCCCTTGCCATCGAGCAGACCGCTCGGGTCGTGCAGGGACGCACCGTGGAGGAAAAAGAGCGTGACCCAGCTTGGGTAGGCGGTCACGGACAGGAAGGCGTCTGGCGTGCGCTCGGAGGGGCTGATGGCGAACACAAGCGCGTTGTAGTTGTCGTAGACCAGCTCAAACCCACGCGGAAACATGGCTCGAAGCCGAGCCCGAGCATCGCGCAGCTGTGCCTCGATGGAAGGCGTGTACCTGGCAAGGAAGCCGGCAATCTGCGACTCAAGGGCCAGGGTGCTCATGATGCTCTCGCTGTGCGGATGGCTGCGAGCATAGGCCATCGTCCAGCCGTGCATGCGAGAAGGCCGGCGGCAGTTGTTCGCAGAGCGCGATGGTCCAGAGGCTTGTGGGCAGCAGGAGCAAGCCGCAATTCAAAGCGTAGTGCCGGATTGGAGCGAACTTCATACCACACCACGCAGGCGTCAATATCCTTGCCGAAGGCGATCGAGGCGTCGGGCCCGGTGAGCGGAAGCCTCCTTGAACTTGAGGATGCCCTGATCTCTGGCGCGGTGCACATTTTGATGGTTTGCTAGCGTCGATGGACCCGCTCTGGCAGGCCTTAGGTACATGGGAGACAGCCATGGATAGCGTTGCAGCCGTTCGCGAATACAAGGACCTGCCCGGACCGCCGGGCCTGCCGTTGCTGGGCAATGCGCTGCAGATCGAACCTGCGCGCTATCACCGTCAGCTGGAGGACTGGGCGCGCGAGTTCGGTCCTATGTACCGGCTGCGGCTCAACGACAGGCGTCTGCTGGTCGTGGCCGACCACGAAGCCGTTGCCGCCATACTGCGCGAGCGCCCAAACGGCTTTGTGCGCTCGCGCAAACAGCTGGCGATCTGGATCGAGCTGGGCCTGCCGGTGGGCCTGTTTGCGGCCGAGGGCGAGGTCTGGGCGCGTCAACGCCGCATGGTCATGGCTGGCTTTGACCCCGCCCATGTCAGGCACTACTTCCCCGCCATGCGCAGGGTCGCCGCGCGGCTGGTCGAGCGCTGGCAAATGGCAGCGCTTGAGAGACAGGCCATCGAGCTGCAGGCCGACCTGATGCGCTACACGGTGGACACCATCGCGGGCCTGGCCTTTGGCGAAACGGTCGACACCCTGGGCGAGGGCGAAGACGTGATCCAGCGACATCTGAATCTGATCTTCCCCTCGCTCTTCAAGCGCATCCTCGCGCCGCTGCCGCTGTGGCGCATGCACAAGTCGCGCGCCGATCGCCAGCTCGATACGGCCGTGGCCGAGGTCATGAGCGCGGTGGTCGGCTTCATCGCCAAGGCCCGCGAACGCCTGGCCGCCGACCCGGCGCGCCGCGCGCAGCCGCCCAATCTGCTCGAGGCCATGCTGGTGGCGGCCGACCAGCCCGACAGCGGCATAGACGACCAGCAGGTGGCCGGCAATGTCCTGACCCTGCTGCTGGCCGGCGAGGACACCACGGCCAACACGCTGGCCTGGATGCTGCACCTGCTGTGGCACAACCCTGCGGCGCTTGTGCAGGCGCGCCAGGAGGTGCGCACCGTCATCGGCGCGACGCCGCCCGGCGAGATCACGCCGGAGCAACTCGCGGCGCTGGATTACGTCGAAGCTTGCGCGCATGAAACCATGCGGCTCAAACCGGTGGCGCCGGTGCTGCCCTTGCAGGCTGCGGCCGACACCGTCATCGCCGGCGTGCTGGTGCCGGCCGAAACCGTAGTCGTGCTGGTGATGAGACACGACAGCATCAGCGCTGAGTACTTCGCCGAGCCAGACCGTTTCCTGCCGGAGCGTTGGCTGGGCGGCGCGGGCGGCCATGGCGCGCTGGCCCACGATGCCAAGCGCATTGCAATGCCGTTCGGCGCGGGGCCGCGCATATGTCCGGGGCGTTACCTGGCGCTGCTTGAAATCAAGCTGGCCATGGCCGCATTGCTGAGCCGCTTTGACATCACATCGGTTGCAACGCCAGACGGCCGCGAAGCGCAGGAGCTGATGGCCTTCACGATGCAGCCGGTGGGGCTGACCATGAAGCTGCGAGCGCTTGCGCACTGAGTCTGCAAGCGGCAATCCCTGAGCGACATCAAGCATTTGATGCGCCGGCAGGGCTTACATTGATTGCTGGCCTTAGGAGACATCGCGATGAAGCACGCCCGTCGGATTGGAACTCTTGCTGCAGCCAAGCTGTCGATCCTGGCAGCCACGAGCCTGTTGCCTTGCGGCGCCCTGGCGCTGGACCCCGCAGCCGCCGAGCAGACGGCGCGCCGCAACGAATGCTTCAAATGCCACGAGACCGGCAGCCTGAAGGAAGGGCCTTCGTTCAAGTACGTCGCCTGGAAGTACAAGGGCGATGCGGGCGCCGCGTCCCGCATCAACTACCACCTGACCTCGGGCGAGCCCGCCAAGGGCACCGATGGAAAATCGGCGCCGCACAAGATCGTCAAGGTCGAGAACGATGCCGAACTGGTCAATCTGATCGAGTGGGTCCTGTCGCAATAGCTGCGACCGAGCCCAGCGCCGCCTACGCCATTCCCAGACCGCCCAGCGCCCGCAACACCGCCTCCGCCGTCGCCGGCGCGCGCAGCGGTGGATCGCAACGCTCGTCAGGCCCGCAGGCCGCGATCGCATCCTTGATCGCCAGCAGCACCGAGAAGGGCAGCAGCAGGGGCGGTTCGCCTACCGCCTTGGAGCGGTGGATGCTGTCCTCGCGGTTCGGCTGATCAAACAGCGCGACACGGAAATCCAGCGGGCTGTCGTTGGCGGTGGGGATCTTGTAGGTGCTGGGGGCGTGGGTGCTCAAGGCCCCGGTCTTGGGATGCCAGACGAGTTCTTCCGTGGTGAGCCAGCCCTGGCCCTGCACAAAGCCGCCCTCGATCTGGCCTATGTCCAGCGCCGGGTTGAGCGACTGGCCCACATCGTGCAGCACATCGGCGCGCAGCACGCGGCTTTCGCCGCTGAGCGTGTCCACCAGCACCTCGGCCACCGCCGCGCCATAGGCGTAGTAGTAGAAGGGCCGGCCCTGGAGCTTGGCGCGGTCCCAGTGCAGGCCGGGGGTGGCATAAAAGCCATCGCTCCAGAGCTGGATGCGCTGGTGGTAGGCCTTGGCCACCAGCTCCTTGAAGGCGATCGCCTGGCCACCGCCGCTGACCCGGCCGCCGGCAAACTGCAGCCGCTCGGCCTGTTCGTCCGCCAAGCCCAGCAGTTCGGCGGCCAGCTTGGCCAGGCGCCGCTTGATCTGGCGCGCCGCGTCCTGCGCGGCCTTGCCGTTCAGATCGCTGCCGGTGGAGGCGGCGGTGGCCGAGGTGTTGGCCACCTTGTGCGTATCGGTGGCGCTGGCGCGCACCTGGGCCAGATCCACGCCCAGCTCATGCGCCACCACCTGGGCTACCTTGGTGTTCAGGCCCTGGCCCATCTCGGTGCCGCCATGGTTCACCAGCACCGAGCCGTCGGTATAGACATGCACCAGCGCGCCGGCCTGGTTGAGGTGCACCACATTGAAGGAGATGCCGAACTTCACCGGCGTGAGCGCCAGGCCGCGCTTGAGCACCGGGCTCTGCGCATTCCAGGCCGCGATGGCGGCACGGCGCGCGTGGTAGTCGCTGCTCTGCACCAGGCGATCGGTGAGCGGCCGCAGGATGTTGTCGCTGACCTGCTGGCCGTAGGGGGTCAGGTCTTGACCGTCCTTGTAGAAGTTGCGCTGCCGTACCAGCAAGGGGTCCAGGCCGAGGCGGCGCGCCACCGAGTCGATGATCATCTCGATGGCCAGCGCGCCCTGCGGGCCGCCAAAGCCGCGGAAGGCGGTGTTGCTCTGGGTGTTGGTGCGCGCCGCATAGCCATGCAGGGCCACATGGGGCAGCCAGTAGGCATTGTCGAAATGGCACAGCGCGCGCGTCAGCACCGGGCCCGAGAGGTCGGCCGAATGGCCGCAGTTCGAGACCATCTCGACCTCGGCCGCGAGGATGTGGCCGGCATCGTCATGGCCCACCGTCCAGCGGTAGTCAAAGCCATGGCGGCGGCCGGTGATCAGAAAGTCGTCGTCGCGGTCCAGGCGCAGCTTCACCGGCTTTTGCAGCTTGTGCGCCGCCAGCGCCGCCACGCAGGCGAACAGCGCGGACTGTGATTCCTTTCCACCAAAGCCGCCACCCATGCGCCGGCATTGCACCTGCACCTGGTGCGCCTGCCAGCCCAGCGCGTGGGCCACCAGCTGCTGCATCTCGGACGGATGCTGGGTCGAGCAGTGGATCAGCAGGCCGCGGTCCTCCTGCGGCAGGGCGTAGGAGATCTGGCCCTCCAGATAGAACTGCTCCTGGCCGCCCACGCTCCATTCGCCTTCCAGCCGATGCGGGGCCGAGGCCAGTGCCGCGGCCGGATCGCCGCGCGTCAGATGCATGGGCGGGATCACATACTGGCCCAGGGCATGGGCTTCCCTGGCCGTCAGCACCGCGGGCAGGGCTTCGAACCGGACGGCCTGTTTTGCAAGTGCTGCGGCGCGGCGCGCCAGTTCGCGATCCTTGGCAATCACCGCGAACACCGGTTGGCCCAGGTAGCGCAGCTCGGCGTCGGCGAGGATGGGGTCGTCGTGCAGCAGCGGGCCGCAGTTGTTCTCGCCCGGGAAGTCGGCCGCGGTGAACACCGCCACCACGCCGGGCTGGCGCTTGATCAGCGCTATGTCGATGGCCAGCAGCCTGCCATGCGCCACCGGCGAGAGGCCCAGCGCCGCGTGCAGGGTGCCCTGGGCCTCGGCGATGTCGTCGATATAGCGGGCCTCGCCACTCACATGCAGGTGGGCGGATTCATGCGGGCGGCTGGTGCCGATCTGCGCTTCGGCCATCAGCGGGGCGAACTCAGGCGGCTTGTTGTTCATGGCAGGCTCCGCTCGAAGGCCACGGCCTGCCAGACGCTGGTCTGGGCGGCGCTGAGTGGCGCGTCGGGTCTGGTTTCCAGCCAGCAGCGGCGCAAAAGGTTCTGCGCCGCCTGCAAGCGGTAGGCGGCGCTGGCGCGCATATCGCTGAGCGGCGTGAAGTCCTGCGCCAGCGCGTCGGCGGCGGCGCGGGCGCTGGCCTCGCTCCAGGGCCGGCCCAGGAGGGCGGCCTCGGCCCGCGCGGCGCGCTTGACGATGGCGGCCATGCCGCCAAAGGCCAGGCGTGCCTCGCTCACCACGCCAGCCTCCTCGCGCAGCGCGAACACGCCGCACACCGCCGAGATGTCGCTGTCGTAGCGCTTGGCGATCTTGTAGGCGCGCAACCGCGTTCCCGCCGCGGGCAGGGGCAGGTGCAGGGCCTCGACGAACTCGCCCGGCTGCAGCGCGTTCTTCATGTAGTCGAGATAAAAATCCTGCAGCGGCAGGCGGCGCTGCGCGTCACCGCGGCGCAGCACGATGTCGGCGCCCAGCGCGATCAGGGCCGGCGCGCCGTCGCCGATCGGCGAACCGTTGGCGATATTTCCGCCCAGGGTGCCGGCATGGCGCACCGGCGGCGAGGCAAAGCGCAGCCACAGTTCGCGCAGCGGCGGCAGCTGTTCGGCCAGCGCGCCCCAGGCGTCTTCCAGGCTGGCGCCGGCGCCCAGCCACAGGCCCGGCAGGCCCTGGAAGGGCTCGGCGCGGATCTCGCGCAGCTCGGGCACGGCGCCCAGGTAGATCACATCGCCCAGCTGTTGGTGCTGCTTGTTGACCCACAGGCCCACGTCGGTGGCGCCGGCCACCAGCCGCGCGGCGGGCTTGCTGATGCGCAGGGTGGCCAGGTCGGGCAGGCTGCGCGGGATATGAAAACAGTCCTCGGCGCCGCTGGCCGGGTTGGGGCCGCGGTAATGCAGGTCCTCATCGGCGCGCAGGGTTTGCAATGCCGCGACGATGGGCGCGCGCTCCAGCGTGGCCGTCGGCGCATCGAACATGCGCTCGCCCGCATCGAGGATGGGCCGGTAGCCGGTGCAACGGCACAGATTGCCGGCCAGATCGTCGGCGATTTGCTGGCGCGTCGGGCGTGTGCCCTGCGCCTGGTGGCGCTCATAGACGGCCTGCAGCGTGATCGCAAAGCCGGGCGTGCAGAAGCCGCATTGCGAGCCATGGCAGTCCACCAAGGCCTGCTGTACCGGATTCAGTGCCTCGGCCGAGCCCAGGTCTTCCACGGTCAAGAGGGCGCGGCCGTCCAGGCTGGGCAGGAACATGATGCAGGCATTCACATTGCGCAGCCGCAACTCGTCTTCGCCCTGCAACTCAGCCACCAGCACCGTGCAGGCGCCGCAGTCGCCCTCGGCGCAACCCTCCTTGCTGCCGCATTGATGGGCATGCTCGCGCAGCCACTGCAGCACCGTGGTGGTGGGTGGCAGGCCCTGGACCTCCTGGATCTGGCCGCGGTGATAGAAGCGCAAGGGACGGCTAAGGCGGGTGTTCATCTGAAATCAGGCTCCGGACAATCCCGAACGGTAATGGCTTTGCTCATGGACAATATACGACCCCATGCATGGACTTCATAAAGAGTTGCGTATGAGCCTGAGGGCGGACTTCGACAAGATCGAGCTTCAACTCGTGCGGGTTTTGCATACCGTGATCTCGGAGCGCAGCGTTTCCAAGGCGGCCCTGCGCCTGCATAGTACGCAGCCCGCTGTGAGCGCGCAGCTGCGGCGCCTGCGTGCCCTTACTGGCGACGCGCTCTTGGTGCGCAGCGGCGCCGGCATGACGCCCACCGCCACCGCCCTGGAGCTGCTGGAACCCGCCGCGCGCCTCCTGCGCGAGGCCGATGCGCTGTTCGGCGCGCGCCAACGCAAGAGCGGCTTCGAGCCCGCCAGCGCCCAGCTGCGCTTTCGCATCGCCGCGAGCGACTACCTCGACCCCTTTTTTCTGCCCGAGCTGGCCGCGCAGCTGCTGCGCCTGGCGCCGGGCGTGCGGCTGGACCTGCAGCCACTTTCGGCCGATTACGACTACCGGCGCGCGCTGGCGCGTGGCGAGGTGGACCTGGTGATAGGCAACTGGCTGGAACCGCCCGAGGAGCTGCACCTGGCGCGCCTGCTCAGCGACGAGGTGGTGTGCCTGGTGAGCGAGCAGCATCCGATGGCCAAGAACAACGGCCGCGGCTGGACCGTCGAGCGCTACCTGGCCAGCCAGCACCTGGCGCCGATGCCGCTCTCGGCCGGCCTGCCCGGGGTGATAGACCAGCATCTGGCCAAGCTGGGCCTCTCCCGCGAGATCGCGGTGCGCAGCGCCCATTTCGGCCAGCTGCCGCAGATGGTGGCCGGCAGCCTCTTGGTGCTGACCACCGGGCGGCTGTTCTGCTCGCGCTACCTCGATGCCTTGCCGGTGCGCGTGCTGCGCTGCCCGGTGAACTTCCCGCCCATGGCCTACTACCAGCTCTGGCACGATGTGAGCCATGCCGCGGCGCCGATGCGCTGGCTGCGCGAGCAGGTGCGCGAGGTGGCGCGCCGGCTGGTGGCGCGGGCGCCCGCCAGCTCCAAGGTCCGATCCTGAAACGATGAATAACAACAACGCCTCTAGCCAAACCAAGCTCGCCCTGCGCGGCGACCTGCTCGACTTCACTGCCACCCCCGCCTGGGGCCAGTTGGACAGCCCCGCCGTGCGCTTCCAGCCCGATCATTGGCTCTTGATCGACGCGCAGGGGCGCATTGCCGGCACGCAGCGGGAGGAGCCCGATGCCAGCTGGACCAAGCAGGACCACCGTGGCCGCCTGATCCTGCCCGGCTTCATCGACACCCATGTGCATGCCCCACAGCTGGACGTGATCGCCTCCTATGGCGCCGAGCTGCTGGACTGGCTCAATACCTACACCTTTCCGGCCGAGCTGCGCTATGCCGACCCGGCCGTGGCGCGGCAGGGCGCGGCGCGCTTTCTGGACGCGCTGCTGGCCCATGGCACGACCTCGGCGGTGGTGTTCCCGACCGTGCACAAGGTTTCGGTCGAGGCGCTGTTCGAAGCCGCCGAGGCGCGCGGCATGCGCCTGATCGCCGGCAAGGTGTTGATGGACCGCCATGCGCCCGAGGGCCTGCGCGACGATGTGGCCCAGGCCGAGCGGGACTGCGTGGACCTGATCAGCCGTTTTCATGGCCGAGATCGCCTGTCCTATGCGGTGACGGTGCGCTTTGCGCCCACCAGCACGCCCGCCCAGCTGGCCATGGCCGGTGCGCTGTGCCGCGCCGACGCCTCGCTCTATATGCAGACCCATGTGGCCGAGAACCGCAGCGAGGTCGAGTGGGTGGCCAAGCTCTTCCCGGCGGCGCGCAGCTATCTGGACGTTTATGCCGGCGCGGGCCTGCTGCACCCCAGGGCGGTGCTGGCCCATGGCATCTGGCTGGACGAGGCGGACCGCCGCGCGCTCGCCGCCAGCGGCGCGCAAGTGGCCTTCTGCCCCTCGTCCAACCTGTTCCTGGGCAGCGGTCTGTTCGACTGGGTGGGTGCGCGCGCGGCCGGCTTTTCAGTGAGTGCGGCCAGCGATGTGGGCGGCGGCACCAGTCTCTCGATGCAGCGCACGTTGGCCGACGGCTACAAGGTGCAGGCCCTGGCCGGCCAGCGCCTCACCGCCTGGGTGGCCCTGCATGCGGCCACGCGCGGCGCCGCCGCGGGGCTCGACATTGAGCATGAAATCGGCCACTTCGGCCTGGGTACACTGGCCGACGTCTGCATCTGGGACTGGGCCGTGGGCCCGGTGGCCGAGGCCCGCTTCGAGCGGGCGCGCGACTTGCACGAGAAACTGTTCGCCTGGATGACGCTGTCCGACGAACGCAATCTGGTGGCGAGCTTCGTGGCCGGCCAGGCCCGCCATCAGCGAAACACATGAGCGAAACTTTGCGCCTGCAACTCAGCGGCATCAGCAAGCAGTACCCGGCCGTCAAGGCCAATGACGGCATCGACCTTGCCGTGGCGCCGGGCCAGATCCATGCGGTGCTGGGCGAAAACGGCGCGGGCAAGAGCACCCTGATGAAGATCATCTACGGTGCGGTGCAGCCCGACGAGGGTCAGGTCTTGTGGAATGGCCAGCCGGTCAGCATCAAGAGCCCGGCGCAGGCGCGGCAGCTGGGCATCAGCATGGTCTACCAGCATTTCTCGCTGTTCGACACGCTCAGCGCCGCCGAGAACATCTGGCTGGGCCTGGACAAATCGCTGACCCTGGCCGAGGTCACGGCACGCATCAGCGCGGTGGCCGAGAGCTATGGCCTGGCGGTGGACCCGGCGCGGCCGGTGCACACGCTCTCGGTGGGCGAGCGCCAGCGCGTCGAGATCGTGCGCGCGCTGATGACGAACCCTCAATTGCTGATCCTGGATGAGCCCACCTCGGTGCTGACGCCGCAGGCGGTGCAGACCCTGTTCGTCACGCTGCGCAAGCTGGCCGAGCAGGGCTGCTCCATCCTCTACATCAGCCACAAGCTCGACGAGATCCGCGCGCTGTGCCAGCAATGCACCGTGCTGCGCGCCGGCCGCGTCACCGGCGAGCTAGACCCGCGCACGCAAAGCAATGCCGAACTCTCGCGCCTGATGATCGGTGCCGAGCCGCCGCAGCTGCGGCATGGCCGGGCACGCGAGGTTGGCGCCCTGGCCCTGGAGCTGCGGGCCCTGAGCCTGCCCAAGGCCGAGCCCTTCGGCACCAGCTTGCAGGATATTGCGCTGCGGCTGCATGCCGGCGAGATCCTCGGCGTGGCCGGGGTCTCGGGCAATGGCCAGCAGGAGCTGATGGCCGCGCTCTCGGGCGAGGACGCGCGTGCGCCGCGCGGCTCGGTGCAGCTGTTCGGCCAGGACATCGCCCAGGCCAGCGCGCGCCGTCGCCGCCGCCTGGGCCTGCATTTCGTGCCCGAGGAGCGCCTGGGCCGCGGCGCCGTGCCCACGCTCTCGCTGGCGCAGAACACCTTGCTGACGCGCACCGAGGCGGTCAAGGCCGGCGGCTGGTGGATCAGCCAGGGCCAGGTGCAGCGCCTCGCGGAGGAGCTGATCGCGCGCTTCAAGGTCAAGGCCGGCGGTGCGGGTGCCGCGGCCAAAAGCCTGTCGGGCGGCAATCTGCAGAAGTTCATCGTCGGCCGCGAGATCGACGCCAAACCCAGGGTGCTGATCATTGCCCAGCCCACCTGGGGCGTGGACGTGGGCGCGGCGGCACAGATACGGAGCGAGCTGCTGGCGCTGCGCGATGCCGGCTGCGCGCTGCTGGTAGTGAGTGAGGAGTTGGACGAATTGTTCGAGATCAGCGACCGGCTGGTTGTGATGGCCAAGGGGCGCGTGTCGCCGGCCATCCCCATGGCCGAGGCCACGGTGGAAAAGATTGGCGCCTGGATGAGCGGGCTCTGGCAAGAGGAGGGCGCGCAGCATGCTCAGGCTTGAGACACGCCCGCAGCCGTCCAGGCTGATGTCGCTGGCCTCGCCGCTGCTGGCGCTGGCCCTCACCACCTTGCTGGGGGTGGCGCTGTTCCTGCTCTTGGGCAAGGACCCGGTGCGCGGCCTGCAGATGTTCTTCTGGGAGCCGATCAGGAGCGCCTATGGCTGGAGCGAGCTGGGCATCAAGGCCACACCCCTGGTGCTGATCGCGCTGGGCCTGGCGCTGTGCTTTCGCTCCAATGTCTGGAACATCGGCGCCGAGGGCCAGTTCGTGGTGGGCGCGCTGGCCGGCGGCTGGGTGGCGATGCAGGCCGATGCCGGCACGGGCCGCAGCATCGTGCTGTGGATACTGCTGGCCGGCGTGGCCGGCGGCATGGCCTGGGCCGCCATCACGGCGTGCTTGCGCGACCGCTTCAATGCCAACGAGATCCTGGTCAGCCTGATGCTGGTCTATGTGGCCGAGCTACTCTTGGGCTATCTGGTCTACGGGCCCTGGAAGGACCCGCAGGGCTACAACTTCCCGCAAAGCATCAGCTTCCTGGCAGTGACCAAGATCCCCAGGCTGGTGGAGGGCTGGCGCGTCCATATCGGCGTGCTGATCGCCCTGGGGTCAGTGCTTGCCTGCTGGCTGCTGCTGTTCCGCAGCTATGCCGGTTTTGCCCTGCAGGTGGGCGGGCTGGCGCCGGCGGCGGCGCGCTATGCGGGCTTCAGCTCGCGGCGTTCGCTCTGGCTGGCCCTCATGCTCTCGGGCGGCATGGCGGGCCTGGCGGGGGCGCTGGAGGTGGCCGGGCCGCTGGGCCAGCTCACGCCCTATGTGCCGGCCGGCTACGGCTTTGCCGCCATCATCGTGGCCTTCGTCGGGCGGCTGCATCCGGTGGGCATCATCTTCTCGGCCATCTTGATGAGCATGTTCTATATCGGCGGCGAACTGGCGCAATCGCGCCTGGGCCTGCCCAAGTCCATCACCGGGGTGTTCCAGGGCCTCTTGCTGTTCACGCTGCTGGCCTGCGACACCTTGATCCACTACCGCCTGCGCTGGGTCATGGCGCCCCCCGCCCGCGGGTACACGGGCGGCCCCCCGAGGGGGCCAAGCCGTTCTTGGGAGCGGCCCGGCGAACGACTTGATGGGAGCTGAGGCCATGGAATCCATCGCACTGCTGATCGCCGCCACGCTCAACGCCGGCACCTTGCTGGCCATCGCGGCCCTGGGCCTGCTCATCAACGAGCGTTCGGGCATCGTCAACCTGGGCGCCGAGGGCATGATGCTGGTGGCCGCGATCGCCGGCTTTGCCACCGCCGTGCACAGCGGCAGCGACTGGCTGGGCTTTGCCGCCGGCATGGGCGCGGGCGCGCTGCTGGCGGCGGCCTTCGGGGTGCTGGTGATCTGGCTCAACACCAACCAGTACGCGGCCGGCCTGGCGCTGAGCCTGTTCGGCGCCGGCTTCTCGGCCTTTGTGGGCATTTCCTACACCCAGGCCAAGCTGGGTCCTCGGCCCAGCTTCGCGGTGCCGGGTCTTGCCGACATCCCCTTCGTCGGCCCGGCGCTGTTCCGCCAGCATCCGTTGGTGTATGGCGCGATTGCGCTCACCGCCTTGCTGGCCTGGTTTCTGTACCGCTCGCGCGCCGGCCTGGTGCTGCGCGCGGTGGGCGAATCGCCCGAGTCGGCCCATGCCCTGGGCTATCCGGTGCGGCGCATCCGCCTGGCCGCGGTGATGGCGGGCGGCGCGCTGTGCGGGCTGGCGGGGGCCTATGTGTCGGTGGTCTACACGCCGCTGTGGGTGGAGGGCATGATCGCCGGCAAGGGCTGGATCGCGCTGGCACTCACCACCTTCGCCACCTGGCGGCCAGCGCGCGTGCTGCTGGGCGCCTACCTCTTTGGTGGCGTGACCATGCTGCAGTTCCATCTGCAGGGGCAGGGCGTCGAGATCGCCAGCCAGTTCCTCAGCATGCTGCCCTATCTGGCCACCATCGCCGTGCTGGTGCTGATCTCCAGCAATGCGCAGTTCATACGCGCCAATATGCCGGCCTCGCTGGGCAAGCCCTTCTTTCCAGGCTCATAATTCCGGCGCTCATTCGCAGCCCCCAACCCTCGGAGTCCCCATGCAAAGCAAACGCGATCTTTTTTTGCTCAAGCTCGCCGGCTGGTCTGCCCTGGCCGCCAGCGCCGCCCTGCTGGGCTGCGGCAAGCAGGAGGAACAACACGCCGCCCCGGCCGCGTCCGCATCGGCCACCACAAGCAAGCCCGAGCCGCTCAAGATTGCCTTTGCCTATGTCGGCCCGGTGGGCGACGGCGGCTGGACCTTTGCGCATGACAACGGCCGCAAGGCGGTGGAGAAGGAGTTCGGCGACAAGGTCGTCACCAGCTTCGTTGAAAAGGTGCCCGAGGCGGCCGATGCCGAGCGCGTGTTCCGCGACATGGTGGGCCAGGGCAACAAGCTGATCTTTGGCACCACCTTCGGCTATATGGAGCCCATGCTCAAGGTGGCGGCCGACAGCAAGGACGTGAAGTTCGAACACGCCACCGGCTACAAGCAGGCCGACAACCAGCGCACCTACGACTCGCGCACCTACGAGGGCGCCTATATGGCCGGCGTGGTGGCGGGCAAGATGAGCAAGAGCGGCACGCTGGGCGTGGTGGGCTCGATCCCGATTCCCGAGGTGATCCGCAACATCAACAGCTTCACGCTCGGTGCGCAGACCAGCAACCCCAAGGTCAAGGTCAAGGTGGTGTGGGTGAACGAATGGTTCAACCCGCCCAAGGAGACCGAGGCCGCGCAGAGCCTGATCAACGGCGGCGCGGATGTGCTGATGCAGAACACCGACTCCTCGGCCGTGCTGCAGACCGCCGAGAAGAACGGCAAGTACGCCTTCGGTTGGGATTCCGACATGACCGCCTACGGCCCGAAGGCCCACCTGGCCTCCGCCGTGATCAACTGGGGCCCCTACTACGTGAAGGCCGTGCGTGATGCGCTGGACGGCAAGTGGAGTGCCGGCGCGGGTGCCCACAGCTGGTGGGGCGTGAAGGAGGGCGCGATCGATCTGGTCTCGCTCAACGAAGCCGTGCCGGCCGACACCAAGGCCCAGATCGAGACCATCAAGGCCGGCCTGAAGGACGGCAGCTTCGCGATCTGGAAGGGCCCCATCGTTGGACAGGATGGCAAGGAGATCCTGAAGAAGGACGAACTCGCGGACGACAAGTTCCTCTCCGGCATCAACTTCTACGTCAAGGGCGTGGAAGGCAAGGTGCCTAGCGGCAAGTAGGCGCGTCTTTCCATCCGCCAAGGGCTGCCATGCGATGCATGGTGGCCCTTTTCTTCGTGGGCAGCTGTCGGCACAAAGCAGCCGAATGCAAAAGGCAACCACAGAGGCACTGAGGCACAGAGAAACTCCATACTGAATTGGCTTTACCTCTGTGCCTCCGTGCCTCTGTGGTTGCAATTGGATTTCAGCAAGGTGCCGAATACCGCCGCACGCGTCAGGCCAGATCCGTGCGGCGCTTCTTCATCGCCGCCTTGGCCTCGTACATGCGCGCGTCGGCCTGGGCCACGCAGCTGTGCAGCGATTGCGTGGCGCTGGCGCGCATGGCGTGGCCCAGCGCGGCGCTGGGGCTGATCCAGGCGCCGGGCGCCAGTTCGCGCTGCGTCTGCTGGCAGCGCGCCCGCAAGGCCTCCAGCTCGGCCAGCACCTGGGCCTCGCCGATATTGGGCAGGATGAAGACGAATTCGTCGCCGCCGATGCGAAAGGCGTCGGCCTGCGGCCATTGCGCACGTGCCGTCTCGGCGAACAGGGTGATCAAGGCGTCGCCCGCGGCATGGCCATGGGCGTCGTTGACGCGCTTGAGGTTGTTCATATCGGCCACCACGATGGCCTGCGGGTAGTCGCCCGCGGCGGCATCGGCGCGCTGGCTGAAGTAGTTGCGGTTGTGGAAGCCGGTCAGACTGTCGGTGTAGAGCAGGTGCTCGCGTTCGCGCAGGAACTGGGTCTTGGCGCGCTGCTCGATCAGCTTGCGCACGATGCGCACCGTCACCGCCAGAATGCCCAGCAGCACCAGGCCGAGGCCGCCCAGCAGCATCAGCAGGCGGCGGTTCGCCTCGTTGCGCAGCGTCGGCACGGTCTGGATGCCGGCGTACTTCATCTCGTCGAACTGGATCAGCGGGATCACCTTGTCCATGATGCTGGCCAGCTCGGGCTGGCGCTTGCCGACGCCGAAGTAGATGAAGGAGTCCTTGGAGGTGATGCCGCGCTTGACCAGGTCGGTATAGCCCAGGCCGTTGATGTAGAACTCGACCACCGTGGGGTTCTCGATCATGTAGGCAGCGCCGCCATCGCGCAGCAGCTGCAGCGATTCCATGATGTTGGCGGTCTTGACGATGCGCGGGTGCTTGAGGTTCTTGCGCAGGTATTCCTCGTGCCAGAAGCCGTCGATCACCGCCACCGGCTGGCCGTCCAGGCCATAGACATCCTGCACCGGTGCGCTGCTCTTGGTGCCGACGATGATGTCGCGCTCGGTGCTGATGGCGCGCGGGAACAAAAAGTCGGCCAAGCGGTCCTCGGTCTTGGCCATGTTCAGCACATCGACCTTGCCCGCGCGCAGCTGCTCGATCAGCTGGGCAAAGGGCCCGCTCACCACCTTGAAGCGGATGCCGACGATCTCGCCGATGCGCTGCAGGGTGGCGCCGGCAATGCCCTTGTACTGGCCCTCGTGGAAATAGTCGAAGGGCAGATAGTCCTCGGCCACGCCCACCACCGCCTCGCCCTGCTGCTCCAGCCAGCTCAGCTCGGCCTCGCTGAGGCGCAGCACCTTGCGGTTGTACTGGCGACCGGCCTCGCGCGCGAGCTGCTCGATATGGGCCTGCCTTTGCTCGATATAGCGGTTGATGATCTGGCCCAGCAACTGCTGCTCGCGCGCCACCGCGAAGGTCATGTCCGAGGTGATGGACTTGAGCTCGGCCACCAGGGTCAGCGTGGGGTGCTCGTGCAGGAACTCGTATTCGACGCCGCCGCCCGAGGTCACGAAGCCGTCCACCTGGCCGGCGGCCAGCGCCTTCAGGCCGGCCCCCTGGTCTTCGTAGTTGCGCGTCTCGAAGCGGATGTTGGGGAATTCCTTGGGCAACTGCTCGATCACGAAGTCGTTGGCGAGAAAGCCGACGCGCTTGCCGTCCAGGTCGCCCAGGGTCTGCACGCTCGAGTCCTTGCGCGCGAACACGGTGTAGGGGTACTTCTGCGCAGCGCGCGTGAAGCGCATGATCTTCTCGCGCTCGGGGGTGACGTTGGCGCCGTAGAGCACGGCGATGCGGCCCTGCACAAAGCGGCTGTAGGCGTCGTCCCAGCTCTTCACCTCAGCGGGCACCAGGCTCAGGCCCAGCTGGGTGCGCATATCGTCGAGCAGCGCGGGCAGCAGGCCGATGCGGCGGCCACGGAACTCGAAGCTGTCCATGCCCGCGAAGGGATCGAAACCGACCGTGAACACCTGTTGCTGGTGGGCCGCGATCCAGCCGCGCTCGGCCTCGCTCAACTTCACCGCACCGGCCGCCGTGGCGCTGGCCCCCGCCATGCACAGCAGCAGCGGCAGCAGGGCGCGCGCGCACCAAAGCCTCAGGATTTCAGCAGCAACAACAAGCAGCAAGGGCAACTCACTTGGGACGCCGTCAGCGGCGCGCTGATGCTAGCCCAGTTTGCACGGCTTACAGGCTGTTGCACGCCGGCCTTGCAGCGGCCTCATGATTCATCCCATGAGGCCGCGTCGACGGCCTCCCGGAGGCGGCTCCCATCCGGAGCGCCCCAGCCACGTTGGGGAACACCATGAGATTCGAAGGCAAGTTGCAGGTATGGAATGCGGAGCGCGGCCACGGCATGATCGCACCGCTTGGGGGCGGGCAGCCGCTGTTCGTGCATGTCTCGGCCTTCCCGCCCGATGGTCCACCACCCGTGCAGGACGAAACGCTGAGCTTCGAAATTGTGACCGGGCGTGACGGTCGCAAGCAGGCCGCCAGGGTGCGGCGCAGCCAGCCCAAGCTGGCGCAGGCCTGGGCGGCGCCGTCGCGGCGCGCGCCGCCACGGCGCCGCGGCTGGAGCCTGGCGCTGGGCCTGGCGCTGATGGCCGGCGCCGGGGTGCTGGCCTGGCTGCAGCTCTCGCATGCGCAGCAGCCCGAGAAGCTGGCGCAGCTGGCACCGGCCAAGGCGTCGACCGCTGGCAAACACTAAACCTTCAGTTCCAGGCGCAGCTGCCATTGCGTGTAGCTGCGGCCCGCGCTCTCGCTGGCGATCTGCTGCGTGGCGGTGTTGAACAGGCTGCTGCTGCTGTAGTCCAGCGGCGCCACATTGCTACCCGAGAGGCGCAGCTGCGCCTGCGGGTTGAAGCTCCACATCGCGAAGGCGTCGACCACCAGCTTGCGCGTGGTCTGGCTGAGCTGCAGCGCGCTTTGCTGGATGGTGTTGGCGGGCGTCCAGTTGAGCGTGGCGCCCAGGGTCAGCGGCAGGCCGCGCAGGCGGTAGTCGGCGCCCAGATTGGCGCTGGCGCGCGGCTGCTGGTCGAGCCGGTTGTCGGGCCCGGGGATGCCATCCACGCTGGAGCTGAACAGGCTCAGATTGCTGCGCACCGCCACCGGCCAGGCCTCGTCCCACCATTCGTCGAGGCGGAACTTGGCCTCCAGCTCCAGGCCCATGGTGCGGGCCTGGCCGATATTGCGCGGCCGCGTGATCCAGCGCGGCTCGCTGGCCCAGCCCACCGTCTCGAGCTGCGGATTGCTGCGTATCAGGTCCTTGATGCGGCGCAGGAACAGGTTGGCGCTCAGCACCCCGCCCTTGCTGAGATAGCTCTCGTAGGCGATGTCGATGCCGGTGGCCAGCTCGGGCCGCAGCTCGGGGTTGCCGGCGCGGTCGGGCTGGTCGGGCGTGTTGGGGCCGCAGGGCTGGCCCGGCAGGCCGACGATGGGGCAGGAGCCATTGCTGTTGTTGACGCTGGGCTTGGCGATCAGGTCCTGCAGCTGGGGCGATTTGTAGCTGCGCGTCAGGCTCATGCGGATCTGGTCGCGGCTCCTGCCCTCGTCAAACTTCCACACCGCATGCAGCAGCGGCGTCCACACGCCGGAATTGTTGCTGGCGCTGTAATTGGCGGCGCTGCTTCGGGTGGCGATGCCCTCCCAGCGCAGGCCGGCGTAGAAGGCCCATTGCTTGCCCAGGCTCCACTCGTCCTGCGCATAGGCGGCCAGGCGCAGCGTGGAGGCCGCGAGCTCGTCGCCGAAGTCCAGCAGGTTGCGGCAGGGTAAACCGTTCTCCAGGCAGATGCGGGTCTGCTCGCGGCGCGTGCTCTCGGCCTCCAGGCCGGCCACCAGGCTGTGCTCGTTCTCCAGCTGGCGCGCGAGTTTGGCGTTCAGGCTCCAGCTGCGGTCATCGCTGTCGCTGCGGTCATCCTGGCTGCGCGCGGGCAGCAGGCTGCCGTCGGCGGCGCGCAGGCTTTCCTGCCGCAGGCTGTGGCTCTTGCTGCGGGCGGCGCCGATGCCGGCGCGCAGCTCCAGCCTGGTGTTGTCGTCCAGCCGGGTCTGCCATTGCGGGCCCAGGCGCAGCATATGGAAGCGGCTGTGGGCGCGGGTGTCAACCAGGTCGAAGGCCTGGGTGGGGGTCTGCAGCGCATGGCTTTCGCTGTCGCTCTCGTTGGCGTTCAGAAAGCTCTGCAAGGCCAGCATCTCGCCGGCGCCCAGGCGCCATTGCAGACGGCCGCCGGCTTGCAGGCCGCGCGTTTCGCTGGCGGTATGGCCGCTCAGGCTGCGCAGGCTCTGCTGGCCGCCGGCCAAGTCGCGCGTGTATGTGCGGTTGTCGATCTCGTCCAGGCGCCGGCCATTGAGCAGGTTGATGTTGAGCGTGTAGGCGCCGCCATGCTCGTCGAGCTTGTCGTTGCGGCTCCAGCCCATGCCGGGGCTGATGCGGCCGCGCTCGGCGCCGAAGCCGAGCTTGACGTCGTTGATGCGCTTTTGCAGCGCCTCGCGCAGCACCACATTGATGGTGCCGGCCACCGCGCGCGCGCCGTATTCGGCGGTGGGCGCGCGCATCACCTCGATGCGCTCGACCTGCTCGGGCGGCAACTGGTCGAGCGCGAAGCCAGGCGGCATGCGCTCGCCGTTCACCAGGATCTGGGTATAGCCGCCGCCCATGCCGCGCATGCGGATCTCGCCGCCGCGGCCGGGCCGGCCACCGGTGGTGACGCCCGGCAGGCGCTTCAGCACCTCGCCCAGGGTGGCGTCGCCATAGCGCTCGATTTCCTCGCGGCCGATGACGATCTTGGCGGCGGTGGCGCCGCGGCGCAGCGCTTCGTCGCTGGGGCCGCCTTGCACCTCCACGCGTTTGAGCTGCTCGGTCTTGGCGGCTGGCGCGCTGGCCGCGGCCGCGGGCGCTTCGGCCTGCTGTGCCAGCGCGGGTGCGCAGGCGAGGGCGAGGGGAAGGAAGGAAAAACGGCGCATCGTGCGTGAGTGAATGACTGACTGACTGACTGGGTGACTGCGGGGCGTGGGCCGGCAGGGTGGCGAAGCATCGCACGCAGTGGCGCCGGCGCCCGAAGGCCAGGCCGGGCTTTTTAACTTCTTTACAGTGCTGTCGCGTTCACGGCAGCGGGCTGAAACGCAGGCCGCGGATGCGGCTGCTGTCCAGGCTGAGGCCGATGATGCGGCCATCGGCGCCGCGCTCGGCCACGCGCAGCAGCTGGCTGCTGCTCATCCAGTAGCCCGGCGCGCGCAGCTCCATCAGCGTGTCGGTCAGGCCCAGCAGCTGCCAGGGCTGCGGGCTGCGCATCAGCGGGCCATGCACGCTCACCTCGCCCTCGGCCGTGATGTCCCAGTGGCTGGCGATGTCGGCGCAGTGCCAGCGTCCCGCCAGGCCCGCGGGCAAGGGTTCGCGCCGGGCCAGGCGCTGCAGCTCATGCTGCCGGCCGGCGCCGGTCTCCAGCAGCAGTGTGCCCGCGGGACCGGCGCGCAGGCGGAACTCGTAGGCGCCGCGCAGCGGCAGCCAGCTGCCGTCGGCCTCGGGGTAGAGCTCGAAGCACTGCCCCCATTGCCGCGCCGTCAGGCGCGTGCCGGGGCCGCGCTGCAGGCCCAGCAGCAGGCCGGCCTCGGCATTGATCCAGTCGCCCGCCCAGTCCGGCGCCGGCGGCGCGGTCGGCTCCGCCATCGCCGTGGGCGGCAGCAGCAGGTCCAGCAGCTCGCGCGCGAGCTTGTAGGGGTTGCTGCCGCTGTCGTTGCTGATCACGACGATGCTCAAGCCCTCGGCCGGCAGCAGCAGGAACTCGCTGCGGTAGCCCGGCCACAGCCCGCCATGGCCCACGCAGGCATGGCCGCGCCAGCGGCTGTGCTCGAGCCCGCGCGCATAGGGCGAGGGCTGGGCGCCGCTCAGCAGGGTGGGCGCCATCAGCGCCTCGGCCAAGGCCGCCAGCTCGGACCTTGGCGCCAGCAGGGCCTGGGCCCAGCGCGTCAGGTCCAGCACATTGGAGACCAGGCCACCCTCGCCGCCATGCTCGAAGCCGTGCAGGGCGCGGCGGTAGCCGCCGTCATCCTCCTGGCGCAGATAGGGCGCGGCCAGGCCCGGCAGGACCTGGTCGCAGGCCGGCACCATGCGGGTCTGCGTCATGCCCAGCGGGGCGAAGAAGGCCTGCTGCAGATAGTCGCCCAGGCTCTGGCCGCTGAGACGCTCCACCAGCAGGCCCAGCAGCAGGTAGTTGCTGTTGCAATAGAGAAAGCGGCTGCCGGGCTTGCTGTTGAGGTGGCGGTTGCGCGCCAGTGCCGCGGCCATGCTGGCGCGGCGGGTCAGCTGCTCAAGGCCCACGCCGCCCAGGCGCAGCAGCTCCAGGAAATCGGGCAGGCCGCTGCAGTTGCGCATCAGCTGGTCCACCGTCACGGCCTGCGGCAGCTGCGCCAGCTCGGCCAGCAGGCCGCGCGCATCGGCCGCCAGGTCGAGCCGGCCCTGCGCGGCCAGCCGCAGGCCGGCCGCCACGGTGAATTGCTTGCTCACCGAGGCGATGCGGAACAGCGTGTCCGCGCCTATGCCGCTGCGCTGCTCCAGGCTTGCCAGGCCATGGCCGCTGGCATAGAGCAGCTCGCCATGGCGTGCCACGGCCACCGCATGGCCGGGGCTCTGCGGGCGGGTGAGGGTGGCCAGATGGCCGTCGATGCGGGTCTGCAAGTTACTCATGTGCATGGGGCCATGGCGCGACTTCACACATCATTACACCTTGGGCCGTGCCAGCCGTCGCCGTCCTTTCTAACATGCGCACAAACGGAGGCGCCCATGAGCTTGCTGCTGAAGACCCACCGCGCGATCTGCTGCGCAAGCGCCCTTGGCGCAATGATGATGACGATGTTGCTGGGCAGCGCCCAGGCGGCCGCCATGCTTGACGAAGACGCGGCGCGGCGCTTCCTGGCGCAGGCCAGCTTCGGGCCCACCGAGGCCAGCACCCAGGCCCTGATGGCCAGCGGCAAGGTGGCCTGGCTGCAGGAGCAGTTCGCCCAGCCGGCATCGGACTTCTCCGGCATCGTCGCGGTGGACGCCAACCCCAAGATCGGCTGCCCGGAAGGGTCGCCGCCCGCCTGCAAGCGCGACAACTACAGCCTGTTCCCGCTGCAGGTGCAGTTCTTCCGCAATGCGCTCAACGGGCCCGACCAGCTGCGCCAGCGCACCGCCCTGGCGCTGAGCCAGATCCTGGTGGTCTCGGGCCAGCAGATCAGGCTGCCCTATGCGATGGCCAACTACGAGCGCATCTTCCTCAACCATGCCTTCGGCAATTTCCGCGACATCCTGCGCGAGGTGACGCTGAGCCCGGCGATGGGCCGCTTTCTCAATATGGCCAACAACGACAAGCCCAATCCGGCCAAGGGCATAGAACCCAACGAGAACTATGCGCGCGAGGTCCTGCAGCTGTTCAGCATCGGCCTGTGGCAGCTGAACCAGGACGGTAGCCGCCAGCTCGACGCCAAGGGCCAGCCCCTGCCCAGCTACGACCAGGACACGGTGGAAGGCTTTGCCCATGCGTTCACCGGCTGGAGCTATGCGCCGCGCGCCGGCGGGCGCGACAGGTTCCCGAATCCGCCCAACTTCAGCGGCCCCATGGTGGCCTATGCCGCCCACCATGACCTGGGTGCGAAGAAACTGCTGATGGGGCAGACCCTGCCGGCCGGCCAGGGCGCCGCGGCCGATCTCGAGGCCGCCATCGACAACATCTTCAAGCATCCCAATGTTGGCCCCTTCATAGGCCGGCAGCTGATCCAGCAGCTCGTCACCGCCAACCCCAGCCCGGCCTATGTGGCGCGGGTGGCGGCGGCCTTCAATGGGGCCGCTGGCGGTGTTGGCGGGTCAGCACGCGGCGACATGAAGGCCACGCTGCGCGCCATCCTGCTGGACGCCGAGGCCGGCAGCCCGCAGCAGCCGCAGAACTTCGGCAAGCTGCGCGAACCGATCCTGCAGCTGACGCATTTGTTCCGCGCCCTGGGCGGCGAGAGCGATGGCCTGTGGCTGCGCAGCCAGGCCGCGGCGCTGGGCCAGCCGATCTACAGCCCGCCCTCGGTGTTCAACTTCTTCCCGCCCGATTACGACCTGCCCGACGACCCCAGCCTGGACGGCCCGGCCTTCGGCGTCTTCAATGCCAGCGCCGCCTTCAAGCTCAGCGGGGTGCTCGCTACCGCCTTGAGTGGCAAGGCGGTGGCGCCGGATGCGAGCGTGGCGGGCAGTACCGGCAGCAAGATCGACCTGACACGCTGGCAGGCCCTGGCCGCCGACCCGGTGGCGCTGGTGAAGGACATCAAGCGCGTGCTGTTCGCCGGGCGCATGAGTGCAAGTCTGGAGCAGGCCCTCCTGAAGGCGGCGCAGATCGCACCCGCGAGCAAGCCGCTGGAGCGCGCCAAGGCGGCCTTGTTCCTGGCCGCCATGTCCCCCGAATACCTTGTGGAGAATTGATATGGCCATCCAGTCCCTGCATCGCCGCCGCTTCTTGACCCATGCTGCGGCCTTGGCCGCAGGTGGCCCGCTGGCGCTGGGCTCAGGTCTTGCCGCACCGCTCTCGGGCAGCGACTACCGCGCCCTGGTCTGCGTCTTTCTCTACGGCGGCAACGATGGCAACAATATGCTGGTGCCCATGGATGCGGCCGGCTACGCCGCCTATGCCAAGGCGCGCGGCAACGCCGCGGCGGGCGGGCTGGCGCTGCAGGCCTCCACGCTGGCGCCGCTGGAGGGCCTTAACCTGGGCCTGCACGGTGCGCTGGCGCCGCTGGCCGAGATCTTCAAGCAGGGCCATCTGGCGCTGCAGGCGAATGTGGGCACGCTGGTGCGCCCCCTCAGCAAGGCCGAATTCCATGCCGGTGGCGCCGGCCTGCCGGCCAATCTGTTTTCGCACAGCGACCAGCAGGCGCAGTGGCAGCAGGGCGGCTCGGGCGCGCCGAGCAGCAGTGGCTGGGGCGGGCGCATCGCCGACCTGCTGCCCGCCAGCACCGTGCCCGCGGTGATCTCGCTGAGCGGCAACAACGTGTTCATGAATGGCGCTCGCAGCGATGGGCTGGCGCTGTCATCGGGCGGCAATTTCGCCATCAAGGGGTTTGGCGCCAACCCGGCGCGCAACCCGCTCTACAGCCTCTACACCAGCCTGCTGCAGCAGCCCTATGCGAATGCCGAGGAGCGCGCCGCCGCCGCGGTGCTGAACCAGGCCCTGCGCGCCAGCGAGGCGCTCAACGGTGCGCTGGCCTCCGCCGGCAGCGTCGCGGGCCTGTTCGCCGGCCAGAGCAGCAGCATCGCCCAGCAATTGCTGACCGTGGCCAAGCTGCTGGAGGCGCGCAGCAGCCTGGGCGTGACGCGGCAGATCTTCTTTGTCTCGCTGGGCGGCTTCGACACGCATAACAACCAGCTGGCGCAGCAGGATGATTTGTTCGGCCAGCTCGGCTCGGCGCTCAAGTCCTTTTACGACGCGACGCTGCAGCTGGGCCTGGCGAACCAGGTCACCACCTTCACCGCCTCGGACTTTGCGCGCACCATGCAGCCGGCGGCCGGCGGCGGCAGCGACCATGCCTGGGGCAATCACCAGCTCATCATGGGTGGCGCGGTCAGGAGCGGGCTCTATGGCCGCATGCCGCAGCTGCTGCTGGGCGGCCCCGACGATGTCTCGGACGAGGGCCGCTGGCTGCCCAGCACCGCGGTGGACCAGATGAGCGCCACGCTGGCGAGCTGGCTGGGCGTGAGCGCGGCGGACCTGCCCGCGCTGTTCCCGCAGCTGGGCAATTTCGCCACGCCCAATCTGGGCTATTTCGCCTAGGCACAGTTAGGCACCGCTTTTCGCCTTCATGCGGATGCGCGCCTCGCGCGAGCGCGACTTCCACTCCGAGACTTCGGCCTGGCGCTGCAGCGGTGTGCGCTGCTCGCGGCCGAGCTCGCGCTGCAGCTTGTGATAGCTCTTCAGGCGTGCCGCGCTGAGCGCATCGCGCACCGCGCAGCCCGGCTCGTCCTGGTGGCTGCAGTTGCGGAAACGGCAGTGCGGCGCCAGTGCGCCGATGTCGTCGAAGGCCTCGGCCAGCTGCTGTTCGTTGACGTCCAGCTGCAGGCCGCGCAGGCCCGGGGTGTCGATGATGCAGGCGCCGCAGGGCGCGCGATGCAGGCTGCGCACGCTGGTGGTGTGGCGGCCACGGCTGTCGTCCTCGCGCACGCCGCCGGTGTCTTGCAGCTGCGCTGCGCACAGGCTGTTGGTGAGCGTGCTCTTGCCCGCGCCGCTGGAGCCCAAGAGCACCAGGGTCTGGCCCGCGCCCAGCCAGGGCCAGAGCGACTCGCGCGCGCTCGCCTGCGTGCCGTTCACCGCCAGCACCGCCTGCGGCCCCTCACGGCAGGCGCGCAGATGCGCCTGCACCTCGGCCAGGCGCGCCTGCACCTGGGCGCAGCGGTCGGCCTTGCTCAGCACCACCACGCTGGCGATGCCGGCGGCATGCGTCAGCACCAGGTAGCGGTCCAGGCGCGCCAGGTTGAAGTCGTGGTCCAGCCCCATCACCAGCAGGGCGGTGTCGACATTGGCCACCAGGGTCTGGCGCAGGCCCTCGGGGTTGCGGCGGGTCAGCGCGTTCAGGCGCGTGGCCTGGGCCTGCACCCAATGTCCGCCAAAGGCGTCTTGCGCGGCCAGCACCCAGTCGCCCACGGCCAGGGTCTGGCCCTCGTTGCGCAGGCACTGCAGCAGCTCGGGTCGCAGGCGGGCGTCGCAGCCGCCTTGCGCGCCCAGCAGCTGGACGCGGTCGCGCTGCACTTCGACGACGCGCATCGCTGCGCTGTGGGCCGGCCAATCGAGGCCGGCGAGATGGCAACGGATGCTTTGGTTCAGCCCCAGGGTTTGGAGCAGGGTCAGGTCTTGCGTGGTGTGGTTTGCTTCGAGCATGAGAAGAAGAATGACGTTTCCAGGCATGTGGAGACTCGGCCACGCGAGAAGGCGCGTAGCCGGTGACAGCGGGGAAATGTCGGCCGCGAAAAGGACTGTCGCGGCGTGCTCGAAAAACTCGGGCCACGCGGGCTGCGTGGCGGGTTCAACTCAAGCGTGGCGGCAGAAATGTGCGGCCGACAGGAGGCGGGCAATATCAGTCTTGGCCATGGAGTTCTCCTGTTGTTTGAATGGAGCCGCGAGTGTGCTCGCACGCTCAAGCCGCGGTCAAGTGACTTGCGGCATGGCGTCAACGCCAAGCCACAAAGCGCCGTCGTGCAAAAGCAAAGGGCCACCGAGGGTGGCCCTGCTTTCCGGACAAGAGGTGAATATAAAAAAACACCCCGAGACGGTTCCCTTGGCGCTGGTGACGGGTTCCAGTGTTCTGCCCAATCTGCAGCCGGTTTGTCGCCTTGGATGCTTTGCATTGTGCACGCTCTGTGTGACAGTGATTTGACGAACAACAAACATTTGACGGCGCATATGAAAACTGCGGTCGCAAGTACCAGGCCGCGCCTGCCGGCCGGCATCTGGGTGCTCGGCTTCGTGAGCCTGCTGATGGACATCTCCTCGGAAATGATCCACAGCCTGCTGCCACTCTTCATGGTGGGTGGGCTGGGCGCCTCGGTGTTCACGGTGGGCCTGATCGAGGGCGCGGCCGAGGCCACGGCCTTGATCGTCAAGGTGTTCTCCGGCGTGCTGAGCGACCACTGGGGCCGCCGCAAGGGCCTGGCCCTGCTGGGCTATGGCCTGGGCGCGGCCACCAAGCCGCTGTTCGCGATTGCCGGCGGCGCCGGCCTGGTGCTGGCGGCGCGCCTGATCGACCGCGTGGGCAAGGGCATACGCGGCGCACCGCGCGATGCGCTGGTGGCCGACATCGCCCCGCCCGCGCAGCGTGGCGCCGCCTTCGGCCTGCGCCAGTCGCTCGATACCGTGGGCGCCTTCGCCGGGCCGCTGCTGGGCGTGGGACTGATGCTTTTGTGGGCCAACGACTTCCGCGCCGTGTTCTGGGTGGCGGTGATCCCGGCCGTGCTGGCCGTGCTCTTGCTGGCTCTGGGCGTGCGCGAGCCGGCACGGCCTGCTTCCGCTGCCGCTGGCGTGCCCGCCATCAGCCGTGCCAGGCTGCGCCAGCTGGGCCCGGCCTACTGGTGGGTGGTGATGATTGGCGCGGTGTTCACGCTGGCGCGCTTCAGCGAGGCCTTTCTGGTGCTGCGCGCGCAGCACAGCGGGCTGGCGCTGGCGCTGATTCCGCTGGTGATGGTGGCGATGAATATCGTCTACGCGCTCAGCGCCTACCCGCTTGGTGCGCTGGCCGATCGCGTCAGCCACCGCGGCCTGCTGGCCTGCAGCCTGCTGCTGCTGATCGCCGCCGACCTGCTGCTGGCCAGCAGCCCGGCCCTGCCGGCTCTGCTGGGGGGCGTGGCGCTGTGGGGCCTGCACATGGGCATGAGCCAGGGCCTCTTGGCCGCCATGGTGGCCGACGCTGCGCCCGCCGAGCTGCGCGGCACCGCCTATGGTTTCTTCAACCTGCTCAGCGGCCTGGCGATGCTGCTCGCCAGCGTGGCGGCGGGGCTGTTGTGGGAGACCCTGGGCGCGCCGGCAACCTTTGTGGCCGGGGCTGCGATCAGTGTGGTGACGCTGGTAATGCTGAGCCGCAAGCCAGAGGGATGAAAGAAGCCGCTTGACTCTTGTCCTGGTGCAGGGTTTCCAATGCCGGCATGGCCACACCACATGCATCCACGCCCGCCGCATCGAGCTGCAGCAGCAACCACTGCTGCGGCGCTGCAGAAACAGCGCCGACGCTGACGCCACCGCCACCGTCGCCTGCAGGGGCGCGCGTCTTCCGCATCCCCAGCATGGACTGTGCGGTGGAGGAGGGCGAGATCCGGCGCGCGCTGGCGCCCATTGCCGGCATCGACGGGCTGCGCTTCGATCTGGGCCGGCGCACGCTGTCGCTGGCGGCCGCTGCGCCGCCCGCGCTGGAGGCGGCGTTGGCGGCCATGCGCGGCCTGGGCTTCGATCCACAGCCGCTGGATGCTGCGCCCTCTGGCGATGCAGTGCGGCACGAGCATGGCCATGCCGGCGAGGGCCTGCCGCGCCTGCTGGCCTCGCTGCTGCTGGCGCTGGCCGCCGAGGCCCTGGCCTTTGTCGCCCCCGAGGGGCAGGGCCTGCAAATCATGCAACTGGCCGAGATGGGCTTGGCCGCCGCGGCCATTGGCCTGGCCGGTTTCGACACCTACAAAAAGGGCCTGTATGCGCTGCGCGCCGGGCGCCTGAACATCAATGCGCTGATGACGGTGGCGGTGAGCGGCGCCTTCCTGATCGGCCAATGGCCCGAGGCCGCGATGGTGATGGCGCTCTATGCCCTGGCCGAGCTGATCGAGGCGCGTGCCGTCGACCGCGCGCGCGATGCGATCAAGAGCCTGCTGGCGATGGCGCCGGCGCAGGCCGAGGTGGCGCAGGCCGATGGCGCCTGGCTGCAACAGCCCAGCGCCGCCGTGCCGCTGGGCGCCATCGTGCGCATCAAGCCCGGCGAGCGCGTGCCGCTCGACGGCCTGGTCACGCGCGGCCTCAGCGCCGTGGACCAGGCACCGGTGACGGGCGAGAGCCTGCCGGTGGACAAGGGCATAGGCGACGCCCTCTACGCCGGCAGCATCAACCAGAGCGCGGCGCTGGAGTTCCGCGTCACCGCCCTGGCCTCGGACAGCACCCTGGCCCGCATCATCCATGCGGTCGAGGAGGCGCAGGCCAGCCGCGCGCCCACGCAGCGCTTCGTCGATCGCTTTGCCGCCATCTACACCCCGGCGGTGTTTGTGCTGGCGCTGGCGGTGGCGCTGCTGACGCCATGGCTGCTGGGCTGGGGCTGGCTGCAGGCGCTCTACAAGGCGCTGGTGCTGCTGGTGATCGCCTGCCCCTGCGCGCTGGTGATCTCGACCCCGGTCACCCTGGTCAGCGGCCTGGCGGCGGCGGCGCGGCGCGGCATTCTCATCAAGGGCGGGGTCTACCTGGAACAGGCGCGCCTGCTCAAGGTGGTGGCGTTGGACAAGACCGGCACCATCACCCAGGGCCTGCCGGTGCTGGTGGATTTTGTGCCGCTGGCGCCGGGCGCCGAGCGCGCACAGCTGGCGCGCCAGGCCCTGGCGCTGGCGAGCCGCTCGGACCACCCGGTCTCGCGCGCGATCGCGCAGGGCCTGGCGGCCGAAGCTGGGGAAACTGGGGAAACTGGAGAAGTGGCCGAGGTGCATGACTTTGCGGCCGCGGCCGGGCGCGGCGTGCAGGGCACGGTCGATGGCCTGCCGCTGGTGCTGGCCAACCATCGCTGGATCGAGGAGCGCGGCCAATGCTCGGCCGAGCTTGAGGCCGGGCTGGCCCTGCACGAGCAGGCCGGACGCAGCGTGGCGGTGCTGGCCGACGCGCGCGGCGTGCTGGCGATCTGCGCGGTGGCCGACACCATCAGGCCCGCCACGCGCCAGGCGCTGGCCGAGCTGCGCGCCCTGGGCATCACGCCGGTGATGCTGACCGGCGACAACCTCACCACCGCACAGGTCATCGCGGCCCAGGCCGGCATCACCGAGCTGCGCGCCCAACTGCTGCCCGAGGACAAGCTGGCCGCCATCCGCGAGCTGCAGCAGCGCTTCGGGCCCACCGCCATGGTGGGCGACGGCATCAACGACGCGCCCGCGCTGGCGCAGTCGGACATCGGTTTTGCGATGGGCGCCGCCGGTACGCACACGGCCATGGAGGCCGCCGACGTGGTGGTGATGAACGACGAGCTGGGCCGCCTGGCCGAGACCGTGCGCCTCTCGCGCCGCAGCCGCAGCGTGCTGCTGCAGAACATTGCCCTGGCGCTGGGCATCAAGACGGCCTTTTTGCTGGCCGCGCTGATGGGCGGCGCTACCATGTGGATGGCGGTGTTCGCCGACATGGGCGCCAGCCTGCTGGTGGTGGCCAATGGCCTGCGCCTGTTGCGCGACTCAGCGCTCAAATAGACAGCGTCTTATCTATACTGCCCAGCCCATGCGATCCTGGCTTCTCGTCCTCCTCAGCTTGCTGCTCACCGCCCAGTTCTCCTGGGCGGCGGCGGCGGGCTATTGCGAGCATGAGGCACGCAAGCCGGACAGTTCGGCGGTGCACTTCGGGCATCACGAGCATGCCCATGATGCGCATGAGGCGGCCGCCGAGAAGCCTGCCGCCAAGGCGAGTGTCAAGGCGGTGACGCAGGCCCTCGACATGGACCATGGGCATTGCCAGCTGCTGCACGCCGCGCCCGCTTGCGACTACGCGCTGGGGCCTGTCTTCGCCGCTGCCATTGAACCGCCGACCGAGCAGGCCTGCCTGGCCGAGTCCGTCGTGCCCGAGGGTCCCGACCGCCCCAATTGGTGGCGCGCCTGAGCGGCGCGTCGTCGATTAACTCACTCGTCATCATCATGCTGATGCTGCGCTGACCGTCTCGGTCAGCGCATGGGCGACGCCGCGCCGAACCACCCCCGTTGTTGTTCATCACAACCTGGAGCGTTCGATGCGAACCCTATTCACGCCGCTGGCATTGGCGGTGCTATGTTCCCTGGCCCCGCCCGCGCCGGCACAAAGCGCCGAAGTGGCCGCGCCGGCCAAGGCCATGCTGACCCTGGCCCAGGCGCAGCGCCTGGCGCTGACCCACAACCCCGAGCTGGCCGGCGCGCGGCTCGAACTGCAGGCCATGGAAGCGGCCGAGCAGCAGGCCGGCGCGCGCCCCAATCCCGAGCTGGGCCTGCTGGTGGAAGACCTGCGCAGCAGCACGCGCACGAGCACCCTGCAATGGGCCCAGCCCATCGAGTTGGGAGGCAAGCGCGCGGCACGGCTGGCCGCTGCGGCCAGCGCGCGCGAGCAGGCGGGTGTGGCGCTGCTGTCCAGGCAGGCCGAGTTGCGGGCGGCCGTTGCCGGCGCCTTCTTCGAGCTGCTTGGCGCGCAGCAGCAGGCCCGTCTGTTGCAAGCCTCGCTGGATGTCGCGCGCAATGCCACCAGCGTCGCCGCCAAGCGCCTTCAGGCCGGCAAGGTGCCTCCGCTGGAGCAGGCCAAGGCGCAGGTGGCCGAAGCCGCGGTGCGCGCCGAGCTGGCTCAGGCGCAGAGCGATCTGCTGCTGGCTCGGCAGCGCCTGGCTGCGCTCTGGGGCCCTGGCCAGCTCGCCCATGCCTACGAGCAGGCGGATGGCGATGCCCAGACGTTGCCCGAGCCGCCCTCCGAGCAGCGCCTGGGCGAGCTGCTGAGCCGGGCGCCGGCGATCCGCCTGGCGCAGCTGGAAATCGCGCGGCGCCAGGCGCTGGCTGCCGGCGAGCGCGCCAAGCGCGTTCCCGACCTGACGCTCACGCTGGGCGCCAGGCGCGCGGCCGAGCAGGGCCGCACGCAGGCGGTGCTGGGTCTGGCTATCCCGCTGCCCATCATGGACAGCAACCAGGGCCATCTGCTTGAAGCGCTGCGCCGGGAAGACCAGGCGCGCGAGGCGCTCAGCGCCACCAGCGCGCGGCTGCAAACCGAGCTGTCGCAGGCGCTGGAGAAGCTGCGCCTGAGCCGCCAGCAGGTGCAGATGCTGCGCAGCGAGCTGCTGCCCACGGCGCAAGCCGCCCATGACGCTGCGGTAAAGGGTTACGAGCTGGGCAAGTTCGCCTTCCTCGATGTGCTCGATGCCCAGCGCACGCTGTTCCAGGCGCAACAGCAAATCCTGCGCGGCACGGCCGATGCCTGGCGCGCCGCCGCCGAACTCGAGCGCCTGCTGGGCCAAGACCCCAGCCAGGCGCAGCAATCTCAGGAGTAAGAACAGATGTTGATGCAACAAGCAATGAGTAACGAGAAAAGGAAGTCCGCCGTGGCCATTGCGGTGGTGCTGCTGCTCGGCCTGGTGCTGGGTGCGGCCATACTGCGCAGCGAGCCGGCCAAGCCGGCCGAGGCCGAGTCCGAGCATGGGCAGGCCGAAGAAGGCCATGGCGTGCAGCTCAGCGACGCGCAACTCGAACGCAGCGGCGTGGAGATTGCGGTGGCCGGGCCGGCACGCCTGCGTGCCAGCCTGCAGCTGCTGGGCGAGCTCAAGCTGAACCAGGATCGCAGCGTGTTCGTCACGCCGCGGCTGGCTGGTCTTGTCGAGGCGGTGCGCGTCAATGCGGGCGAGCAGGTGCGCCGGGGCCAGGTGCTGGCCGTGATCTCCAGCCAGGCCCTGGCCGACCAGCGCAGCGAATGGCTGGCCGCGCAACAGCGCATGGCCCTGGCCAAGACCATGTATGAGCGCGAGCACAAGCTCTGGGAAGAGAAGATCACGGCCGAGCAGGACATGCTGAGCGCGCGCCAGGCCTTTCAGCAAGCCGAGATCACGGCCGAGAGCGCGCGCCAGAAGCTGGCCGCGCTGGGCCTGACTGCCAGTACCTCCACGCAGGGCCTGACCCGCTACGAGATCCGCGCGCCGATTGACGGCGTGGTCACCGACAAGAAGATCAGCGT
Organism: Paucibacter soli; assembly: GCF_037482845.1. Classification (NCBI taxonomy): domain Bacteria; kingdom Pseudomonadati; phylum Pseudomonadota; class Betaproteobacteria; order Burkholderiales; family Sphaerotilaceae; genus Roseateles; species Paucibacter soli. The sequence continues at coordinate 229,885 of NZ_JBBHJW010000004.1, forward strand.
CGGTGAGGTGTTGAAGGACGACGCCCCCATCTTCCAGCTGGCCGACCTCTCCACCTTGTGGGTGGAACTCGCGGTGCCGGCCAAGGAGGTACACCGACTCCAGCCGGGCGCCATGGGCAGCGTCAAGGCCAACGGCTTCGAGGCACAAGCCAGGCTCAGCCACATCGCTGCGCTGCTGGGCGAACAAAGCCGCAACGCGACGGCGCGGCTGATCCTGCCCAACCCCAAGGGCCTGTGGCGCCCCGGCCTGCCCGTCACGGTGGAGCTGCTGAGTTCGGACGAAGTCGAGGTGCCGGTGGCGGTGGCGGCGGAGGCGGTGCAGACCCTGCGCGAGCGGCCGGTGGTGTTCGGCCGCCAGGGCCAGCAGTTCGAGACCCGGCCGCTGGAGCTGGGGCGCAGCGACGGCCGATATGTGGAGGTGCTCAAGGGCCTCGCCGCCGGCGAGCGCTACGCCGCCAAGAACAGCTATCTGATCAAGGCAGACATCGGCAAGGCCGGTGCCGGCCACGAGCATTGAGGAGCGGCCATGTTCGAAAAAATCATTCACTTCTCGATTGCCCACCGCTGGCTGGTGCTGCTGTGCGTGCTGGGCATGGCCATGCTGGGCCTGTTCAACTACCAGCGCCTGCCGATTGACGCCGTGCCTGACATCACCAATGTGCAGGTCCAGGTCAATACCGAGGCGCCGGGCTACGCGCCGCTGGAGTCCGAGCAGCGCGTCAGCGTTGCCATCGAGACCGCCATGGCCGGCCTGCCTAACTTGGAGCAGACGCGCTCGCTGTCGCGCTATGGCCTGTCGCAGGTGACCGTGGTCTTCAAGGATGGCACCGATATCTACTTCGCGCGCCAACTCGTCAACGAACGCATCCAGCAGGCCAAGGCCCGGCTGCCCGCGGGCCTGGTGCCCACGCTGGGGCCCATCGCCACCGGCCTGGGCGAAATCTATATGTGGACGGTGGAGGCCAAGGAGGGCGCGCGCAAGGCCGACGGCAGCCCCTACACGCCCACCGATCTGCGCGAGATCCAGGACTGGATCATCAAGCCGCAGCTGCGCACCGTGCCCGGCGTGACCGAGATCAACACCATAGGCGGCTATGCCAAGGAGGTGCAGGTCGCGCCCAGCCCCGAGAAGCTGGTCGCGCATGGGCTGACGCTGCCAGACCTCGTGCAGGCGCTGGAACGCAATAACGGCAATGTCGGCGCCGGCTATATCGAGCGCCGCGGCGAGCAGTACCTGATACGCGCGCCCGGCCAGGTGAACAGCATGGAGGACATTGCCAATATCGTCATCCGCAGCAGCAAGGGCAGCCCGCTGCGCATCGGCGATGTGGCCGAGGTGGGCATCGGGCGCGAGCTGCGCAGCGGTGCGGCCACCGAGAACGGCCGCGAGGTGGTGCTGGGCACCGTCTTCATGCTGCTGGGCGAGAACAGCCGCGTGGTCTCGCAGGCGGTGGACAAGAAGCTGAAGGACATCGGCCGCAGCCTGCCCCCGGGCGTGATCGCGCAGACGGTGTACGACCGCAGCATCCTGATCGACAAGGCGATTGCCACCGTCAAGAAGAACCTGCTGGAGGGCGCCGCCCTGGTGATCGCCATCCTCTTCCTATTCCTCGGCAATATCCGCGCGGCCCTCATCACGGCGGCGGTGATCCCGCTGGCCATGCTGTTCACCTTCAGCGGCATGGTGAGCAACAAGGTCAGCGCCAATCTAATGAGCCTGGGCGCGCTGGACTTCGGTGTCATCATCGACGGCGCCGTCGTGATCGTGGAGAACTGCGTGCGCCGCCTGGCCCATGCACAGGCGCTCGCGGGGCGGCCGCTGACGCGCGACGAGCGCTTCCGCGAGGTCTTTGCCGCGGCCCGCGAGGCGCGGCGCCCGCTGCTCTACGGGCAGCTCATCATCATGGTGGTCTACCTGCCCATCTTTGCCCTCACCGGGGTGGAAGGCAAGATGTTCCACCCGATGGCCTTCACCGTGGTGGCGGCCCTGCTCGGCGCGATGCTGCTGTCGCTGACCTTCATCCCTGCCGCGGTGGCTGTGGCTGTCGGCAAGAACGTGAGCGACAAGGAAAATCGCCTGATGGCCTGGGCCAGGCGCGGCTATGCACCGATGCTGGACTGGGCCTTGCTGAACAAGCCCCTGGTGCTGAGCATCAGCGCGGTGTCGGTGCTGCTGAGCGGACTGCTCGCCACCCGTATGGGCAGCGAGTTCATCCCCAGCCTCAGCGAGGGCGATATCGCCCTGCATGCGCTGCGCATCCCGGGCACCAGCCTGACGCAGGCGATCGCGATGCAGCAGGAGCTGGAGCGCGTCATCGTCAAGGACTTCCCCGAGGTCGAGCGCGTGTTCGCCAAACTCGGCACCGCCGAGATCGCCACCGACCCGATGCCGCCCAATGTGGCGGACACCTTTCTGATGCTCAAGCCGCGCTCGGCATGGCCCGATCCGAAGCGCAGCCAGGCCTCGCTGGTGGCCGCGCTGCAGGCGGCTGTGGTCCAGGTGCCGGGCCATAACTACGAGTTTACGCAGCCCATCCAGATGCGCTTCAACGAGCTGATCTCGGGCGTGCGCAGCGACCTGGCGGTGAAGGTCTTTGGCGACGATATGGCCGTCATGGACGAGACCGCCGCGGCCATCGCCAAGCTGCTTGCGGGCATCCCCGGCGCGGCCGACGTGAAGGTCGAGCAGACCACGGGCCTGTCCATGCTCAGCCTGCAGATCGACCGGGCCAGGCTCGCACGCCTGGGCCTGAGCGTGGCCGAGGTGCAGGAGACCGCGGCCATGGCCATTGGCGGCCAGGAGGCGGGCGCTCTGTTCCAGGGCGACCGGCGCTTCGACATCCTGGTGCGCCTGCCGGAAGCGGTGCGCAGCGATATCGAGGCGCTCAAGCGCCTGCCTATCAAGCTGCCCGGCAGTGAGATCGGCGGCGGCCAGCCGGCCTATGTACAGCTCGGCGAGCTGGCGAACTTCGAGATCGCCCCGGGGCCGAACCAGCTCAGCCGCGAGAACGGCAAGCGGCGCGTCGTCGTCACGGCCAATGTGCGGGGGCGCGACCTCGGCTCCTTTGTGAGCGAGGCGCAGGCCCGGCTGGACGCCAGGCTGAAGATGCCCAGCGGCTACTGGATCAGCTGGGGTGGCACCTTCGAGCAGCTGCAGTCGGCCGCGGCGCGGCTGCAGATCGTCGTGCCGGTGGCGCTGGGCCTGGTGTTCGTGCTGCTGTTCGCGATGTTCGGCAACGCGCGCGACGGCCTGCTGGTGTTCACCGGCGTGCCCTTCGCGCTCACCGGCGGCATCGTGGCGCTGTGGCTGCGCGACATCCCGCTGTCGATCTCGGCGGGCGTGGGCTTCATCGCCCTGTCGGGGGTGGCGGTGCTCAACGGCCTGGTGATGATTGCCTATATGCGCTCATTGCGGGAAGAAGGTATGCCGCTGGATGCTGCGGTGCGCGAGGGCGCGCTGACGCGCCTGCGTCCGGTGCTGATGACGGCGCTGGTGGCCTCGCTGGGCTTTGTGCCCATGGCCCTGGCCACCGGCACCGGTGCCGAGGTGCAGCGCCCGCTGGCCAGCGTGGTGATAGGCGGCATCCTGTCGTCCACCGCGCTGACCCTGCTGGTGCTGCCGGTGCTGTACCGCTGGGCGCATGGCTGGCGCGGGGCGGATGGCCTTAGCATGCGGCCATTGTTGCCGTCTTCATCATCATCACCCCAGGCCCTGACATGAGTTTCTGGCGTCAACCCGGCGTCGTCGCCGCCCTCGGCGCCGCCATCCTGTTCGGCGCCGGCACGCCGCTGGCCAAGCCCCTGCTGGGGCACACCAGCCCCTGGCTGCTGGCAGCGCTGCTCTACCTGGGCTCGGGCATCGGCCTGTGGCTGCTGCGGCGCATGCGTGGCGCGCCCGCCGTGCGGCTGGAGGCGGGCGACCGCAAGTGGCTGGCGGGCGCCATCGTCGCCGGCGGGGTGCTGGGGCCGGTGCTGTTGATGCTGGGCCTGGCGCGCATGCCCGCCGCGGCGGTGTCCCTGCTGCTGAATGCCGAAGGGGTGATGACGGCGCTATTGGCCTGGTTTGCCTTCAAGGAGAACGTCGACCGCCGCATCGCTTTGGGCATGCTGGCCATCGTGGCCGGCAGCGCGGTGCTGAGCTGGCCGGGGGAGGGTGCTGCGGCCGGGGGCCTGGACAGCGGGTGGCCGGCGCTGGCGGTGCTGGGGGCCTGTCTCGCCTGGGGCATAGACAACAACCTGACGCGCAAGGTCTCGCTCACCGATGCCAGCTTCATCGCCATGAGCAAGGGCCTGGCGGCGGGCGCGACCAATCTGCTGCTGGCCCTGCTGGCGGGCGCGCAATGGCCGGGCGCCGGCACGGTGTTGGCCGCCGGCCTGCTGGGCTTTGCGAGCTATGGCGCGAGCCTGGTGCTGTTCGTGCTGGGCCTGCGCCATCTGGGCACGGCCCGCACCGGCGCCTATTTCTCGGTCGCGCCCTTCGTCGGCGCGCTGCTGGCCTTCGTGCTGCTTGGTGAAGCGTGGAGCTGGCAGCTGCTGCTGGCCGGAGCGCTGATGGCGCTGGGCGTGGCCCTGCACCTGAGCGAGCGGCATGAGCATGAGCATGAGCACGGGGTGCTGGAGCATGCCCACAGCCATGTGCATGGCCGCGGCGACCCGCACCACGAGCATGCGCACGAACCGCCCGTGCCCGCGGGCACGCGCCACAGCCATGCGCACCGGCATGAAGCCATGCGGCACAGCCACGCGCATTACCCGGACGCGCACCACCGCCACAAGCATTGAAGAGACGGCGCGCGGCGCGCCTCAGCGCTTCAGTTGGGCGCGCTTGTCTTCGACGTCGCGCCAAGCCTCGGCGTCGGGCAGGGCCGGCTTGGCCTTGGTGATGGGCTTCCATTGGCGCGCCAGCTCGGCATTCAGCGGGATGAAGTCGCGCTGACCGGCGGGCACGTCCTCCTCGGCATGGATGGCCGCCACCGGGCATTCCGGCACGCAGACCGCGCAGTCTATGCATTCATCGGGGTCGATGACGAGGAAGTTGGGGCCTTCACGAAAGGCATCGACCGGACAGACGTCCACGCAGTCGGTGTACTTGCAGCTGATGCAGGCCTGGGTGACGACGAAGGTCATGGCAGGGCTCCGGGAGCGGGGTTGCTATAAGAAGTATGTTTGATGCATCTTAAAGATTCGAGTGCTTTAAAGCAATAAACTGCATGCATCTTTAGGGGCATCGATGCGGCTTGCCGAATACACCGACTACACCTTGCGCGTGCTGATGTACTGCGCGGCGCGCCCGCAGCAACTCGTCACCATCGGCGAGCTGGCGCAGCACCATGGCGTCTCCAAGAACCACTTGATGAAGATCGTCAACGACCTGGCGCGTCAGGGCGTGCTGGAGACCACGCGCGGCCGCGGCGGCGGGCTGCGCCTGCTGGCCGATCCGGCCCGCTTGCGCGTGGGAGATGTGGTGCGTGCCGCCGAGACCGACTTCAGGCTGGTGGAATGCTTCGATGCCAGCGTCAACGAATGCCTGCTGAGCCCGTCCTGCCGCCTCAAGCAGCTGTTCGACAGCGCGCTGCGCGCCTTTCTCAAGGAACTCGACGGCGCGACCCTGGCCGATCTGGCCGCGCCCGCAGCGGCGACGCCCAGGCCGGGCGCGTCCCAGCCCATCAGCTTGCGGCGGCGCAGCGACGCCGCGCCCCGCAAGCTGCCCCCGGCCTGAGCCTCAGGCCCCCGCCAATCGACCTCAACCCTCAGGAGTCCCCATGTCCCATCAACACCTGTCCCCCGACGCCATCTACCCCTTCGACGCTCGCGGCGTGGCCAAGCGCTTCCGCCATGCCGCCATCTTCGGCGCGCTGGACGCGCTGCAGCCCGGTGAGACCATGCGCTTCGCCAACGACCACGACCCGCTGCCGCTGCTGGCGCAGATTGCGCAGCGCTACGGCAGCCGCGTCAGCGTGGTCTACCAGCAGCGCGCGCCGGGCGCCATCGTGATTGATTTCAACGTGTGCTGAGGACCTGCAAATGAATCGTCAGACCAATTTCCTGCGGGCCGCGCTGGCGGCCATGCTGATGGCCGGCGTGTCGGCCGCCCCGGCAACGGCCCAGCCGGCCGCGCACAGCCATGAGGCGAGCGCGCCGCACAAGCTGAGCCTGGACAAGGGCCGCAAATGGGCCACCGACGCGCCGCTGCGCGAAGGCATGTCACGCATCCGGGAACTGCTCGCAGTGCAGCTTGCCGCCGCCCATGCCGGCAAGCTGGACGAGGCCGGCTACCGCGAGCTGGCCGGGCAGGTCGAGGCCCAGGTGGGCGCCATCGTGGCCCAGTGCAAGCTTGAGCCGCGCGCCGACGCGATGCTGCATCTGGTGATCGCCGAGCTGGGCGAGGGTAGCGATGCGATGGCCGGCAAGACCGGCAAGCTGCGCCCCGAGCAGGGTCTGATCAAGACCGCACAGGCCGTGAATGCCTATGGCAGCCATTTCGCCCACCCGGGCTTCAAGCCCTTGCACATCGGCCACTGAGCCGCCATGGCCGGCACTGACTGAACGCGGCAGCGGCTATGCTGGCGGCATGCTCGCCAAGCTGCTTCTATCCCTGCTGGCCTTGCTGGGCGCCTGGGCAGTCCATGCCGAGCGCATCACCTGGCTGATGCCCGAGTTCGCGCTGGCCGAGAGCAACGCGGCCAAGCTGCCGGCGCGCAAGGGCATGGCCGAGCCCATGCTGGACGAGCTGAAAAAGCATTGGCCCGAGCCCGCCGAGCATGTCGCCGTGCTGGCCAATGCCAAGCGCAGCTGGCTGATGATCGAGGCCGGTGAGCCGGCCTGCCATCTGGTCTCGCTGCGCACGCCAGAGCGTGAGGCGCGGGCCTTCTTCTACATCACCCATCTGCTGCCGCCGGCGCAGCTGGTGGCCCTGCCCGAGGTGCTGGCGCGCCTGCCACGCAATGCGCAGGGTGAGGTCGGGCTGAGCCAGGTATTGCAATCGGCGCAGCTGCAGGGGGCCTTGATCGAGGGGCGTAGCTACGGTGCCGCGCTGGACGCGCAGCTGGCGCAGCGTCCGCCACAATCGGTAGCCCTGTATGCACCGGTGCAGTTTGGCAGCAAGCTGCTGCAGATGGTGGCGCTGGGGCGCGGCGACTACACCATCGAGTACGACTTCGTGCTGGCCGCGCAGCGCGCGCAATGGCCGCTGCTGCAGAAGCTGGAGACGGCACCGATCCAGGGTGCCAGCGAGATGCTGCAGGCGGGTGTGGCCTGCCCGCGCAATGACTGGGGCCGGGCCGTGATCGCCAGGGCGGAACGCATCCTGGCTCGCCGTGAGGCGCTGACCCAGATGCAGCGGGATGTCGACGCCTGGATGACGCCGCAGGCGCGCCGCTTCTACGGTGCCCGTATGGATGCCTTTCTTGCAGAGCGCCTGCGCAAGGCGCCGCAGTGATCGGGGGCTCTGCCGGCCGTGCCTGAGGGCATCGTTAGCTGGTCCTGAAATGAGGATGTTTGAATGACGAATGCTGTTTCCCTGCGCACCCTGGCCCCGCACGATGGCCCGGCGCTGCTGCACTTCGAGCTGGAGAACCGGGCCTGGTTCGAACAGCACATCGAGGCGCGGCCGGAGCCGTTCTATGCGCCGCAAGGGGTGCAGGCGCACATCGCCGACCTGCTCGCTCAGCATGAGCGTAGCGAGTTCCATCCACTGCTGATCGTGGGTGCTCAGGGGCAGATCCTGGGCCGGGCCAACCTCAAGGGCATTGACAGGCAGGCGGGCTGCGCCGAGCTGGGCTATCGCATCGGCCAGGCGCATACCGGCCAGGGCCTGGCCAGCCTGGCCGTGCGCGAAATGGTGAGGCTGGCACGCGAGCGCTGGGGCTTGCGCACACTGCTGGCCTTTGTCAGCGAGGTCAACCCGGCCTCGGCGCGGGTGCTGGAGAAGCATGGCTTTGAACGCGCCGAGCTCCGTCCCGGCCTGGCGCTGGTGCAGGGCCGGGAGATCGACTGCTTTCGCTTCCAGCGCGAACTCCTGCCCGCGTAGACCCCAGGGGCATGTCCAGGACAGTCGGCCCGCTCAACGCGGCGTCAAGGCCTGGGCAGCTCGAACATCTCGCGCTCCTTGCCATCCGGGAACACGCGGTGCCGGCCCAGGCTCTGCCCGCCCAGGCGCAGGGCCAGGCCGCGCGCGGCGGCATTGTGGTCTTCCATATAGGTCTGCACCCGATCCCAGCCCCAACCCTCATAGGCCTGGGCGATGGCGGCGCGCGAGGCCTCCAGCGCCAGCCCGGTGCCGCGCGCCTCGGGCAGCAGCCACCAGGTCAGCTCGCGTGGCCAGCCCAGGCCCTGCCAGAAGCCGCAGCAGCCCAGCAAATCGCCCTGTTCGCGGCGGCGCAGCACCCAGACGCCAAAGCCCTGCAGATGCCAGCTGCCCAGGTCGGAGGCCAGGCGCGCAAAGGCGGCGCCGGGGCTGAGCGGGCCACCGTAATTGGCGCTGGCCTCGCCATCGGTGTAGAAGCGCTGGTAGAGCGCGGCGCAGTCGCGGTCGGGCGGGATCAGCTCCAGGCGTTCGGTCGTCAGGACGGGAATTTGCATGGGTGCAGCGTGGGGGCAAAGGGGGCATTCTGCCTGCCTGTCGGCGCCGGCATCGCGACGTCGGGCGGCAGGCCCGACCTGCAAAGCAGGCCGGCCAGGGCCTGGCCATTTACCAGATGCGGATGCGCTGCTCACCGGGTTTGAACATCGTGTCGCCCGGTTTGGTGCCGAAGGCCTGGTGGAAGCCGTCGGTGTTGGCGGCCGGGCCGTTGGCGCGGAACTGGTCCGGCGAGTGCGGATCGGTGGTCAGCAGCTGCATGGTGCGCTCCTCGCGCGCCTTGCTGCGCCAGGCCTGGCCCCAGCCCAGGAAGAAGCGCTGCTCGCCGCTGTAGCCATCCAGCAGCGGCGCGGGCTTGCCGCCCAGCGAGCGCAGATAGGCCTTGTAGGCCACCTGGATGCCGGAGAGGTCGGCGATGTTCTCGCCCAGGGTGAGGCGGCCGTTGACCTTCTTGCCGGGGATGGGCTCGTAGGCGTCGAACTCCGCCGCCAGGCGCGCACCGACGGCCTCGAAGGCCTTGCGGTCGGCCTCGGTCCACCAGTTGCGCAGCGCGCCGTCGCCGTCGAACTGGCTGCCCTGATCGTCGAAGCCGTGGCTGATCTCGTGGCCGATCACGCCGCCGATGGCGCCGTAGTTGACGGCGTCGTCGGCCTGCATGTCGAAGAAGGGCGCTTCCAGGAAGGCGGCCGGGAACACGATCTCATTGCGCGTGGGGTCGTAGAAGGCGTTCACCGTCTGCGGCGTGATGAACCATTCCTTGCGATTCACCGGCTTGCCGGCGCGCTGGGCCTGGCGCTGCCACTCGAACTGTGCCGCGCGCAGGCGGTTGCCCATGGCGTCGCCGGCGCGCACCTCCAGCGCGCCGTAGTCACGCCATTGGTCGGGGTAGCCGATCTTGACCGTGTACTTGGAGAGTTTGGCCTGCGCGCCCGCCTTGGTCTGGGCCGACATCCAGGCCAGCCCGTCGATGGATTCGCGGAAGGCCGCCATCAGATTGCCCACCAGCTCCAACATGCGCGCCTTGTAGGCGGCCGGGAAATGGCGCTCCACATAGACCTGGCCGATCGCCTCGCCGAGCGCGCCATTCACTTCGCCGATGCCCTGCTGCCAGCGCGGGCGGTCTTCGGTGGCGCCCGTCTGGGCCTTGCCGTGGAAGGCGAAGCGCGCCTCGCGGAAGGCCCGCGGCAGCACCACCGCATGCTCGTCCAGCACGCGCAGCTTCAGGTATTGTTTCCAGCTCGCCAGCGGCACGCTGTCCAGCAGCCTGGCCGCGCCCTCCACCATGCTGGGCTGCGAGACCGAGAGGCGGTCGATGCCCGCCAGCTGCGCGCCGGCGAAGAAGGCCGGCCAGTCGAAGCCGGGCGCGCGCTGCGCCAGTTCGGCCGGCGTCATGGGGTTGTAGAGCTTCACCGGGTCGCGGTTGTCGACCTTGTTCCAATGCGTCTCGGCCAGGCTGCGTTCCAGCGCCAGCACGCCTGCGGCGGCCGCGGCCGGGTCCTTCTCGCCGGACAGCCGGGCCAGCTCGGTCAGGTAGACCGAATAGGCCTCGCGTACTTTGGCGAGCTTGTCGTCGTCCTTGAGGTAGTAGTCGCGGTCGGCCATGCCCAGCCCGCCCTGCCAGGTGGCGGTGCGGTTCACCAGCGGTTCCTTGAAGTCCGGGTCCACGCCCAGCTGGATCGGGCCGTTCACCACGCCCTGCATGCGGCCCAGCCAGGTGGCCAGTTCGCCGCGCGACTGGATCGCGTCGATGCCGGCCAGCAGGCCCTGCACCGGGGCCAGGCCCGCCTTGTCGATGGCGGCGGTGTCGAGATAGGCGGTATAGAAGGCGGCGATCTTGTCGGCCACGCTGCCCTTGACCTGCGGCTTGGTGGCCAGCTCTTCAACGATTACGCGCACGCGCTGGTCGGAGAGGTCGCGCAGCTTGATGAAGCTGCCGTAGTAGGACTTGTCGGCCGGGATCTCGGTGTTCTTCAGCCAGCCGCCATTGGCGGCGCGGAACAGGTCGTCCTGCACGCGCACGCTGGGATCGTGGTTGGCCAGGTCCAGCCCGGAGTGGCTGGCGCTTGCCGCGGCCTGGTTGCCGGCATGGCACAGGCCGGCGCTCAGCAGCAGGGCGGCCAAGGGGGCGAAGCGGAAGGGGCGATTTGTCATGTCAGTCCTGGAAACCGGTGTGTAGGGGCGAGCAGACCGCAGTGCCTGCCCGGCTGGGCGCGAAGCGTAAAGGCACATCCCTCGGGCAGGACGTGCCCGAAGACATGTTCGGCCAGCAATTTGGGGGCGGGACTTACCCGAGGGTGCCCGGTGAGGTCGCCGTCCTGAACGGCGACCTGCACAGGCGCAGGCAGCCCGCTTAGCATCGCGGCTTTGCATTCCCGGCGCCGCCCGATGCCTGCTTCATCCTCATCGCAAGACCTGACCCTGCCCGAGCGCCGCCTCGACGCGCGCCATGCCGTGGCCCTGTGCGTGGGCATGGTGGTGGGCGCCGGCATCTTCAAGACCTCGCCGATGGTGGCGCAGGCCCTGGCCAGCGACCAGGCGCTCTACCTGGCCTGGGTCTTTGGCGGCCTGCTGTCCTTCATCGGCGCGCTGTGCTTTGCCGAGCTGGCGGCCGCCTTTCCAGATCCGGGCGGCGACTACCATTTCCTGCGCCGCGCCTACGGTCAACGCCTGGGTTTTCTGTTCGCGTGGTCGCGCTTTGCGGTGATCCACACCGGCTCCATGGCGCTGCTGGCCTTTGTGTTCGGCGACTACCTGGCCCAGGTGGTGGACCTGTCGCCCTGGCTGGGCCCCATGCCAGTGCCTTGCTGGCCGCGGGGCTGATCGGTGGGCGTGGGCGTGCTGGCGCGGGGGGCGCTGCTGCTATGGGGGTGCGGTTGGCGTGTCGAACAGCGGCCGCTCTAGACCGCGCAGCGTGGCAGCCATCGCCGGCGCCTCCAGGCTGAACAGCAGCACCTCGTTGCGCCCCGGCTTGAGCCACACGCCAGGCAGGTAGAGGGTCTGCTGCGGCCCGATGTTCCAGAAGCGGCCCAGGTGCTGACCGTTTACCCAGACCTGGCCCTTGCCCCAGCCGCGCGTATCGAGAAAGCTGTCGCCGGTTTGCGTGAGCGTGAACTCGCCTTGCCAGAATCCCGGGCCGGCATGGCCCGCGCCATGCCAGGGCAGCGCGCTCAGGTCCTGCAGCGGCAGGGGGTGGACCTGCCAGTCCAGCAACTCCTGCTCGCCCAGCGTGACGCCGTGGGTGATGCCCTTGTGTTCGCCGTCCAGCCTGGCACCGAAGCCGATGCGCCCCATGTTCTCGACCAGGATGTCCAGCTGCGTGCCGGCCGGCAGGTCCACGTCCAGCGCCTGCTCGCCCTTGCGACGGTCCAGCGTGCCGAGCGGCCGGCCGTCGGCCAGTACCAGCGCATGGTCACGCACCTCCTTGATCGCCAGGCGGCCCATGCCAGGCGCCTGCAGACGCTTGCGGTAGAGGATGTAGCCATAGCTCTGACCATAGCTTTCCATCGGCTGCGGATAGCGCGCGGCGATGGCCTTGGGCGAGAGCGCGGGCAGGGCCTCCAGCAGGGCGGCCGAGCGCCGCAACTCGAAGGCGGGAATCTCGATCGTGGCAGATTGCGGGGGCACGGGCGGCAAGACCTGGCCCCGCGGCAGATGCCTGGCCATCGCCGCACGCAGTGCCAGGTACTTGGGCGTGATGCGGCCGCTCTCGTCCAGCGCGGCGTCGTAGTCGTAGCTGGTGGTGTCGGGCTGGTAGGGTTCGGTGGCCGAGTAGTTGGCACCGGGCAGCCAGCCGAAGCTGCTGCCGCCATGGAACATATAGAGGTTGAAGGAGATGCCTTCGCGCATCATCCAGTCCACCGTCGCGGCGGCCTCCTCGGCGCTCTGGGTGTGGTGCGGCTCGCCCCAGTGGTCGAACCAGCCGGCCCAGTACTCGCCGACCATGCGCACGCCCTGCGGCCGCCAGGCCCGCAGCGCTTCGATGGAGGCGCTTGCGTCTTCGACGCCGCCACCGAAGTTCACCACCGCGGGCACATCGGGCAGCGTGCCGCCGGCAAACAGGCGCTCGGTGCCGCCGTCGGAGGTGAACAGCGGTGCGTCGAAACCGGCCTCGCGCAGCTGCCGCTGCATCGCGCGCAGGTAGTCGCGGTCGCGCCCGTAGGAGCCGTATTCGTTCTCGAGCTGCAGCATCAGCAGCGGGCCGCCGCGCGTGCTCTGCAGCGCGCCGACCTCGCGAGCCAGGCGCTTCATGTAGCGGGCGCTGGCGGCCATGAAGCGCGGGTCCAGGCTGCGCACGCGCAGACCCGGCGTGCGCAGCAGCCAGGCCGGCAGGCCGCCGAAGTCGACTTCGGCGCAGACGTAGGGCCCGGGCCGCAGGATCACCTGCAGGCCCTCGGCGGCCGCGCAGCGGATGAAGGCGGCGATATCGCGCTGGCCGCTGAAGTCCCATTGGCCGGGTTCGGGCTCATGCTGCGACCAGAAGGCGTAGGTGGTGATGGTGTTCAGCCCCATCGCCTTGGCCATGCGCAGGCGCTCGCGCCAGAGTGGGTGCGGAATCCGCGGGTAGTGCAATTCGCCGGACCGGATCTGGAACGGCGCGCCGTCGAGCGTGAACCTGGCGCCCTGGATGGCAAAGCGGCTCTTTCCGAGGGCGGCGACGGCCGGCAGACCATTGCCGAGCAGCATCGCCATCAGCGCGCTGCGCCGGCTCAGATGCAGCATGGCGTCGGCCCCCGCTGATGTCGAAGCTGATCGTGGTCTTGACGGGTCACTGTGCTGCCTTTGCGGCGGGTGGCGAGGTGGGTGCGCGCGAGTTTGATGGTCTGAGCGCGTGGGCCAAGCACGCGCTCCAAAACCAGCCGAGCCGCTTTCAGCGGCGCTTGCTCGGCCTGGGCCGGCGGGCTGAGTGCAAGGGCCGCGAACGCGACGCATACGGCGATGGCTTGACGTAGGGGCATGATGATGTTTGGCTTGGCCTGGCTTGCCCCGCCGGAATTTGTTTGGAATGAGGATCGTCATGAGGCGATCGCAAGTCGCTGTGGTCTATCCGCGTGGCGCGGCCCTCAGGCGCAGAAGTTTGGTCTCATGCCCGGCCAAGGTGCCTCGCCACTGCGCCATGCGCCCGAGATCCTTGTGTGCGTGCAGATCGCGCACCGGCACGGCGCCCTGTATCCCAAGGGCCTCAAAGGGCAGGCTGTAGGCGGCGGCCTGGTCGGCGCGATTCAGGATCGCCACTGCGGTGTCGCCATTGGCCAGCGGCTTGACCAGCACGTCCCAGGGTGGTGCGTGGATCACCCTCACCGCCGCCTTGCCCAATGGGTCCTGATTCAGTGCTATGACTTCCGTATTGCCCAAGATGCGCAGGGTGGCTGCACTCATGCGGCGAAGGTCATTGGAGGCATACAGCGGCGAGTGCATCATGGCCCAGAGTGCAAATTGGCTCTGGTACTCGATGTCACTGGCGCCCGCCCCGCCCAGCAGTGCTGCGGGACCCGCATGGCCACGCAGGCCCACGACCAGCATGTCGGCATCGTTCCAACGGCCGGGTGCCGCGTAGCTCTGCAGTTCGACGTTGATGTCGTAGACATCGAGGATCCCAACGCCGCTGGATTCTTGCGGCAGCTTTTTCCATTTGTCTCGGATGTCCGCAGTGGTGCGCCAAAGATGCCCCCCCACCTCGGCCGCCCACTTCCAAGGTTGACGGTCCCCCCACTCGCAGATGCTGTAGAGGATGGTTCGGCCGGAGTTCGCCAGGGCTTCGCCCATGCGGCGATAGCGCGCAACGGCGGTGGCGGTGCCCGGGGGGGCGTTGCAGTAGTCGTACTTGAGGAAGTCGACGCCCCAGTCGGCAAAGGTCTTGGCGTCCTGGTCTTCAAAGCCCAGGCTGCCCATGTAGCCCGCACAGGTCAGCGGCGCGGCGTCGCTGTAGATGCCGAGCTTGAGGCCACGGGCATGCAGGTAGTCGGCCAGTGCCTTGATGCCCGAGGGAAACTTCTTAGGATCGGCGATCAACTGCTTGGTCTCGTCGCGCCCCCCTTGCCAGCCATCGTCGATGAACAGGTGGTCGTAGCCGGCTTTGCGCATGCCGCTGGCAATCATGGCGTCCGCCATTGCCTTCAAGTCCCGCTCGTTGACCTGGTCACCAAGCAGGTTCCAACTCATCCATCCCATGGGAGGGGTGCTCGCGGGCAAGGGGGCCAGCGCGCTTTGTGCCAGCAAGGTGCCGTGCAGGCTCAGCAGCAACGCTGAGCACCAGTGCTTGAAGACAGGCTTCGGCATATGGATGGGCACTCAGTAGCGATCGTCGAACGCAAAGATCGGCTTGCGGCTCTTCCACTGCCCTTCGGTGAAGTCGGGGAAGGCCAGGGTCCTGAAGCCCTCGGCGATGGACTGCTCCGAGAGCGGCGTGATCGCGCTCCAGGCCACCGCGTCGTAGATGTCGATGGGCATGGGGGCGTTCGCCTTGAGCGCCTCGACAAAGGCGTGGACCACGAAGAAGTCCATGCCGCCATGGCCCGCGCCCTCGGCGGTCTTGGCGTACTTCTTCCACAGCGGATGCTCGTAGCGGTCCTGGTAGGCCTGGAAGTCCTCCCATTCATGCGGCTTGCTCTTGCCCTCGATATGGATGCTGTGGTTCACGTCCATCCAGATGCCGTCGGTGCCCTGCACGCGGAAACCCAGCGAGTAGGGGCGTGGCAGCGAGGTGTCGTGCTGCAAGAGGATGGTCTCGCCGTTCTCGCAGGCGAGCGTGGTGGTGACCACATCGCCGAGCTTGTAGCCGAGCTTGGCATTGGGGTGCTCCTTGGCGCCCATCTTCCTGCCCACATAGTCCTGCAGGCCGCGCGCCTTGCTGGCAAAGCTGTTGATATGGGTGAAGCGGTTGCCGCGGTGGATGTTCACCGCCATGGCGCAGGGGCCGATGCCGTGGCTGGGGTAGAGCTCGCCATTGCGCTTGAGGGAATGCTCGGTGCGCCAGCGCGCCTCGCTCCAGCCCTTGGCGCCGAACTCCACACCGCCGCCATAGGGCTTGGCCGGATCGCCGCTATTGAACTTCACCGCGCGCAGATCATGCTGGTAGCCGCCCTGCAGGTGCACGATCTCGCCGAACAGGCCGGCGCGCACCATCTGCAGCACCGCCATCACATCGCGCCGGTAGCAGACGTTCTCCAACAGCATGTAGGGCGTGCCGGTGCGCTGCTGGGTGCGCAGCACATCCCAATGGTCTTGCAGCGTCACGCCGGCCACCACCTCGCAGCCCACCGCGACCTTGGCATTCATGGCGTCGATGGCCATCTGCGCGTGCAGCTCCCAGGGGGTGGCGATGATGACGCCGTCCAGCCCTTTTTGATCGAGCAGCTTGCGGTAGGCGAAGGCATCTCCTGTCTCGCCGTAGGTCTGCGGCCTGGCCTTTTTGTAGCGCTCCACCATCGCCAGTGCGCGGCCCAGCATGATGGGCTCGATATCGCACAGCGCCGCCACCTCGACGTCGTCGCGGCGCAGCAGCTCCTTGAGCAAGACCTGGCCCCGCATGCCGGTGCCGATCAGGCCCAGGCGCAGCTTCTCGCCGCTGGCGCGGGCCAGGGTGGGGAATGCCGCTGCGCCCAGCGCGGCGGAGGAGAGGGCAACGAAATTTCTGCGGTTCAACATGGTCTGATGTCTTGAGGGGATGGTTCAGGGCAGGGCGTTGATCTGCCATTCCTGGGTCGCGCCTTCGCCAGGGGTCCAGGCCAGCACGTTGGCGCCGGCGGCCATGCTGCCGCCCGCGATGTCGAGCGCCAGTCCGCTGCCCACATTGATGAGCGCATAGACCCCAGGCCTGATCTGCACGATGTTCCACTCCTGCGCGGCGCTGCCGTTGGCAGTGTAGATGTCGACATTGCTGCCCACGGCCGTGCCGGCCACCTCCAGTGCCAGGCCGCTGCGCGGATTGATGAGCTTGTAGACGCCGGGCCGCACGAGGCTGATGTCCCATTGCTGGGCCGTGCCGCCATGCAGCGGGTAGGCCTCTACATTGGTGCCGGGGCTGGTGCCGCCGGCCACCACGTCCAGCGCCATGCCGGCACTGCCCAGATTCACCAGGGTGTTCAGGCCCAGGCTGAAGGGCTTGGGCGGCGGCGGCTCTTCCCAGGGCATGGGCACGCTGCGCGGCCCGCCGGGCAGGTTGAGCGGCTGGCCGACGGCCGTGCCGCCGGTGCTGAGCTTGAAGCGGCCGTTCTCGTAGCCGAACTGGTAGTTGCTGCAGATCTCGTTGTGGTCCGGGGTGTAGACCGCCGTGCCCTTGGCCTTCAGCACCTCCACCCATTGGCCGCTGGCGGCGTCTCGGTAGCGCACCTGGCCGTAGCTGGCAGCGCGCAGCTTGTTGTCCAGGCAGTCGTTGCCCTGCTTGCTCCAGTCCTCCACAAAGCCATAGGCGCCGGCCTGGGCCAGCGGTTTGGGCAGGCGCATGGTGGCGAGCTTCTGCCGCAGACCGGTGCCGGTGTCGGTGAAGTACATGCTGTAGTCCTGCTTGCCGCCGGGCGCCGCGGCCAGCTCCAGCTCAAAGCGGTAGGCCCGGTTGACGGCGGGCTTGAAGGGCGATTCGCACTTGATACCGGTACCTTCGCCGCCGAAATTGCTGCAGTTGGAGATGCCCGGGTCGATCACCTCGGGGCTGATGCCGTTCACGTCCCACAGCGAGAACAGCAGCTGGTGCGACTGCACGCCGCCATAGCCGCCGTTGAAGCCGATCACCTCGTAGTAGGTGGTGGGCTCCCAGGTGAGCGGCGTGACCTCGGCGCTGAAGCGGTCCCAGGCCGGGCTGCTCCAGCTGATGTGGATGGAGTTGGCGCGGGTCTGGTGCTTCTTCGCCTCGCCGGTGATGGCGGCGCCGGCGTTGCTGCCATCGGCGCGGCGGATGCTGATGTCCAGCGCCTGCTTGAGCTGGCTGCCTGCGGTCCACCAGGCGCTGGCGCGGCCGTAGGCATCGGTGCGCGGGCTGTCGGGGAACACCCAGCCGCTCTTGAGTTCGCCATCGCGCGGCGTCCAGCGCACCGTGCAGCCGGCCACCGGCTGGCCGTCCAGCGTCACGCGCACCTTCAGCTTGCGCGGCTGGTGGGTCTGGTTGCCGGACTCGATGGCGGGGTCGTAAAGCGTGCTTGAGTAGACCGAGCCGACGCGCGCCACGCCGGCGTCAGGCGTCAGCGCGGTGACGATGCTGCGGGCTGGGCAGTCCGCCGGCTCGGCGCCGGCCAGGGCATTGGCCGACGGTGCCACGGACGGCGCCTGCGCGGGCGCGGCCGGCGGATTCACGGCGGCACCGCCACCGCAGCCGGCCAGCGCCGCGCACAGGCCCGCCAGCGTGGCCAGGCGGGGAGACTTCAGGATCGAAGCGGACATGGGCTCACCTCGCGAAAACATGCGATCAATCAAAGGGGATGAGCCGGCGGCGCGGCGCGCGCCGCCGGCGAGGGCGCTTACTTGAACTTGTAGCTGGCCGACACGCTCACCATGCGGCCGAACAGGTTCAGGCTGTGGTCGTAGCCTTCCCAGCCGTTGGGGTCGTAGTAGGGCTTGTAGTTGAAGAGGTTCTTGATGTTGAGGCCCAGCTTCAGGTCCTTGATCGGTGTCCAGTTGAAGGCCAGGTTGACGGTGTAATGCGCCGGCACGCCGCCGCACAGCTTGGCCGGCAGCTCCACATCGGCGGCGGTGCAGGTCGAGGGGTTGTTGTTTTCCTCGTCGTTCTTGTCATAGGCCCACTTGCTGGCGCCGGTGTAGTTCACGAACAGGCTGGTGACGAAGTCGCGGTAGGCCCAGTCGGCATTGAAGGTGGCGCGCAGCTTGGGTTGGCCGTAGTAGCCCACATAGTTCTGCGAGAAGCCGCCGTCGCCCTCGCCATTGTTGGTGAGGCGGTTCATGATGGTGGCGGCCACACCCAGATTGAGCTTGCCGAGTTCACCCAGCGTGAAGCGGGCATGCGCGTCGATGTCGAAGCCGTCGAGCAGGGTGCGGCCGCGGTTCAGATAACGATTGGACATGCCGGCCAGATTGCCCACCGAGTAGCTCGGCAGCTTGGCAATACCGCTGCAGACCGCGGCATTCGCCGGGTTCGCGCACATCGCCACCACCGCCGCGGCATTGGCGCGGTCAGCGTCCGAGATCGGGTTGCGAATCACATTCGGCGCGCCGACCAGGGCTGGGCCATACTGCTCCACCAGCTTGTCGTAGAGCTCCTGGAAGTCCAGCCGCACGATCTCGTTGCGGCGGTAGGCGAACCAGTAGTCGGCCGAGATGTCGAACTGCTTGCTGGGCTGGTAGACAAAGCCCAGGGTCGAGATCTTGGCCTTCTCGGGCTGCAGGTTCTTGTTGGGCGGGGTCAGGCCGGCGATGGTGGTGCTGCAGTTGCTGTTCTTGAGCGTCTTGCCCAGGTCCTGGTCGGTGGCCAGCGTCGACTTCAGCAGCAAATTGGCGATCGCATTGGTCTCGTCGCAGCGTATGGTGTCCTGCATGCCGCCGCGCTGCGCGTACACGCCGCCCTCGCCGGACTCGGCCAGGTTGGGCGCGCGGAAACCCTCGGAGTAGGTGCCGCGCAGCAGCAGCTCGGGGGTGGCGCGGAACTTCAGCCCGAACTTGGGTGCCAGGTTGGCGCCGAAGTGCGGGTATTTGTCGACGCGCGCGGCGACGTTGGCCTCCAGGTCCTTGGTGATGGGGACGATGGTCTCGGCGAATACCGCGCCTATGGTGCGCTTGCCATCGAACCAGGAGCCGCCCTGCTGGGTGATATGGCCGTTGGCCGCCTCGGCGTTGCCCGGCGTCAGGAAGGACTCGCGCATCAGGTTCACGCCCAGGGCGGTGCGCACCTCGCCGGCCGGCAACTTGTAGACCGCACCCTCCACCTTGGCATCGAAGGCCAGCAGCTTGGTCCAGGACTGGATGTCGAAGGTCGGATAGGCCTCGCGCAAGAGGGCGGCGTTCTTCTCGTTGATGACGCCGAACTCATAGGCCGGCTTGTCGGCGATATAGGTCCGGCCGGTGACCGGATCCTTGGTGAAGGGGCCGAAGGCCTTCTCGAAGCCCACGGTGTTGATGTTGACGGTCTGGAACAGGGTCGAATGGCTGCCGGCCATGCTGAGCGCGGTCTCATAGTCCCAGTTGCCCAGCGAGCCGCGCAGGCCACCCATCACGCGGTAGCTGTTGTCGGTGTTTTCCTGGCCGAAATGGCCCACCGCATCCTGCATCAGATAGCTCAGGCCGGCGGCGCCGCCCATCTTGTCCTTCAGATCGGGGCTGAGCTTGTTGTAGACGTTGTTGGGCCCCAGGAAGGGCGTGACGAAGGTGTTGAGCGTGGTGCCGGTGTTGCGCGAGTACCAGTTGTTGGTGCGGCCGCTGCTGAAAGTGCGCGGGCCGTTTTCGCCGCGCATGTCGATATGGGTGTAGGCGGCCTCGGCAAAGCCTTCCATGCTCGGGCTGATGTTCAGGCGACCCGCCAGGAACAGGGTGGCGCGCTCGGACTTGGGGCCGGTGTCCAGTGCATAGGGCAGGCTGTTCCAGATGCAGCGCGTGCCCGAGGCTTCGGTGACGGTGGTGGTGCAGCCGGGCGCGGCCTGCTGCGAGCGCGCATTGCCCTTGTTCTTGTCGAACACGAACAAGGTGCCGGTGTTGAGCACGCCGGGCTCGGTGCCCGTACCGATGCGGAAGTCGCGGATATAGGTCGGGTTGTTGAGGTAGAACTGCTCGGGACGCTTGTCGTAGGTGTCGGCCTCGGCGATGCGATCGCGCTTGTAGAGGTTGACCGAGGCGTAGAGGTTGAAGCGGTCCTGGTTAAGGTCGCCAAAACCGGCCACCAGGCTGGCCTGGTGCTCGCCATAGCTGCTGACGCGGCTGGACTTGTCGGTGCTGGCGCTCAGCTCCAGGCCCTGGTAGGACTTCTTGGTGATGACGTTGATCACGCCGGCCACGGCGTCGGAGCCATAGATGGCGGAGGCACCGTCGGTGAGGATTTCCATGCGCTCGATGGCCGCGGCCGGAATCGAGTCGATGTTGACGAACTGGGTCTGGAAGCCCTCGGGCGCACCGTAGAAGGAGAGGCGGCGGCCGTTCAAGAGCACCAGGGTGCCGGCGGCGCCCAGGCCGCGTAGATTCGCCTGCGAGGCACCGTCCGAGCCGGTGAACATGGAGCGGAAGTCCTGCTGCGCCGGGCGCGCGGCGGGCAGGTTGTCGAGCACCTGCATGAGGGTGCGGGCGCCCATGTTCTCGATCTGCTTGGAGTCAATCACCTGCACCGGCGAGGCGGTCTCGGCGTTCAGGCGCTTGATGCTGGAGCCGGTGACCTCCACGCGTTCGAGCTTGTCGGCGCCAGCCTCGGTGTCGGCGGCATGGCTCAGGGTGGTCAGGCCGGCGGTGGCCAGCAAGGCAAACAGCTTGGTCGGTTTCATCTCTTCTATCTCCTGGTGGAGGTGGTCAGCGCCACCTTGTTCTGGCAAATCGGACCCTTGGGTCGGGGCTTAGCGGGTGATTCCTAGGCTGGCGTCGGCGGGGCCGAGCAGGGCGGCGTTGGCCCAGTTGCCGCAGCTGGCGGCGGCTGCGCCGGCGCCCAGGCTGCGCAACTGCAGCGTTTGCAGGCCGCGCACATCGAGCTCGGGCTTGACGACGGCCGGGGCCCGCACCGCGCCGCTGCTGTAAAGCAGGCGGCCGTCACCCCAGACCTGGAATTCCATCGCGCCGCCGGCATTGCGGCAGCTGTCGTCGATGCCGACGTCGGCGCGGAAGGTGCTCCATGCGCCCTTGAGCGTGAGCCCCAGGGTGGCGCCGGGGCGCACGCCCAGGCCCTTGCGGAACTGCAGGCCGTTCATGCGCAGCTCGGGCTTGGCGGCGCTGGCCGCGCGGTCCCTGGCCCAGCCCTGGGGCAGGGCGGGCAGATCGGAGAGATAACGCTGCGTCGGCTCGGCGTCGGCCGCGCCACGATGCTCCATCACATGGAACTCCGAGAGAACGATGGGCGGCACCTCGGCCGGCACAAAGGCGTTGTAGGTCTTGGCCTGGGCGGGCGCAGCAGCGGCGGCCGTGACCATGGGGTCCACGGCGCTGGCGGCCTCCTCGGCATCGGGGTTGTGAACGCTCAGCACGCGGAAGCGCAAGAGGCGGCCGGCGGTGGGCTTGAAGCTGATGGCCTGCTTGCCCTCCTTCAACGCCAGGCGGCCGCGCTGCACCGGCTGGCCCCAGTCGCCGTTGTTGTCGGCCAGGTAGACCTCGTAGTCGCGGATCTGGCCGTACTGCCAGTTCTTGTCGTTGCGCGGCGCCAGCTCGATGCCGTCGATCAGGCGGCGCTCGCCCAGGCCCAGCACCCATTCATGCGGCCCCGTCTTCATGGCCTGGTTGCGCGTGCTGCGGAACCAGGTCTCGGGCTTGCCGTCGAAGGCGTTCTCGATCGGGTGGCCGGGCTCCTCGGCCGGGCGGTTCACCACATGCAGACTGTCCACCGGCACCTCGCGGCCCAGCGCGGGGGCGGCGGGGAAGTCGCCGCTCAGGGTCTGCGGCGTGCCGGCGGCGATCAGGACGGCGAACTCGGCGCCCTGGCGGATGTCGCGCTTGGCGGTCTTGATCTTGACGGTGCCCAGGCGGTCCGCCGCGTCGTAGTGCCAGCCCTGTGCGGCGGCTTCGAAGGCGGCGGCATTGGCCAGCTCGGGCAAGACCTGACCCTGCAGCGTCACCGCCTGGGGCCGGGCCTGGGTGTGGACCAGCAGGGCGATGCTGCGCTGGGCCTCCTGGCCGGCATAGCTGCCCTGCACCGCGCCGACGCTGATGTGGGTGTCGCCCGCGGCGCCGGTGCTGGGCGCGCGCATGCTGATGAGCTGCTGGCTGGATTCGCCCTGCTGGTAGCGGCGCGTCAGGCCATCGTCCTCGTAGAGCGTGTAGCTGGACTCGCCATGCGGGTAGAGATCCAGGGTCAGCTGGTCCTTGGGCTTCTCGCCATCGAACAGCGCCTCGGGGTACATGGGCAGGATGGCGCCGGCGCGCACGAACACCGGCAGCTTGTCCAGCGTTACCTGCAGGTCCAGCGTGCGGCCTTGCTGGCCCGCCTGGGCGCGGCGGCCGTCCCAGTAGTCGAACCACAGCCCCTCGGGCAGGTAGATGTCCTTGCGCCAGCCGCCGCTGGCGGCCTGGCTGCGATACACCGGTGCCACCAGCAGCTCGCGGCCCAGCATGAACTGGTATTTGCGCGCTTCAGTGTTGGCGTTCGGATCCTCGGGGTGGTCCCACATCAGGCCGCGCACCAGCGGCGCGCCGCTCGCCTCGGCCTCCTGCGCCAGCCCGTACATATAGGGCATCAGGCGCATCTTCAGCTTCAGGTACTTGCGGTTGATGCTGCGGTAGGGCTCCTCGTAGGCCCAGGGGTGCTTGCGCGCTTGCTCGGCCCAGCCGCTCATGCCCATCAGCACCGGGGTGAAGCTCTTCCACTGCAGGTCGCGCGTGTAGGTCTCGGGGCTGCCGCCGAAGATCGCGTCCACATCGCCGGTGGCATAGGCCTGGCCCGAGAGGCCAGAGCCGATCAGGGTGGGGATGTGCCAGCGGATGTAGTCCCAGCTGCTGCTCTGATCGCCGGTCCAGGTGACGGCATAGCGCTGCGTGCCGGCCCAGCCCATCACGGTCCAGAGGAAGGGCCGCGCGTCGGAGTTGTCCAGGATGCCCTGGTAGGCGGCCTGGTTGGCGTCCAGCGAGAACTGGTAGCCCTGGCCGGTCCAGGCCACGTCGAGCTTTTGCGCGCGCGTGCCGGCGGTGCCGACCTCCCACTTGATCTTGTCGACGCCGTTCTCGGTCCACAGCCCGGTCTTGAAGCCGTACTTGGCCAGGCCCTGCACCACTTGCGGCAGCTCGGTGTAGCCGCAGCCATAGCCGTCGTTGGGCAGGATCCAGCCGCCGGGCATGTCGTGCTCGCGGTATTTCCTGGCCACCGACTCGATCACGTCGGGGGTCTTGCCGGTCGGGCCGTCGCTCCAGCCCTTGGGCACGGTGCCGGGCTTCTTGATGTTGTCGCCGTCGTTGTAGCAGTCGGCGTCGCCGTACTCATAGGCCCAGCGCGGCAGCAGGCGCGCGCGGCCGGTGAGGGCGGTGTAGCCGGCCAGCACCTCGCGGATGCTTTTTCCCACGAAGTAATAGCTGTCGAAGCGCCCCTCCTGGTGTGCCAGCGTGATCTGCTCGGGCTGGCGCAGGTCGTAGCTGCCATCGGCCCAGCTGTGGCGCAGCATGCCCCAGCCGCGCGAGCTCATCAGAAAGGGCGCAGGGCTGGGGCGGTCGCCTTCCTCCCAGCCGCCGGAGTAGGAAATCTCCAGCTGGCGGCCCTTGAACTCGAAGGCGCCGTTCTGCTGGCCGCCGCCGTAGAAGCGCTCGGCCTTGTCGCTCGCCAGGGTCTGCACGCTGAGCTTGTCGGCCAGGTCCAGGCTCTGGGTTTCCTGCCACAGCGGCGTGCGGTTGTCGGCGCGGTAGAGGGCCAGGCGCAGCGGCTTTTTGTAGATGCGCAGCGCTAACTCGCTGGTGCGCAGCAGATGGTGGTCGCCCGCGTCGCTGAGCTGGTGCGCCACCGCGCCGCCGGCCGGCTGCGCGATGACGATGGGCGCGGCCTTGTTGCCGGGCTCGCTCAGGGGCTTGCCGCGGGCGGCGGCCTGGATGCGCAAGAGGTCGGCGCGCAGCAGGCTGATGCGCAGCAGGGCCTGGGTGTCGGTGCGCAGTTCCCATTGCGCGGAGCTGCCGTCGCCCTGCGGGCTCAAGGCCTTGAGCTCGCGCAGCTGACCCAGCGGCGCGGCGCCGGCCGCGGCGCCAGCCAGCAGCGCGGCCAGGGCCAGGCCGGCCTTGATGGGGGGGCGGTGTCGAGGCTGCTTCCTCGTCTTGCTGCTCATGCTGCGTCCGTTCATGCTGTGTTCGCCTTGAGGCCGTTGAACTTTCCAGTCCATGGGCCGATGTTCAAACTCTAGGTTTCGAAACGAAAGTCGTCAACGAATGGAAAGCTGTACAAGGCCCTATATCGGTCTAATCGGTGTAAACCACTATGACTGACCGCGTATTTGTCTTTCGAAGTGCCTTGGGAACTCGGTAATTACTTTCGATGTGTTGCCAAACCATGGCACAACCACCCCATCAAGACCCGTATTCAGGCCTTTGCAAACCCGATTCAGCACTTGTTCGAGCCAAACAACTTTCGTTTTGCTTTCTTTTGTTTGACATGACGAAAGCTGCGCGTTATCGTCCGGCCCAGACTCTGACCCCTGCAATGAACGTCACATCACAAGCCTCTCTTCTCTTGCATCAGCGCACTCCGGACGACTGGCGGGCCCTGGGCGGCCTGGACACCGCGCAGGAAATCGCGCAACAGCCCGCGGTGTGGCGCGCGCTCGCGGCCGGGCTGTGCGCCGGCCAGGCCGAGATCGAGGCCTTTCTGGGCGACTGGCTGGCCAGGCCCGAGCATCTGGTGATACTCACCGGCGCCGGCAGCTCGGCCTATGTGGGCGAGATCGCGGCCGACGGCCTCAACGCCGCCTGGCCCGCCGAGGTGCGCGCCATCGCCAGCACCAGCCTCCTGAGCCATCCCGAGCTGTATCTGCGGCCCGAGCGGCCGACCCTGCTGGTGTCGTTTGCGCGCAGCGGCAACAGCCCGGAGAGCCTGGCCACGGTGGAACTGCTGCGCAGCCGCCTGCGCGCGCCTTGCCTGTTCCTGAACATCAGCTGCAATGCCGAGGGCAGCCTGGTGCGCCACAACGCCGGCCGGCCCGACACCCTGAACCTCTTGATGCCGGCCGCCAGTTGCGACCGCGGCTTTGCCATGACCAGCAGCTTCAGCAGCATGCTGCTGGCGGCGCTCGCGGTGTTGGCAGCGCCCGGCAGCGCCTGGCCGGATCGCCTGGCGCGCCTGGAGCAGCTGGCCGTGCAGGGCGAGCAGGCCCTGCAGGCCTGGGCGCCCAGCCTGTCGAGCCTGGGCGAGCAGGCCTTCGAGCGCATCGTGTACCTGGGCAGCGGGCCGCTGGAAGCCCTGGCCAAGGAGGCCGCGCTCAAGGTGCTGGAGCTGAGCAGCGGGCGCAGCCTGGCCCTGGCCAACACGCCGCTGGGTTTTCGCCATGGCCCCAAGTCGGCACTGAACGCCGCCAGCCTGGTGGTGGTGTTCCGCAGCGCTGGCGCGCTGGCGCGTAGCTACGAGCAGGACCTGCTGGACGAGCTGCGGCGCGACGGCGTGGCCGGGCGCATCGTCACGGTGGGGCCCGCGGACTCGGCCAGCGCCGGCGCCGACGACGCCTGGAGCCTGCCGGCCGGCGCATTGGCCGAGCTTGCCGCGCAGGGCGACGCCTGGCTCGCGCCGCTATGGCTCCTGATGGCGCAGCAGTTCGCGCTGCACCAGTCGGCCCGCCTGGGCCTGACCCCCGACAACCCCTTTCCCGACGGCACCGTCAACCGCGTGGTGCAGGGCGTCACCATCCACCATTCTCATCATCATCATGCCGAGCACTGAAGCAGCCCAGGCCTGCTGCGGCATCGACATCGGCGGCAGCAAGATCGAGCTGGTCGCCTATGCGGTGCAGGGTCAGGTCTTGACCGAACGGCACCGCCGCCGCATCGCCACGCCCGGGCAGGACTTCGACGCCTTCTGCCAGGCCATCAAGGCGATGGTGCTGGAGGCCGACGGCGTGCTGGGCGAACCTTGCCGCGTGGGCCTGGGTCTGCCCGGCGTGATCGACGCGGCCAGCGGCTGCCACCTCAGCTCGAATGTGCCGGCCCTCAACGGCCAGCGCGTAGTGCCCGCCATGCAGGCCCTGCTGCAGCGCCCGGTGCGCATCGGCAACGACTGCCAATGCTTCGCGCTCTCCGAGGCCCGGGGCGGCGCGGCCGATGGTTTACCGAGCATGTTCGGCGTCATTTTGGGGACCGGCGCCGGCGGCGGCTACTGCGCCAACGGCCGCCTGCTGGCGGGCTACAACGGCATGGCCGGCGAATGGGGGCATCAGAGCCTGCCGGCCCATCTGCTGGAGCGCCACCGCCTGCCCTTGCTGGACTGCCCCTGCGGCCTGCGCGGCTGCCTGGAGCGCTATGTCTCGGGCTCGGGCCTGGAAGCGCTGTACCGGCATCTGGGCGGCGAGCCGCTGGACACGGCGCAGGTCGCGGCGCGTGCGGCCGCCGGCGAGGCGCGGGCGCGTCGCTGCCTGGAGATCCACCTGGATGTGCTGGCCCATGGCCTGGCGCAGCTGATGCTGGGCCTGGACCCGCATGCCTTCGTACTCGGGGGCGGCCTGTCCAAGCTGGCCCATCTCTACACCGAACTGCCTGCCGCGATGGCACGCCATCTTTTCAAGGGCGTGCGCGTGCCGCCCATCCTGCCGCCGCATTTCGGCGACGCCGGCGGCGCACGCGGCGCGGCCCTGCTGGCGCTGCAGGCGCGTTGATTGAGTAATTGAATCACCATGTCCCAGCTACTTGAGATCCTCCGGACCCACCAGCAGGGCAAGGCCCTGGGCCTCACCAGTGTCTGCTGCAGCCACGCCTGGGTGCTGCGCGCCGCCATCCAGGTGGCGCTGGCGCACGGCACGCCGCTGCTGGTGGAGGCCACCTCCAACCAGGTGGACCAGTTCGGCGGCTACACCGGCATGACGCCCGCGCAATTCGCCAGCTATGTGCATGGCCTGGCCGCGGCGGCGGGCCTGCCGGCCGAGCGCCTGATCCTGGGGGGCGACCATCTGGGCCCGAACGCCTGGCAGGGCCTGCCGGCGGCCGCGGCGATGGACCATGCCGAGACCCTGATCCACGCCTATGTGAGCGCGGGCTTTCAGAAAATCCATCTCGATTGCAGCATGGCCTGCGCGGACGATGCGCCGCGCCTGTCGGACGCGCTGGTGGCCGAGCGCTCGGCGCGGCTGGCGCGCGTGGCCGAGGCCGCCGCGGCCGAGGCCGGCCGGCCCGCGCCGGTCTATGTGATAGGCACCGAGGTGCCGGTGCCGGGCGGCGAGGCCTCGCTGGGCGGCGGCGTGGCCGTGACCGCCCCGGCGGCCGCCGAGCAAACCCTGCAAGTGCATGCCCAGGCCTTTGCCGCGCAGGGCCTGCAGGCGGCCTGGGAACGCGTGATCGCGATGGTGGTGCAGCCGGGCGTGGATTTCGACCACAGCCGGGTGCAGCACTACGAGCCCGCCGCCGCGGCCGAGCTCTCGGCCCTGCTGCGCCGGCAGACGCTGCGCCCCGGCCTGGTGTTCGAGGCCCACAGCACCGACTACCAGACCGAGGCCGCGTTGAGTGCCCTGGTGCGCGACCATTTCGCCATCCTCAAGGTCGGCCCGGCGGCCACGTTTGCGTTGCGCGAGGCCTTGTTCGCGCTCTCGCACATCGAGGCCGAGCTGCTGGGCGCCGAGCACCGCGCCGGCCTGCCAGCGGTGCTGGAGGCCGCCATGCTGGCCGAGCCCAGGCATTGGCAGAAGCACTATGGCGGCACGCCGGAGCAACAGCGCCTGCTGCGCCGCTATGCCTTCAGCGACCGCTGCCGTTACTACTGGGGCGAGCCCAGCGTGCAGGCCGCCGTGGATCGCCTGATCGCGAATCTGGATGCCATCGAGTTGCCGCTGCCGCTGCTGAGCCAGTTCCTGCCCGAGCAGGCGGTGGCGGTGCTCGAAGGGCGGCTGGCGCCGCGCGCCCAGGCACTCGCCGAGCACAAGGTGGCCGGCGTGCTGGCCGGCTATGCACGCGCCTGCGGCGGCTAAGCTCCCGACCTTTCATTCAAATTGCGCACCACCATGAGAAACACCAGCGAACGTCGCGAACGCATCCTGCAGATGCTGGTCAAGCAGGGCAGCGTGCAGGTCTCGGACCTGGTGCCCCTGCTGGGCGTCTCGGCCGTCACCATCCGCTCCGACCTCGCCACCCTGGAGGCCCAGGGCCTGGTGACGCGCAGCTATGGCGGCGCCGCACTGATGCGCCAGCCGCCGCCCGAGCAGACCATCCGCCAGAAGGACGCCCTCAACGCGGCGCTGAAGGAACGCATCGGCGCCTGCGCGGCGCAGCTGGTGCAGCAGGGCGACAACATCATCATCGACTCGGGCTCCACCACCGTGCCGCTGGCGCGCCATATCCGCGCACTCAAGCAGGTCACGGTGATGACCAACGGCCTCAACATCGCCTGGGAGCTGGCCGATGCCGAAGGGCTGGAGCTGATGCTCACCGGCGGCCGCCTGCGCAAGGAGTCGCTCTCGATCCAGGGCGCGCAGGCCGAGGCCTGCCTGGGCGCCTACAGCTTCGACAAGCTCTTTCTCGGCGTGGACGGGCTGGACCTGCAGTTCGGCCTCACCACCCACCACGAGGCCGAGGCCAGCCTCAACCACAAGATGGTGGAGCGCGCCAAAAAGGTCATCGTGCTGAGCGATGCCTCCAAGTTCGGCCGCGTCAGCCTGCACCGCATCGTGCAGCTGGACCGGGTGCATACCGTCATCACCGATGCCGGCATCAGCGCCGAGTACCGCGAGGGGCTGCAGCGCCTGGGCATCGAAGTCATCGTCGCCGAATGATGATGAAGAAGCTCCACGGGCAGATCCTCACCCCGCAGGGCTGGCTGCCGGGGCGGCTCAGCTTTGATGAGCGGCTGCGGGCGATTGAAGAAGAGCGCTCGGCGCCCCAGCGCTACATCCTGCCCGGCTTCATCGACCTGCATGTGCATGGCGGCGGCGGGGTGGATGTGATGCAGGGCGGCGACGCGGCGCTGAAGCTGGCGCGCCTGCATGCGCGCCATGGCACCACGGCCCTGCTGGCCACCACCATGACGGCGCATCTGCCGCAGATCGAACGCGCGCTGACGGGCGTGGCGGCGGCGATGGCGGCGCAGGACCAAGCTGACACGCAGGCCGCCCGCATCCTGGGCGTGCACCTGGAAGGCCCGTTCCTGAACCACCGGCGCCTGGGCGCGCAGCCGCCGCTGGTGCTGGAGGCCACGCTGGAGGGCGTGCAGCGCCTGCATGCGCTGGCTCCCATCAAGGTGCTGACCCTGGCCACCGAGGTGGGGCAACACCTGGCCCTGATCCCGCAGCTGGTGGCGCTGGGCCTGCGCGTGCAGATCGGGCACAGCGCCGGCAGCTATGAAGACGGCGTGGCTGCGCTGGGCGCCGGCGCCAGCGGCTTCACCCATCTGTTCAACGGCATGACCGGGCTCAACCATTACCAGCCCGGCATGGTGGGCGCGGCGCTGGCCCATGCCGAGTTCGCCGAGCTGATTCCTGACCTGGAACATGTGCACCCGGGCGCGCTGCGTGCCGCGCTGCGCGCCATTCCGCGCGCCTATGGCATCACCGACGCCACCGCGGCCACCGGCATGCCCGACGGCGAGTACGAGCTTGGCCCGCAGCGGGTGATGAAGTGCATGGGCTGCGTGCGCCTGCTGGACGGCAGCTCGCTGGCCGGCAGCGCCCTCACCATGGACCAGGCGCTGCGCAACCTCGTCGCCATCGGTCTGCCGCTGGCCGAGGCCTCGCAACGCCTCTCGCAATACCCGGCCGAGTTCCTCGGCCTGGCCGAGCGCGGCCGCCTCGCGCCCGGCGCCTGGGCCGATGTGCTGGTGCTGGACGAACAGCTGCGCCTGCTCGAGGTCTATGTGCAGGGCCAGGCGATCCCGCTTTCCTGAACGACAACAAGCCGCAAGAGACAAACCATGACCGACGCCACCGCCTCGCGGGCCCAGCCCGCCGCCGCATCGCCCGCCTGGGCGATGCGCTTCATGCTCTTCATTGCCGGCATGGGCGGCCTGCTCTACGGCATCGACATTGGCATCATTGCCGGCGCCTTGCCCTATCTGGAGTCCACCGCCTCGCTGGCCTGGAAGCTCAGCACCCAGCAGCTCGGCTTCATCGTCGCCGCGGTGCTGCTGGGCAGCGTGCTGTCCTCGCTGTTCGCGGGTGCGCTGGCGGACCTCGTCGGCCGCAAGGCTGCGATGCTGCTGGCGGGTGCGCTGTTCACGCTCAGCATCCCGGTGATCGCGCTGGCCGAGGGCTACACGCCGCTGCTGCTGGGCCGGCTGCTGCAAGGCATCAGCGGCGGGCTGATCGGCGTGGTGGTGCCGCTCTACCTGGCCGAATGCCTGGGCGCCGACAACCGCGGCCGCGGCACCGCGATGTTCCAGCTGCTGCTCACCATCGGCCTGGTGGTGGCGGCGCTGATCGGGCTCTACCAGGCGCGCACGGTGGAGGCGGTGACGGCGGCGGCCGGCAGTACGGCCGAGGCGGTGTTTGCCGCCAAGGACCAGGCCTGGCGCAGCATCTTCTGGGCCTGCCTGACGCCCGGCCTGATCTTCACCCTGGGCGGTCTGCTGCTGAACGAATCGCCGCGCTGGCTGGTGCGCCAGGGTCGCGTGGCCGCGGCGCGCGCCGCGCTGCTGCGCAGCCGCGATGCCGCCCAGGCCGAGCTGGAGCTGCGCGAGATGCAGCAGGCCGCGCCCGCGGCCGGCACGGGTGCGAGCGCGAGTGCGCAGGACCCGCTGCTGAGCCGCCGCTACCTGCTGCCCTTTTTCCTCGCCTGCCTGGTGCTGGCCTGCACCCAGGCCACCGGCATCAACTCCATGCTGGCCTACGCGGTCAACATCCTCAACCAGGCCGGCCTGCCCGGCGCGGTGGCCAATGGCGCCGATGTGGCGATCAAGCTGGTGAACGCGCTGATGACGGTGGTGGCGGTGCTGTTGGTGGACCGCAAGGGCCGCAAATTCCTGCTCATGCTGGGCAGCGGCGGCATCATGCTCTCGCTCTTGGGCGCGGCCCTGCTGTTCCAGAGCGCCGAGAGCGGGCGCCGCGATGGCCGCGAGGCGGTGCAGGCGCTGGTGCACAACGATGCGCTCGAGCTGCGCCTGGACGCTGCGCTGCTGCAGACCCTGGGTGCGCCGGCGGCCGGCGGCGAGGCGCAACAACTGACCCTGTCCTACGCCTATGGTGCCTTCAGCAATGTGCAGACGCGCCGCAGCGACGAGCCCGGCCTGCCGCCCATCCGCATCAGCCGCGCCGACACGGTGCAGGCAGATGGCGTGATCGGAAGCTTCTTCCGCCGCCTGCACCTGAACCCCTTTGCCGACCCGGCCGATGCCGAGGGCGCGCCGCTGCGCATTGCCCAGGCCAGCATCGGCCCGGTGCCCAGCGCTACGCATGGCTGGTGGGTGGCGGCCTGCATCTTTGCCTTCGTGGCCTTCTTCGCCGTCGGCCCGGGCGTGTGCGTGTGGCTGGCGCTTTCCGAGCTGATGCCCACGCGCATACGCTCCAACGGCATGAGCATCGCGCTGCTCATCAACCAGTTCGTCTCCACCGTGATCGCCGCCGTGTTCCTGCCCACCGTGGGCCAGCATGGCTATGCGGCGATGTTCTATTTCTGGGCCGGCTGCACCCTGGTGTACTTCCTCACCGCCGCCTTCCTGCTGCCCGAGACCAAGGGCAAGACGCTGGAAGAGATCGAGGCGGCGTTCCGGCGCTGAGCCGGCGCGCTCGGCGCGTGAAACCTGTTTTGGCTTCAGTTGCTGTTTGACACCTTGCCGGCGCAGGCGTCTCATCGCGCGGTTCGCGGTGCAGCAAGGAGACATGCAGATGAAGCGCATTCACACTCTCGCAGCCCTGAGCGCCCTGGTGCTGACAGGCCTAGGTCACGCAGCCCCGGCGTCCGAGCCGTCCAACGAGTCCAAGGCCGAGCCCGCCAGGTTCGACGAGGCGGTGCAGGCCGGCAAGGCCGAGGCCGCCAAGCTCGGCAAGCCCAAGGGCGGCAAGCCCGGCGGCCTGCGCGAACACCTGGTCAAGCTCAAGCAGGCGCTGCCCCCCAGTTCCACCGAAGGTCCGGCCGCCGCCGGTGATGCCGGCTTCTTGCAGCGCGCCTATCCCGACGACGACATCCCGCTCGCCCGCATCGAGGCGGCGCGCAATGCTGCCAAGGCGCTGGCGGGGCGCAACTTCCCGAGCGGCAAGGGACGGCCCGGCATGTTCGTGAGCGTGGGCCCGCAGGAGGCCTTGTTCCCGCGCTCGCCCTACCGTTCCTCGCTCAGCTATATCCCGACCGACTATGTGGCCGCCGGCCGCACGGTGGCGCTGGCCATCGATCCGAACTGCAGCCAGGGCCAATGCCGGCTCTGGGCAGCCCCCGCGGGCGGCGGCATCTGGCGCACCAAGAATGCGCTGGACGGCCAGCCGCATTGGCAATACCTGAGCGGCCCCTTCGGCATCAACGCGGTCGGCTCGATCACGCTGGACCCGAACGACGCCAGCGGCAACACCTTGTGGGTGGGCACCGGTGAGGCGAACGGCTGCGGCAGCGGCTGCATCGCCGGGGTGGGCATCTACAAGTCCACCGACGGTGGCGACAGCTGGACCGGCCCGCTGGGCGCTTCGTCCTTCAACGCGCGCGCGGTCGGCTCGATCGCCGTCAAGCCGGGTGACCCGTTGACCATCTACGCCGCCTCGGTGCGCGCCGGCCGCGGTGCCTCCTCGGTGGCCACCGGCGGCGTGGTGACCCTGGTGCCCGGCGCACCGCAATGGGGGCTGTACAAGTCGAGCGACGGCGGTGCCAGCTGGACCTATCTGCACAACGGCTCGGCATCTGCGGCCGATTGCCCGGCCATCCCGCTGCCCGCCCAGGCGGGCAATGGCACTGTCTGCTCGCCGCGCGGCGTGCGCCAGGTCGAGCTGGATCCGGTGGATCCAAACACCGTCTATGCGGCCTCCTTCGGCCGCGGCGTGTGGCGCTCCAGCGATGGCGGTGCCAGCTGGGTGCAGATCAAGCCCTCCTTGAATGCGGCGCAGAACACCACACGGCCGATGCTGGCGGTGAACCGGTTGGCCAACGGCAACACCCGCCTGTACGTGGCCGAGGGCAATGTCGGCGCACCCTACGCCCGCCTGTTCCGCAGCGACGACGCGCGCAGCGCCGCGCCGGTGTTCAGCGACATGACAAGCAACAACCCCGCCAACCCCGGCTATGGCTCCTACAACTTCTGCAGCGGCCAATGCTGGTACGACAACTTCGTGGTCTCGCCGGCGGGCTATCCGGACATCGTCTACCTGGGCGGCTCCTATGCCTATGGCGAAACCGGCGGCATCTCCAACGGCCGTGGCGTGGTGCTGTCGACCGATGGCGGCGTGTCCTTCACCGACATGACCATGGACGGCAGCGACCCCGTCAACCCCAACGGCCTGCACCCCGACCAGCATTACCTGGTGGTGCAGCCCGGCAACCCCTACCGCTTCTTCGAGGCCTCGGACGGCGGCATCGTGCGCTCCAGCGGCCTGTTCGCCGACGTGTCGGTATGGTGCGATGCGCGCGGCCTGGGTGGCGCAAGCCTGGCGCGCTGCAAGCAGCTGCTGTCGCGCGTGCCCTCCAAGCTGGAGAGCATGAACAAGGGCCTGTCCACCTTGCAGTTCCAGAGCCTGTCGGTGAGCCCGCACAACGTCAACATCGTGCAGGGCGGCACGCAGGACAACGGCACCTGGCAATCGAGCGGCAACCCGGTGCGCTGGATCAACACCATGATCGGCGATGGCGGGCAGTCGGGCTTCGATGTGGCCGACCCGCAGTTCCGCTTCCACACCTTCTACGACGCCTCGCCCGACGTGAACTTCAGCGGCGGCGAGATGGGCGACTGGAACTGGATCGGCGATCCGATCTACGGCACCGGCGGCCAGTTCTACGTGCCCATCATCTCCGACCCCAAGGTCAGCAAGACCATGTTTGCCGGCGCGGCCAATGTCTGGCGCACCAAGACCTGGGGCATGGGCACCATGACGCTGGCCGAGTTCCGTGGCCATTGCAATGAGTGGCGCGGCGACTTTGCGGTGCAGTGCGGCGACTGGCAGCCCATCGCGGCGCCCAGCCTCAATTCGCCGGCACGCGGCGACCGTGCCGGCGGGGCGATGGCGGCGGTGGAGCGCACCGCCTCCGACAGCTCGACTGCCTGGGCGGCCACCACCACCGGGCGGGTCTTCATCTCCAAGAACGTCGACGCCGAACCGGCCGGCGCGGTCGCCTGGACGCGCCTGGACGCGCTGGCAGCGAATGACCCGAACCGCTTCGTCAGCGGCATCCACATCGATCCGGCCAACCCGAATCGGGCCTGCATTTCCTACAGCGGCTTCAGCGCTTCGACGCCGGCCACGCCGGGCCATGTGTTCGAGGTCACTTACAACCCGGTGGCCGGCACGGCCAGCTGGGTGGACCGCAGCCATGACCTGGGCGACATCCCGGTCACCGATGTGGCGCGCGACGATCTCAACGGCGACCTCTACATCGCCAGCGATTTCGGCGTCTTCCGCCTCGCCGCCGGCAGCAGCAGCTGGACCGCCGCTGCGCCTGGCATGCCTAACGTGGAAGTGGCCGGCCTCACCATCATCCCGGCGGCACGCAAGCTGTATGTGGCCACCCACGGCCTGGGCGCCTGGTTGCTGAACCTGCCCTGAGCGGGCGCCTGCGTCATCAGAACTGCGCCTGCGGGAAGCTGGAGAACTGCACGCCCAGCACCATCTGGGCCCACAGCGCCCGCTGGCGCATCAGCAGCGGGCAGCGGCCGTCGCGCAGGCCCTGGGCGCAGGCCATTTCGAAGTTGGCGGTGGGCATGCTGCTGTCCATGTTCACCGCCGCCACCGCCAGCAGGCTGCGGCCGTTGGTGGCCAGGGTCTCGAAGAAGTACTGCTGTGGCATGGGCATGCCGTTGAACAGCAGATTGCGGAAGATGGCCTTGCGGTGCACGGTCACGCCGTAGCGCGTCATCGGCTGCAGATAGCTCCATTGCGGATCGTTCAGCAGCTGCACGCCCGGCCCCGGCTGCGTCAGCGCGAGCTCGAATTCGCTTGCCAGCAGCTGGGCCTCGGCCGGCTGCTGCAAGGCCTTGAGCTGCAGGCGCATGCTCATGCGCGCGTCGCCGGTGTCGACGCTGATCCAGTCGCCCTGGGCGCTCAGGCGCGCGCCCTCGGGCAGCACCACGGTCGCGCCGGTGCGCTGCTCCTGGTAGACGTCGTAGCGGAACTGGTTGGGCTTGAACATCTGGAACAACTGGCTCAGTTGTGCCAGCCCCAGCTGATCGTCGGCGCTGCCGGCCAGCTGCGCGTAGCTGCGGCTGCGCAGCTTGGTCAGGCCGAACTCGCCCATGCGCTGGGTGGGCGCGACGCTCGCCTGCGAGTCGGCCGAGAACAGCGCCGCCACGCGCGCAGCACCCGGCGTGCGGGTCACGCTGGACTGCGCCAAACGCTGCAATTGCGCGGCCGGGATGCCCCAGCAGATGCCCACCGCCCCGTCCTCCAGGCCACCGTCCGCGATGCCCACCAAGAGGCCCTGCGCATCGAGCAGCGGCGCGCCCGAGAGGCCGGGCACCAGATTGCCCTCCAGATTGAGGATCTCGCCGCTGATGCTGGGATAGTCGGTGAACTGGGCCAGCAATTTGGGCGGCAGGATGCTGCGCAGCTGGGTGCCGCCAAAGCGCAGCCTGAGCTCGGTATTGCTGTAGCCGGCGATATTGAGCGGAAATCCCAGGGCATCGAGCGGCTGCCGCACCGCCGCCGCCTTGGGGCTGAGCGCGAGCGGCTTGCGTGGCTGCGGGTTCTGCAGGCGCAGCAGCACCAGGTCGGCCTCCTTGAGCACGCGCTCCACCAGGGCCGCCGTGCTGGCCTGGATGCGGCCATCCGGGCCCACGTAATGCGCGCTGATGCGCTGTTTGCCATCCACCACATGCAGGGCCGTCACCGCATGCTGGCCGTCCTGCCAGATGAAGCCGCTGGCGGCCTGCGCGTCGGCCTCGATCTTGACGATGGATTCGGCGGCGCGCGCCAGCGCCTCGCTGCCCTGGGCGCTGGCCGGCCCCCAAGCCGACGACAGGCCAGCCAGCGCCAGCAGGGCATTCAGGATCTTCAGGGCTTGGCGCACACCGCCTCCAGCACCGCCTTGAGCAGGTCCATGCGTGCGGCCTCGTCGCCGGCCTGGTTGCTGATGGCCTGGGCCACGCGCGCCAGCGCGGGCTCGTCCATCGCGCGGTAGGCGGCCACGGTGGCGGCCAGGTCCTTGAAACGCTCGGGGTTGAGGCGCTCGCAGCGTTCGGCTTGGGCGGCGAACAGCAGGCTCTTGCCGGGCATGGCGTTGGACGCCGACGCGGGCGCGGGCACGGGGCTGTCGTCCAGCTTGTGCAGCACCACGATGCGGCGCGCCTCGGCGGCGCTGAAGCCCAGCGCGGTGAGTTCGTCCACCTGCGCCCGCAGGCTGCGCGGCGCCGGCGAGAGCAGGTCGTGGGTGCGCACATAGAGGCCGCTCAGCAGTCCAACGATGCACAGCAGGCTGAACACCGCCGCGCGCCAATGGCTGGCCCTGCGCTGTGCCGGGCCGGGGGCTTCGGTGGCGGCGTCTGCCTTGCCCGGCAGGCGCAGGCCGATCAACGAGGCCAGCAGGGCGGCCAGCGCGCCCACCACCACGCCCACCACCGGCGAGGCCGACAGCCCCAGCAAGAGTCCCAGCAGCAGGCCGGTGCCCGCGCCCGCAAACAGTTCAGCCAGCAGCATGACCTGACCCCCTTCATGGCCTCACCCAGGGTGACGGGGCCATGGTGCCTCAAGCCCGGTACGACAACAAGGTGCTTGACCCTCACCCAACGTGAGGCTCGATGATGCGAGCCATGGAATACACCGTCGGCGAACTCGCCAAGCGTGCCGGGCTCACCGTGCGCGCCCTGCATCACTATGAAAAGCTCGGCCTGCTGCTGCCCTCGGGGCGCAGCGAGGCCGGCTACCGGCTCTACAACGAGGCCGATGTGCAGCGCCTGCACCGCGTGCTGGCGCTGCGGCATTCGGGCCTGGCGCTCAAGGACATCGCAGCGCTGCTGCAGCAGGAGAACCCGCCGCTGCGCGAGGTGCTGGAGCGCCAGATCGCCGAGGTGGAGCTGCAGCTGCAGCGCCAGCAGCGCCTGCTCAAGGCGCTCAAGACGGTGGCGGCGCGGGCGCATGCGAGCGAGCAGGGCGAGGGCGGGCTCAGCGAACACCTGCTCACGGTGATGAGCCTGATGCGGCTGTTCGAGCAGTACTTCAGCGAGCAAGAGCTGCAGGCGCTGTCCAAGCGCCGCGCCGCGATGGGCGAGGCAAGGGTGCGCGATATTGAGCTGGCCTGGCACAACTTGATCCGCGAGGTGCAGGCCAGCATGGACGCCGGCGTACCCGCCGCGAGCCCGGCGGTGCTGGACCTGGCACTGCGCTGGCGCGCGCTGGCCCAGCAGTTCGTCGGCGAGCAGGGCCAACTCCGGGCCAAGGTGCAGGCCATGTATGAAAAGGAAGCAGGCCTGCAGCGCGAGACCGGCGTCACGCCGGCAATGATTGCCTATCTGCGCCAGGCCATCGCCTCGCAAGACGAGAAGAACCCATGACAACGACCCGACACAAGCTCTTTGCCAACGCCAACTTCCGCTGGCTGCTGGGCGGCGGCCTGCTCTCCATGCTGGGCGATCAGTTCACCCTCATCGCCTTGCCCTGGCTGGTGCTGCAGCTCAGCGGCGACGCCCTGGTGCTGGGCACGGTGCTGGCGGTGATGGGCGTGCCGCGTGCCGTCTTCATCCTGGTGGGCGGCGCCATCGTCGACCGCTACTCGCCGCAGCGCGTGCTGCTGCTCACCAAGCTGATCAACGGCGCCCTGGTGGGCCTGCTGGCCCTGCTGGTGTGGAGCGCCACGCTGCAGCTGTGGATGGTCTATGGCCTGGCGCTGGGCATAGGCTTGGCCACCGCCTTCAGCTATCCGGCCGGCAGCTCCATCCTGCCCCAGGCCCTGCCGGCCGAGGCCTTGCAGGCCGCCAACGGCACGCTGATGGCGCTGCGCCAGCTGAGCGTGCTGCTGGGGCCGGCACTGGCCGGTGGCTTGATCATGCTGCTGGCCGAGCCGGGCGCGCAGCAGCACATCAAGGATGCACGCGGCCTGGCGCTGGCCTTCGGCTTCGATGCGCTGAGCTTTGTCATCTCGGCCTGGACGCTGGCCCAGGTGAGGCTGCAGGCCCAGGCAAGACCTGGCACCGGCTCGGTGCTGGCGGCGATTGCCGAGGCGCTGCGCTTTTGCTGGCGCGACGTCGAACTGCGCACCCTGTGCCTGTACTTTGCCGCCATCGGCTTCTTCGTGGGCGGCCCCATCCAAGTGGCCCTGCCGGTGCTGGCGCAGACGCAGTTGGCCGGCGGCGCCGGCTCGCTGGGCCTGCTGCTGGCCGGCCATGGCGCGGGCGCGCTGCTGGGCATGGCGCTCTCGGGCCTGTTCAAGGGCAAACGCCTGGGCACGCTGGGCGGCACGGTGCTGGCGATCGACGCCCTGGCGGGCCTGGCCTTTCTGCCCTTTGGCCATATCCACGCCACCTGGCAAGGCCTGGCCCTGCTGCTGCCGCTGGGCGCCATGGGCGGCTTCGTGCAGGTGGCCGTCTACAGCTGGATGCAGCAGCGCATCCCGCCGGCCATGCTGGGCCGCGCCATGAGCCTGTTCATGTTCATCTTCATGGGCATCACGCCGCTGGCCGCGGCGGCGGCCGGCGCGGCGCTCCAACTGCTGGGCCTGGCGGCGCTGTTCAGCGCCAGCGGCCTGGCCCTGCTGCTGATCGTGGCCCTGGGCCTGGCCTGCACGCCGATGCGGCGCATCCAGGACGCCCAGCCGGCATGACCGAAGCCGGGGCTGGCGCGCGTGACGAACGGGCCCAGGCGGCGTCAGCTGCTATCTTGTGGCCTCCTGCCGCCAGCGCCCGCAACTCATGACACAAGCACAAACCATCATCGCCGCCCTGATCCTGCTGGCCCTGTCGGGCTGCAGCGCCGTGGGAGAGATTGCCTACGACAACAAGATCGGCCGTGAAAAAGACGCCTGTCAGCAGCTCGCCGACAGCGGCGCCTACCGCGCCTGCATGGAGCGGGTGCGTGCGGTGGAGCGCGAAGCCGCGCGGGTCAGGAAGGAACAGTGAGCGGCATGGCTGAATTCCTGCCCATCGATACCGAACGCCTGCGCCTGCGCCGCCTGCAGCCCGCCGATCTGGCCCGCTTCAGCGGCTACCGCGCCGACCCCGAGCTGGCGCGCTACCAGGGCTGGAGCGCGATGAGCACCGAGCAGGCCCGGGCCTTCATCGCGGAGATGGCGGTGGCGCCGGCTTGGGTGGAGGGTGCCTGGCTGCAGATCGCGATTGCGCGGCGTGCCGACGACGGTCTGCTGGGTGATATCGGCCTGTGCCTGCATGCCGGCGGCGAGGCCGAGATCGGCTTCACCCTGAGCCGCGAGGCGCAGGGCCAGGGCCTGGCCGGCGAAGCCTTGCGGGCCCTGATCGCGCAGCTGTTCAAGCGTGCCGGGCTGCGGCGCGTCGTCGGCATCACCGATGCGCGCAACCACGCATCCATGCGGCTGCTGGAACGCCTGGGGATGCGCTTGCTCGCCAGCGAGCAGACCCTGTTCAAGGGCGAGCCCTGCACCGAGCTGCGCTATGCCTTGGAGGCGCCGGCGGCCTGCGCGGGCGCTTGCTATTGCGGCGCGGTGAGCCTGCGCAGCGCCTCGCCGCCCAAGGGTGTGATTCATTGCCACTGCGGCCAATGCCGCCGGCTCAGCGGCGCGGCCTTCACGACCTGGGTGAGCCTGGCGCGCGAGGATGTGGTGCTTGATGGTCGCGAGAACCTGGCCCAGTTCGAGCCCACGCCCAACGGGCGCCGTCACTTCTGCCGGCACTGTGGCAGCCATGTCTGCACCGAAGACCGGCGCATGCCCGGCATCCTGGGCGTGCCTGCCGGCCTGTTCCAGGGTGAACTGGGCGCTGCGCCGACGGCGCACTATTTTGCGGACCACCGGGCGGCCTGGCACGAGATCGGTGACGCGCTGCCGCGCTTTGGCGGCGAGACTGGTCTTGAGAAGATCTGAGCGCTTGCCAGACCATTTCTATGCCCCGAACCTCAGATACGGCCGAGCACCGCATGCATATCCGCCCCTACCCAGCAGCAGGGCACAAGTTGGCGTCACTTCGCGCGCTGACCCCGGATGAATACGGTTGCGTATGCGCATGGGCCATTGCCGAGCAATGGTCGGGGCTGAGAAAGGGCAGTGTGCTGCGCAGCGAGGAGTTTTCGGACATCCTCGGCCTGCCCGGGCATAGCAGCTTTGCCATGAGCGAGGGCGAGGATGCCCCGGTCATTGGCTTTGGGCAGATTTGGCAGTCCCCCAATGGGAGAAGCAATCTGGTTCGCATCCTGATTGATCCTGGCCTGCGCGGCAGAGGCCACGGAAAACAGCTGTGCGCGCTGTTGCTCGCCAAGGCTTTGGCGCTTGCCACCGACCGTGAGGTCTATTTGCGTGTGCGCAGCGACAATTTGCCGGCAATTGCCGTCTATCGCTCGCTTGGTTTTCGCGACTTGGAGGCCGAGAGCCATCCCCATGTCCTTGTCATGGTGCTTGTGGCCCCGGCTTGTGTGGCGGGGACCGTGCCAATTCTTGAATGAAAGGCTGCAGGCCTTGGAACGCCGGCCCTGTGCCGGCCCTGTGCCGGCCCATTAGGCTGCCGCCAGCGCCAGGATTTGCGCCTTGATGCAGGCGTCCAGCAGCGCGCCGCGCCGCTCCAGCGCGGCCAGCAGCGCGATGGCCGCCGCCGGCGTGGCGGCATAACCTGGCATCAGTGCGGGCAGCTCCTGCGCCAGCCCGGGCTGGCGGCGCTCCAGCCGGCGCTCGCGGTTGAAGGGGTCGGCCGGCACGTCGAGGTCTGCATGCCCGTTGGTTTGGGCACGCAAGGCATCGAGCTCGATCAGCCGGTCGAGCGCGTGGCCTTGCACAAAGCGTGCGGCCGAGAGTTTTTCCCCGCGCTGCCAGCGCTGCAGGCCGACGAACAGGCAGCTAAGCGCCTCGCCAACGATCCAGCGTTCGTCCGGCAGGCGCGCGGCGGGCATGGGCAGGCTCGGATGCGCCAACGCGGGGTCGAGCGCTTCGCTGCGCCAGACCCATTGCCCGCTGGCGTAGGGGATATGCGCCAGCTCATGCGCTTCGAACACCGCGAATTCGCAGAACACCCCGTCGGCCATCAAGGCCTTGTGGCCGTCCGCGGTGTTCTGGAAATGCCAGGCCAGCGGATGGGCCGCGGCCAGCCAGTCGAGCCGCTCGATATAGCGCGCCTTGTGGCCGGGCGCGACGATGGCGAAGAAGTCCAGGTCCGAATAGGCATCCAGGCGGCCGCGCTCCAGCCCCACCGAGCCCAGGCCCAGCAGGCCCAGCGCCGCGCCGCTGTCGCGCAGCGCAGCGGCAATGGCCTCCAGCCGCGCCAGCAGCAAGGCGGGGGTGATGCTGCTGCGTTCGTTCAGTTCGGGCATGCTGTCTGTTCCTCGGTGTTGGCGCGCATTATGGGCAGCCAGAGGTACAGCGGGTTTCATTCTGCGGACGCTGTGGCCATGCGCGGCGCAGCGTCGGCCTGAGCTCCGAACTCAGGGCAGTTGCTGCCTGAGTTTCCAGACCTCTGCCTGTGCCGGGTAGGACTTGCCGAGCGCCGACAGCCTGTCCAGCTGCGCCCGGGCGAGCGCGAAGTCCTTGGACCTGATGGCCAGGCGAGCCAGGTTGAGGCGCAGATCGGGGGTGTCGGGCGCCTTGGCGACCAGCTTCTTCTGGTTCTGCAGGGCGGCGCCGAGCTGGTTTTCACTCGCCAAGGCCATCGACAGCGTGTCCTGCACGTCGATGCGCGCCGGCTGCAGGGCGATGGCCTGGCGCGCCAATGCCACCGCGCCAGGCTTGGACTGCTCGATCAGCGCCCAGGCCAGGTTGTTCATCGCGTTCACATTGCGAGGATCGATTTTCAGGATGGCGCCGAAATGCTCTTCCGCCACCGCGAACTCCCGGTTCAGCAGGGCCAGCTCGCCCAGATAGCCGATGAAGTAGGGGTCGCGTGGGTGCTTGGCCAACCAGTCGCTGACCAGGCGCTTGGCCTCCTCGCTCTTGCCGCTGGCGCGCAGGGCGGTGTGTATCTGCAGTGTTAGCTCGGAAGACTCCGCCAGTCGCTGGGCATTGCGGAACGCGCCGAGCGCCTGCTCCCACTTCTTTTGCGCGGCGTATACCAGACCCTCCAGGTGAAAGCCGCGGGCATCCTTGGGGAAACGCTCCTGGACCTCGCGTGCCGCGCGCAAGGCCTCGCGCCAATCCTGCTTGGCCGTAGCGATCTCCGTCAGCTTGACGCGCGCCGCGAGCAGCGTGGGTTCCAGCCTGAGCGCATCCTTGAGCGAGCTGATCGCCGCGTCCGGTTCGCCACGCCGGACATAGATGTCGGCCATGCGCAGCAGTGGCTCCGGCGCGCGCGGCAGCGCGGTCACCAGCTGGCGAATGGTTGCCAGCGCTTGCGCGGTCTGCCCTGCCGCGAGCTGGGCGCGACCCAGCGCATCGACCATCTTCAAATCGTAGGGAAAGTCCACCGCCGCGCTTTGCGCCGCGACCATGGCGGGTTCGCCCTCACCCGACCGAATCAGATGATCGATCAGGGCAAGGCGGGCACGCGCTTGCCCCGGGTGCAGTCGCACGGCATTTTCCAGCTGGGCCGTCACGCTCTTGCTCGCGCCGCCGC
Organism: Paucibacter soli; assembly: GCF_037482845.1. Classification (NCBI taxonomy): domain Bacteria; kingdom Pseudomonadati; phylum Pseudomonadota; class Betaproteobacteria; order Burkholderiales; family Sphaerotilaceae; genus Roseateles; species Paucibacter soli. The sequence continues at coordinate 272,961 of NZ_JBBHJW010000004.1, forward strand.
TGCGGTGCTGGATTTCGGCCAGGGCCAGCAAGGCGTCCAGATTGTTGGGGCTCTGCGCCAGCACGCCTTCGAAGCGCTGCCGCGCCTTGACGGCGTCCTGGGCATCCAGGTCCATTTCGGCCAGTGCAACGGCGGCCGGCACAAAGGCCTTTTCGAGTTGCAGCGCGCGCTCGTAGTGCGCGCGCGCCTCGTCGAGCTTGCCGGCGCCGCGCTTGAGCTGTCCCAGCGTCCATTGCGGCAGGGCGCGCCTGGGCTGCTTGCTCGCAATGCGTTCGGCAACGATGGATGCCTGCTTCACGTTGCCCGCGCGCAGGCGCGCCGACAGCAGGGCCATGTCGGAATAGGTGCTTGGGTCGATCGCCGCGGCCGATTCCAACTCGCCGAAGCCGGCTTCGGCCTCGCCCTTGGCAATCCGGGCCATGGCCAGGGTGGCGCGGTAGCGCGGATTGCCAGGATCGGCGGCGGCGGCGCGCTCAAAGAGCTGGGTGGCCACATGCGTGAGACCCGACTGCAGCGCGGCCTCGGCCGACAGTCCGAGCGCGACGGCATCGCTGCTGTCATAGCGCAACAGCGGCTCGAGGATGAGTTGCGCCTTCGCGGGGGCGCCCAGCCTCAGATATACCTGTGCCGCCAGGTGCCGGGTGCGCGCCAGCCGCGGAGCGATGACCAGGGCATTCGAGAGCGATTCCTCGGCAGAGCGCAACGAGCCTGCCTGCAAGTCCAACTCTGCGGAGAACAGCAGGCTGCGCAGGTCCTTGGGGTGTTCGGACAGGGCGATCTTGATCTGGTCCTGAGCGGCATTCAGATCGCCCCGCGCATGCGCCAGGCGTGCGCTGAGGTATCGGACCGGGAGCGAGCCCGGTGCCAGCTCGGTCAGTTTGGCCAGGCGTGCCTGCGCCGTTGCCAGATCGTTGGCGGCGATGGCCATGCTGACCAGCTTGGAATGGACGGGCAGGTTCCAGGGCTCGACGCTCAGGGCCTTGTCATAGGCGACGGTGGCGGCCTGTGCGTCATTCTTGACCAGCAGCAGGATGTCGGCCTTCAGCTCCCAGAGTTCGGCCGCATCGGGGTGGATGGCCAGGGTTTCCTCGACGATGCGCGTGGCATCGACGACGCGCTTGTCTGCCAGGGCGATCTGGGCCTGCAGGGCGCGTGCGCGTGCCGACTTTGGGTCGTCTTTCAGGGCCGCCGCGGCCATGGCGCGCGCCTTGGCGCTGTCTCCCGTACTGGCGTATGCGGAGGCCAGCGCCGCCTTCAGTTCGGCCGATGCGCCGGCCTGGCTTAGCTGGGTATTGGCATGCGCCGCAATCAGATCCTTAGCACGCCCGAGCTGGTTCCAGACCCGCGCCAGCGGCGGAAGCACCACGTTCGGGTCCATGCCGAGCTCCAGCGCGGTGCTGAGCTCGCGTTCACCTCCGCGCAGGTCGGCCTGCTGGATCAGCAGCAGACCGATGCCGAAGCGCGCGTCAGCCGAGTAGGGGTCTTTTTGCAGCCGGTTCTTGAGCTCGATGAGCTTGGTGTTGAAGCGAAGCTTGTCGGCTGAGACCTTTTCGGCCGGTGCCTTGGCCGGCGCGGGGCTTTTGTCGCAGCCGCTCAGGGCGATGCTGCCGCAGCAAACGGCAAGCAGAAACGCGTTCCACCGCATGCTGCGCGGCGCGGGGGTGAGGCAACTCATTCGAGAGCGCATGTCGCCAGGCCTGGGTTGATGGATGGAACGGCAGACAAGGGGCTGCGCTGCGCCCGCTTTCCTGACCCGGCAAATGATAGCCTCAGCCGTCGCATCGACAGCAGAAGCTGCGGCACAAAAGAAGCAGACCCCGCGCGGCGGGGTCTGTCGAGATGGCTGCCAGGGTCAGGCGGCGCTGACCGGATTCCTGCGCGTGCGGTACTGCCGCCCTAGCACGATCAGCGCCAACATGGCCAGCGAGATCGTGCCCGGTGCGGGCACGCCGGGCGGCGGTGGGGGCGGGTTGATGACGGTGCCGGACTTGGCGCTGAAGGACCATTCCTCGAAGCCGGCGTCGGCGGTGGTCAGCGCCGTATTCGCCTTCGCGCCCTGATCCAGTCCAAACCGCGACCACAGCACCAGGTACTGCTCGCCTTGGCTGACGCGCTGATCGATGATCTTGCGGTCCACCAGCATCAGCATGTCGGCCACGCCGCTGCCAGGTCCACCGGAGGTCGTTGCATCGAGCAACACGGAGCGGTCCACGGTGCCGTTGCCGTTGTTGGCGGCCGCATCCATATCCCACAGCTTGGTGCCGACGATGCCGCCGACACCGTCGACGATATCGCCCTTGTTGGTCAAGGCCTCGCCGCTCTGGCTGGGGAGCGACGTCGAGTAGAGCTTCAAGCCGTCCAGCGAGAGCAGGGACGCCTTGTCGCTGCCGGGCTCGTTGATATCCAGCTTGAACTGGTAGTTGAGCCCATCCGCGGTCAACTGGAGCGAACTGATCAGCACATCGTGCGTCCAGTTCACCGGCGACATATTGTCGAGAACCTTGCGGGTGGTCTGGTTGTTGCCGCTGCCTGTGGTGATGGTGGCGCTGGTGTTGTAGCCCTGTTCTTCACCCAGATTGCCCTTCACATCCAGCCTCAGGAAGGGGTTGAAGACGCCGGTTCCGGCCGGTTGGGTGGTGTCGCGCTGGAAGGTGACGGTGCCGAAGCTGTTGGTGATCGTCCCCGTGGTGGACCAAGCGGTGCCGTTGTAGTCGGCATTGGTCAGGTTGATCGTCGGCAGGGCCAGCGCGACGGCTGGTGCGAGTGTCAACATGACCGCAAGCCCGAACGGGACTGCTGCGTGCGTCTTGGCGTTCGTGATGAACATCATCGATGCTCCCAAAGTGAACTCTTGGGCATGGAGCCCGGCGATCCAGGCCTTGACAAATCAACGCCGTATGGACCTTCTGGCCGATACGTATGCAGGAATCGCGCCAGCGCTTGCAAGTGTTTGCCTGGCAACATATTTCCGAACTTTGCCGAGGCGCGATGCGGGCCAGTGTAAGGATTTCCGACAGTGGTTTGGCGGTTCCGCGCGCCGAGCGGAGGTGCTCGTGGCGCTAAAGTCCGTGCCATGACCGCCAAGACCGCATCCGAAATCCGCGCCCAGCTCACCCCGGCCGAGGTTGCCGACCTCTGGTTCATCCCGCAGGTGTTCGGCGGCCGCGTCGTCAGCGAGGCCATGCAGCAGCGCTTCCAGGAGCTGGGCCTGGCCACAGCGCCGCTGGCCGACGGCCGGCGCGGCATCACCGAGATGGGCTCGCGGGTGCAGCGCGGCGCGCCCTGACATGAGCGACGCCGCACCCGACCCCATGCCCACGCCACCGCCGCAGCCGGACCTCGAGGCCTGCTGCGGCAATGGCTGCGAGCCCTGTATCTTCGAACTGCATGAGCTGGCGATGGACGCCTACCGCCAGGCCTTGCGGGCCTGGCGCGCACGCCATCCCGACACCCACCAGAACGCCGGAGCAAACCCATGAGTGAGAGAAAAAGCGCTTTTCAGGACAACTACCCCGACAACGTCGCGCATTGCTACGGCTGCGGGCGGCTCAACGGCCATGGCCACCAGATCAAGACGCATTGGGATGGCGAGGAGAGCGTCACCCGCTACCAGCCCGAGCCCTTCCACACCGCGGTGCCGGGTTACGTCTATGGTGGCCTGATCGCCTCGCTGATCGACTGTCACAGCACAGGCACGGCGGCTGCCGCCATGTACCGGGCCGAAGGGCGCGAGATGGACACGCTGCCGGCCTTCCGTTTCGTCACCGGCTCGCTGCATGTGGACTACCTCAAGCCCACGTCGATCGCCGGCCCGCTGGAGATACGCGGCCGCGTCAAGGCCATCCAGGGCCGCAAGGTGATCGTCGAGTCCTGGGTGCTGGCCGAGGGCGTGGTGACGGCGCGCGGCGAGGTCACGGCGGTGCAGATGCCTGAGAGCTTCTTCCAGGCGATGGGTCCAGCCGCATAGCCCTTCGACTTGCAGGGTTTGCGGAGTCGCTGGCAAGATAGTAATCAATTACTTGCCAGACGGACTTCCAACATGCCTCCCAAGCCCGCTGCCGGCGGCAGCATCCTCCCTGCCGAGGAGCGCCGCGAACTGACGGTCGAGACCGTGATCGAACTGGCGGCCGAACAGAACCCGAACGACATCACCACCGCCGCCATCGCCGCGCGCATGGGCGTGACGCAGGGCGCCTTGTTCCGCCACTTCAGCAGCAAGGACGCCATCCTGCAGGCCGTGGTCGGCTGGGTCAGCGAGCGGCTGCTGGCGCGGGTGGACGAGGCCCTGGCCGCCGCGCACGGCCCGGCTGCGGCGCTGGAGGCGGTGTTCATGGTGCATATCGCCTTTGTGTCCAAGCACCCGGGTGCCCCCAGGTTGTTGTTCGGCGAGCTGCAGCGCCAGGGCGACAGCACGGCCAGGCGCATGGTGCAGACGCTGATGCAGGGCTACCGGGCGCGGCTGATGCGGGTGCTGGCCGATGGGCAGCTGAGGGGCGCGTTCGACCCGGATCTCGACCAGGAAGCCGCCGCCACGCTGTTCATCGGCTGCATCCAGGGCCTGGTGATGCAATCGCTGATGTCCGGCCGGGTGGCGGATCTGCGCAAGCAGGCCCAGCGGGTATTCCCGCTCTACCTGCGCGGGCTCTTGAACCCGGCGGGTCCGGCATGAGAGCGGCCCGGCGCGCCTGGCGGCTGCTGGTGCTGGCGAGCGTCCTCAGCCTCGGCGCCTGTGCAGACATGGCGGCGCCGCACACAAGCAGCCTGCCTGCCATGGCGACGCAATGGCAAGAGCAGTCAGATGAGCAGCCGGCCGCCGAGCCAAGCGCCGGGCCGCCTGCCGGCGACTGGTGGGCCGCGCTGCACGATGCGGTGCTGGAGCGGCTGCTCGCGACGGCGCGCTTCGGCAGCGTCGAGCAGGCGATGGCCTCGCTGGCCGAGGCGCGGGCGCAGCTGGGCACGCAGCAGGCACAGGGCCAGCCGCAGCTGCAGGCGCTTGCGGCCGCACAGCGCGGGCTGGAGCAGAACGGCGTGCCGCAACTGGTCAGCCGCGCCGGCCCCAGCCTGCAGCTGGGCTGGGAGATCGACCTCTGGGGCCGCCAGGCCCAGGCGCAGGCCGCGGCGCAGCAGCGCGTGCAGCAGCGCCAGGCCGAGCTGGCGCTGGCGCGCCTGCTGGCACAAACCGAGCTGGCCACACTGCTTGAGCGCGAGCGCCATTGCCGCGCGGCTGCCGAGCTGCAGCGCGCCGATGCCGAGGGATGGCAGCGCAGCGCGGCGATGGACCAGCAGCGCCTGCAGCTGGGCGCCATTGCCGAACAGCAATGGCAGCGCGCCCGCGCCGCCGCCGCCGATGCGCTGGCCTTGTGGCGGCAGACGCAGGCGCAGTGCCGCGTCTGGCGCCAGGGCCTGCGCGCGCTCAGCGGCCTGGACGGCCCCGACCTGCACGCGCTGCTCGACGCCGACACCGCGGCGCGTGCCGCTGCGCCGACCCTGCCGCTGGCCCTGCCAGCGACCTTGCTGCTGCAGCACCCGCAGCTGCGCGCCGCCATGGCCGCTGCCGATGCCGCACAGCATGAGCTCGCGTCCAGCCGGGCCGCGCGCCTGCCCAGCCTGAGCCTGGCCGGCCTGCTCAGCCACCAATGGTTGCGCGTGCTGGGGCAGGGCAGCGAACAGCAGCCCTGGAGCCTGGGCGCCCAGCTCAAGCTGCCCCTGCTGGACGGCGGCGCGGACCAGGCACGCGTGGCCGGCGCCCAGGCGAGACTGCAGCGCGCCAACGCCACGCTGGAGCAGACGCTGCGCCAGACCGTGCGCGAGGTCGAAAGCGCGCTGGCGCAGCAGGCCGCGGCCGGCCAGCGGCTGGCCTTGATGCAGGAGCGCGATGCCGCCGCGGCGCGCAGCTGGGCCGCCAGCGAGGGCGCCGCTCGCGCCGGCCGCCTCAGCGCCCTGGCGCTGGAAGAGGCGGCCCGCCAGCGCCGCGCGGCCAGCCAGGCTCTGCTGGCCGCACAACGAGACCAGCGCCTGGCCTGGACCGACCTGGTCAAGGCCGCCGCTCAGCCCCTAGCCAATACGACGCCATGACTTACCTTTCAACTTTGCAAGGGCCGCTGCGCGCTGCCGCCGTGGCCCTGCTGAGCGCCGGTCTGGCTGCCCTGGTGCAGGGCAGCGCCGCGGCCGCCCCGGCAGCGGCAGGGACGCCGGTGACGCCCGTGACGGCGACCATCGTGCAGCAGCAGCAATCCTGGCCCGACCAGATCCAGGCGCAGGGCGTGATCGCGGCCTGGCAGGAGGCCGTGGTGGCCAGCCCTTCGTCGGGCCTGGCCCTGCTGGCCTTGCATGCCGCCGTGGGTGAGCGGGTGCGCCGCGGCGCGCTGCTGGCGCGCTTCGACGACCGTGCCCTGAGGGCCGAACTGCAGCGCGCCGAGGCCGAACTGGCCCGTGCCACCGCGACCCGGCAGCAGGCCGACGCCGAGGCCGCGCGCGCCCAGGCCCTGCACGCCGGCGGCTCGGTCAGCGAGCAGGAACTGCAGGCGCTGCAGACGCAGCTGGCGCTGGCGCGCGCCCAGCAGCAGGCCGCCGCTGCGGGCGTGCAGGCGCTGCGCATCAGGCTGGACGACACCCGCGTGCTGGCGCCCGACGACGGCCTGATCACGGCCCGCGCGGCCTTGCTGGGCCAGGTGCCGGCCGCCGGCACCGAGCTGTTCCGCCTGATCCGCCAGCATCGACTGGAGTGGCGCGCCGAGCTCAATCCCGAACAACTGGCGCGCGTGCGACCCGGCATGGCGGTGCGCCTGCAACTGCCCGACGGGCAGCAGGCGCAGGGCAAGGTCAGGCAGTTGGCCGGCGCATTGGAGGCCAGCAATCGCCTGGCCCTGGTCTATGTGGATCTGCAGCCCGGCAGCAGCGCCAAGGCTTCGATGCTGGCCGCCGGGCAGTTCGAGCTGCCAGGCCGACCCGCGCTGGTGTTGCCCGCCGAGGCGCTGCTGCTGCGCGACGGCCGCGCGCTGGTGTTCGTGCTGGAGGGCGAGAGCGCCCACGCAAGGCCGGTGCAGACCGGCCGCCGGCAGGGCGGCGAGGTGGAGATCGTCGCGGGCCTGCGCGCGGGTGAGCGCGTGGTGCTGCAAGGTGCCGGCTTCCTGCGCGACGGCGAGCGCGTGCGCGCGCTCGCGGCCAAGCCGGCCGCCGAGCCCACCGCGAAAGGGCAGCCATGAATCTCGCCACCTGGTCGATACGCAACCCGATCCCATCCATCCTGCTGTTCGCGCTGCTGACGCTGGCCGGCATGGCCGGCTTTCAGCGCCTGGGCGTGCAGGACCTGCCCGACCTGGATCTGCCGACCATCAAGCTGGAACTGCGCCAGCCCGGTGCCGCGCCCGCGCAGCTCGAAACCGAGGTCGCGCGCAAGGTCGAGAACAGCCTGGCCACGCTGCGCGGCCTGCGCCATCTGCGCACCCAGATCAACGACGGCCGGGTGCTGATCACCGCCAGCTTTGCGCTGGAGCGCAATCTCAACGAGGCGCTCACCGATACCAAGGATGCGGTGGACAGCATCCGCTCCGATCTTCCCGCCGAGCTGGAGGCGCCGCGCGTCAGCAAGGTGACCATAGGCCCGGGCGGCGCGATGCTGAGCTATGCGATTGCGAGCTCGCAGCGCTCGGAAGAGGCCCTGTCCTGGTGGGTGGACGACCGCCTGGCCAAGGCCATCCAGTCCGTGCCCGGCGTGGCGGACTTCACCCGCCTGGGCGGTGTGCGCCGCGAGGTGAGGGTGGTGCTGGATCGGCTGCGCCTGGCGGGCCAGGGCACCAGCGCTGCCGAGGTGTCGCGCGCCCTGGCGCGCATGGAGCGCGACGCTTCGGGCGGCCGTGGTCAGCTGGGTGGTGCCGAGCAGGGCGTGCGCACGCTCGCGGCCGCTGCCAGCGCCGACGACCTGCGCGCCATGCCCCTGGTGCTGTCGGATGGGCGCCGGTTGCGCCTGGATCAGGTGGCCAGCGTCAGCGATGACGTGGCCGAGCCAACGCAGAGCGCGCGCCTGGACGGCCGCCCCGCCCTGGGCTTCCAGGTCTGGCGCACCAAGGGCTTTGACGAAACGCGCGTGGCCGCCGGCATCAGCGCCGTGCTGGCCGAGCTGCAAGGCCAGTATCCGGACATCACCATGCTGCGCGTGAACAGCACGGTCGAGCACACCGAGGAGCAGTACCAGGGCTCGATGCACATGTTGTTCGAAGGGGCGGTGCTGGCGGTGCTGGTGATCTGGCTGTTCCTGCGCGACTGGCGCGCCACCGTGATCGGCGCCACCGCGCTGCCGCTGTCCATCATTCCGGCCTTCGCCTATATGCACTGGGCCGGCTACACGCTCAACACCATCACCCTGCTCGCGCTCGCCGTGGTGGTGGGCATTCTGGTGGACGACGCCATCGTCGAGGTGGAGAACATCGCCCGCCATATGCAGACCGGCAAGCCGGCGCGCCAGGCCACCGAGGACGCCGTCAACGAGATCGCGCTGGCGGTCGCGGCCACCACCGCCACCCTGGTGGTGGTGTTTCTGCCCACCGCCTTCATGGGCGGCGTGCCGGGCCTGGTGTTCACCCAGTTCGGCTGGACCATTGTGGTGGCGGTGAGCCTGTCCTTCGGCGTGGCGCGCGTGATCACGCCGATGATGGCGGTGTGGCTGGTCAAGCCCGGCCAGGGCCACGCGCCGGCCGACGGGCCGCTGATGCGCGGCTATCTGCGCGTGGCCGCCTGGTGCCTGGCGCACCGCGGCCGCACGCTGGCGGCGGGCCTGGGCTTTTTTGCGCTCTCGCTGGCCTTGCTGCCCCTGCTGCCCACCGGCTTCATCCCGCCGGCCGATCGCGGCAGCACCACCATCAGCATGGAACTGCCGCCCGGCGCCAGCCTGGCACAGACGATGGAACGCGCCGAAGCCGCGCGCGCCGCGATCGCCGATGTACCGGGCGTGCGCCGGGTGTTTGCCTACGCGGGCGGCGGCGTCGAAGCGGGCGAGGTGCGCCGCGCCAGCCTGATCGTGGTGCTGGCGGAACGCAGCGAGCGTGCCGCGCAACGCCAGGTGGAGGCGCAGCTGCGCGCGCGCCTGGCCGAGGTGCCGGGCGCCCGCTTCACCTTCAGCAGTGGCAGCTCGGGCGAGAAGATGGAGCTGGTGCTGTCGAGCACCGACACGCGTGCGCTGCTGGCCACCGCCGCTGCGCTGGAGCAGGCGCTGCGCGAGCTGCCGCAGCTGCACAACGTCAGCTCCAGCGGCGGCAGCGAACGCCAGGATGTGGTGGTGCGCCCCGATCTGGAACGCGCCGCCGAGCGCGGCGTCAGCAGCGCCGTGATCGCCGACACGCTGCGCGTGGCGCTCGCCGGTGACCGCAGCGCCGCGCTGGCCAAGCTCAATCTGGAAGACCGCCAACTCGACATCCGCGTGCAGATGGAGCCGGCGCTGCGCAAGGATCTGGCCGCGCTGGCCGCGCTGCCGGTGCCGGCGCGTGGCGGCAGCGTGCCGCTGGGCAGCATCGCCAGCGTCGGCCTGGAGAGCGGCCCTTCGCAGATCGACCGCTTCGACCGCGAGCGCCAGGTCACGCTGACCGCCGATCTGGCCGGTGCCGCCCTGGGCGACGCATTGAAAGCGGCCCAGGCCCTGCCGGCCCTGACCGCGCGGCCGGCGCAGGTGCGGCTGCTGGCCTCGGGCGACGCCGAGAACCAGGCCGAGCTGTTCAATGGCATGCGCGGCGCCATGCTGGCCGGCCTGCTGTGCGTCTATGCGGTGCTGGTCCTGCTGTTCAAGGACTGGTTCCAGCCGCTGACGATTCTCTCGGCCGTGCCGCTCTCGGTGGGCGGTGCCTTTGCGGCGCTGCTGCTGACGCGCGGCCAGCTCAATCTGCCCTCGCTGATCGGCCTGGTGATGTTGATGGGCATCGTGACCAAGAACTCCATCCTGGTGGTGGACTTCGCGATCGAGGCCGAGCGGCGCGGACTGACGCGCCTGAATGCCTTGCTCGATGCCTGCCACAAACGCGCCCAGCCCATCACCATGACCTCGGTGGCCATGGCCGCCGGCCTGAGCCCGCTGGCGCTGGGCTTCGGCGCCGATGCCAGCTTCCGCCAGCCGATGGCCGTCACCGTGATCGGCGGCCTGTTCAGCTCCACCGCCATGAGTCTGCTGATGGTGCCGGTGGTCTATAGCTATGTGGCCGATCTGCAGGCCTGGCTGCAGCGCCGGCGCAAGCTGCCCATCAGCCCCTCGACATCCCTATGAAAACAGCCACTTTCCTTCTTGTTGCCGCGCTGGCGCTGTTGAGCGCCGGCCATTGTCACGCTGCCGAGGCCGCCGGCAGCGCGACGCCGGGGCTGCGCCTCATCATGCAGGAGCTGGGCCGCCAGATGCAGCTGGGTGCCGACGCCATCGCGCGCGAGGACTGGGCCGCCATCGCCGCGCTCGCACCCAAGCTGGCCGAACACGCGGCGCCGCCCGTGACCGAGAAGCTGCGCATACTCGGCGCGCTTGGCGGCCAGGCCGGCCAGTTTCGCGAGCTCGATCAGCAGGTCCACCATGCCGCGCAGGCGATGGGCGCGGCCGCGCAGAGCAAGGACGGCCAGGCCGTGATTGCGGCCTATGCCAGGGTGCAGACCGCCTGCCTGGCTTGCCATCAGGGCTTTCGCCAGCCGCTCAAGGATGCACTGGAGTCGAAGCGTTAGCAGGCTGAAGATGGATGTGCGAACCGGACCACATGCGGGGCGCGCCTGCGACCGCGCCGTTCGCAAGCGCATGAGCGCGAGCGATACCGCCGCGGCCGCCAGAACTTGTTGGCCTGAGCGGACTGCCGCAGCCATTGAATTTGTTGACATTGCACCATTGGTATTAATATCAACAAAATGAAATGGTTGCTACTGATCCTATCGCTTCCTACGGAGAACGCCACCGCGCGCATGCGCTGCTGGCGCGCGCTGAAGTCCTGCGGTGCGGCCGTGCTGCGCGACGGGGTCTACCTGTTGCCCAAGCAGGCCGAGAACGCGGCCACGCTCAAGGCCATTGCCGAGGACCTGCGCAACAACGCCGGCACGGCGCACCTGCTGCCCACCGAGAGCGAGGAGGATGACTTCAAGCAGCTGTTCGACCGCAGCGCCGAGTTCGGCGAGCTGTTCAAGCAGATTGCCGCGTGCCGGGCTGGACTCACCGAAGACAGCGCGCTCGAGGTGCTCAAGCAATGCCGCAAGCTTCGCAAGAACCTGGAGCAGTTGCTTGCCATCGACTTCTTTCCGGGCGAGGCGCAGCGACAAACGGATGCGGCGCTGCAAGCGCTTGAACTCGACGCCAGCCGCGTTCTTTCACCCAACGAGCCCCATGCCATGCAGCAGGGCATTGCGCGCCTGCGCATCGAGGATTACCGCGGCCGCACTTGGGCAACGCGCAGCCGCCCCTGGGTGGACCGCCTCGCCAGCGCCTGGCTGATCCGCCGCTTCATCGATCCCGACGCCAGATTTCTCTGGCTCAAGTCGCCGGCCGATTGCCCCAAGAAGGCGGTGGGTTTCGATTTCGATGGTGCCACCTTCAGTCATGTGGGCATGCGCGTGACCTTCGAGACCCTGCTGGCCAGCTTCGGGCTGGAAACCGCGCCGCTGCTGCGCCTGGGCCTGCTGGTGCACAGCCTGGACGTCGGCGGCGTGCAGCCGATGGAAGCCGCGGGTGTGGAGCGCGTGCTCGCGGGCATGCGCGAAGCCATCACCGATGACGACCAATTGCTGCTCGTGGCAGCCGGTGTCTTTGAGGGCCTGCTGACCGCGTTTCAACATGCGGCGGACAAGCCATGATGCTGGCCTTCCAGCCGCGCGAGGGCAGCTCGGTCAAGCGGTGGGCCGCCGATCACAGGCATGCGCTCGCCGGCGGCATCAACGCCTGGGCGGCAGCGTGCAGGCCCCTGCGAGCCAAGGAGGGCCGAGCATGAGCGAGCAGCAACAGGCGAGGGCGGAGCCGGCGCCGCGCTACACGCTGTGGCAACTGCTTGCCTATATGCTGGGCCTGGGTACTTGGGGCTTCGGCGGGCCGGTGGCCCTGGTGGGCTTCATGTACCGCGACCTGGTCGAACGCAGGCAGTGGATTGCCGAGGCCGACTACAAGGAGGGCATGGCCCTGGCCCAGCTGATGCCGGGGCCGCTGGCTGCGCAACTGGCCATCTATCTTGGTTACGTGCACTTCCGCGTGCCTGGGGCCACGCTGGCAGGGCTGGCTTTCGTGCTGCCCTCGTTCTTCATGGTGCTTGGCCTGGGGGCGGTGTACGTCGCCTACGGCGGCATCGGCTGGATGCAGGCGGTGTTCTACGGCGTTGGCGCGGCCGTCATCGGCATCATCGCGATGAGCGCCTACAAGCTGACCACCAAGAACATCGGCAGGGACAAGCTGCTGTGGGCGATCTACCTGACCAGCGCCGCCGTCACGGTGCTCACCAAGTCGGAGGTCGTCTGGCTGTTCCTGGCTGCCGGTCTGCTGGTCTGGATGGTGCGCGTGCCACCGAAATTCGGCGGCCGACTCAACGGCATCGCCGCTTCCGCCCCGATCGCCGGCGCGGCCCTGCTCAGCACCGTGCACTGGCCCCAACTGCTCGAGCTCGGCGCCTTCTTCGCCTATGCCGGCAGCTTCGTGTTCGGCAGCGGCCTGGCCATCGTGCCCTTTCTCTACGGCGGCGTAGTTCAGCAGCACCATTGGCTCAATGACCGTCAGTTCGTCGATGCCGTGGCGGTGGCCATGATCACGCCAGGCCCGGTGGTCATCACCACTGGCTTCATCGGTTATCTGGTCGCCGGTTTCTGGGGGGCGATCTTGGCCGCGCTGGGAACTTTTGTGCCCTGTTATCTGTTCACGATCGTGCCGGCGCCGTATTTCAAGAAGCATGGCAAGCGGCCCGGCATCGCCGCCTTCGTCAATGGGGTGACGGCGGCGGCCATCGGGGCCATCACGGGCGCCGTCATCGTGATCGGCCAGCGCTCGATCAGCGACTGGCTCACTGCCGCGCTGGCCCTGGCAACGGTTGCCGTGTTGTGGCGATTCAAGCAGATGCCGGAACCTCTCATCGTGCTGATTGCCGCGCTGATCGGCCTGTTCGTGCATCCCCTGATGCGGGCAGCCTGAAGGCTTTGCCGCAGCGGCCCGCGTGAAGCAGGCAAATTCGGCGCCTTGCCCGGCGTCGCAGCGCGGAGCAGCTGGTGTCCCAGTACGTGGTGTAGGCGCCTGCCGCGGCGCGCGCCGCTGTTCACTGTGCCAGCAGGCGCAGCAGCAACCAGGCCGGCAGGCCCAGGTAGAGCGCCGCCAGGGCCAGGCGCTCCAGCCAGCGCCGCACGCCGCCGGCCGCCTCCGGGCGCAGCAGCAGGGCGGCCAGCGTGCCGGCCTCGACGACGGTGCGCAGCAGCGCGGCGCACAGCAGCACGCCGATCGCCCAGGCGGCCCACCAGAGCGCGAAACCCTTGAGGAAGAGCAGTGCCCCGTAGGCCTGCAGCTCGCCGAAGCTGCTGCCATAGGCGATCTGCTGGTGCAGGCGGAAGGCCGGAATCGCCAGCGCCAGCGGCAGCAGCAGGAACTTCGCCCATGGTTGCTGCAGGCGGACGCGCCGGCTGGAAGTTAGGCAAAGTTGTGCGTAGCGCGCCGAAAACGACATGGAGGGCGGGGGTGGCAGCCGCAGCAGGCGGGCCAGGGCCAGCGGGTCGGCCAGCGCCAGGCCATAGGGCCAGCGCTGGCCGTCGGCCAGGCGCAGCCAGGCGCCCGGGCCGGGCAGGGGCAGGCGCCAGGGTTCGATGCCGGCGATGTCCCGCAGCGGCAGGGCCAGGCGCTGGCGATCCCGCGCCAGCACCAGCATGCCGGCCTCAAGGCTGGCGCGCGCCCTGAAGGCGCGCAGCACGCACCAGGCCGCCAGCTCCGGCGCGAGGAACAGCGTCGCCACGCTGCGGATCTGCGCCAGGGTGTTGGCCTGCAGCGGGCCGTCGCCCAGCGCGATCGCCGCCAGCAGCCACAGCAGGCTGGCGCGCGCAAAGCCGCGCAGCAGGCCGGCGACGAGGCGGGCGGCGGGGGGTAGGGCCGACACGTTTGTCAGGGTGGCGGCATCGCTGGCGGCGGGGTCCGGCTGTGCTTCGCCGGGTCGCCACCAGCGGCGCAGGGCAGCGCCCATCGCCAGCATGGCCAGGGCGGCGAGGGCCGCGCGCCCCACCCAGTCGCCCCAGGCCAGCATCAGGGTGGGATGGCCGCCGGGCTCGCGCAGCGGCAGCTCGCCCAGCACCAGCACGCGTTCGCCCAGGCGCGCGCCGGCGACGATGCTGCCGCCCGCATCGATGATGGCGCTGAAGCCATTGCTGGTGACGCGGAACTGCGGCAGGCGCGTCTCGATGCTGCGAAACGCCGCCACCGCCTGATGCAGGGCGGCGCCCTGCGGCAGGGCAGCGCTGAACCAGGCGTCGTTGGACATCGTCAGGATGGCCTGGGCGCCCAGGCGCGCGCCCTCGATGGCGAGCGCGGTATCGACCGCATCCAGGCAGATCAAGGCCAGCACCGGGATCTCGCGGCCATCGGCCAGGCGCAGCGGGAACACGCGCGCGCCGCTGCCCGGCCGCCAGCCGCCCGCCCAGGGCAGCCAGCGCCGCAGGGTGGGGCCGTCCAGCCAGGCCGGCACATATTCGGTGAGCGGGAAGGGTCGGGTCTTGCGGTACAGGCCCAGCAGGCCGGTGCCGGGCGCCACGAAGGCGGCGGCGTTGTACTCTGCGCCGCCATCACCCTCAGCATCACGGTCATAGGTGCCGAACACAAAGGGCACGCCGGCGGCGTTCATGAATTCCAGTATCTCGGCGTCGAATGCGGCGCCGGCCGCGCTCTTGGGGTGGCCGAAGGTGGTGGGGTAGACCGTCTCCGACCACAGCACCGCATCGGCGTGCTGGCGCTCGACGGCATCAAAGGACATGGCGAAATGCGTGTCCAGCACCTCGCGCACCACTGCGGCCGCGCCGCGCACGCGACGCATGCCCTCGTAGTCGGTGATATTGGCCTGCACCAGGCCCATGCGCAGCGGCTTGCCGGCCGCCGGCAGGGCCGCCAGCGCCGACAGCGCATAAGCGCCGTAGCCGGCCAGCAGCAGCGGCACGAGGGCCGCCAGCGCGAGTGGCCGGGCCAGCGCACGCAGGCCATGCGCACGCCGCGCCAACACTTCGGCCAGGGCTTCGTTGCTGAGCAGCAGCAGCAGCGTCAGGCCCGCAGCGCCGCCGACATCGGCGGCCTGGCGCAGCAGCCGCGCGGGGTAGAGCCCATAGCCCAGCGTATCGCCCAGCAAGCGGGGCAGCAGCCACTCGGCGCCGACCCAGGCCGCGCTGCCCATCAGCGCCCCGGCCAGCGCGCCGCGACGGCGGCCCAGCCAGCGCAGCAGTGCGAAGGCGAAGAACTGCGGTTGGAACAGCGGTGCCAGCAGCAGGAGCAGCAGCAGGCCGGTGCCGGCACCCAGCTGCGTGTAGGCGCCGATGGCGCTGCCGAACCAGGCAAACACCGCCAGCGTGTAGAGCACCGATATGGCCCAGGCGCTCAGCAGCGTGTCCCGCAGCGAGGTCACCTCGCTGAGTCGGTGCAGCCAGGGCACGAGGGCCACGAAGCCGAGCGACCAGGCGGCGCCGCCGCGCGCGTACAGGCCACACAGCAGCGCGCTGGCAAGTGGGCCGAACCAGCGGCTGGTGGCCAGCCTGTGCAGCAGTTCGCCGATGTTCAACCCCCGGATCGCTCGAGCGGCGCCGGCACCACGATGCGCCGCAGCGGCAGGCCTGGGGGCGCGAGCTCGGGCGGCACCACGCGGTCCGCCGGCAGCGCGATCGGCTGGCGCGCCGCGTCGAGCAGCTGCAGATCGGGCGCGAACATCAGCACGGCCTCGATGCGCTGGCCATCATCGGTGGCCTGGTAATGCCGCACATAGCCGGGCGGCAGCGGGAAGTCCTCCGGCACCGCCAGGCCCAGCAGGGGCGGGCGCGTGCCCGGCGGCGAGAAGGCACCGAGGCCGGTGGTGACGCCGGCCTGGTGCAGGCGCGCGATCACCTCGGCCATGCCGGGGCGCTCGCCCTCGTTGACATAGTCGGCCAGGTCGGGCGTCTGGTCGCCGGCCGGGTCGCGCTGGCGCGGGATGCGTGGCGGCGACGCCGGCAAAGCGCCGTGCTGGGCCAGCGGCGTGGCGGGCAAGGCGGCGCTACTCACCGCCACCGGCCTTGCCGGCAGCGCCAGCGAGGCGCTGCGGGTGTCCGCCAGCGTGACCGGTGCTTCGGCCTTGTCGGGCGCCTCTTCTCCCATCCACCACCAGGCGCTCGCCGCCAGCACCAAGCCCAGGGCGATCACCAGCGGGCCCAGCGAGGGCCGCCAGCCGCCGGCTTGATGATGATGAGGATGGTGGCGGCCTTGCATGGCCCGCCCTCAGGGCGCCGCGGGGTTGGTGGTGGAAATCGCCCAGCCCATGCGCTCGTGGCCGTATTGGTTCCAGATCGGATTCTTGCCGCCGCTGATCGAGGGATAGCGCGGCGCGCCCGCGCCGGAGGTGCCGCCGAACAGGCCGGCGTTGACGGTGCCACCGGTGTAGGTGGGATGGGTGTTGTCGGACTGGATGTAGTCGTAGCTGCTGCTGGCCGAGACGAAATGCGTGTTGGCATCGCGCAGGGTGGCGCGCAGCGTGTTGCTGATGCGGTTCACATAGCTGGCCTCGCTCTCGCCGGCCACATAGCGCAGCGCATCCGAATCGACCAGGCCATCGCCATTGGCGTCGTAGTCGGCGCCCATGTACTGGGCGAAGTTGTCCGCGCACTTGAAGCCCTTGAGCCGCGCGTACTCGCACATCCAGTAGTTCATGGCGGCGAGCTTGGGCAGGAACAGGCTCTGCAAATTCACCGTCGCGCCGCTGCTGGCGTCCTTGCAGCTGCTCTGCACATTGTCGGCGGCATAGCCCGGGTAGTGCAGGTTGGAGATGATCTTGAGCTTGGTGCCGGCATAGGCATTGGCATTGATGAAGTCCATCGCCGCCGCCACATAGGTCTTGCAGCTGGCGACGGCGTTGTCCATGCCGGCGTAGTTGCACGTGCCGGTCTGGCTCTTGAAGGCCGAGCGTGCCTGCAGGCCGTCGTTACCGCACATCTCGAACGTTACCACCCGGGTCGAGGCGGCCTGCATATAGGACTTCTCGGCCACGATCTTGTTGTTGTAGACATCGGCCGCCACCGCGCCGGACTTGGCACGCCGCACGCTCTCGATGTCGGCATTCCACAGCGCCGAGAGGTATTCGGCATCCACCGTCGGAGCCGCGTACTTGGCGGCGTTGAGGGTCGAGCCGTTGTAGCCCGCGTAGATCGAGTCGCCATAGGCCACCAGGCGGTACTTGGTGGCGGTGCCGGCCCGGTCTATGGTCCAGGAGACGTTCTGGGTCAGCGTGTTGGCCGTAGCCGCGGCGCCCACGCCCAGCAGCGTGAGGGCGGTCATGAGCATGCGCAAGGTCCTCATCGGGGTCTCCTTGAAGCCTGGAAGGGCCAGACTAGCAGCCCGGCTGCGCCACCGGTTGCGGGTAATCCCTGCGCTGCGGTGCAGCAGAAGTTGACCCCTTCGGCCGCGGCCCGGCGCCCAAGCGCTTAGTCGCGCCGCCCGACGATGTAATGTTCCAGCTGCTCGATGATGAACTGCTGGTCGGCAATGGTGGCCTTGACCAGGTCGCCGATCGAGACCAGGCCCAGCAGCTGCTCGCCGTCCATCACCGGCAGGTGGCGCAAGCGGTGCTCGGTCATCAGCGCCATGCATTCCTCGGCGCTGCGCTCGGGAGGCACCACCATCACCGGGCTGGACATGATGTCGCGCAACAGCGTGTCCCTGGACGACCGGTCCATCAGCACGATCTTGCGCGCGTAATCGCGCTCCGTGACGATGCCCACCACCTTGCCGTTTTCCATCACCAGCAGCGCGCCGATGTTCTTGTCGGCCATCATGCTCACCGCCTCATACACCGAGGCCGTGGGCGCTATCGTGTACACGGTCGCAGCGGGCTTGGAACGGAGTACTTGTGCAGCGCTTGTCATATGGCGATCCTCCATGGCTGTCGACGCGCCCCTATTCAAACCGATCTGGGCCATTTGCGCATCACCCATCTGAGGCAGCAAGACGCGGCTACACCATCCGCTCGGGCCGCACCCAGGCGTCGAACTGCCCGGCCGTCAGCAGGCCCGAGGCCAGCGCCGCGTCGCGCAGGCTCAGGTTCCGGTCATGGGCGGCCTTGGCGATGGCGGCGGCCTGGTCGTAGCCGATGTGGGGAGCGAGCGCCGTCACCAGCATCAGCGAGCGCTCCAGCAGCTCGCCGATGCGCGCGCGGTCGGCGCTGATGCCGCGCGCGCAATGGGTGTCGAAACTGACCATGCCGTCGGCCAGCAGGCGCAGGCTTTGCAGGAAGTTGTGGGCGATCAGGGGTTTGTAGACGTTCAGCTCGAAATTGCCCGAGGCCGCGCCCATGCTCAGCGCCACATCGTTGCCCAGCACCTGGCAACAAATCATGGTGAGCGCCTCGCATTGGGTCGGGTTGACCTTGCCCGGCATGATGGAGCTGCCGGGCTCGTTCGCCGGGATGCGCAGCTCGCCCAGGCCGCAGCGCGGCCCCGAGGCCAGCCAGCGCACATCGTTGGCGATCTTCATCAAGGCGGTGGCCAAAGTCTTGAGCGCGCCATGCGCCATCACCAGGGCCTCGTGGCCGGCCAGCGCGGCATAGCGGTTGGCGGCGCAGCGCAGCGGCAGGCCGGTGGCGGCGGCCAGGCGTGCCGCCACGCGCCGGCCGAACTCGGCATGGGTGTTGAGGCCGGTGCCCACCGCGGTGCCGCCGATCGCCAGCTCATGCACGGCGTCCTGGCTGGCGCGGATGGCGCGCTCGGCGAGCTCCAGCTGCGCCACCCAGCCCGACATCTCCTGGCCCAGGGTGAGCGGCGTGGCGTCCTGCAAATGGGTGCGGCCGATCTTGATCAGGTCGGCATAGTCGGAGGCCTTGGTGGCGAGCGTGTCGCGCAGGGCGCGCAAGCTGGGCAGCAGGCTGGCCTGCAGCTCGATGGCCGCGGCCACATGCATGGCACTGGGGAAGACGTCGTTGGACGACTGGCCCAGGTTCACATGGTCGTTGGGATGCACATGGCGCTGCATGCCGCGCCCGCCGCCCAGCAGCTCGGAGGCGCGATTCGCCAGCACCTCGTTCATGTTCATATTCGTCTGCGTGCCCGAGCCGGTCTGCCAGACCGAGAGCGGGAAGGCGTCGGCATGCTCGCCGGCCAGCACCTCGCCGGCCGCCTGCGCGATCGCGGCCGCCAGCGTGGCGTCCAGCAGGCCCAGCTCGGCGTTGACCCGTGCGGCCTCGGCCTTGATGCGGGCCAGCGCCAGCAGCAAGGCAGCGGGGATGCGCTCGCTGGAGATGTGGAAGTGCAGCAGCGAGCGCTGCGTCTGCGCGCCCCACAGCGCGCTGGCAGGCACGGCGATCGCGCCGAAGCTGTCGGTCTCAATCCGGGCGGAGGGCTGCATGGCAGGTCCTTGTCAGGGCCGGTCAAAGGCCCACCCGCCCAGTGTAGGCAGGCTCAGTGCTTCTTGGGCGCGTCGTCCTTGTCGCCGAACCAGGCATCGGTGGCGCTGCGCTGCCAGGCCGAGAGCTGCTTCTCGGCTTCTTCCTTGGCCACGCCGTAGCGTTCCTGGATCTTGCCGGCGAGCTGGTCGCGCCGACCAGCGACGACGTCGAGGTCATCGTCGGTCAGCTTGCCCCATTGTTCCTTGACGCGGCCGGTGGTCTGCTTCCAGTTGCCTTCTATGCGATCCCAATTCATGGTGCTTCCTTGTGTTGAATGCTTACGGACGGATGGCAATTTCGTTCTTCACGTTCTTCACGCCGGCGATCTTCCAGGTGATGCCCTCGGCGGTGGTCTTTTCCTTCACGCTCTTGGCAAAGCCTGAGAGCATGACGGTTCCATTGAGCGTCTCCACGCTGATGGCCGAGGCGTCGACGTCCTTGTTGTCGATGAAGCGGCCCTTCACGGCGGTGGTGATGGCGGTGTCGTCCATATAGGCCCCGACGGTCTCCTGGCCTCGCGTGACGGCGCAGCCGCTGGCGAACAAGAGGACGAGGGCGCTGAGCGCGGCGGTAGTGAGGTGGCGGATGGTCATGGTTGGTTCCAGTGGTTTGAGATGGGTGATTGAGATGCGGCCTCAGTCGGCCAGCCAGTCCTTGAGCTCTTCGGCATGCTCTTGTTCGTCGCTCAGGATGTCTTCGAGCAGGCGGCGGGTGGTCGAGTCCTTTTCGCCGATCAGGCTGATCAGCTGGCTGTAGGCCTCGATCGCGACGCGCTCTGCAATCAGGTTGGCGCGGATCATGGCTTTCAGATCCATGGCGTCGTCGTAGCTGGCATGGCTGCGCATGCTCAGGGTATCGGGCGCGAAATCCGGCGCGCCGCCGAGCTGCACGATGCGCTGGGCCAGTCGGTCGGCATGACCAAGCTCGGCCGCGGCGTGCAGCGCAAACTCCTCCGCGATCTTGGCCGAGGCCAGGCCCTGGGCGGTGTAGTGGTGGCGCTTGTAGCGCAGCACGCAGACCAGCTCGGTGGCCAGCGCATCGTTCAGCAGCTTGACGATGTCGCCACGCCAGGGACCGTAGTGCGGTGTCATCGCGCCCAGCTCGAGGCTGTGGCGCGCTTCGGCCAGGGCTGCTTCGTCCAGGGCCATGGGCTCCTGCGGCGTGAGCGAGCGCTGGCGGGCATGTGTGGTGCTGTGCATCGAAGCATCCTTGTAGCGAAAGGGCAGCGGTCACCGCCCCTGCCGACCAATGTAGGCAGGCCCTGGGGCACTGCCCATAGTCGGGCAGCACCTGCTCTTGTAGGACGACACCGCATCTGCCGGCTCTGTGCGTCAACGCACCGACGCCGGCAACGGGGCGACGCAGGCTGGCCGGGACATCCCAACCACGGAGTAGCACCATGCGTACCCTTTCTGTATTCGCCCTGAGTGGCTTGTTGATCCTCGCCCTGGCAGCCTGCGCCAGCACCCCGCCGCCCGCCGCCGAGATGGCGCTGGGCAAGGCCGCCATGGGCCAGGCCTTGAGCGCTGGCGGCAACGAATACGCGCCGGCCGAGATGCGCATGGCACGCGACAAGCTGGAGCGTGCCCAAATTGCCATCAACGACAAGCAGTACGCCCAGGCCCGTCTGCTGGCCGAGGAGGCGCAGGTCGACGCGCGGCTGGCGCAGAGCAAGTCGGAGGCCGGCAAGGCCGGCAAGGCCGCGATGGCCGTCAAGGAAGACGGCCGCGTGCTGCGCGAAGAACTCGAGCGCAAGGCGCCGTGAACGCCGTGAACCCCCTCAACACCCGCAAGGAATCCATCATGAGCATCATCCGCAGCAATCCCAGTACCCTGATCGCCCTGGCGGCCAGCGCCGTCCTGATGGCGTGCAGCTCGATACCGGCCAGCAACCCGCAACTCGATACCGCGCGCGCCGACTACCGCCAGGCCCAGAACGACGCGCAGACGCGCGAGCTGGCGTCGGCCGAGCTGAAGCAGGCGGGCGAGGCGCTGGAGCGTGCCGACCAGGCCTATGCGCGCCGCGACGAAACCGGCAGCGTCAATCACCTCGCCTATGTGGCGGCACAACGCACGGCGATCGCGCAGGAAAGCGCACGCCAGCGCGCCGCCGAGCGCGCGGTGGCGCAGTCGCAGGTGGAACGCGACCGTATGCGACTGGCCGCCCGCACCAGCGAGGCCGATGCCGCCAAGCTCAGCGCCGCCACGGCGCAGCGCCAGACCCTGGACGCGCAGCGCCAGACCTCGATGGCGGTGGCCGATGCCGAGGCCGCGCGGCGCGCTGCCGACGATGCCCAGGTGCGCACCTACCAGCTCGAAACCGAGCTGCGCGCGCTCAATGCCAAGCAGACCGAGCGCGGCCTGGTGATCACCATCGGCGACGTGCTGTTCGACAACAACCAGGCCCGCCTCAAGCCCGGCGGTCTGCGCAATCTGGAGCAACTGGCCGCCTTCATGAAGCAGTACCCGCAGCGCCGCCTGATGGTGGAGGGCCATACCGACAGCGTGGGCAGCGACAGCAGCAATGAGGGGCTGTCGCAGCGGCGTGCCGAGGCGGTGCGCGATGTCATCGTCGGCCAGGGCGTGGCGGCCGATCGCCTCAGCGTGCGTGGCCTGGGCGAGACCCGACCGGTGGCCAGCAACGACAACGCCGCAGGACGCCAAATGAACCGCAGGGTGGAGATCCTGCTGTCGGATGTGAACGGCGTGATTGCATCACGCTAGCAGGGGGACGACAAAGCTGGCCCCCAAAGGCAGTTCGTTCCAGTTCACGCACTGACCCGGCAGCAGGACTTGGGCCGCCGCTCCATCCCCCAGGATGGCGGCGGCCTGTTTTTGCGCCAGCGCCGGCGGCGCGCGCAACAGCAGGAAGCGCATCACGCGCGCGCCGCGCCGCAGCGTCAGCCGGGCCTCGGGCCAATGCGAGGGCAGGCAGGGGCGCAGGCTGAGGCTGTGCGCCTCCAGCCGCAGGCCGAACAGCGACTCGATGGCGGCGCGCTGCAGCCAGGCGGCCGAGCCGGTGTACCAGCTCCAGCCGCCGCGCCCCAGCAAGGGTGGCTGGCTGTAGACATCGCCCGCCATCACATAAGGCTCGATGCCGTAGGCCGGCCCGCGCAGGGCATCGGCGGCACGGTGGGCCGGGCTCAGATAGGTGAAATAGCGGTAGGCCAGATCGCCCGCCTCGGCCAGCGGGCTGTGCTGCGCGAGTTGCGCCTGCGCCATCAGCGCCCACACACCGGCATGCGAGTACTGGCCGCCGTTCTCGCGCACGCCCGGCGGGTAAGCCTGGATATAGCCGGCGCTGGGCTGGGCCTGGGCCAGCGGCGGATGCAGCAGGCGCAGCAGGCCCATCTCATGGTCCACCAGTTCGCGCTCCACGGCCGCCATCGCCAGGCGTTGCCGGGGCAGCGGCGCCACCCCCGACAGCACGCTCCAGGCCTGCGCGATCAGGTCGATGCGCGCCTCGCTGTTGGCATGCGAGCCCAGTGGCGAGCCGTCGTCGAAGAAGGCACGCTTGAACCACAGGCCGTCCCAGGCCGGACCCTGCAGCGCCGCCTGCCAGCCCTCGGCCGCGCGCTCCCAGCGCGCGGCGCGCTCGGGCTCGCCGCGCTGGCGCGCCAGCGGCGCGAAGCCGGCCACCAGCTGGCAGGCGAACCAGGCCAGCCAGACCGACTCGCCGCGCCCCTGGTCGCCGACCCGGTTCATGCCGTCGTTCCAGTCGCCCGCGCCCATCAACGGCAGGCCGTGGGCGCCAACGCGCAGGCTCGCGTCGATGCAGCGCGCCGCATGCTCGTAGACGCTGGCGCTCAGCGCGCTGGTGGCGGGGCTGCCGTAGGCATCCTCGGCGCCGGGCGCAATCGGCGCGCCGTCCAGAAAGGGCTGGGTCTCTTCCAGCAGCGCCTGGTCGTCGCTGGCGCGCAGGTAGTGCAAGAGGGCCTGCGGCAGCCACAGCAGATCGTCGCTGCAATGGGTGCGCACGCCGGCGCCGCCGGGTTCGTGCCACCAATGCTGCACGTCGCCCTCGGGGAACTGGCGCGAGGCGGCCAGCAGGATCTGCGCACGCAGCCGGGCCGGCGCGGCCCAGGCCAGCGCCATGGCGTCCTGCAGGTGGTCGCGAAAGCCGGTGGCGCCGCCGGCCTGGTAGAGCCCGGCCTTGGCCCAGATGCGGCAGGCCAGGGTCTGGTAGAGCAGCCAGCGGTTCACCATCGCGTCGAACAGGGGGTCAGGTGTTGCCACCGTGGTGGCGCCCAGCAGCTCGTCCCATTGAGCATGGGACGCGGCCTCACGGCCGGCGGCGTCCTGCTGCGCGGCGCTGGCGGCGAGCTGGCGTGCCGCCGTGGAGCTGGCCGCATAGCCGAGCAGGAACACGCGCTGCTCGCTCGCGCCCGGCGCGAGTACCAGCTCGCTGGACAGCGCCGCGCAGGGGTCGAGGCCGCTACCGCTCAGGCGCCCCAGCGCGTGGGGCAGCACCAGGGCGCCGCTGGCGTCGAAGAACTCACGGCGGTCGCAGCTCCAGTCGCTCGGCGCGGCGGCGCCGGCCAGCGCGAGGAAGGCGGTGCCGCCACCAAAGCCGCCGGAGCGCTCGCGCTGGGTGGCGAACAGCACACCGCCCTGGCGCTCGGTGTGCAGGCTGGCGCGGTCGCTGCGGCTGGCGCCCAGCAGCCATTCGGCCATCGCCAGCACGCGCAGATGGCGCGTGCGCGGCCCGGCGTTGTGCACCTGCAGGCGCAGCTGCTTGACGGCCGCCTGCGGGTCCACGCACCAGCTCAGGCTGATGCTCAGTTCGCCGTGCCGGTGGCTGATGAGGGTGCTGCCCTGGGCGTGGCTGACGCGGTAGCGCAGCGCGGCGTCTCCGCCGGCGCCGGCGCTGGCGCTCCAGACCTCGCGGCTGCGCAGATCCTGCAGCAGCAGATGCTCGCCGGCCGGGTCGGCGACCGGGTCATTGGCCCAGGCGGTGAGCTGGTTCATGCGGCTGTTCGTGGCCCAGCTGTAGCCGCCGCCGGCCTCCGAGACATGGCAGCCGAAATGCGCATTCGCCAGCACATTGATCCAGGGCCGCTGCGGGCGCTCGGCGGCACCGGCGCTGAAGCTGAAGCGGGCGCTGCCGTCGCTGGCGAACTCGCCCTGCGAGACTGCGGGCTCGGGCGGCGGCTCGGCGCGCACCAGCGGGCTGGTCGGCACCTCCTGGCGCAGCAGCTGGGCCTGGTCGTGCAGCGAGGCCCAATCGGCCACATGCTGGCGCAGCGGCCGCCCATCGGCCTGCAGGCGCAGACGCGCCAGGGCCTGCAGCGTGGCCAGCTCCTCGGCCGAGACCTCCTCGGCGCGCAGCAGGTGGAACTGCGTCACCGCGCCCTGCGGCAGGGCCATTCCATCGGCGAGGTGGCGCTCGCGCAGCAGCGCCAGCTCGCGCTGCAGCGCCATCTGGTAGGAGGCCGGCTCCTGGTTCAGCACCACCAGCTCGCAGGCCAGGCCACCCCATTCCCATAGACGCAGCGCCTGCGCCAGCGCGCGCAGCAGGCCCAGGCCCTGGGTGGCGGCGATGCTCACCAGCAGCATCGGACGGTCGCCCGAGATGCCGTAGCGCCACAGCAGGCGCCGGTCGCTGCTCGCCCTGGCCTCGCCCGGGGCGCCCGGATCGGGGCGCGTCAGGGTGTAGAGCAGGGCGGTGCTGAGCAGCTGCGTGGCGGCATGGTTGTCGGGGCTGATCCGCAGGGCACGCAGCCGGATGCTGGTGAGCGTGGCCGACATCAGCGAGGCACGTTCGACATGACTGGGCTGGCGGTATTTGTCGATCACCGCATGCAGCAGCGCCGGCTGGTCGGAGGCGGCGGTGGCGAAGGTCAGCAGGGCCTTGCCATGTGCGGGGATGCGCAGCGTGAGCGCCAGTGCGCAGACCGGGTCCAGGCCGGTATCGAGCGCCTGCACTGCGTTGGCGGTGGCCGGCGCCGCCATCGCCACGGCTTGCAGCCTGGCCAGCGGCTGGCGGGCCGCGCGGTTGCGGCCCAGCCACAGTGCGCGATCGGTCTGCACCGCCAGGGCGCGGATATCGGCCTCGCCGGCCACCAGGAAATGCGCCGCCAGCAGCGCCGGCTCGCTCGCCAGGCGCGGCTTGCGTTCGAACCACAGGGCCTGCTGGGCCGGCTGCCATTCGGCGCGCAGAAACAGATTGGCGAAGGCCGGGTGCGCCTCGTCGGCGCGCGCCTCCGACAGCGTGGGCTCGAAGGCCGAGATCAGCTCCAGCTCGATCGCCGTGTCGCCCAGATTGCGCAGTTCCACCGAGCGGAACTCGATGTCGTCCTCGGGGCTGACCCAGACCGTGGTCTGGGCCTGCAGCTCGGGCCAGCTAGCGTACAGGCAGACGCGATCGGCGTGGAACACCGCGCGGTAGCTGGCGGCGGTGTCGGGCGCCGGATGCTGGCTCAGCGAGACCGGCGTGGCCCCCGGGCTGCGGCGCAGGAAGAAGAAGCTGCCATAGGCGTCGCGCAGCGCGTCGTCGCGCCAGCGCGTCAGGCCCAGGCGGCCCCAGCGGCTCTCGCCCGCGCCGTTGGCGCGCAGGCTCAGCGCATAGCGGCCGTTGGAGAGCAACTGGGTGGCCGGCAGGCCGGTGTCGGTGGGCAGCAGCTCGCGCAGCAGGCCGGGCGGGCGGCGCTGCAGCAGCTGCGGTGGCAGTGGCAGCACCGGCGTGCTGAGGGTGGAGATCTCGCGCGGCGCGCGCTCGTGCAGCAGCGAGGCCACCGCCGCCACATGGGCGTTGGCCATGCCCCAGCGCTGCGCTGTGCCATGCAGCAGCACATTGGCCAGCGCCACGATGCTCATGCCCTGGTGATGCGACATGAAGGTGGCCACCGGCACATAGGGCAGCTCGGGGCTGCCCTCCAGCGCCTCGATGAGCCGGGCGGGCGAGAAGTCCAGTGCCTCGATGAAGCCGTAGCGTTCGCGCGCACCCAGCGCCTGCAGGGCGCGGAGATTGCGCGTCGCGCCATGCGGTGCAAGCTGCGCGGCCAGCGCCGTCGCGTAGGGGGCCACCACCAGCTCGTCGGCCGGGGTGCGGCGCAGCGCCAGGCGTGGCACGCCCTGCGGCGCGTACTGATAGGCCAGGCTGTGGTCGCGCCCGGCAAAGGCCGATTCCGAGATGCCCCAAGGCAGGCCCGGCTGCTGCTCGGCTGCGTAGGCGATCTGCTCGCGCAGGGCGGCGCAGCAGGCCTCGCGCAGCACGCTGCCGGGTGGCTCGGCCAGGATCAGGCTGGGCATCAGGTACTCGAACATCGAGCCCGACCAGGAGCGCAGCGCCGCATGCCGGCCCACCGCGTAGAAGGGCCGGCCCAGTGCCGCCCAATGCTGCACCGGCACATCGCCCTTGGCGATCGCCAGCAGGCTGGTGAGGCGCGATTCCGAGGCCAGCAGGTCGTAGAAGCCGGCGTCCAGCTGCTGCTCGGCGACGCGGTAGCCGATGTGGAAGAGGTGGCGCTTGCGGTGGTAGAGAAAACCGAACTCGGGCTCCCAGGCCAGGCGCTCGCAGGCTTCGGCCAGCACCAGCAGCTGCGCGCTGAGCGTGGCGGCGCTGGCCTGTCGGTCCAGTGCCGCCGAGCGCAGGGTGGCCTCGTAGTCGGCGGCGAGCCAGTCGATCTCGGCGCGGCCACCGTCACCGTCACCACCGGCGGCCGCCGTGATGCGCTGCTGCAACTCGGCCAGGCTGGCCTGCATGGCGGCGTCATTGAGCGGTGCGGCCGCCAGCTCCAGGCAGGCCTGGGCCAGCGCCAGCAGCTGGCCGCTGAGGTTGCCGCTGTCGACGCTGGAGACGTAGATGGGCAGCAGCGGCGCGCCGCTCTGGGTGTCGTACCAGTTGTAGAAGTGGCCGCGGTGGCGCGCCAGCGTGGCCAGCGTGGCGAGCGTGGCCTGCAGGCGCTGCACCAGCTCTGCGCTGCCGATCCAGCCGAACTCGCGCGCGCACGCGCAGCTCAACAGGTACAGGCCGATATTGGTGGGCGAGGTGCGGTGCGCCAGCATTTCGCCGGGCAGGGTCTGCAGATTGTCGGGCGGCAGCTGGCGGTCGTCGGGGCCGATGCAACGCTCGAACAGGCGCCATGTGTCGCGCGCAATGCCGCGCAGATAGAGCTGGTCGGCCGCGGGCAGCGCCGCGTCGGCGCGCGGCGCGCGCGGCCGACTGGCCCACCACACCGCCAGCGGCGCCGTGGCCCACAGCAGGCTCAGGGCCGAAGCCAGCGCCGGCGCGTTCGTGCCCCACAGCAGCAGGCCGGCCAGCAGCACGCCGGCCAGCAGCGGCTCGGCGCGGTGCTGGCGCAGCAGCGCGGGGAGGCGCGTCTGGGCGGCCGCCTGGGCCGCGGCGGCGGTGGTCCACTGCAGCAGATGGCGGTGACTCACGACCATGCGGTAGAGCGCGCGCACGATCGCATCCAGCGCCAGCAGCGCCTGGGCCTGCAGCTGCTGCAGCTGCCAGAGCCCGCCGCACAGGGCGCGCCCCAGATCGGCCAGGGCCTGGCGGTAGAAGTGCGCGCGCGCCAGGTCCTCGCGGTGCGAGTGCAGCGCCGCCAGCGCGCCCAGCAGCGGGCCCGCCAGGTAGGCGGCCAGCACCAGCGCCAGCGCCGCGGGCGCGGCCAGCCAGCCGCTGGCCAGGCTCAGCAGCAGCAGTGCCAGCGCGGCGGGCGCCACCAGCGAGCGGCGCAGGTTGTCCAGCATCTTCCAGCGGTTCAGCGCGCGGATCGGGTAGCGCCAGGGGTTCAGCAGAAAGGGCAGCAGCTGCCAGTCGCCGCGCGTCCAGCGGTGCACGCGCGCGGCGGCCACATCTGCGTGGAAGGGGGCGTCCTCGATCACGCTGATGTCGCTGAGGGTGGCACAGCGCACCAGGGCGCCCTCCAGCAGGTCGTGGCTGAGCACGCGCGCCACCGGCAGCGAGCCGGCCAGCACCGCATGCAGGGCCTGCACATGCAGCAGGCCCTTGCCGGCGAAGCTGCCCTCGGCGAACAGGTCCTGGTAGACCTCGGAGCTGGCGGCGCTGTAGGGGTCGATGCCGCACTGGCCGGCGAACAGCCAGTGATAGGGGGTCAGGTCTTGCAGATCTGGCAGCGGCGATGCCACCTGCGGCTGCAGGATGCCGTAGCCGCCCACCAGGCGGCGCCCGCTGGCGTCCATGCGCGGCTGGTTGTGCGGATGCGCGGCCACCCCCACCAGCTCGCGCAGGCGGCCGGGCGGCAGCTCGGTGTCGCTGTCCAGCGTGACGATGTAGCGCGTGTCGGCGGCGATCTTGGTCTCGGCACCCAGATCGAGAAAGGCGGCCGGCTGGCCCTCGGCCAGCGCCGCCACCAGCTGCTCGAGCTTGCCGCGCTTGCGCTCCCAGCCGATCCAGCGCCGCTCGCTGGCGCTGTAGCTGCGCTCGCGGTGCAGCAGCACAAAGCGCGGCGCCTGGCCGGGCGCGGCCGGGTAGCGGCTATTGAGGGCCTGGATCTGGCCGCGTGCGTCATGCAGCAGGCCGGCATCGGCAGCGGCACAGGCGGCATCGGCATCGGCCCAGTCGCTCAGCAGGGCGAACTGGGCCTGGTCCTCGGGGTTGGCGAGCTGGTGCAGCTCAAGCCGGCGCGCCAGCGCCCGCACCGCGGCAGTGCTGGTGAGCAGGCAGGGGATCACCACCATCACCCGATGCGCGGCCGGGATGCCGCCGCCCAGTGCCAGGCGCGGCAGCCGGCGCGGCCGCGTCGACTCGCTGATGAGGCGGTGCAACAGCGCGATCACCGCCTCGGAGGCCGGGAACAGCATCAGCGCGCCGGTGAGCAGCAGCGGCAGCGCGCCGGTGGCCGTGCCGGCCTGGCCGAGCAGCCAGACCACCAGGGCCAGGCTCAGCAAGGCCAGGCTGCCCAGGTACAGCGGCAGGGCCAGGCGCTGCAGCAGCACGCGCGCGACGCGGCGCAGCGGCTCGGCCAGGCCCAGCGAGCGCAGCAGGCGCGGCCGACCGGGGCCGTGCAACCAGAAGCCCGGGTAGGCGGCGCGCGATGGCTCGGGCTGCCCGCCGGCCTCGCCCATCAGCGCCAGCAGGGCCTCGGCCACCGCCAGCTCGCTGCGGCGGCTGCGCCGCGCCAGGCCCTCGATGGCATGCAGGCTGAGATCGCGGCTGGCCGGATGTTCGTAGGCAAAGCCCGGGGCGCTGAGCAGGCGCTGCATCAAGATGCTGCTGCCGTCCACCAGCTCGCCCCAGTCGGCGTCGCCGATGGCGCGCAACGAGCTCACGGCGTTGCTGACGCTGAGGTTGTCGGCGGCCTGGTCGGCGTCCTGCTGGGCCAGCAGGCTGGCCAGGTCGGGCAGGGCCAGGCGCAGCCAGGCCTGGAGCGGGTTGTCGGCGTTGTCGGCACGATCGCCACCTTGCGGCTGCTTGAGCAGGCGCTGCGCCAGCTGCACCAGGAACACGCGGTCGACGCCGCGCAGCACCAGCTGCCGCAGCAGGACATCGAATTCGCGCGGGCTGCCGCTGTCGAGTTGGTCGCAGCACAGGTTCGCCAGTTCGCGCGCGGCCTTGTGGCAGGCCACGCGCTCGGCCAGGCGGCGCAGGTTCTCGATCAGCACCACGCGCAAGGTGGTGGGCAGGGCCCAGATCTCGCCCAACCTGAGCTCGCAGCTCTGCTGATAGGCGGCCAGGTAGCGGCGCAGCAGCTCTTCGTCGAAGCCGCCATCGGTATGTGCGACGAAGGCCCAGGCCAGGCCGTAGATGCGCGGCAGCCCGGCCAGTGGCTCGTCGGGCAGCAGGGGCAGGGTGCGGAAGTAGCTGCGCGGCAGGCCTTCGTGCACTTCCTTGAGCTGGGCGTCGATGAGGTGAAAGTTGTCCAGCAGCCATTCGGCCGCGGGGCTGAGGTCCACGCCCATCTCGGCCTGCGCGCCGATATAGCGTTGAGCCTCGCGCAGCATCGCGATGTTGTCGCGCAGGCGCGGCGAGAAGCCGGCGTGCCATCGCCTGGCCACGCCGGCGTTGCGGTGTGTGAGCCCCAGGCTCAGCCCATGCTGGGCAAAGCGCTGCGGGCCGAAGATCTCGGATCGTATCGGCGGCTGCAGCTTCCCGCGCGCGGGGTCCAGCAAGGCAAGCAGGGCCGGTGCGGCCTCCGGCACCTGGCGCGCGAGCTCGGCCGCCCTCACTGCGCCGCCCTCACCGCAGCGCCATCAGCGCGAGTCCGATCAGCAGCACCATGGCCAGCAGGCTGCTGACCAGCCGTGCCGCCAGGAAACCATGCATTAGATCGGCCCGGCAGCGCAGCCCGAACCAGCGGCCGCGCTGTGCGTGGCAGACGTGCAGATGCGCGCCGAGCGCGTCAAGCTCGGCGGGGCTGGTGTCGGCGCAGGCGCCGAAGGCCGAGGTGCTCCAGCGCGCGGCTGGATACCCGGATGTCATCGTCATGATGGCCTCCCGCCGTCATTGGGTACAGGCTGGGGGAATGAGATCAGCGCGTACCGACCACTTCGATCTCGACGCGGCGGTCCGGCTGCAGGCAGGCGATCAGCGCTGCGCTCTGCTTGTTGCCCTTGCAGTCTTCCGGCTTGGTGAGCGGTTGCGATTCGCCCTTGCCCACCGCGGCGATCTTGCTGCCATCTAGCTTGCCGCCGTCGACCAGATAGCGCTTCACCGCCTCGGCGCGCTGCTCGGAGAGATGCTGGTTATAGGCCTCGGTGCCCAGGCGGTCGGTGTGACCCTCGACATTGATGACCTGGTAGCTGCTGCCGGTCAGCTCACGGCTGAAGTTGTCCAGCGCCGCCTGGCCTTCGGGGCGCACCGTCGAGCGATCGAAACCGAACAGCGATTCGGCCGTGAAGCTGACGCGCTTGACCGCCGGCGGGGGCGGCGGCGGCGGCGCCATCGGCGCCATCACCATCGGTGCGGGTGCCAGCACGGGCGCTGGCGCCGGGGCCGGCGCGGGTGCCTGTGCCACATAGACGGGCTGCGGCGCGGCGGCGCGCGGTGCGCTGTAGTTGCTGCTACGGCCGAGCGGGAACACCAGGCTCACCGATACCAGGTCCACATTGCCATGGCCGCCGGTGGTGTCGTTCATGCGATAGCGCTCGACCTCGCCGCGCACCAGGAAGCTGGGCGAGAAGGCGTACTGCAGGCCGGCGCCGTACTTGGCGTTGCTGCCGCGTGCGCGCTGCTCGTGATTGATGCCTGAGGCCGCGCCGCTGCCGACGAACTCGGCCCGGTTGCGCGCATAGGTGCCGCCGACGCGGCCGAGCGCCGACAGGCTGTCGGTGATCGGCAGGGTGGCCACCAGGTCGAGGTTAACGCCTTGCATCTTGATATGGGTGTTCAGACCGCCGCTGGGCACGGTGCTGGCCACGGAGCTGAATTCGCCGAGACGGAAGTAGCCCGCTTCCAGCGCCAGGTAACGATTGAACTGCCAGCCGCCGAACAGCTTGTAGCCGGTGTCGCGGCGGTCGCGTTCCAGGGCGCTGATGCCGAAGCCGCTGCCCAGCACGCTGCTGGCCATGGCGGCGTCGTTCAACTTGGCGCTGGACTGGCCGACACCCAGGCCGACATAGCTGCCCTGTTCCTGCGCGAGGGCGGGGCCGGAGGCCAGCAGGGCGCCTAGGCTGGCAAGCGCCAGAAGACTCATGGGGTGTTGATTTTTCATTGGAACTTTCGTGTTGGCGTGGATGCCGCGGTTTTGCGGGACAAGCTCCCTTGTAGGGCCTGGCGCGGCGCCGGTCTGTGCGCTGGCGTACCAGCGGGCGGCCGCGCAACAGCGCTGCTCAGCAGCTGCCGAAGGCTCGGTCCCAGAGCGAGGTGCTGACGCCGTAGCGCCCGGCATGGGCACCGCGATGGTGCAGCGCATGCCAGTCGCGACGCTGCAGCAGCCAGGGCGGCAGGCGGTTGCCGTGGTGGCTGAGGTGGTGCACCACGCCATAGGCGACATAGGCGCCCAGCACGCCCAGCATCAGGGCCGCTGCGGGCCACAGTCCCAGCAGGGCCCAGGCGGGCAGGAACACCAGGCCCGCGAACAGTGGCACGCTCAGCACCGTGGGCATGCCGATCAGCGCCCCCGGCTGCTGGTGGTGCGCCGCGTGCCAGCGCTTGAAGGGTTGCATGCCGTGGAAGACGAAACGGTGCACGGCGTATTCGATCAGACTCCACAGCAGCGCGCCGGCCGCGATGCAGGCCAGGCCCAGCAGGATCTGCATCCAGCCGGACCGCCAGGCCAGGCGCAGCAGCAGCCCGGCCAGCAGGGCACAAGCCAGGCCGAAGAGCGCGAAATCCAGGCGGTAGGCGGTCTTGCTGAGGACGGGATAGAGCAGGGTCATGGGCCACCCTAGGCCCGGGCAGGGCCAGAGTCTGTGCGCTAGCGAACATATGGCCGGACCGGGACTGCCTATAGTTCAGCTGCTGTCGCCACCACCGGCAGCCCCCTGCCATTTTCCGGAACGCCAAGATGAACATCCCGCCCAAGAGTCGCGGCAACCAGTTGCTGGATTGCCTGCCCGAGCCCGAGTGGTTGCGCTGGCAAGAACAACTGGAGCCGGTGGACTTGCCGCTGGGCCAGGTGCTGTACGAATCGGGCCGCACGCTCGCCCATGTCTACTTCCCCAGCACGGCGATCGTCTCCCTGCTTTATGTGATGGAGAACGGCGCCTCGGCCGAGATCGCCGTGGTCGGGCGCGAGGGCATCGTCGGAATCTCGCTCTTCATGGGCGGCGGCTCCACGCCCAGCCGTGCGGTGGTGCAGAGCGCCGGCAGCGGCTACCGGCTGCGTGCCTCGGCCATGAAGGAGGAGTTCGACCGCGCCGGGCCGGTGATGCATCTGTTCCTGCGCTACACCCAGGCCCTCATCACCCAGATGGCGCAGACGGCGGTGTGCAACCGCCACCACAGCCTGGACCAGCAGCTGTGCCGCTGGCTGTTGCTGAGCCTGGACCGCCTGAGCGGCAGCGAGCTGGTGATGACCCAGGAATTGATCGCCAACATGCTGGGCGTGCGCCGCGAGGGCGTGACCGAGAGCGCGCTCAAGCTGCAGGCAGCCGGCCTGATCCGTTATGCGCGCGGCCATATCTCGGTGCTGGACCGCGCCGGTCTGGAGGCGCGCAGCTGCGAATGCTATGCGGTGGTGCGCAAGGAGTACGAACGCCTGCTGCCGGACCGGCTCGCGCTCTGAACGCCACCGCGTGCCACCGAAGTGCTCTGTGCGCTGGCAGACGGTCGGCGCGCTGCCGCGACCGCAGACTCGGGCCAACTTGGGAGAACGCCCGTGAGCCTGGCCGAGAACCTGCTGATTCAAGCCCTGCCGCGCCCGGAGCGCCAGCGCCTGCTGGCCGCCGGCGAAGCGGTGCCGCTGCACTTGTCGGAGGTGCTGTGCGAGTCCGGCGAGGCCACCCGGCATGTCTACTTCCCGCGCAGCGGCTTCATCTCGCTGGTGGCGCAGATCGACCAGCATGGCCTGGAGGTGGGCATGATTGGCCGCGAGGGCATGCTTGGCCTGCAGCTCACGCTGGGCGTGCAGCGCGCGCCGCTGCGCGCCCTGGTGCAGGGCGCAGGCCTTGCCTGGCGCATGACCGGTGCGGTGTTCTGCCGCGAGTTGGCGCTCGCCCCGGCGCTGCGCCAAAGCCTGCGGCATTACCTCTATGTGCGCATGGCGCAATCGGCCAGTGCGGCCGGCTGCCTGCGCTTTCATCAGATCGGGCCGCGGCTGGCGCGCTGGCTGCTGATGAGCCAGGACCGTGCCGGCCTCGACAGCTTCCACGTCACGCATGAATTCCTCGCCTATATGCTGGGCGTGCGGCGCGTGGGCATCACCGTGGCCGCGGGCCTGCTGCAGGGCCAGGGCCTGATCCACTACCACCGCGGCGAGTTGCAGGTGCTGGACCGCGCCGGCCTGGAGGCCGCGGCCTGCAGCTGTTATGCCAGCGACTGCGCGGTTTATCGCGACTGCAGCTGAACACCAGGCAGCGGCATGGGCCTATCTGGTGGTGGCGGGCGGGGCGACGGCAGGCACCACCGTGACCAGCTCGCGGTAGATGCCGCCACCGGCGGCGCTGCCGGACACCTGGCCCTGGCCCCGCATGCGCGCCAGGCAGTCAAAGCGCTCGTCGCCTTGCAGAACCTCGCAACGTCGCACGGCATTGCGGCGCCAGCTTTCCTCGTCGCCCTCCAGTCCGCCGCGCTGCGCTTCGGCATAGGCCGCGCCGGCCTCGCGCAGGCAGGTGGGACGGTCCTGGTTGGTCTTTCCGGCCAGGCAGGCGGCGCGCTCCTGCTGGTAGCGCGCCAGCGGCGTGCCGTCGCCCGCCAGAGCGGCGAGCGGGCTCAGCCCGGCCAGGCCGGCCGCAAGCACACAGGCACCGAATCGCAACATTGAATGGTTCATATCGACCTCGCGTTGAATGGCCCATGCTGTGCCCGGGCAGCCCGCGCGTCTGTGCGCTGCAGTACGGCGCCCCGGCAACATCGTCACTTGGTGTTACCGACGCGGCGCGCGCCTCAGTCGCCGAGCAGCTCGCCGATGGGCCTGAGGTGTTCGACGCGGTCGCACACCGCCTTCACCGTGGTGAGGATGGGCACGCCCAGCAGCAGGCCCCAGGGACCCCACAGCCAGCCGAAGGCCAGCACGCCGATGAAGATCGCCACCGCATTCATGCGGTTGGCGCGGCTGCTCAGCCAGGGCGTCAGCAAATTGCCCGAGAGGGTATGCACCAGCAGCGCGGTGCCGCCCACCAGCAGCGGCAGCTCCAGGTTGCCGAACTGTACGAAGGCGAAGAAGGCCGAGCCGGCGGTGAGCACGCTGGCGCCCAGATAGGGTATGAAGTCCAGCACAAAGGCCGCCGCGCCCCAAACCGCCGCATGCTCCAGGCCCAGCGCACTGAAGGCGCCCCAGATCACCAGGCCCACCAGCACGCTGGTGCACAGCTGCACCAGCAGGTAGCGCTGGATCTGCTCGGTGATCTCGTCCAGCGCCTGCACGGTGATGCGCTTCTGTGCAAAGCTGGGGCCGGCGATCCTGACCATCTTGCGCCGGAAGCTGTTGCCAGAGGCGAGCAGGAAGAAGGTGATGAAGACCACCACCACCGCCTGTGCCAGCGCAGCCAGCGCACCGAGGCTGCCGCTCCAGACATAGTCCTTGAGGTCGAACTGCGAGCGCTCGATGCGCACGCGCGTCACGCCGCGCACCGTCACCGCCGGTGTGCTGCCCTCCTGCGCGGCCTGTTCCAGCTCGGTGGCGGCCTTCTGCACCTTTTGCAGCGCGCTCTCGGCCTGTGGGCCGCGTGCGCGCACCGCGTCGTGCACCTTTTGCGTTGCCGCGGGCAGCGACTCGATCAGCGCATAGGCGTCGTCGCTGAGCGCATAGACCGACCAGCCCAGCCCGCCGGTGATGCTGGCGATCAGCAGCGCCGCCCCCAGCACGCGCGGCAGGTGCAGGCGTTCCAGCGCATTCACCACCGGGCTGAGGGCATAGCTGAAGGCCAGGCCCAGCAGCACCGGCACCAGCAGGTCCTTGGCCCAGTGCAGCGCGAACAGGCTGGCCAGCAGGGCCAGCAGGCCCAGGGAAAGGCTGCGCACATCGATGGCGGGCGAGGCGGGGTTGAGTTCAACAGGGTCCATGGCCGAGGTTACCCCGCGCCGAGGTCGCGTGCCGCGCCGGCAGCCGGTTTGCGGCCAACGCCCACAGGCGATCGAGGCCTTGTCTGACGCTGGTCTCTGGCCTGGCTGGGCGAAAATCGGCTGAATGGCACCGTTCCCTGACTTATTGGCGCAGCGCGGCCGCCCGGTGCTCTGGGTGTTGCGCCACCCGGCCGCGTTTGCGCTGCGCACGCTCAAGGCCTTTCGCGCCAACCAGGGCCTGCTGCTGGCCGGTGCGGTGGCCTATTACGCGCTGCTGTCGATCGTGCCGCTGCTGATCCTGGCGGTGATCGTGCTCTCGCATGTGGTGGAGCAGGGCGAGTTGCTGGCCACCGCGGGCCGCTATCTGGAGTGGCTGGTGCCTGGGCAATCAAGCGCCATGGTGGCCGAGCTGGCGCGCTTTCTGGCTCACCGCGATGTACTGGGCTGGGTGCTGCTGGCCAGCATGCTGTTCTTCAGCTCGCTCGCCTTCACGGTGCTGGAGAGCGCCATGTCGGTGATCTTCCATCACCGCCTGGTGCGGCGCCGCCGTCATGCGCTGGTCTCGGTGTTGATCCCCTATGCCTATATCTGCAGCCTCGCCGCGGGCCTGCTGCTGGTGACGCTGGTGGCGGGCAGCCTGCAGGCGCTGGGCCAGCAAAGCATCGAACTGCTGGGGCGCAGCTGGTCGCTGGTGGGGGTGTCGGGCCTGCTGCTGTACCTGCTGGGCCTGGCGGGCGAGGTACTGATGCTGGCCTCGATCTACCTCGTCATGCCGCTGGGCCGTCCCTCCTGGGGCGCCGCCCTGCTGGGTGCGCTGGTGGCGGCGCTGCTTTGGGAGCTGACCCGCCACGCCCTGGTCTGGTACTTCGGCACGCTCTCGCAGATCGGCACCGTGTACGGCTCGCTCACCACCGCGATCGCGGTGCTGCTGAGCCTGGAACTGGGCGCCACGCTGCTGCTGCTGGGGGCTCAGGTGATCTCGGAGTATGAGCGGCTGGGTGGACACCGGTGAGGCGCAAGACCTGGCCCCAGAGTGGTGGCTGGGCCAAGCTGTTGCGTCGCAGCATGGCCATGCAGGCGCGCGTGGTGCGCCAGGCCATGCGCGAGCCGCAGCGCAAGCATGCGCCGAAGGCTGCGCAGCCCTCGAATGCCAGCAAGGCCGCCGGCGCCGGGCGCTGGCTGCCGGGGCGGGCGCTGGCGGCCGGCGGTTCACGCCGCTACTGGCTGTACCAGCCGCCGCAGCTGCAGCCCGGCGAGCGCCTGCCCCTGCTGGTGATGCTGCATGGCTGCGGCCAGAGCGCCGAGGCCTTTGCCCTTAGCACGCGCATGAACCAGCTGGCGGCGCGCGAGCGCTGTTTCGTGCTCTACCCCGAGCAGGACAGGCGCGCCAATGCGCAGGCCTGCTGGAACTGGTTTGCCACCCGCAGCGGCCGTGCCGACGGCGAGCTTGCGCTCATCATGCAGGCACTCGACCAGGTGCTGGCCCGGCATCCGATCGAGGCGTGCTGCGTGGCCGTGGCCGGCTTGTCGGCCGGTGCCAGCATGGCCGCATTGCTGGTGAGCCGCCACCCCGAGCGCTTTCGGGCGCTGGCGATGCACTCCGGGGTCGCCCCAGGCGCGGCGCATTCCACGCTGACGGCGCTGGCGGCGATGCGCGGCCACAGTGCCTCGCGGCCCGTGCTGCCGGCCTCGCCCTCGG
This sequence comes from Paucibacter soli, assembly GCF_037482845.1. NCBI lineage: Bacteria > Pseudomonadati > Pseudomonadota > Betaproteobacteria > Burkholderiales > Sphaerotilaceae > Roseateles > Paucibacter soli. Next base: position 310,798 of record NZ_JBBHJW010000004.1, read on the forward strand.
ACTGGCCACCGCTGCTGGTGCTGCAAGGCGGGCGCGACCGGGTGGTGGTGGCCAGCAATGGGCGTGCCGCGGCTGAACTCTGGGCCGACGCCGCGGGCGCGGTGGCGGGCCCGGTGCGGCGCCTGCAGCGCGGCCAGCGGCATGCCGGCGAGCTGATCGAGTTCCGCCGCCACGGCCACCTGGCGGCCACATTGGTGGAGATTGCGCTGCTGGGCCATGCCTGGAGCGGCGGAGCGGCCAGCCAGGACTTTGGCGATGCCCTGGGCCCAGATGCGTCGCGCATGGTCTGGGCCTTTGCAAACCGGCAGTTCCGTGCCGCCCGGCGGCACCCGGCATTCGCCTGACGCCGCTGCGGCGACAATCGCGCCATGCCCAGCGAACAGAAGCACCCTCCCGCCTCCCGCGACCCCCTGCACGGCATGACGCTGGAGCGCATCGTCACCGCGCTGGCCGATCACTATGGCTGGGCCGGCCTGGGCGAGCGCATCCCGCTGCGCTGTTTCACGCACGAGCCCAGCGTCGCCTCCAGCCTGAAGCTCCTGCGCAAGACCCCCTGGGCACGCGAGAAGGTGGAGGGGCTGTACCTCTTCATGCTGCGCGAGATGCGCCGCAACGAGCGCGACTAGCTCCCAATCTGCCTGCTGGCGGCCTCGCAGGCCTGCGCCGCGTGACGTGCGCCCGGGCCGTCGCCCAAGTCGATCAGCGGCAGCAGCGCAGCGAGTGGATTGATCAGCCCCAGCAGCAGTGAGCCGGCGAGCTTGGCCGCGATGGGCCCCTTGTCCACCGTCAGCGTGGGTGCGGCCAACTGGCCCTGCACGCGCAGGGGCGCGCGCAGCGTCAGCGGGCTGAAGTCCTTGGGGCTGACCAGCACGCGCAGGTCCAGGGCTTCCTGGCGCAGTGAGAGCGTGCCGTCCACCCAGACGGTGGAGTCCCGGGTGTCCATTACCAACACGCGCGGACTCAGTACGCCGGCCTTGGCCTGCAGGTCGGCCACCGCGCAGGGCAGGGTCAGGGCGTCGTCGCCCTTCAGCGCCACGCCCAGGCCCTGGGCCAGGTCGAGGCCGGCGGCCTCGATCGCGAGGTGCGAGACCGTGCCCTCCAGCAGCTCGCTGCGTACGCGGCCCTGCAGGCTGGCGAGGATCTCCGCGGTGGAGCGGCCCTGGCCATGCAGCTGGGCCTGGCCGCGCAGTTGACCGCTCAGCCAGGGAGGTGCCTTGGCGAGGCTGCGCTCCTGGCGCACCCAGCGTTCCAGCCGCACGTCCTGCCAGTTCAAGTCGGCGCTCCACAGCGCCTGCTCGCCGCGGCCATCCAGCTGCAGCGCACCGCTCAGTCGGCCCTGCGCGAGACGCGCATTCAGCGCATGCAGGCGCAGCATGCCGGACTGCAGGCTCAGCAGGGCCTGCAGCGGCCGCAGCGCATCCAGATAGCGGCTGCCCAGGTCCAGCTCGGCAATGTCCACGCTGACTTCGGCGTCCATGCGGCGCAGGGCCGCGAGGTCGAAGGGGCGGGCCGGGAGCACATGGCCGGGGCCGCGCCGCGGTGCCACCAGCAGGGTGGGTGCGCTGGCGGGGGCATCGCTGGCGGCCACCGCGCTGGTGCTGCCCAGCGCCGGCCCCAGATCGGCCAGCAGCAAGCGCCGGCCGATCAGCTGGCCGGTCAGCAGCGGCTGGCTGCGGCCGGCGTCGTAGTTGAAGACGCCGCGCAGCCGACTCGCACCGACCCGGAAATCGTCGAGCACGACGCGCCAGGTCTGGCCCTGCTTGCGCATGGCGCCTTCGCTGCGAAAGGCCGCGGTGCTGGGCAGGGTCACGCCCAGCGGGTCGCCCACCGCCGCCAGCGAGGGGCCGTCGAGCCGGAAGCGGCCATCCAGCGCGCCGAGATGGCGTACATCGGTGGCCGTGCCCTCGAAGCCGAACCGGGCGCGGCCCACCGTGGCCTGCAATTTGACCGGCACCGCCAGCGCGCCTTCGCCGTCGCCCAGCCAGGGCAGCAGGCCGGCCGCGCTGAGCGTGAGCTGCAGGGGCAGCTCGTGGAACTGGCCGTTGGCCTCCAGCTTGAAGCGCTCCTCGGGATGGGCCAGGTCTTCCTGCAGCGACCAACGTGCCTGCAGATGCAGGCCGCCGAGTGCATCGTGGTACAGCATGCTGGCCTGGCTGACCTCCACCTCGCCGAGCTCGGGCAGCAGCACCGGCAAGGACTGACCCTCGGGCGCCTGAACGCCGAACTGCCAGGAGGCGCGGCCGTCGGCCAGGCGCTCGATATGGGCGTCGAGCCGGCGCGCCTGCCAGCGCTGCACGCGCAGCGGCTGGCCGAACTGGGTGCGCAGCAGGTCGAGGTAGCCGAGCCGCACCCAGATGTCCTGCGCCAGCAGCAGTTGTGGCGCGGCACTCCATGCCGGCGCGGCCACGCGCATTTCGGCGCTGCGCAGTGACACCCCGCCAAGCAGACCCAGTTCGAAGCCACGGCGCTCGATCGTGACGGGCTGGCCAAGCCGGTTGCTGAGCAGGCGCTCCAGCGGCGCCGCCAGCCAGGGCCAGCCCAGTACCTCGCCCAGCGTCAGGCCGCCGGCCAGCAACAGCAGCCCCGCGGCCAGGGCCCAGCGGCCACGGTGTTGACTGGGTAGCCTCATGGCCGGCCCAGGTCGGCGCTATGCACCGTGCCGATGCAGAACTCGCGCAGCTCGCCGAGCACGCGCTGCAGCGCGCGGTTGGCGGCCGCCGCGCCGCCCTGGGCATTGGCCGGGCTGGCGGGCTCCGCGGTGCTGAAGTCGCGGCTGGCGAGCACGCGGCGCGTCAGGTTGTCGATCAGGCGCGCGCGCAGCGCCAGGCGCAGCAGGCTGCCCCCGCCTTCGAATTCCTGCTGCAATGTCAGCAGCTCGGTGTCCAGGCGCAGGCCGGCTGCGGTGGCGCTCGCGCTGGGCGCCACCGGGCCCAGCACCGCGCTGCCCTGCAAGGCGCTCAGCAGCAGCGGTGCGAGCAGTTGCGCCGGTGGCTCCAGCCACTCGCTGTGGGCGTAGTAGGCCAGGCGGTACGGCTCGCGCTGGTAGAGCATGTGGCGGCTGTCGAGCCCGGCGCTGGCGCGCGGCGTGTTGACGATCAGGCCGGGGGCTGAGGCCGCCGCCTGGGCAGGGGCCGGGGTCGGCCCGGCATCCAGGCTGTAGCTGGCCGGCAGCGCTGGCGCCTGAGGCAGCAGCGAGGCGCAGGCGCCGCAGGCGAGTGCCAGCGCGAGCAGCGTGGCAGTGGCGCATGGGTGGCTTGTCATTTGGTGCTGGCTCCGGTTTCTCCGGGCCCGGGCGGCACCGGGCTGCGGCCGAGCAGCAGGCCGCTCGGGTTGCGTTCGGTCTGTGCGGAGAGGCGCTGCAGCGAGACGCTCAGGCGCTGCAGTTCCAGCATCAGGCTTTGCAGCTCGGGCAGGGCCTCGGCGCTGAAACGCCGCAGGTCGGCGCCCACCGCCTGCACGGTCTTGCCGGCCTGCTGGCTGGCCAGCGTGGCGGCCTGGCCCATCGCTTCCACGGCCATGGCGCTGCGGCCCGCCTGCTCCATCAAGGGGCCGAATTGGGTGCTCGCGTGCGCGCTGTTGGCCAGGGTGCGCGCCGCATCCGCCAGGCCGGCGTCGATGCTGGGTCCACGCGCCGCCAATGTGTGGGTGATGCTGGCGATGTCGGCCAGGCTGCTGCTGAAGGCCTGGCGGTTTGCGTCGCTGAGGATGGCGTCGACATTGCTGGAGGTGCGGTCCAGCTTGGCCAGCACCTCGGTGAGCACGTTTTCCAGCCTGGCGCTCAGCGAGGGCTTGGTGCGGATCTGCGGATACCGACCCGGCTCCGGCGCCAGCAGTACCGGCGAGGCCTGCGTGCCGCCGCTCAGCTCGACATAGGCGATGCCGGTGAGGCCCTGGGTCTTGAGCACCGCGGTGGTGTCCTGCTTGATGGGGGTGCCGATCTCGATCGCGAACAGCAGGCGCACGCGCTGTGGGTTGGCGGGGTCGAGGCGGATCTCGCGCACCATGCCCACATCCACGCCATTGAGCTTGACCGGGGCGTTGAGGTTCAACCCCGCCACCGACTCGTCCTCGATGGCGGCGTAGAGCGCGTAATGCTTGCGCATCGCGCCGCCCGCGGCCAGCCACAGCAGGCCGGCGATCAGCAGACCGCCGAGCAGCAGCACGAAGGCGCCCACCAGGGTGTAGTTCAGCTTGGTTTCGATGATGAGCTCCCCGCCTGTTGGGTCGCCGCCATGGCGGCGCTGCGTGCCCGGGCACCGTCGAAATAGGGCTTGATGGCGGGGTGGTCCATGGCGGACAGCTCGGCCATCGAGCCCACGCCCTGCACGCGACCATCGGCGAGCACGGCGACGCGGTCGGCCACCTGCCAGAGCAGGTCGAGGTCATGCGTGACCATCACGATGGTCAGGCCCAGCAGCGTGCGCAGGCGGCGCAGCAGCGTGTCGACGCCGGCGGCGGCAAGCGGGTCCAGGCCGGCGGTGGGCTCGTCCAGGAACAGCAGCTCGGGGTCGAGCGCGAGCGCGCGCGCCAGCGAGGCGCGCTTGAGCATGCCGCCGCTCAGCTCGGCTGGGTATTGCTCGCCGACCTCGGGCCTGAGGCCGGCGAGGCTGAGCTTCCAGGCCGCCAGCTCTTCGATGAGCGTCTCGTCCAGGGTGGTGTGCTCGCGCAAGGCCAGGCCGATGTTCTCGCGCACCGTGAGCGCGCCGAACAGGCCGCCATGCTGGAACATCACGCCCCAGCGCCGGCGCAGGGCCAGTGCATCGGCCGCGCTGCTCCGGCCCAGCTCCACGCCCAGCACGCGGATGCTGCCGCTGTCGGGCCGCTGCAGCAGGATCATCTCGCGCAGCAGCGTGGACTTGCCCGAGCCGCTGCCGCCCACCAGCGCAAACACCTCGGCGCGGCGCACGCTCAGGTCCAAGCCCTGGTGCACGACATGCGCGCCGAAACGGGTGCTGACGTCCTTGAATTCGATCACCAGTTCGGGGCTCATCTCAAAGCTCCAGGGCGCTGAAGATGATGGAGAACAGCGCGTCCACCACGATCACGATGAAGATCGCCTGCACCACGCTGCGGGTGGTCTGGCGGCCCACGCTGTCGGCGCCGCCGCGGGTGCGAAAGCCCTGGTAGCAGCCCACCATCACGATCACCACGGCGAACACCGGTGCCTTGGCCAGGCCCACCAGGTAGGTGGACATGCCCACCGCCTTGGCCAGGCGATCCGCGAACTCCGCGTAGCCCACGCCCAGCTGGGCGCGTGCCATCAGCATGCCGCCCAGCAGGCCCATGGCGTCGGCAAACACCGTCAGCAGCGGCAGGGACAGCATCAGCGCCAGCAGCTTGGGCAGCACCAGTTGCTCCAGCGGCACGATGCCGAGGGTGCGCATGGCGTCGATCTCTTCGGTGACGGACATGGTGCCGATCTGGGCCGCGTAGGCCGAGCCCGAGCGGCCGGCGATGATGATGGCGGTGATCAGCGGCGCGAACTCGCGCAGCATCGAGACGCCCACCAGGTCGACCACGAAGATGTTGGCGCCATAGCGGCGCAGCTGGTCGGCGCCCTGGTAGGCCACCACCACACCGAGCAGAAACGACAGCAGGCCGACGATGGGCAGGGCGTCCCAGCCGGCCGTGCGGATATTGAAGAGCACCGGCCGCCAGCGCAGGCGCTGCGGGTGGCGCAGACCCTGGGCCAGCACCGCCGCGGTCTCGCCCACAAAGGCGAGCAGGGCAGCGCCTTGCAGCAGGGCTTGCTGGCTCAGCAGGCCAAGTTGGGCCAGCCAGCCAGCGCCGGGCGCGGCCGCAGCCATGGAGGCAGGAGAGCGCTCGTCCAGCTCCTTGGCCACCGCGGCCAGCAGTGGCGCGAACTCGGGCCGCAGCCGCAGTAGCGGGGCGTTGAGCCGGCGCGTCAGCTTCTGCAGCAGCCAGGCGCCCGCGGTGTCCATGGCCTCGATGCCGCTGGCGTCCAGCTCGGTGCCCGGTCTGGCTGGCACGGCATCCAGCCTGGCGGCAATGCCGGCCAGGCACAGGCTGGTCCAACTGCCGGCCAGGCGCAGGCCAAGCGCGCCGGCGCTGGCAAGACTGGCCTCAGCGCTTGGGCTTGATGGCGCCATGGCGGTCTGCGCCGCTGCGCTGCACCTGGTAGCTGCCGGGTTCCAGCATCAGGTAGGCCTGGTCGGCGGCGGGTGCCTGCGCTTGGGCCGCGCGCGCAGCGCGTGCGGCCTTGCGCCGCAGGCGCAGCGCATTGAGGGCCTTCAAGGGGTGGAGCGCGCTCATGGCTGTGCCTTGCTCAGGGCGGCCATGCCGTCCTTGCCAAGCTCGCTGATGAACTCGCTGTAGTTCTTGATGATGCCCTGGCTGAGCTCGTTGAAGGCCTTGGAGTGCAGCAGATTGGGCAGCTGGCCGGGGTTGCTGATCTCGTCCGAATGTGAAAAGCGCGTCAGCAGTTCCAGGTTGGCCTGGGTCAGCTTGGTGAGCTTTTCCAACGGCGCCAGGGTGGCGGCCAGCGCGGGTTGCAGGCTGGCGGGCGTGGTCTTGGTGGACATGGACAATCCTTGGTGGTTGACGGATGCCTGCAGCATCGCCCGCGCGCCACGGCGTAGGCATCGGACGGTGCGGCGCCGGCGTGTAGGACAAGAACCCAGCGGGCCCGCCAGCGGCGACCTCGGGCGCCGCATGCCAACGACTGCCGCCGCAGTACCGTGAACGCCATTGCCAGGCGCAGCACTGGCGCGGCCATCATCGCGATGCGCCGGTGCGCGGCTAACACTGGGTATGGGCGGTTGGGCGACTACCTGCTGGCGGCCATCGCCACCGGCCCGATCCTGCCGCTGAGCCGCGGCGTCACAGCAGGCCGTGCCGGTCGAAATCGGGCTCATGCTCCCGATCCTCCGGCAGCACCGGCAGCCGCCCCTCCCATTGGCAGGCGATGAAGCGGCAGCGGAAGCGCCACATGGGTCTGAAGGCGCTGATGACGAAGTCAATGGGATGCCGTGGCTCGCGCCAGAGCTGACCGTTACAGCTTGGGCAACGGTAGGCGTGCGGCCTGTGGGGATCGGCATGCTGGATCGTCATGTTGCCGACTATCGCGCAACGGCACCGCGCAATCTGTGCGTCAGCGCACTGACGGGCCAGATTTCTGCGCGCCTACTCGCTACACCCCAATCAAGGAATCACCATGACCTACCGCCAATTTTCGCCGCCCCAGCAACGGGCCTTGTTCGGCGCCGTGCTCCTGCTCTGCACCGCATTGACGGCCTGCGAGCGACCCACCGTCGTGGCCGTGCCGGCCGCACCGGTGGTGCAGGTGGCCGTACCAGGCCCGCCCGGACCGGCAGGCAGCCAGGGCAGCCAGGGCTACCAGGGCAACACCGGTAACACCGGCAACACCGGCAGCACGGGCAGCACGGGAAGTACCGGCAGTACCGGCAACACCGGCAGCCAGGGCGAGGCGGGCCAGACCGGTCAGACCGGCCAAACCGGCCAAACCGGCCGCACCGGCAAGAGCGGCGATGGCACCACCGTGATCGTGATGCCGCCGGCCTCTGCGCCCAATCGTTGAGGAGAATGCCATGAGCCTCGGTGTCGTTCTATTGATCCTGTTGCTGCTGATGCTGGTGGGCGCCGTGCCTACCTGGCCGCACAGCCGGAGCTGGGGCTACTTCCCCAGCGGTGTGGTGGGCGTGATCCTGCTGGTGGTTGTCGTGCTGTTCGTGACGGGCCGCCTCTAGGTCGGTCGTCTGTGCCATGGGCAAGAAGAATAGGAGCAGCAAGCGGCGCACCAGCGAAGCGCCGACGGCGCCGCAAGCCTCCAACATCAGCCGCGACGACTACGAAGCCGAGCTTCACCTGCTGCAGGTCGAGTTGGTGAAGCTGCAGCGCAGCGTGATACGCCGCGGCGAGCGCGTGCTGGTGATACTGGAGGGGCGAGATGCGGCCGGCAAGGATGGCAGCATCAAGCGTTTCGTCGAGTACCTCAGCCCGCGCGAGACGCGCGTGGTGGCGCTGGGAAAACCCTCGGACCGCGAGCGCGATGCCTGGTATTTCCAGCGTTATGTGGCCCAGCTGCCCTGCGCGTCGGAGCTGGTGTTGTTCAACCGCAGCTGGTACAACCGCGCCGGCGTGGAGCGTGTGCTGGGTTTTTGCAGCGAGGCCGAGCACGAGACCTTTATGCAGAGCGTGCCGCGCTTCGAGGAACTGCTGGTGAACTCGGGCGTGCGCCTGCTCAAGTACTACCTCGACATCAGCAAGGCCGAGCAGCGCCGCCGCCTGGCCGATCGCGCGCTTGACCCGCTCAAGCAATGGAAGGTCAGCGCCGTGGACGGGGTGGCGCTCAAGCATTGGAAGGCCTACGGCCGGGCGCGCGACGAGATGCTGATGCGTAGCCACAGCGTGGTCGCTCCCTGGCGCATCATCCGCGCCGATGACAAGATGCTGGCGCGCCTGAATTTGCTGCGCGACGTGCTGTCGGCTGTGCCCTATGCCGGCAAGAAGCCACGCCAGCTGCAGGCCGACCCGCGCATCGTCTTCGAATACACGGCCGATCGGCCCATGGAGCTGGCGTCATGAGAGGCTGGCCCAAGATGCCTATGTGCGTTGCCGCACGGACCTGCTTGCCGGGCTTCGCTACAAAGCTGGCGCATACCCTGCCATGACGGTATCCACCAAAGGGAGTTCCCGGATGATCAACCCCGATTCATCGGGCGTGCCGCAGCGCGGCAGCCTGGTTGCGGCGAGCCGGTCGGACCCGGCGTCGACGGCTGAGGCGCAGGACCCGCCGCAGGCCGCACACAACGGTCTGGCGCCTGCCGACCTGCCGGTCTTGTTGGGGGCGGTGGGCGGGCGGCTGCGCGAGCTGGCGCAGGAGCCCGAGGCCGAGCCGCTGCTTGAATGCGCCGATGCACTGGCGCAGCTGCAGGAGGGCATGACCCACGAGCTGCGCCGCCGCCGGCAGCTGGAGCTGGCCCTGTTCGACACCCAGGTCTATCTGGCGCAGGCGCGCGCCGACCTGGCTGGCAGCCGCGACGGCGCGCGCCGCGCGCGCTACCAGGCCTTGCACGACGGCCTTACCGACCTGCCCAACCGGCGCTACTTCGGTCAGCGTCTGGCCCAGGCGATCCAGGAGGCGCGACCCGAGCAGCCCGCTGTGGCGGTGTTGTATCTGGACCTGGACAACTTCAAGCAGGTCAACGACGAGCATGGCCATGCCGTCGGCGACGAGGTGCTGAAGATCGCGGCGGCGCGGCTGCGGCGTGCGGTGCGGGCCAGCGATATGGTGAGCCGCATCGGTGGCGACGAGTTCGCCTGCCTGCGCGCCACCGACGCCGACCCGCGACCCCTGCTGCTGCTGGCCAACAAGCTCTACCAGGCGGTGTCCGCACCGATGACGGTGGGTGCCCTGAGCCTGCAGATCCAGCCCAGCATCGGCATTGCGGTATTCCCCTTCGACGGCGCCTGCGCCGAATCCCTGCTCAAGAGTGCCGACATGGCGATGTACACCGCCAAGCGCGCGCGGCTGGGGCATGCCTTTCACGACACTCAAGCGGGTGGCTAGGTCTGTGCCAGCTGCGGCAGGCTCAGCTCGATCAGCGTGCCCTGGCCGGGTGCCGAGCGGATGCTCAAGCGCCCCTGCTCGGCTTCCACGCGGTAGCGCATGCCCAGCAGGCCGCGCGAGGCGCCGCCCGGGTTGGCGCTGTCGAAGCCGCGGCCGTCGTCGCGCACCGAGACCTGCACCTGCGTGCCCTGGTTGGCCAGCGTGATCCAGACCTGGCGTGCCGCCGCGTACTTGCTGATGTTGTTGATGGCCTCCTGCACCAGCCGGTACACCGCCAGCTCGGCGCGTGGGCTCAGGCGCACCGGTGCAACGCTGCAATGCACCGTGACGTTCGAACGTTCGCCAAATTCCCGCGCCAGAATCTCCAGCGTGGCGGGCAGGCCCAGATTGCCCAGCGCCGAGGGGCGCAGGTCCTCGACGATGCGGCGTGTCAGCGCGATCACCTCGTCGAGCGACTGCACCAGATGCGCAAGCCGCTCGCTCGCCTCGGGTGCCGAGCCGCCCAGGCGCGAGCGGATGCGCGCGGCATCCAGCTTGGCGGATGTGAGCAGCGCGCCCAGCTCGTCGTGCAGGTCGCGCGCCAGGCGCTGGCGTTCGTCTTCGCGCGCCCATTGCAGGTGCTGCGCCAGATCGATCAGCTCGGCGGTGCGCTCGGCCACCATCAGGTGCAGGGTGTCGTGCGCGGCCTGCTGCTGGGCCAGGCTCTGGGTCAGCAGCAGCACCAGCAGGGCCAGTGCGATCACCTGCAGCCAGGCCCAGGGCGCCAGCAGCAGACACAGCGAGGCCAGGCCTGCCAACAGGCACACAATTGCTTGCCGCCGCAGCAGCTTGATGAAGAACTTCATCCGGTGCGCGCCCGCCGCGCGTGCAAAGGAGACATCGTGATACGCATTGCCATCGTCGACGATCATGCGCTGGTTCGCGCCGGCTTGCGCCAGTATTTTGCAGAGCAGGCCGACTTCCTGGTGGTGGGCGAGGCCGCCAGTGGCCGCGAGGCGATGGCGCTGCTGCGCGAGGGCGGGCTGGATGTGATGCTGCTGGACATCGGCATGCCCGAACAGAGCGGGGTGGACACGCTGGTGGCCATCAAGGCGCGCGCGCCGGAGCTGCCGGTGCTGATATTGAGCGGCTTTGCCGAGTCGCAATACGCCACCACGCTGCTGCGCCAGGGGGCCAGCGGCTATCTGGGCAAGGACTGCGATCCCGGGGAGATCGTCAAGGCGATACGCGCGCTGTGTCGCGGCCGCAAGTACATCTCGGCCGGGGTGGCCGAGCAACTGGCCGAGGAACTGGGCGACAAGCATGCCGACCAGCCCGCGCATCTGCAGCTATCCGAGCGCGAACTGCAGGTGTTCCTGCGCCTGGCGCAGGGCGAGACGGTGGGTCATGTGGCCGAGGGCATGTCGCTGAGCGTGAAGACCATCAGCACCTACCGCACCCGAGTGATGGAGAAGATGCGTCTGGCCAGCAACAGCGACCTGACCTACTACGCGCTCAAGCATGGCTTGATCCGTTGAGCTGCTGGCCCAGCTGTTGGCAGTAGTGCACCAGGGCCTCGATGTCGTTCGACTTGTCGAACACCTGGGCGGCACCCAGGGCCAGGCAGCTGCGGCGCACCTCGGGCGTGGCGTAGTTGCTCAGCACCACCAGCTTGTAGGGCGGTGGTGGGCTCTGGGTGGCGCGCAGCACGCCCAGGCCCGAGCCTTGCTTGAGGAAGATGTCCAGTATCACCAGATCCACCTCGCGACCGTGATGGGCCAGCCAGTGCAGGGCGCTGGGCTCGTCGTCGGCGGCGGCCACCATTTGCAGTGGCACCAGTTCCTCGAGAGTCGCACTCAGGCTCTCGCGTAGCAACGGGCTGTCTTCGACAAGATAGGTGCGCAGGGTGACCATCAAGCGGGAGTGTGCGCGTTGGGGCCAGGCCTTGCCAATGGGTGCTGCGTAGGGCCGGCTGTAGGACGGCGACTACAGCACATGCCGGCCTTGACCGCTGGGCGCGGCGCACCGCGACTTGCACACTTCAGATCGTGGCGCACTGCCGCTGATCTCCCCTGGAGGGAACCATGAACAAGATGCTTCGATTGACTGCCTTGCTGGCCGGGCTGACGCTGGCCGCGCAGGCGGGGGCCCAGGTCACTTTCTACGAACGTGAGGCCTTTCAGGGCCGCAGCTTCGAAACCGCCCAGCAGATCCGCAACCTGGAGCGCTATGGTTTCAACGACCGTGCCTCTTCGGTGGTGGTGCAGCGCGGCCGTTGGGAGGTCTGTGAAGACCGGCGCTTCGACGGACGCTGCGTGGTCTTGCGCCAAGGCCGTTATGCCTCGCTGGAGGCCATGGGGCTGAACGATCGCATCTCCTCGGTGCGCATCGTGGACCGCGACGCCCGCATCGAGGAAGACCGCTACGCGCCGGCTCCGCTGGTGCAGCAGGACTATCGCCGCCGTGGCGGCGAGCGCCTCTACGACGCCACCGTCACCTCGGTGCGCGCGGTGGTTGGCACGCCCGAGCGGCGCTGCTGGACCGAGCGCGAGCAGATCCCGCAGGAGCGTCGCGAGGCGAATGTGCCCGCCGCGCTGGCGGGTGCGGTGATAGGCGGCATCCTCGGCCACCAGATCGGCGGTGGCACCGGCAGGGACATCGCCACCGTGGGCGGTGCGGTCGCCGGTGGGGCGCTGGGCGCCAACATCGGCCGCGACCGCGATGGCCGCCCGGTGACCACGCAGAACGTGCAGCGCTGCGAGAACGTGGCCGGCGACCCGCGCCCCGAGTACTGGGACGTCAGCTATGAATTCCGTGGCCGCGACTACCGTGTGCAGATGACCTCGCCTCCGGGCGCGACCATCAGTGTCAACCGCCAGGGCGAGCCGCGCGCCTGAGCCCCCGCTTTCAAACTAGGAACACCATGACCAACTTCAGCATGCTCAAGACCTCCCTGGCCCTGGCCACCACCCTGCTGCTCGCGCCGATGGCGCAGGCCAACACCATCAGCAAGCTCGCATACGGCAGCGCCAAGGACAAGATCAGCGCCGACTACAAGATCGACAAGGCGGCCTGCGCCAGCCAGGCCGGCAATGCCAAGGACGTCTGCGTCGAGCAGGCCAAGGCGAAGGAAAAGATCGCCAAGCATGAGCTGCAATACAACTACAGCGGCAAGCAGGACGACTGGACCAAGCTCGAGGTGGCGCGCGCCGAAGCCGGCTACGCGGTGGCCAAGGAGCGCTGCGACGACCAGGCCGGCAATGCTCGCGATGTCTGCCGCAAGGAAGCCAAGGCGGTCGAGACCAAGGCCCTGGCCGATGCCAAGCTGAGCAAGCGCATCGTCGCCGCCAAGGTCGACGCGATGGATGAAAAGCGCGACGCCGACTACAAGGTCGCGGCCGAGAAGTGCGAGGCCATGGCCGGTGATGCCAAGGCCGGCTGCATCAGCGCGGCCAAGGCCAAGTTCGGCAAGAGCTAAGCCGCCAACGCGGCCAGCCGCGCCACCCTCTTTTGACCCGAGCGCGCCCCTTGAGGGCGCGCTGCTGCAATTGCGCGGAGTTGCTGACGTGGGCCACCGCCACGCGCTGGTTCCGGCTTGCTGCTGCCCAGACTCCTAGGGGTTTGCCCGGCCCGGCGGTTTCTTGCCGAAACGTGATATCCGTCAAAGACGTGCATCTCCAAACTCTGCCTCAACACGCAAGTCCGGCATGTCGCCGGCTTGGCAGACAGAGGGCAGACGATGATGCGCAGGAAGCAAAGAGGACAGGAAACGCGGGGTCGAGGGGCCCAGGTGTTCGCGGCGGCGCTGCTGCTGATGGCCGGCGCGGCCAGCCAGGCCTTGCCCGAGGAACTGCCCGCCGAGACCCTGGGCGTGGCGGTGCTGACACCCGCGCAGCGCGAGCGCGTCTATGTCGCCGACATCGCCATCAACCATATCCAGGACGGCCGCATCCGCGTCTGGGATCCGCGCAGCGGCCGGCTGCTGGGCATGATCTCGGCCGGCTATGTCGGCAACTTCACGCTCAGCGCCCAGGGCGATGAGCTCTACCTGGCCACCACGCACCTGAGCCGCGGCTCGCGCGGCGAGCGCAGCGATGTGCTGGAGGTGCACGACACCAGCACCCTGGGCTTCAAGCACGAGATCGCGCTGCCGCCCAAGCGCGCCCAGGCGCTGAGCTACCGCGGCCTGGTGCGCGCCACCGCCAATGGCCGCTTTGTGCTGGTGCAGAACGCCACCCCGGCCACCTCGGTCAGCGTGGTGGACCTGCAGCTGCGCAAGACCGTCAACGAGGTGCAGACCCCGGGCTGCTGGGGCCTCCTGCCCGCGGCCAGCCATGCCAGCCGCTTTGCCATGCTGTGCGGCGACGGCAAGGTCGCCACCGTGACCCTGGACGAGGCCGGCCAGGTGGTGGACCGGCAGGCGAGCGAGAAGCTCTTCGACGCCGACGCCGACGCCTGGTTCCACCATGCCGAGCAGCTCGGCGACCGCTACTGGTTCGTCTCCTTCAAGGGCCAGCTGACCGAGCTGGACCTGGGCGGGCCGGTGGCGGTCGTCAAGGCCAGCCGCAGCCTGGTCAGCCAGCCGCAGCAGCGCCAGGGCTGGCGGCCCGGCGGCTACCAGCTCTTCAGCGTGGATCCGGCCGGCCGCTTTCTGGTGATAGGCATGCACGACAAGGGCAGCGAGGGCTCGCACAAGCGCCCGGCCAAGGAGCTCTGGACCTTCGACCTGCACAGCGGCCGGCGCGTGGCCACGGCGCCGGGCCACCAGACCGCCTCGCTGACCTTCTCGCGCAGCGGCCAGCGCCTGCAGGCCCTCGATGGCGAGACCGGCACGATGCGGGTCTGGCAGTGGAGCGGGGCCGGCGGGCTCGGCAAGCCCCTGGTCACCGTCAAGCAGGCCGGCGAGAGCTCGCTGCTGCTCGAATCGCACGACTGAGCCGGGGAGCCTAATCATCATGTTGCCCTCCCTGGATCCGCTGGCCGTGTGGATTGCCGCCGCACTGACGGCGACGCTGTTCGGCCATGCGGCGCTGGCCAAGCTGGCCGACCTGCCGCTGTTCGAGCAGCACCTGGCGGCCTATGGCGTGCCGCAGACGCTGCTGGGCCCGGCCACCCGCCTGCTGCCGGCGCTGGAGCTGCTCGCCGCCGTGCTGTTGATGCTGCTGACGCCCTGGCGCGCGGCGGGCGCCGCACTGGCCGCCGGCCTGCTCCTGGCCTACGCCGCCGTGATGGCCTGGCAGCGCCTGCAGCGCCGCTCGCTGGACTGCGGCTGCGGCGGCGCGCCGCTGCCCATCAGCTGGCTGCTGGTGGCACGCAATCTGGCCTTGCTGCTGCTGGCGCTGCCGGCGGCGATGCCGATGTCGGCGCGCGCCATGGACTTGAGCGACTTCGCCGTGGTCGCCGCCAGCGTGCTGCTGGCAGTGCCGCTCTACGCCGCCTTCAACCAGGTGCTGCGCCACACGGCCGCACACCGCACTCACCAAACCCCTGCCGGGAGTACCTCATGGACGCGTTGACGATTTCCCTTGTTCTGTTGTGGCTGGCCGTGCTGGCCCTGGGCCTGATGCTGTGGGCGCTGTCGCGCCAGGTGGGGGTGCTGTTCGAGCGCGTCGCGCCCATGGGCGCCCTGGTCACCGATGCGGGCCCGCCGGTGGGCAGCGCCTCGCCGAGCTTTGCGCTCACCGGCATCCAGTCGGAAGCGGTGGTGATTGGCGGCGCCCAGGCCATGCCGACGCTGCTGTTCTTCCTGGCGCCCAGCTGCCCGGTCTGCAAGAAGCTGATTCCCGTGCTCAAGGCCCTGGCGCGCGATGAGCAGCAGGCGCTGCGCGTGGTGCTGGCCAGCGATGGCGAGGCCGACCACCTGGGCTTTGTGCGCGAGCAGCGGCTGCAAGCCATGCCCTATGTGCTCTCGCCCGAGCTGGGCATGAGCTTCCGCGTCTCGCGCCTGCCTTATGCGGTGCTGCTGGATGCCCAGGGCGTGGTGGCGGCCAAGGGCCTGGTGAATTCCCGCGAGCAGCTCGACAGCCTGCTCAACGCGCATGACATGCGCACGCCCAATATCCAGCAATTCCTGAGCGGCCCGGCCACGGCCTGACCCTAACCAAATACGTCAACGGAGCACTTCCCCATGCGCTGGCTCTTCAATCTGATCGACACCCACACCGAGCGCCGCCTGCGCCAGGTGGCTCACAACCACGGCCGGCGCAGCCTGCTGACGCGCCTGGGCGTGGCCCTGGTCGGCGGCGCCGTGCTGCCCATGCTGCCCTTTGACCGCAGCGGCCAGTTCATGGGCGCCCAGGCGGCCGGCACGAGCAAGCCGGGCGCCGCCGCGGACAAGAGCGAGGACCCCACGCAGTGCGAGTACTGGCGCTACTGCGCCTTCGACGGCCATCTGTGCACCTGCTGCGGCGGCAGCCTGACCCAATGCCCGCCCGGCACCGAGGCGTCCAAGGTCAGCTGGGTCGGCACCTGTCTGAATCCCAAGGACGGGCGCCATTACCTGGTCTCCTACAACGACTGCTGCGGCAAGGGCTCCTGCGGCCAATGCCTGTGCAATAACAACGAGCGTGAGCGTCCCGGCTACCGGCTCGGCGTGCACAACGACATCAACTGGTGCATGGCCAATACCAGCTCGATGTTCCATTGCACCACCTCGGTGATCGTGGGGGTGGCGTGATGCGGATGGTGCGCCGGCTGGCGACCTTGTTGCTGCTGGTCGCGGCCCAGGCGGCGCTGGCGCAGGGCGGCGGGCCCGAGGGCGCCGCGCTGTTCGCCCAGCATTGCGCCACCTGCCATCAGGCCGATGCCTCGGGCACGGTGGGCCTGGCGCCGCCGCTCAAGGGCGCGCATTGGGCCCGGCTGGGCGCGGACCGCGCCTACCTGCCGACGGTGCTGCTGCATGGCCTGTCCGGGCCCATCCAGGTCGGCGGCCAGCGCTTCGTCGGCAGCATGCCGGCCTTCGGCGCACAGCTCGACGATGCCAGCCTGGCGGCTGTTGCCAACCATCTGAAGCGCCTGCAGGGCGCGGAAGAGCCGGTGCTGGGCGCCGATGAGTTCAAGGCGCAGCGCCAGCTCGCCGGCAGTCCGCCGCAGACGCGCCAGCGCCGTGTCCAGCTGTTAGGGAATTGATATGTGGCGCATCGTCCTGAGCCTGCTCCTGTGCGCCTCGGCCACGGCCGGCACGCTGGGGCGGCAGGCGCCGCCGCGCGCGAATGCCGAATCGGTGGCCGTCACCAGCAGCGTGCGCAGCCTCTACATCGTGCATTGCGCCGGCTGCCACGGCATGGACGGCGCCGGCTCGGCGCTGGGCAATGTGCCGGACATGCGCCGCCTGGGGAATTTCTTGCGGCTGGAGGGCGGGCGCGAGTTCGTCGTCAGCGTGCCCGGGGTGATGGGCTCGGGCCTCAGCGATCAACAGGTCGCCGAGGTCACCAACTGGGTGCTGGGCGGCATGGCCAGGGCCTCGCTGCCCGAGGGCCACCAGCCCTATGGCGCGGCCGAGGTGAGGCGGGCCCGCGCGACGCCGCTGCTGGACGTGGCCGGAGAGCGCGCCAGGCTGAAGGCACAGGCGCTGGGCCGCCAGGTCGAGATCGATTGATTGATTGACGTAGTGATCCGTTTCAACGAAAGCGATGCAATGAGAATCAACACTTTGTGCGCCGTGCTGGCGCTGTTGGGCGGGGCGGCCGCGGTGGCCGGGCCGGAATCGCTGGGCAAGGAACTCACGCCCATGGGCGCCGAGCGTGCCGGCAACAAGGACGGCTCGATTCCGGCCTGGAGCGGCGGCGACACCAAGGCGCCGGGCGGCTGGAAACCCGGCCAGGCAAGACCCGACCCCTATGCCGGCGACAAGCTGCTGTTCAGCATCGACGCCAGCAATGCCGACAAGTACAAGGACAGGCTCAGCGAGGGCCAGCTGGCCCTCCTGAAGACCATCAAGGGCTACCGCATGGATGTCTATCCCACGCGGCGCAGCTGCGGCTACCCGGAGGCCGTCTACGAGAACACGCGCAAGAACGCCGGCCAGGCCAGGCTGGCGGCGAACGGCTTTGATCTGGAAAAGGCCGTCACCGGCGGCGTGCCCTTCCCGCTGCCGGCCAATGGCGCCGAGGCGATGTGGAACCACAAGCTGCGCTGGATGGGCGAGGGCCGCATCGAGCGCTATTCCACGGTGTTCTCGCAGCCCGGCGACGCCAAGTTCGTGCCCCTGGTGCAGGACCAATGGACCGTCACCCCCAACGGCAATCTGGCCGGCAAGCCGATACCGGACGGCGAGGGCGTCGAGTACCGCCTGCTCAACGAGGTGGTGACGCCGCCGGCGCGCACCGGCGAGCTGATCCTGCTGCATTACTTCCTGAACAAGGACAACGACGCCTGGCTCTACTTCCCGGGCCAGCGCCGCGTGCGCCGCGCGCCGACCTTCTCCTACGACAACCCGGTGCCGGGCTACGAGAACCTGCTGGCGGTGGACCAGTACCCGATGTTCGGCGGGCGCCTGGATCGCTACGACTGGAAGCTGCTCGGCAAGCAGGAGTTACTGGTGCCCTACAACAGCTTCCGCTTCAACGACCAGGGCAAGAAGCTGGAGCAGGTGTTCGGCCCCGACAGCCCGAAGCGCGAGCTGATCCGCTACGAGGCGCACCGCGTCTGGAAGATCGAGGCCACGGTCAAGGCCGGCCAGCGCCACACCTTCCCCAGGCGCGTGATCTATCTGGACGAGGACAGCTGGATGATGGTGGCGGCCGATCTCTACGACGCGCAAGGCAAGGTCTGGCGCGTGCAGGAGTCCTACCCCTATGTGGCCTGGGAGCTGCCCGCCTGCGTCTACCAGGGCTATGTGGCCTACGACCTGAACGTGGGCCGCTATATGGCCGACAACATGCCGCAGGACGGCAAGACCGACTGGCTGGCCGGCCGTGAGGGCCGCATCGACACCAACAAGTTCAATGCCGACGAACTGCGCCGCGCCGGCGCACGTTGAAGAACAAGAAAGAGGTATTGCCATGAGCCATCACGCCACCTTGCTGCGCGGCAGCATCGCCGCGGCCGCCGCGCTGAGCTGCCTGGGCACGGCCCAGGCCCTCAGTACCACCACCGAGGGTGGCACCGCGATCGACTTCAGCTCGACCATTTCCTACGGCCTGCAGGGCCGTCTCAGCAAGCCCAGCCGAACGGCCATGGGCAATGACAACGGCGGTGCGGTGCCCAGCGGCGCGGCGCTGGGTTCGCTGCTCAACGGGCCCGGCAACGACGCCGCCGCCAACCCCGACTTCAATCTGCTGAACGGCGACGACGGCAATCTGAATTTCCGGCGCGGCGACCTGGTCTCGGCCGCACTCAAGGGCACGCATGAGCTGGGCCTCAAGAGCAATGATGGCTGGCGTGCCCTGGTGCGCGCCAGCTGGGTGCTGGACAGCAAGGCCGGCGACACGCGGCGCACCGAGCTCTCGGCGGCGGCCAAGAAGATCGCGGTGCACAACCTGACCTTTCTGGATGCCTGGGTGTCCAAGGACTTCCGCTGGCTGGACGAGCGCAACGCCACGCTGCGCATCGGCAACCAGGTGCTGAGCTGGGGCGAGGACATCTTCATCATCGGCGGCATCAACCAGATCAACGCGCTGGACCTGCGCAAGCTGCACACGCCGGGCACCCAGGTCAAGGAGATCCTGCGGCCCGCGCCCATGCTCAGCCTCAACACCGGGCTGAGCAGCACGCTCAGCGCCGAGGCCTATTACCAGCTCAAGTGGAATGCTTTCCGCTTCGACCCGGTGGGCACCTTCTTCTCGGGCGCCGACATCGTCGGCGCCGGCCAGCGCCCGGCCTATATTCCCAGCTCGCTCTTGGCCGGCGCCGGCCTGTGCCTGCCGCCCACGCCCTGTGGCGATATGGGTGCCGGCATCCAGCCGGGCATCAATGTGCTGGGCTTCGAGGCCGACCGGCTGCCGCCCAAGGGCCGCCAGTTCGGCCTGGCGCTGCGCTACAAGCCGCAGGGCATGGACACCGAGTTCTCGCTCTACTACCAGCGCTACCACGACAAGCTGCCCTTCACCACGCTGTTCACCGACCCGGCCTATGCCGCGCAGAACGTCGCCAACATCGGCTACTACAACGAATACGGGCAGGACAAGAACCTGCTGGGCATCTCCTTCAACACCAAGGCCGGGCCTGTGGCGGTGGGCGGCGAGCTCTCGTACCGGCCGCGCGACTCGGTGGCGATCGACGGCAGCGTGCCCTTGGCCGGCCGCTACAGCATCTTCGAGCCGGCCAATGCCGATGCCAAGGGCCGCATCACGGTGCGCGGCTTCAGCGAGGAAAAGAAGTTCCAGGCCAATCTGACCGCGCTGTACTTCACCGAGGTGAATTCGCCCCTCGGTGGCCTGGTCAAGGCCCTGGGCGCGGCCGAGGGCACGCTGCTGGCCGAGCTGGCCGTGACGCATTACCCGCGGCTGCGGATCGGCCAGGTCCCCTACCTGGTGTTCCCCTCCTACGCCTCGCCCAACAAGACCTCCTGGGGCTATGCCTTCGAGTTCGACCTGAGCTATCCGCATGTCTGGGGCAGCGAGTGGAACCTGACGCCATCGACCGTGTTCACGCATGACGTGAAGGGCATCTCGCCCAACACCCTGCCCTTTGTCGAGGGCCGCAAATCGCTGTTTCTGGGCATGTTGTTCGACAAGGGCTCGGAGTGGAAGCTGCAGCTGGGCTACACGGCCTTCTTCGGCGGCGGCCTGAGCAATCTGATGCGCGACCGCGACAACCTCTCGGCCAGCCTGTCCTTCAATTTCTGACGCCATGCTGAGCCAACTTGTCCTGCGCTGCGAGCGGCTGATCTTCGGCCGCCGCAAGGCGCTTTTGCTGCTGCTGGCGCTGATCACGCTGGTGATGGGCCTGTTCGCCGCGCGCCTGCACATGAGTGCCGGTTTCGGCAAGCAGCTGCCGCTGGGCCATGAGTACACCCAGACCTTTCAGAAGCACCAGCACGAGCTGTTCGGCGCGAACCGGCTGATCGTCGTGGTGCATGCCCGCCAGGGCGAGATCTGGACGCCCAAGGGGCTCAAGCGCCTCAACGAGGTGACCCAGGCGCTGCTCTACCTGCCGGGGGTGGACCGGCGCTCGGTCAGCTCGCTGTGGACGCCCAACACCCGCGTCATGCAGGTCACCGAGCAGGGCTATGAGGCGCGCGATGTGATTGGCGGCGACATCACGCCCGACAAGCTCGACGCCAGCACCATCGCCCGCATCCGCGACAACGTGGTGCAGGGCGGCTACCTCGGCAGCCTGGTGGCCAGCGACGACTCCGGCGCCATGGTCAGCGCCGACCTGCTCGATGTGGACCCGGCGAGCAAGCAGCCCACCGACTACATCGCCCTGGGCCCCAAGATCGAGCAGGAGCTGCGCGCGCGCTTCGAAGACGCTGACATCGAGATCCAGATCATCGGCTTCGCCAAGCAGATCAGCGACATTGCCGAGGGCGCGCAGGGCGTGCTGCTGTTCTTCGTGCTGGCCTTTGTGCTGACGGCGCTGGCGGTGTACTGGTACTGCCGCTCCTGGGCCTTCACGGCGGTGGCGCTGAGCTGCTCGCTGGTGTCGCTGGTGTGGCAGTTCGGCAGCCTGCAGCTCCTGGGCTATGGGCTGGACCCGCTGGCCGTGCTGGTGCCGTTCCTGGTGTTTGCCATCGGCGTCTCGCATGGCGTGCAGCAGATCAACAGCATCGCCCGCGAGATCAGCGCCGGCAAGAGCGTGTTCGATGCCGCCAAGGCCAGCTTCGGCGGCCTGCTGGTGCCCGGCACCATGGCCCTGCTGACCGCCCTGGTCGGCTTCGCCACGCTCTTGCTGATCCCGATCCCGGCGATCCGCGAGCTGGCCATCACCGCCTCGCTGGGCGTGGCCTACAAAATCGTCACCAATCTGGTGATGCTGCCGGTGCTGGCCTCCTTCGTGAGGCTGGACGCGGGCTGGGGCAGCCGTATGCAGCGGCTGCGCCGCCAGCGCGAACTGGGCATAGGCGTGCTGGCGCGCGTGGCCGAGCCGCGCGTGGCGCCCTGGGTGGTGGGCGCCGGCCTGCTGCTGTTCGCGCTGGCGCTGTGGCAGGGGCGCGACCGCCATATCGGCTATGTGCAGCCCGGCGCGCCCGAGCTGCGCGACAGCGCCCGCTACAACCGCGACGCACTCAGCATCGCCGAGAAGTTCGCCGTGGGCCTGGACGTGCTGACCATCGTCAACGAGACCACGCCCGACAGCTGCCACGACTTCCGCAAGATGGCCTATATCGACGGCCTGGCCTGGGAGCTTGCCAACACGCCCGGCGTGATCGGCACCAATGCCTTGCCGGCCCTGGTCAAGCTCGGCGCGGCCGGCTTCAACGAGGGCAATCCGAAGTGGGGCGATCTGCCGCGCGACAGCCGCTCGATGGCCAGCTTCATCGGCCTGGTGGGCGAGGGCTCGGGCCTCTACGACCCGCGCTGCACGGTGCTGCCCATCCACGCCTATCTGGCCGACCACAAGGCCGAGACCATCAAGCGCGCGGTGCAGGTGGTGAAGGCCTTCCGCGCCAGCGAAAGGATGGAGGGCGTGAACGTGGCCCTGGCGAGCGGCAATGCCGGCGTGCAGGCCGCCACCAACGAGGTGCTGGAGGCCACCGAGCTGCCCATGATGCTCTACGTCTACGCCACCATCGTCGCCCTGGTGTTCCTGACCTATCGCGACTGGCGCGCCGTCGTCGCCTGCTGCCTGCCGCTGACCCTGGCCACCTTCATCGGCTACTGGTTCATGAAGGCGCTGGACATCGGCCTGACGGTGGCCACCCTGCCGGTGATGGTGCTGGCGGTGGGCATAGGCGTGGACTACGCCTTCTACATCTACAAC
Organism: Paucibacter soli; assembly: GCF_037482845.1. Lineage (NCBI taxonomy): Bacteria > Pseudomonadati > Pseudomonadota > Betaproteobacteria > Burkholderiales > Sphaerotilaceae > Roseateles > Paucibacter soli. Next base: position 333,191 of record NZ_JBBHJW010000004.1, read on the forward strand.
CGCCTGCAGCTCTATCTGGCCGAGGGCGCGGCCATCGTGCCGGCCTTTTTGCAGGCCCTGCGCGAGACCGGCATCGCCACCGTGTTCACCGCGCTGACGCTCTCGGTGGGCGTGGCCACCTGGGTGTTCTCGCCGCTCAAGTTCCAGGCCGATATGGGGCTGCTGCTGGCCTTTATGTTCATGTTGAACATGCTGATGGCCATCACCCTGCTGCCGGCCCTGGCCGTCTGTATCGACCTGCTGATCCCGCGCCGCGGCCCGGTGCATCGGCCCTTCATGGTGCATTGAGATGAAAGCCTTTTCCGCCATGTCTTTCACACGCCGCCGCGGCCTGATCACCATGGGCGCCGCGCTGCTGCCCGGTTTTGCGCATGCGCAGCCACAGCAGGCGCTGCAGCGCCCGCTCGCCGCCAAAAGCCTCTGCCTGGACCTGGCTTGGGCCGGCCAGCGCCTGGTGGCGGTGGGCGAGCGCGGCCATGTGCTGCTCTCGGACGACCAGGGCCAAAGCTGGCGCCAGGCGCGCTCGGTGCCCAGCCGCACCACCCTGACGGCCCTGCATGCCAGCGATGCACGCACGCTCTGGGCCGCGGGCCATGGCGGCACCCTGCTGCGCTCGGGCGATGGCGGCGAGCACTGGCAGCCGATCTCGACCGGCCTGGACGCCGGCGACACCTTGCTGGCGTTGCGCGTCGAGCCCGGCGGCGCGGGCCTGGCGGTGGGCGGCTTCGGCCTGGCCCTGCGCAGCCAGGACGGCGGCGCGAGCTGGGAGCGTGCCGAGCTGCTGCCTGGCGAGGCCGGCGAGCGTCACCTGAACCGCATCTTTGTGTCGGCGCGCGGCACGTGGCTGATCGCGGCCGAGAACGGCGCCATCTTGCGCAGCGAGGACCGCGGCGCGCATTGGCAGCTGGTGGCCACGCCCTATGCAGGCTCGCTGTGGAGCGGCCTGGCGCTGCATGACGGCACGCTGCTGGCCTGCGGCATGCGCGGCAACCTCGTGCGCAGCAGCGACGACGGCCGCAGCTGGAAACACCAGGCCCTGCGCGAGGCCGGCTCGCTCACGGCCATGGCCCTGCGCGCCGACCACCGGCCGGTGATCGTCGGCGTGGACGGCAGTCTGCTCAGCGGCGACCTGTCCGGCGAGCGCTTTGCCTTCAGCCGCCTGGACGACCGCGCCAGCCTGACCGCCGCCCTGGTGCTGCCCTCGGGCGAGCTGCTGGTGGCCAGCACGGCCGGCCTGCGCCGCATCGCGCTGCCGGCCTGAACCCCATCCCATGATTGACTCGAGACCGGAACCCATGAATTCAGCCGCCCAAGCTTTTATCGAGGCCCGCGACCTGCTGCTGGCGCATCGCGAGGACTACCAGACCGCCGTGGCGCGCTTCCGCTGGCCGCGGCTGAGCCAGTTCAACTGGGCGCTCGACTATTTCGACGCGATGGCGCTGGGCAATGGCGCGCCCGCGCTGTGCATCGTCGAGGAGAGTGGCGAGGAGTTGTGCCTGAGCTTCGACGCCTTGCGCCGCAGCTCCAACGCCGTGGCCAACCATTTGCGCGCCCTGGGCGTGCGCCGCGGCGAGCGCGTGCTGGTGATGATGGGCAACCAGCGCGAGCTGTGGGAGGCCATGCTGGCCTGCATCAAGCTGGGCGCCGTGGTGGTGCCGGCCACCACCCTGCTGAGCCCCGACGATTTGCTGGATCGCTTCGAGCGCGGCGGCGTGCGCCATGTGATCGTGCAGCCCACGCAGGCGCACAAATTCGATGCGCTGCCGGCGCAGCTGCTGGAGGGCTGTACCCGCGTCGCCACCGGCGCCGCGCCGGCCGGCTGGCAGCCCTTCGATGCGGCCTACGCCGCGTCCGAGGTCTTCATCCCCGATGGCCCGACCCAGGCCAGCGACGCGCTGCTGCTGTACTTCACCTCGGGCACGACGGCCAAGCCCAAGCTGGTGTTGCACACCCACCAGAGCTACCCGGTGGGCCACCTGTCCACCATGTACTGGCTGGGCCTGCGCCCCGGCGACATGCATCTGAACATCTCCTCGCCCGGCTGGGCCAAACATGCCTGGAGCTGCCTGTTCGCGCCCTGGAATGCCCAGGCCTGCGTGTTCATCTTCAACCAGGCCCGCTTCAGCGCCCGCGCCCTGCTGGACACGCTGGCTCGCCACCCGGTGAGCTCGCTGTGCGCGCCGCCCACGGTCTGGCGCATGCTGATCCAGGAGGACCTGGCGGCCTGGGCGCCGCGGCTCAGGCTGCGCGAGCTGATAGGCGCCGGCGAGCCGCTCAACCCGGAGGTCATCGCCCAGGTGCAGGCCGCCTGGGGCCTGACGATACGCGATGGCTTCGGCCAGACCGAGACCACCGCCCAGGTGGGCAACACGCCCGGCCAGCCGCTGGTGGCGGGCTCCATGGGCCGGCCCCTGCCGGGCTACCAGATCGCGCTGCTGGACGCCGAGGGCCGCCCCGCCGACGAGGGCGAGCTGGCGATCTGCCTGGAGCCGCGCCCGCTGGGCCTGATGCCCGGCTACGAGGGCGATGCCGAGCGCAGCGCCGAGGTGATGCGCGCGGGCCACTACCGCACCGGCGATGTGGCGCGGCGCGATGCCCAGGGCTTCATCACCTATGTGGGCCGGGCCGACGATGTGTTCAAGTCCTCCGACTACCGCATCAGCCCCTTCGAGCTGGAGAGCGTGCTGATCGAGCATGCCGCCGTGGCCGAGGCCGCCGTGGTGCCCAGCCCCGATGCGCTGCGCCTGGCGGTGCCCAAGGCCTTCATCATGCTGCGCGAGGGCAGGGCGCCCGATGCCGCCACCGCCGCCGACATCTACGCCTTCTTACGCACGCGCCTGGCGCCCTTCAAGCGCATACGAAAAATCGAATTCTGCGATTTGCCCAAGACCATCTCGGGCAAGATCCGGCGTGTGCAGCTGCGCGAGCTGGAGCGCCAGCGCAGCGATCAGCAGCAGGGCGTTTGCCCGGCCCATGAGTTCCCCGAGCCCTAGCCTCAAACCGACGGAGTGCCCGATGTCGCGTGTGTTCGAACACCAGTCGCAGGATGTGGACGATCAGGCCAAGGCCCTGAACGGCTGGCGCCAGGCCTATGAGCAGCTGGGCTGCGGCCGTTTCGACGGCTATGCCTGGCAGCTCGAGACCGAGGAGGGCATGCTGCTGCGCGAACGCACGAACCGCCGGCTGCGCGAGCAGATCACGCCGCCGCCCGAACACATCGCGCTGGCCATGCCCACCATGGTGGACGCCGGCGCCGTCTTTGCCGGCCGGCCGTTGGGCTGCGAGTCGCTGATGATATTGACCAGCCAGGATGAGTACGACGTGGTCACCACCGGCGAGCTGGACCTGGTGGGCCTGTGCGTGCACCGCGATCTGCTGGCACGCTGCCTGCCCCAGGCCAAGCAGGGTTGGCTGGAGCAGGCCGAGCGCGAGCGCAATCTGGCCCTGCCGCCCGACGCAGCCGCGGCGATACGCCAACAGCTGCAGACCATCAACGCGCAGGCGACGCAGCAGCATCGGCACGACGCCCAGGCGCGCAGCGACTGGGTCTCGCAGGCGCTCAGCGACACCGTGGCGCTGGCCATGCAGGGCGATGGCCAAGATCCGGCCACCGCGCTGCCGCGCCGCGCCGACACGCGCATGCGCGTGGTCAGGCGCGCGCTGGACTTCATGCGCGCCAATCTGCACAACGACATCGGCATCCCCGAGATTTGCATCGCCGCCTGCACCAGCCGGCGCAGCCTGCAGTACTGTTTTGAGGAATTCCTGCGCACCACCCCGCAAGCCTATCTGCGCGCCTTGCGGCTCAACGAGGCCAGGCGCACGCTCAAGCTCACGGCCGACCAGCCCATCACGGCCGTCGCCACCACCCTGGGCTTCAGCAGCGCCAGCCATTTCACGCGGCATTACCGGCTGATGTTCGACGAGCTGCCCTCGGACACGCTCAGGCTCAACGGCCCCATGCCCGGTTGTCTCTAGGACCCACTCTCTTCTTATCTATGCAGATGCTTTCATCCCGCCCCATCGAGGGCCTGTCACGGGTGCGCGGCGCCAGCGACGTAGCGCTGAGCGAGGACACCGTGTTCCAGCTGCTGGCAGATGCCGCCGCGCGCTGGCCCGAGCGCGAGGCCGTGGTGTTTGTGGAGCAGGGCCTGCGCTGGAGCTGGGCGCAGCTGCTGGAGCAGGTGCAGCATGCCGCCGCCGGCCTGTGGCGCCTGGGCGTGCGCAAGGGCGACCGCGTCGGCATCTGGTCGCCCAACCGCGCCGAGTGGCTCATCACCCAGTTCGCCACCGCGCGCCTCGGCGCCATCCTGGTCAGCATCAACCCGGCCTACCGGCTGTCGGAGCTGGAGTACGCGCTCAACAAGGTGGGCGTGAGCGTGCTGGTCAGCGCCGCCGCCTTCAAGAGCAGCAACTATCTGGGCATGCTGCAGAACCTGGGCGTGGGCTCGCAACAGGGCCAGCCGCGCCTGCCGCATCTGCGCCTGGTGGTGCGCCTGGGCGAGGAACCCACCGCGGCCATGCTCAACTGGGCCACCGTGATCGAGTTGGGCGCGCAGCAGATTGCCGCGCTGCCGGCCGCCAGCACGCTACGCTGCCACGAGCCCATCAATATCCAGTTCACCAGCGGCACCACCGGCGCGCCCAAGGGCGCGACGCTGACGCATCACAACATCGTCAACAACGCCCGCGCCGTGGCCGCCTGCATGCAGCTCGACGAGCGCGACAGCCTGTGCATCCCGGTGCCGCTGTACCACTGCTTCGGCATGGTGCTGTCGGTGCTGGCCTGCGTGAGCCGGGGCGCCAGGATGGTGTTTCCGGGCGAGGGCTTCGAGCCGCGCGCCACCCTGGCCGCGGTGCAGGCCGAGCGCTGCACCGCCCTGCATGGCGTGCCCACCATGTTCATCGCCGCGCTCAACCACCCCGATTTCGGCCAATTCGATCTGCGCTCGCTGCGCACCGGCATCATGGCCGGCGCACCCTGCCCGATCGAGGTGATGCGCAAGGTGCAGACCGATATGAATATGCAGCAGGTCACCATCGCCTATGGCATGACCGAGACCAGCCCGGTGTCCTTCCAGAGCGCGGTGGACGACCCGCTGGACAAGCGCGTTGCCACGGTGGGCCGCGTGCTGCCGCATCTGGAGGTCAAGATCGTGGACTTCGAGGGCCGCATCGTGCCGCTGGGCGCCACCGGCGAGCTGTGCACGCGCGGCTACTCGGTGATGCAGGGCTATTGGGGCGACGAGGAGCGCACCCGCGAGGCGGTGCGCGAGGGCTGGATGCACACCGGCGACCTCGCCACGCTGGACGAGCAGGGCTATTGCAATATCGTCGGCCGGCTCAAGGACATGGTGATACGCGGCGGCGAGAACATCTATCCGCGCGAGATCGAGGAGTTTTTGTTCCGCCACCCCAAGATCGCCGCCGTGCAGGTGTTCGGCGTGCCCGACGAGCGCTACGGCGAGGAGTTATGCGCCTGGATCATCACCCGCCCCGGCATGGCCTGCACCGAGGACGAGGTGCGCGAGTTCTGCCGCGAGCAGATCGCCCATTACAAGCAGCCGCGCTATATCCGCTTCGTGGACGAGCTGCCGGTGACGGTGACCGGCAAGGTGCAGAAGTTCGTGATGCGCGACGCCATGATGCAGGAGCTGGGGCTGAGCCTGGTCGAGAGCGCCTAGCCACCTTATGACGCTGCCGGCGCAACCCTTCTTCGCCACGCCCGCACAGCGCCTGGCCTGGGCGCGGCAGCGCTTCTTCGAGCGCGGCGAGGCGCCCAGCGGCCTGCTCGGCGAGGCGCTGATCCAATCCTGGCAGCGCTGCGTGCGCGCCGGGCGCGAGGGCAGCGAGCGGGTGGCGCTGGAGCCCGTCAGCGCGTTGCGGCTGGACAGCGCGCTGCGCCGCAGCCGCCAGCTCTGCGAGGCCGCGGCCGAGTCCTTCCAGCGTCTGGAGCTGGCCCTGGGCGGCAGCGGCTGCCGCCTCTTGCTGGCCGATGCCGAGGGCATGATCGTGCGCCTCAGCCAGGCCCCCGCCAGCGCCGCCAGGGATGAGGGCGTGCTGCCGCAATTGGCGCGGCTGGGCGTGAACGTTTCGGAGTCGCTGCTGGGCACCAACGCCCCCGGCGTGGTGCTGCGCACCGGCCAGGCCTGCAGCGTCAGCGGGCCCGAGCATTTCTTCGAGCAGGTGGCCGCCATCCACTGCGCCGCCGCACCGATACGCGACACCCAGGGCCGCCTGGCCGGGGTGCTGGACCTGTCCATCGAGGCGCCAAGCGGCTTTGGCTTCGACGCCCAGCCGCTGGTGGGCCTGTATGCCTCGGCCATCGAGAACCGGTTGCTGCGCGCCCAGTCCGAGCAACACCTGGTGGTGGAGCTGCAGGCCAGCCCGGAGCTGCTGGGCACGCCGCTGGCCGGCCTGCTGGGCATTGCGCCCGATGATGGACGACTGGCCTGGATGAACGCCACGGCGGCGCGCCTGCTGGGGGCGCGCGATGATGATGATGGTGAGGGCCGGCATGCCGAGGCGCTGCTGGGCCTGGGGCTGAGCGCCTTGCTGGCCCACAGCCGGCACGCCGAGCTGGCGCTGCTGCACCTGCCCAATGGCCTGACGGTGTGGGCACGCGTGCAGCTGCAGGCGCGCGACGGGCTGCGGGGTGGCGTGGTCGCTGCCGCTGCGCCACAACCGGCTGCGCCGGTGGCCGCTGCGCCGCTGGCCGCCGAGGCGACGAGCGCGCCCAGCCTGGTCGATGCGAGCCGCGAACTGATTGCCACGACGCTGCAGGCCTGCGGCGGCAACGTCAGCGCCGCGGCGCGGCGCCTGGGCGTGTCGCGCGGGCGGGTGTACCGGCAGCTGCGCGAAGGCGCGCGCTGAGCGGCTGAGCGGCTGAGCGGCGAGGCGTTCATCCAAGAGCTTGGGTCAGGCCCGAGCCCGACACTGGATTGACGGATAAGCGGTACGCCGAGGCCACTGCGGGCATCCCCGCAGCTTCCGGGTCGAGCAGCCGCCCATTCATAATGGCCAGCATGCACGCCCCGTATTCGATCCAATCCCCAAGCACCGCCGGCATCGGGCTGGGCGGTTCAATTCAACCCGGTTTATCCACCGCCGGCCGCGCTGGGCTGCGTGCCGAACGCCGTGTGGCGGCGGATGAACGCTGACGGTTAGGCTCCTCGAATACCCCAGAGGGAGACAGAAGTGGCATTCGACATGTTCGCCAATGGCAATCACGAACGCATCGACCATCACGAAGAGTTCCTGTTCGCCCTCGCTGGCGAGAACGAGGCAAGATATCCCGAACTTCTCGCTGTTTGGGAGAGGTTTTACGACGATCCTCACATATCCGCACGACAGGCTGGAGTCTTGGTGCACGAACTCATTGAGCTGCTGACGCAAAACGGCGGTATAGCAAACAAGCCTCTTGCCCAAGTCGCTGCGAGGCTTTTGTCATTCTTCAGTTTGGCGTACAAGTCCAACATAGAGGTGACGTGCAGCAGTGACTGAGGCGCCCAACGAAGCTGTCCAAAAACCCCAATTCCACAGCCGCACCCACCGCTCAGTAGGCATGACTGCCTGCGAATTCGGATTGCCGGGTTCATCGGCGTCGTCGGATTTGTGAGTCGGCCTTTCGGCCTCTGATGGCGATTGCCGGCGACCAGCCATGGCCCCCCACCGGCTGTTCCACGACGGAACAGTTCCACCCCTGGGAAACTCCCAGGCCCCCGCGCTGCGGGGCATTTCCTTAGCCTTGAGTCCGCTTCCTCCCCCCCACTCAACGCCAAAGGATCGCCCCATGAATCTCTCCGACATCAAGCACCTGCTGTCCGCGCCCACCAGCGCCTTTCTGGCCCGCCATGCGCATCGCATGTTCATCAATGGCGAATGGGTCGGCGCGGCCAGTGGCAAGACCTTTGCCAGCGTGAATCCGGCCAGCGAGGAGGTGATCGCCCAGATCGCCAGCGCCGGCCCCGAGGATGTGGACCGTGCGGTGCGCGCCGCCCGCGCCGCCTTTGACGAGGGCCCCTGGGGCAGGATGCGGCCGGTGCAGCGCCAGCGCCTGCTGCTCAAGCTGGCCGATCTGGTGGAGGCCCATGCCCAGACCCTGGCCGAGATCGAGTCCATAGACAACGGCAAATCGGCCGGCATCGCGCAGGCGGTGGACATGGCCCTGGTGGTGGACTTCTTTCGCTATATGGCGGGCTGGGCCACCAAGATCGAGGGCAGCACCTCCGAGCATTCGATTCCCTATGCGCTGCAGGCCGAGTTCGTGACCTACACGCGCCGCGAGGCGGTGGGCGTGGTGGCCGCCATCGTGCCCTGGAACTTCCCGCTGCTGGTGGCGGCCTGGAAGCTGGGCCCGGCGCTGGCCGCCGGCTGCACCGTGGTGCTCAAGCCCGCCGAGCAGACGCCGCTGACGGCGCTCTACCTGGCCGAGCTGATCGCCGAGGCGGGCTTTCCGCCCGGCGTGGTCAACGTCATCACCGGCGACGGCCCCGGCGCCGGCGCGCCGCTGGTAGCACATCCGCTCGTCAACAAGGTCAGCTTCACCGGCTCCACCGAGGTGGGCAAGCTGATCGGCCATGCCTCGGTCGACAATATGACGCGCTTCACGCTGGAGTTAGGCGGCAAGTCGCCGGTGATCGTGCTGGACGATTGCGACCCCGCGGTGGCCGCCGCCGGTGCCGCCAATGCGATCTTCTTCAACCATGGCCAGGTCTGCTGCGCCGGCTCGCGCCTGTTCGTGCAGAAGAAGATGTTCGACCGCGTGGTGGCCGACATCGCCCAGATCGCCAGCGCCATGCCCATGGGCCATGGCCTGGATCCCGCCGCGCAAATGGGCCCCCTGGTCTCGCGCGAGCAGATGGAGCGGGTCTGCAACTACATCGATGTGGGGCGGGCCCAGGGCGCCAGCGTGGTGGCGGGCGGCGGCCGCCAGGGCGAGCGCGGCTTCTTTGTGCGGCCCACCGTGCTGGCCGATGTGGAGCGCACGCACCGCGTGGCGCAGGAAGAGATCTTCGGCCCGGTGCTGGTGGCCATGCCTTATGACGATATCGACCAGGTGGCCGCCTGGGCCAATGATTCGCCCTATGGCCTGGGCGCCAGCATCTGGTCCAACAACCTGTCCAAGGTGCACCGCCTGATTCCCAAGATCAAGGCCGGCACGGTCTGGGTCAACTGCCATAGCGCGCTGGACCCGGCCATGCCCTTCGGCGGCTACAAGCAATCGGGCATAGGCCGCGACATGGGCCGCGCCTCGCTGGACGCCTACCTGGAAACCAAGTCGGTGTTCATGGCGGTTTAAGGCCTGTCAAGGCTTCGCCAAGGCGCGCGCGATGCTTTCCAGCAGCTGCTTGTAGCGCAGCGGCTTCTCGAGATAGCCGTCGAAGCCTTCGGCGAGCAGGCGCTCGCGGTCGCCCTTCATGGCCAGTGCGGTGAGCGCAAACACCTTGAGCCCGGCCGTGGCGGGCTGGGCGCGCAGGCGCTTGAGCGTCTCGATGCCATCCATGCCGGGCATTTGCACGTCCAGCAGTATCAGCTCGGGCGGCTGCGCCAGCGCGAGTTCCAGGGCCTGCAGGCCGCTGCTGGCGGCCCAGGCCTGGTGCCCGCCCAGCGCCAGTACCTCGGTGGCCAGGCGCAGGTTGCGGGCATCGTCATCGACGACCAGGATCGTCGCCATGGCCATCATCCTCATGCAAGCCCGAACTTGAGCCGGAACCGTCCGGCGCGGGCGGGGCGGGGGGCTCAAGGTAGGGCAGCCACACCACGAAACGGCTGCCCTCGCCCGGGCGGCTCGCCACGCCCACGGTGCCGCCGTGCAATTGCGCCAGGCGGTATACCAGCGACAGCCCCAGCCCTGTGCCTGCGTGGCGGCGCGCCAGCGAGCTGTCGACCTGGCTGAAGGGCATGAACAGGCGCGGCAGTTCGGTGGCGGTCATGCCCGCGCCATTGTCCTCCACCGTGATGGCGACGAAGGCCTCGCTGTCGCCCGGCGGCAGCGGCATCAGCCGCGTCGGGCCGCCGGCCGGCAGGGCAAGTTCGGCGCGCGTGCAGCGCTGCGCCCGCAGGCTGACGGCGCCGCCATCCGGGGTGAACTTGATGGCGTTGGAGAGCAGGTTGTAGACGATCTGCTTGAGCTTGCGTTCGTCCGCGAGCAGGTCGCCGAGGTCGTCGGCAAGCTCGGTGCGCAGCTGGATGCGCCGCTCCAGCGCGCGCCCACGCAAGAGCTGGGTGCTGGCATGCAGCAAGGCGGCCAGATCGAGGCGGGCGGGCTCCAGCAGCAGCGTGCCGGCCTCGACCTTGGCCAGGTCCAGGATGTCGTTGATCAGGGCCAGCAGATGGCTGCCGGCGTCGAAGATGTCCACCGCGAAGTCGTGTTGCCTGGGTGTCAGCGCGCCGGCCGCGCCGTCCTTGAGCATCTCCGAAAAGCCGATCACGGCGTTCAGCGGCGTGCGCAGCTCATGCGACATGCTGGCGAGGAAATCCGATTTGGCGCGGCTGGCCTGCTCCAGCTGGCGGGTGCGTTCGGCCACGCGCCGCTCCAGCGTGGCGTTGAGCTCGATGATCTCGCGTTCCGCGCGCTTGCTGGCGCTGATGTCGCGCACCGTGACGATGGCCAAGAGCGCGCGCCCGTCAGCGTCGCGCGCCAGCGTGCCGCCATAGCTGAAAATTCTTTGCCAGCCCGCCTGCAGCTGGCGCACATTCAGCACCCAGTCGCGCAGCGTCTCGCCACGCATGATGCGGGCCAGCGGCCATTGCGGCACCGTCAATAGCGCGCCATCGAGTTCGCGCAGCTCGAAGCTGGTGGCGAACTCCGGCATGCGGCGCAGATAGTCCGCCCGGTCGCTGAAGCCATGCATGGCCATGGCGGCGCGATTGAAGTACAGCACCTCGCCGTCCAGGCTGGAGACCACCACGCCCTCCTCGATGTTCTCCAGCACGGTCAGCAAGCGCGCCTCGCTGTCGCTCAGCTGCGCGGTGCGTTCCTGCACGCGCTGCTCCAGCAGCAGGTTCTGTTCGCGTGCCTGGTGCTCGGCCTGACGTTCCAATGTGGCGTCCCGAAACACCAGCACCACGCCGCTCAGGGCTCCGCCGGCGCCGACGATCGGCGCCGCGCTGTCGGCGATCGGATACTCCCGGCCATCGCGCGCCAGCAGCAGGGTATGGTTGGCCAGCCCTTGCTGCAGGCCGCTGGCGAGCACCTGTGCCACCGGCAGCACCGCGGCCGCGCGCGTGTATTCGTTGACGATGCGGAACACCTCGTCTACCGGCCTGCCCAGCGCCTCGTCCAAGGGCCAGCCGGTGAGGCGTTCGGCCACCGCATTCATGCGCGTGACGCGGCCAGCGGTGTCGGTGGCGAGCACCGCGTCGCCGATCGAGTGCAGGGTGATGGCAAGGCTTTGCTCGCTGTCGCGCAGGGCCGCTTCGGCGCGTCGGCGGCGCTCGAAGTCGCGGCGCAGCACCAGGGCCGCAAGCGCGACGCCGGCGATGGCCAGCAGGGTGCTCGCCGCCAGGGTGGTGTTGAGCCGGTCGACGCTGGCCTGCTCCTGGGCCGCACGCACGGCCAGCTGCTGCGCTTCCTCGGCGTCCATGCGTGCAATCGCGCTGCGCAGCCCATCCATCATCTGCTTGCCCAGGCCGCTGGCAACCAACTTGATGCCGGCCGCGCTGCCCAGCTGGCGGCGCGCGTCCACCACCCGGCGCGCATGCGCGATGCGCTCGCGCGCCAGCTCGTGGAGCTGTGCCAGGCGTGCGCCTTGCTGCGGGCTGCCGGCAAGCAGCTCGGCCAGGGCCGCCACATGCTGGTCGAAGTTGGCGGCACCGCGCTCATAGGGTTCGAGGTACTCGGTCGCCCCGGTGAGGGCATAGCCGCGACTGCCGGTCTCCACATCCTGCAGCTCGGACAGCAGCAGCTGCAGCCGCCGGCGCACCTCCTGGGTTTGCTCGACCCTGGTGTTGCTGGCCTGCGCGTCACGCCCGCTCAGATAGGCCAGCGCGCTAACCACCAGCAAGGCGCACAGGCCCACGGCCAGAACCGCGTAGACCAGGCACTCCACTGTGGCCCCCTGCAAGCGCTGGCGCGCCGTTTGCAGTCGCAGTTGCGACCCGACCGCGAGCGCCAGCGCGCCCAAGGTCAGCAAGGCGAGCGTGGTGGCGATGGGGGCCGAGAGCATGCGGCCTCAGGCCTCAGGCGGCAAAGGCATCCGGGTGCTGAGCCCGCGCCTGCTCCATGCAGGCCTGCAGGCGCCGGTTCTCCACCAGCGTCTCATAACGCTTCAAGGCCTCGCGCACATTGTCCGCGAGTTGCTTGTCGTCCCAGGGCTTGGTGAGTACCTTGTAGACGGTGCCGCGGTTGATGGCCTCGATCACCGATTCGAGCTCGGTATAGCCGGTCAGCAGGATGCGGATGCTGTCGGGATGCAGCTCGCGCACCGCCTCCAGAAAGACCGAACCGCTCACGCCGGGCATGCGCTGGTCGCTGATGATCACGCCCACCGCCGTGGTGGCCAGCAACTCGAAGCCGCCGGCCGCGCTGGTGGCGCTCAGCACCGCGATGCCCTCGCGCCGCAGCAGGCGCTTGAGCGCGCCGATCACGCCCAGGTCGTCATCCACCACCAGCACCGTGGCGCTGGACGCGGCGTCGGCGTCGGAGAGGGGCAGGCGGCGCTCCTCGCGCAGCCATTGGCCCAGCTGCTCGGCCGGCAGCGGGCCGGTGAACAGATAGCCCTGCATTTCCTCGCAGGCGTATTTGCGCAGGTAGCCGAACTGGCTTGCGTCCTCCACACCTTCGGCGATGGTGGCCAGGCCCAGGTTGTGGGCCATCGCCAGGATGGTGCGCGCCAGCACCGCCGCGCTGCCCTGGGTGGCCACGTCGCGCACAAAGCTGCGGTCTATCTTGAGGCGGTCGATCGGGAAGCGTCGCAGATAGCTGAGCGAGGAATAGCCGGTACCGAAGTCGTCCAGCGACAGCGTCACGCCCAGGGCTTTCAGCTCATGCATGATGGCGATGGTGCGTTCGGCGTCCTCCAGGATCAGGCTCTCGGTCAGCTCCAGCTCCAGCCATTCGGCGGCCATGCCGCTGTCGGCGAGCGCGCGCTCCACCGCCTCCACCAGGCCGCTGGAGCGGAACTGCTGGGCCGACAGGTTGACCGCCATGCGCAGCGGCTCCAGCCCCTGGGCGACCCAGCGCTGCTGCTGCATGCAGGCTTCGCGCAGGGCCCAGGCACCCACGCGCGGCATCAGGCCGCAGCTCTCCAGCAGCGGGATGAAGCTGGCCGGCGCCACCGTGCCCTTGACGGGGTGCTGCCAGCGCAGCAGGGCCTCGGCACCGACGATGGCGCCCGAGCGCATATTCAGCTGCGGCTGGTAGTGCAGCATGAACTCGCTGCGCTCGAGCGCGCGGTGCAGGTCGCCCTCCAAGGCCAGTTGCGCGGCGGTGTCGCGTTCCAGCTCGGGCCGGTAAAAGCGGATCTCGGCGTTGGCCGAGGCATCGGTGGCGGCCGCGCGGGCACGCGACAGCAAGCGATCCAGCTGCTTGCCGTCCGAGGGATAGACCGCGACCCCGACGACCGCGTTCAGATAGGCTTCGCCGCCGCTCACCGGCAGCGGCGCCAGCAGCTTGGCGAGCAGCCCGGCGGCGAATGGCTGGATCGCGGCCGGGTCGGCCGAGCTGCCGATGGCGACGGCGAATTCGTCCTGCGAGAGTTGCGCCACCATGCCACGGCCGGCGCAGTAGTCTTCCAGGCGCTGGGCCAGCACGCGCAACATCAGGTCAACGGCCGCCTGCCCATGCACGCGCCCAAACAGGTCCAGGCGCTGCAGGTGGATGTCCAGCAATGCCAGGCTGCCCTGCTCGGCGCAGCTGGCGGAGGCGGCGAGTTGTGGCAGGCGCTGCGCCAGCAGGGCACGGCCGGGCAGGCCGGTTTGCGGGTCGTAATAGGCCAGATAGCGCACCCTGGCCTCGGCCGCCAGGCGCTGCTGCTGCTGCAGCAGATGCTCCAGCGCAAACGAGATGTCGCCGGCCACCTCGTCCAGCAACTCGATGATGTCGGCATCAAAGCAGCCCACCCTGGAGCCATACAACTCCAGCAGACCGATCACCTGCTCGCCTTCGCGCAGCGGGATGCTGGTCATCGCGCGCAAGCCCTGCGCCAGCGCCTGCGCCACCCCGGGGCTGGCCGGCTGGCTGGCGGCGAGCTCATGGCAGACCAGGGGCTGGCCATCGCGCAGCGCGCGCCAGCCCAGCGACTGGCCGGTTTCCCGGCTTGCCTGGCAGATGTGTTCGGCGATGCCCCAGCGGTCGCCACAGCTGGCCATGGGTCGCAGGCGGCCGGTGTCGCGCTCCAGCAAGCCTATCCAGGCCAGCTCGAACAGTCCCGACTCCACCGCCAGCCTGCAGACCTGGTCGTACAGGCGGTCGGGGCTCTCGGCGCGCACCAGCGCGCGGTTGATGCCGCTGAGCAGACGGTACATATCGCCGGCAAGCACGCCCGGCGCGCTGTCATTGGGACGCATGACGCTCCCCCTGCGCGGGATCCAGGCCCGGCAGCGTACTTGCCAGCAGGCGCAGCAGGCACTGGCTCAGCAGCCAGCGATCCACGGGTTTGCCCAGGAAGTCCGCCGCGCCGGCCGCCAGGGCGCGATGGCGCGCCGCCGCATCGTCCAGCGCACTCACCACCACCACCGGCACGCCGGACAGCAGGGCGTCAGCCTTGAGCCGGTGCAGCAGCTCAAAGCCGTCCATGTCGGGCATGATCAGGTCGAGCAGGATCAGGCTGGGCGGCTCCGCCACGGCGCTGCACAAGGCATGCGCGGCGCTGGCGGCATGCCTGGCCTCATAACCTTCGGCCTCGATATAAGCGTCCAGCAAGCGCCGGTTGCGCGGCTCATCATCAATGACCAATACCAATGGCCTGGCAGCTGGTCCCATGCGCCCCCCTTTTTTTTGGCTGAACATGGCTAGCTCGTCAACAGCATACCGCGGCAATGCCGATTGAGCTATCGCGTCAGGCTTGCGGCAACAGATAGCGCAGCTCCCAGGCGCTGATCTCGTTCAGCCAGCTCTCGTGCTCCAGGCTCTTCACCGCCAGAAAGGCCTGCACAAAGGGCGCGCCCAGCAGGCGCGGCGCGGCACTGCTGGCCGCCAGCTGGGCGTGCGCGGCAAGAAAGCTGCGCGCTAGCGTATGGGCCTGTTCGTAGGCATTGCCCGCTATAGGCGCGCTGGGCCTGAGGCGCTCCTGCATGCCCGCCAGACCGGCGGCGAGCGTGGCGGCGATGGCCAGATAGGGGTTGGCGTCGGCACCGGCGATGCGGTTCTCGACCCGCCTGGCCGCGGCGCCGCTGACCGGCACGCGCAGGCCGGTGCTGCGGTTGTCGTGGCCCCACAGCAGATTGATGGGAGCCTGGCTGCCCGCCACATAGCGGCGGTAGGAGTTGATGAAGGGCGCAAACACCAGCATCAGATCGGGCAGATAGGCCTGCAGGCCGGCGATGAACTGCGCGAAGGCCGGGCTGGCGCTGCCGTCGGCCTGGCTGAAGATATTGCGGCCCTGGGCATCGACGACGCTCTGGTGCAGATGCATGGAGCTGCCGGCCTGGCCGGCGATGGGCTTGGCCATGAAGACGGCGTTCAACCCATGCTTGAGCGCGATCTCCTTGGCCGCGTACTTGAAGAGAAAGGCCTGGTCGGCGGCCGCCAGCGCATCGCCATGCTGCAGATTGATCTCGTACTGCGACAGGCCCATCTCGTGGATCCAGGTGTCTGCGCCTATGCCCAGGGTGGCCAGCGCGGCATGGAATTCATCCCAGAAGGGCGCCAGCGCGTTGCGCATATTCAGGCTGAAGGCCGATTGCCCGACCTCGGCGCGCCCGCCACGCCCTACCGGCGCGGCCAGCGGCAGGGCCGGGTCGGTGTTGGCGGCGCAGAGGTAAAACTCGATCTCGGGCGCCACCACCGGGTGCAGCCCCAGCGCGCCGTAGCGCGCCAGCACGGCCTGCAGCACCGAGCGCGGCGCAAAGGCGCAGAGCTCGCCGCTGCTCTCCACGCAATCGTGGATCGCCAGATAGCGCGGCTGGCTGGCCCAGGGCACGGGCCTGAGCGTGGCCGGGTCGGGGCGCAGGCGCACGTCCGGGTCGGAATCCGGAAAGATCGGGTCCGAGGAATAGGCCCCGGTGATGCACTGCATGGGGATGGCCTGGGCGATGCGCAGCTCGGCGCCGCCCGCATAGCCGGCCGCCGGCATGAGCTTGCCGCGCGGATAGCCCGAGACGTCGGGAAAGATGCACTCCACCTCGCGCACGCCCTCGCGCTGGAACTGCTCGGCAAGCTGGCTGGGGCTGGTGGGGTGCTGGATCATGGGGGCGGCTTTCCTTCTTGCGGCTGATTGCGCCGCCCCATTGTCTCAGTCGTCTGCGGGCGCGGCCCGCTTGCGGCCGGTGATCATGGCGGCCACCAGGTTCTCGCGGTGCAGCCAGCTGGAGACGATCACCGCGGCGACATGCAGCCCCACCAGGGCCAGCATCAGATGGGCGATGGCCTCATGCGCCTCTTCCAGCCATGCGCCTCCCAGATCGTTGTAGCTGGCCCAGCCGCTGGCGCTGAGCAGGGCGCCCAGGCCCAAGAGGGCCAGCACCGCCAGCGCGCCGGCCGGGTTGTGGCCCGCATGGTGTTCGGGCCGGCCCTGCAGCAGCGAGCGCAGATAGCGCGCCACGGCGGCCGGGCCGCGCACAAAGCTGGCGAAGCGCGCATGCTTGCTGCCGACCAGACCCCATAGCAGGCGAAAAGCCACCAGGCCCGCCAGGGTGTAGCCCAGGCTCACATGCACCAGGCGCCAGCGCTCGCTCTCGGCCGTGAGGTAGGCGCCGGCAAAGCTCAGCACCATCAGCCAGTGGAACAGCCGGGTGGGGAGATCCCAGATCAGGGGGCGTTGGGTAGACATGGCGCTTTTTCTTTCCTTGCGTTGCTGGATGAGGCCATGCTGCGCGGCGGCGCTTAGCGCCGTCTTAACAACAACTTGCTCAGCCCTTCGGTGCCCACCGGCTCCTCGGCCTGCAGGGGCACGATGGCATGGCGCGCCGCGTGTTGCTGCGCCACCTTGGCGATCTGCGCGCGCTCCTTGAGGGCGCGCTGCTGCAGCAGCGCGGAGTGGCTGGCGGGCGCCGCCGCCACGCTCATATTGATCACCCAGGCCCAGGGCGCTATGCCGGCGCGCTGCAGATCGGCCTGCAGCAGCGCCGCCTCCTGCACCGGCGTGTCCTCGGCCAGGGTGACGATCAGCACCTTGGTGCGCGCCGGGTCCTGCAGCTGCATCATCGGCGTGGTGAAGTGCAGGCCCTGTGCCCGGCCCTGCATCTGGCGCGCAATCTCGCGGTGGTAGGCGCCGGTGGTGTCCAGCAGCAGCAGGGTGTGGCCGGTGGGTGCGGTGTCCATCACCACGAACTGGCGGCCGGCCTCGCGAATGATGCGCGAGAAGGCCTGGAACACCGCAATCTCCTCGGTGCAGGGCGAGCGCAAGTCCTCTTCCAGCAGGGCGCGCCCCGGCGCATCCAGGTGCTTGCCCTTGCTGGCCAGCACCTGCTCGCGGTAGCGCAGCGTCTCGGCCTGCGGGTCGATGCGGCTGACGCGCAGATGCTCGAGCTGGCCGCTGAGTGTTTCCGTCAGGTGGGCGGCCGGGTCCGAGGTGCTCAGATGCACCGGCAGGCCGCGCTGCGCCAGCGCCACCGCCACGGCTGCAGCCAGCGTGGTCTTGCCCACGCCGCCCTTGCCCATCAGCATGATGAGGCCATGGCCGCTGGTGGCCAGCTCGTCCACCAGCGTGGCCAGGTCGGCCGCCTGCAGCGGCGACGCTGGCGGCATTGAGGCAGGGGCCGGCAGCGGCGGATCGGTGCCGAACAGGCCGCGCAAGGCCGCCAGACCCACCAGGTCGTAGGGCTTGAGCGGCAGCTGCTCGCAGGGCAGATCGCGCAGCGCCGCGGGCATGGCGGCGAGCGCCGCCTGTTCGCGCCGCACGATGGCGGCGGCCAGCGCGTCGCCCTGGGCCTCGGCCAGCGGCAGCACGCCGTTGACGACCAGGAACTGGCGCTGCATGCCCACGCGCAGCAGCTCCGCATGCGTGCGCGCCACCTCGCGCAGCGCCGAGGCCTGGGCGCGCGCCACCAGCACCAGGCGCGTGCGCGCCGGGTCGGCCAGCGCCGCCACCGCGGCGGCATATTGGGCGCGCTGCTTCTCCAGCCCGGCCAGCGGCCCCAGGCAGGAGGCGTCGCCCTGGCCGGCCTCCAGAAAGCTGCTCCAGGCGCCCGGCAGCTGCAGCAGGCGGATGGTGTGGCCGGTGGGCGCGGTGTCGAACAGCACATGCTCGAAACGTTCGCCGAGCGCCGGGTCGGTGAGCAGGCCGGTGAACTCGTCGAAGGCGGCGATCTCGGTGGTGCAGGCGCCGGACAGCTGTTCCTCGACGCCCTTCAAGGCCTCGGCGGGCAGCACGCTGCGCACCGGGTTGACGATGCGATCGCGGTAGCCCTGGGCGGCGGCCTGCGGGTCGATCTCGATGGCGCAGAGATTCGGCACCGCCGCGATCGGGGTGATGGTGTTGCCGATGCCGAGCCCGAACACCTGGCCCACATTGGAGGCCGGATCGGTGCTGACCAGCAGCACGCGCTTGCCGGCATCGGCCAGGCGCAGCGCCGCCGCGCAGGCCAGCGAGGTCTTGCCCACGCCGCCCTTGCCGGTGAAGAAGACAAAGCGCGGCAGGTTTTTTTCGTCAAGCATCTGCATGGCCCTTAGTGTCGCCCGGACCGCTGTCGCCGCCTTGTCTTGTGTAAATAGTTCCATAAACATGGAATAATCGAAGCATGGAAGAGCAAATCATCATCCGTGCCCTGGCCGCGCTGGCGCACAGCCACCGGCTCAAGGTATTCCGCCTGCTGGTGGTGGCGGGCCAGGAGGGGCTCACGCCCGGCGCGCTGGCCGAGGCGCTGGCGCTGCCGGGCGCCACTCTGTCCTTCCACCTCAAGGAACTGGCCCATGCCGGCCTGGTGAGTCAGGAGCGCATCGGCCGCAATCTGGTCTACCGGGCGGCCTTCGAGCAGATGAATGGCTTGCTTGCCTACCTGACCGACAACTGCTGCCAGGGCGAGGCCTGCCTCAGCCCCGATGCAAAAAAAACCTGTGCCTGCTGACACTCAATCAATCAAAGCCCATGAGCACCCACGTCCTCATCCTCTGTACCCACAACTCCGCGCGCAGCGTGCTCGCCGAGGGCATGCTCAACCATCTGGCCGCCAAGGCCGGCAAGGATGTGCGTGCGCACAGCGCCGGCAGCGCGCCCAGCGGCCGCCTCAACCCCTTTGCGCTGGAGGCGCTCACGCATGCCGGCGTGGACGTGAGCGGCTATCGCAGCAAGAGCTGGGACAAGTTCAGCGGCCCCGAGGCGCCGCCACTCAGCATCGTCATCACGGTGTGCGACAGCGCCGCGGCCGAGCAATGCCCGGTGTTCTTTGGCGCGAATCGGGATGGAGGTCAGCCGGTCAAGGTGCACTGGGGCTACCCCGACCCCTCGCATGCCGAGGGCGGCGAGGAGGGCAAGCGGCGCGCCTTCGAGCTGACGCGCCAAGCGATCGGCTACCGCATGCTGCAACTGCTGGCCTTGCCGCTGGAGCGCCTGAGCCCGGCCGAGCTGCGCGCCGCACTCGAACAGATCGCGAAGAGCTGAGCATGACGACGACGATTCCAGTTTCTCGAAAGCTGCTGGCCGAAACCCTGGGCACGGCCCTGTTGCTGGCGGTGGTGATCGGCTCGGGCATCATGGCCGAGCGCCTGGCGGGCGGCAATGTGGCGATCGCGCTGCTGGCCAACACCCTGGCCACGGTGGGCGGGCTCTATGTGCTGATCGAGGTTTTCGGCCCCTTGAGCGGCGCGCATTTCAATCCGGCGGTGTCGCTGGTGATGGCCTTGCGCGGTGCGCTGCCGCGCGGCCTGCTGCTGCCCTATGTCGCGGCCCAGCTCTTGGGCGCGCTGCTGGGTGCCTTGCTTGCACATGCGATGTTCGAGCTGCCGATCTGGCAGTTCTCCGCCAAGCTGCGCGGCGGCCAGGGCCAGTGGATCGCCGAGGGCGTGGCCACTTGCGGCCTCCTGCTGGTGATCCTGCGCGCGCCGGCCGAGCGCGTGGCGGCGATGGTGGCCTGCTATATCGGCGCGGCCTATTGGTTTACCGCCTCCACCTCATTCGCCAACCCGGCCGCGGTGTTCGGCCGCCTGTTCAGCGACAGCTTTGCCGGCATCGCCCCGGCCAGCGCGCCGGGCTTCGTGCTGGCGCAACTGGCAGGTGCCGCGCTCGCCATGGGGCTGCATCGCCTGCTGGGGGCACAGCGGGCCTGAGGCGCTCTTGTTGCAACGGGGCCTGGCCCCGTTTCTTTGAGTGAAGTAGTTGCTATTGACAACCTATAAGACGAGGCCTATCGTGCGCCCACATAGTTGCTGTAGACAACCATATGAGCCCCAAGAATGCCGCATCCGGCAGCCTGTTGCGCGAAGTGGCGCGCCTGTACACGCGCGCCCAGCGCGTCGTGGCGGATTGGTGCCGTACCACCAGCACCCAGTGCCATCTGCTCACCGAGCTGGCGCGTTCCGGCCCGCTGCCGCTCTCGGAACTCGGCACCCGCCTGAGCCTGGAGAAGAGCTGGGTGTCGCGTGCGGTGGAGGGCATGGCAGCGCGTGGCTTGGTGAGCAAGGTGCCGAACCCGAGCGACGCAAGGAGCTGGCTCGTCACGCTCACCGCCGACGGCGAACGCACCACGCGTGAACTGAACAAAACCCTCGACACCCATGCCCAGGACCTGCTGAGCGCGCTGGACGAGCGCGAGCGGGCGGCGGTGGAGAGTTCATTGCTATTGCTCTTGAAGGCCCTGCAGGCGGATACCGCAGCCAATTGCTGCCTGCCGCCCAAGGCCAGGAAGGAATCGACATCATGTCCCTGACGACCCAAACGAATGCAGCGCTGCCGGTGGCGGTGCTGGGAGCCGGCCCGGTGGGGCTGGCCGCGGTGGCGCAGCTGATCGCGCGCGGCCTGCCCTTTGTGGCGCTGGAGGCCGCAGCGAGTGTGGGCGCGCATCTGCTGGACTACGGCCATGTGCGCCTGTTCTCGCCCTGGCGCTACAACATCGACGCCCAGATGGCGGCTCAGCTGGCCGCCAGCGGCTGGCAGGCGCTCGAGGCCGAGGCCCTGCCGCTGGCCGGCGAGGTGGTGGAGCGCGTGCTCAAGCCCTTTGCCGCCCTGCCCGAGGTGGCGCGCGGCCTGCACCTCAACACCCGCGCGACGGCGATCAGTCGCGAGGGTTTCGACAAGGTCAAGAGCGCCGGCCGCGAGCGCGCGCCTTTTGTGATCCGCGCCGAGCAGGGCGGCCGGACGCTGGAGTTCCGCGCCCGCGCGGTGCTCGATGCCACGGGCACTTGGGGTCAGCCCAACCCGCTGGGCGCCGGCGGCCTGCCGGCGCTGGGCGAGGCCGCGGCGGCGGCGCAGATCCATTACGGTATTCCCGATGTGCTGGGCGCGCAGCGCGAGCGTTATGCCGGCAAGCGCACCCTGGTGGTAGGGGCCGGGCACTCGGCCGCCAATGCCTTGCTGGCACTGGCCGAGCTGGCGCAGCAGGTGCCGGGCACGCGCCTGGCCTGGGGCGTACGCTCGCCCGCGCTGGAACGGGTGTTCGGCGGCGGTGCGGCCGATGCGCTGCCGGCACGCGGCCAGCTGGGCACGGCGCTGCAGGCGCTGCAGGCCAGCGGCGCCATGGAGTTCATCGGCGGGCTGCGCATCGCGGCGCTGCAAGCGGTGGATGGCAAGCTGAGCGTGCTGGGCAGCCAGGCGCAGGGCGGGGCGCTGCGGCTGGATGGCTTCGACGAGATCATCTGCGCCACCGGGCAGCGCCCCGACCTGAGCCTGGCCAGCGAGTTGCGCGTGAGGCTGGATCCCTGGCTGGAGTCGACCGAGGCCCTGGGGCCGCTGATCGACCCGAACCTGCACAGCTGCGGCACGGTGCGCCCGCATGGGCACCGCGAGCTGGCCCATCCCGAGCCCGGCCTCTACACCCTGGGCGTGAAGAGCTATGGCCGCGCGCCCACCTTTCTGATGGCCACCGGCTTCGAGCAGGCGCGTTCGGTGGTGGCGGCGCTGGCGGGGGATTTGGTGGCCGCCGACCGGGTGGAGCTGGAGCTGCCGGAAACCGGCGTCTGCAGCGCGGGCGAGGCGCCGTCATCGGCAGCAGCAGCGCCGGCGTCCTGCTGCGGGGTTGCGCCCAAGGCCACCACGGCCAGCTGCTGTGGCTGAGCCGTCAGCGGCGGCCCGCAGCGCCACGGTGCTGAGCCTGGGCGCGGCCCAGACCCTGGCCTGGGCCTCGTCCTACTACCTGCCAGCGATGCTGGCCACGCCGATGTCGCGCGCGCTGGGCGTCACGCCGGCGACGGTGTTCGCGGCCTTCTCGCTGGCGCTGGTGGTATCGGCCCTGCTGGGCCCCTGGGCCGGCCGTGCCATCGACCGCCACGGCGGCCGGCCGGTGCTGATGGCCAGCAGCGCTGTGTTCGCCCTGGGTCTGGCGGCGCTGGGGATGGCGCAGGGGCCCGCCAGCCTGCTCGCGGCCTGGTTGCTGCTCGGGCTGGCAATGGGCGGCGGGCTGTACGAGGCGGCCTTTGCGTCCTTGGTGCGTCTGTATGGCCAGGGGGCGCGCAAGGCCATCACCGGCATCACCCTGATCGCCGGCTTTGCCAGCACCCTGGGCTGGCCGCTCAGCACGCTGATGGAGCAGCTGTGGGGCTGGCGCGGTGCCTGCTTTGGTTGGGCGGCCCTGCATCTGCTCATCGGCCTGCCCCTGAATGCCTGGCTGCCCGCGGCGGCGTCGCTGGCGACCGAACAGGGCGCGCGGGCGCAGGGCGCTAGCGCTGCCGCGCCGGCAGTTGCCGGCCTGCGCAGCGCGGCCCTGCTGGCCCTGGTGTTTGCCATCGTCGGTTTCATCAGCACCGCCATGGCCGCGCACCTGCCGCGCTTGTTGCAGGCCAGCGGCAGCACCCTGGCCGCGGCGGTGGCGGTGGGCGCGCTGATCGGCCCGGCCCAGGTGGGCGCAAGGCTGCTGGAATATGGTCTGCTGCGCCGCCTCCATCCGCTATGGGTGGCGCGGCTGGCGGCCGTCCTGCATCCGCTTGGCGCGATCGCGCTGGCCCTCTTCGGTGCGCCGCTGGCGCCACTGTTCGGTCTGCTGCATGGTGGCGGCAACGGCATCCTCACCATCGTCAAGGGCAGCTTGCCGCTGGCGCTGTTCGGGTCGCAGGGCTATGGCCGGCGGCAGGGCCTGCTGATGGCGCCGGCGCGCGTGGCGCAGGCGCTCGCGCCCTGGCTGTTCGGCCTGTGCCTGGACGCCTGGGGCGCGGCCGCGCTGTGGCTCTCGGCCGGCCTGGGCCTGCTGGCCAGCGCGGCGCTGTTGCTGCTCAGGGGCGGTGGCTCCAGCTCCCCGCCACCCTGATCTCGGTGCGCACGGAATTGGCGAGGTAGCAGCTCTCATGCGCCTCGTGGTGCAGGCGCTGCAACTCGGCATCGCTGGGCAGCTTGGCGCCGCTGAAGGCGATGGCGGGCTTGAGCGTCAGCTCGGTCATGACTTCCTGGCCGGCGGCGTTGTGCGCCATCAGGCCCTCGGCGGCGTCGCGGTAGCTGTCCACCACATAGCCGTCGCGCGCCGCCAGGCTGAGGAACCACAGCATATGGCAGCTGGAGAGCGCGGCCACATAGGCTTCCTCGGGGTCGACGGCGCTGGGGTCTGAGAAGGGCAGGCGCACCACCTGGGGCGAGCTGGAGGCGGGCACCACGGCGCCGCCGTCGAAGCTCCAGCGATGCGCGCGCGAATAGCGCTTGTCGCTGAAGCGCGCCTCGTCGGCGCGCTGCCATTCGACCAGGGCGGTGTAGTAGTGATGCGACATCAGGCCGCCTTCTGCTCGGCGGCCCCGAGGATGCGGTCCAGCGCCTGTGCCAGCGTCGCCACGCTGCGCTCGGGCGCGTGCAGCTTGTCGAGGCCGAACAGGCCGATGCGGAAGCTCTTGAAGTCGGGGCCCTCGTCGCATTGCAGCGGCACGCCGGCGGCGCTCTGGATGCCCTCGGCCAGGAAGGCACGGCCGTTGTGCAGGCCGTCCAGCGTGGTGTAGCTCACCACCACGCCGGGAGCCTGGAAGCCCGGCGCGGCGACGCTGGGGAAACCGCGCGATTCGAGCAACTCGCGCACCTGGCGGCCCAGCGCCAGCTGCTCCTGGCGCAGGCGCTCGAAGCCGTAGGCACGCGTCTCCAGCATCACGGCGCGCGTGGCGGTCAGCGCATCGGTGGGCATGGTGGCGTGGTAGGCATGGCCGCCGCCCTCATAGGCCTGCATGATCTGCAGCCATTTCTTCAGGTCCATCGCGAAGCTCGAGCTGCTGCTGGCGGCGATCGCGGCATGGGCACGTTCGCTCAGCATCACGAAGGCGCAGCAGGGCGAGCCGCTCCAGCCCTTTTGCGGCGCGCTGATCAGCAGGTCGACGCCTGTGGCCTGCATGTCGACCCAGAGAGCGCCCGAGGCGATGCAGTCCAGTACGAACAGCGCGCCCACCGCGTGAGCCGCGTCGGCCACCGCGCGCAGATAGTCGTCGGGCAAGAGCATGCCGGCCGCGGTCTCCACATGCGGGGCGAACACCAAGTCCGGCCGCTGGGCCTGGATGCTGGCCACCACCTCCTCGATCGGTGCTGGCGCGAACGGCGCCTGCGCGCCCGGCGCGGCGCGGCGCGCCTTCAGCACCTGCTGCTCGGCCGGGATCTGGCCGGCCTCGAAGATCTGCGTCCAGCGGTAGCTGAACCAGCCATTGCGCAGCACCAGGGTCTTCTTGCCATGCGCGAACTGGCGCGCCACCGCTTCCATGCCGAAGCTGCCGCTGCCCGGCACCACGATGGCCGCGCGGGCCCGGTAGACCTCCTTCAGCACCGCCGAGATGTCGCGCATCACGCCCTGGAATTTCTGCGACATATGGTTGAGCGCGCGGTCGGTGAAGACGACCGAGTATTCGAGCAGGCCGTCGGGGTCGATATCGGGCAGCAAGGCGGGCATGGCGGGTCCTCAGTGGCAAGACGGGGTTGCTGGCCAGCTTAGCATCGACGTTGCCCCGCTCAGGCCGCCGACAGGGTTTGCCAGATGGCGCGCTCCTGCCACTGGCGGCGCCAGGCCGGAAAGTCCGCGGGCGGCATCGGCCGTGCGATGCCATAGCCCTGGGCCAGGCGGCAGCCCAGCCGACGCAGCAGCGCGCCATGCTCGAGGGTCTCGACGCCTTCGGCGATGACCTTGCGCTGGAATACCGCGGCCAGGCGGATCACGCCCTCCACGATGCCCAGGTCGTCGGGGTCGCTGAGCATGTCGCGCACAAAGCTCTGGTCGATCTTGAGCGTGTCGACCGGCAGCTTGCGCAGATAGGTCAGCGATGAATAGCCGGTACCGAAATCGTCCAGCGCGAAATGCACGCCCAGTTCGCGGCAGCGCCGCAGGATGGCGACGGCCTGTTCCATGTCGCCGATCTCGGCGGTTTCCAGCACCTCCAGCTCAAGTTGCGAGGGCGGCAGTTGCGGATGCGCGGCCAGCGCACTGCGCAGATGCTCGAAGAAATCGGGCTGCAGCAGGTGTTTGGCGCTGATGTTGGCGCTGACCTTGACCGCCTCGCCGGCCTGCTGCCAGGCCGCCGCCTGGGCCACCGCGGCGCGCAGCACCCAGGCACCCAGCGCGCCCTCCAGATCGCTGCCATGGATATGCGGCAGGAACTCGGCCGGCGAGACCATGGCCGCGCCCGGCGGCAACCAGCGTATCAGGGCCTCGACGCCGATCACCTCGCCGGTCTGCAGGTCGACCTTGGGCTGGTAGTAGAGCGCGAACTCCCCTTGCAGCAGCGCAGTGCGCAGACGCTCCAGGTGCTCGCGATGGAGCTGCACGCGGCGGTCGCTGACGGGGTCGAAGAACTGGTAGCGGTTCTTGCCGGACTCCTTGGCCTGCAGCATGGTCTGGTCGGCATGGCGCAGCAAGGTGTCGGCGTCGACATTGTCGGCCGGGTAGAGGCTCACGCCGATGCTGGCGCTGGTGCGGATGCGGTGCGGACCGATCTGCACCGGCCTTGCCACCGCCTGCAGCACGCGGTCCAGGATGCGCGTGCATTCCTCGGGCGCGGCGATGCCGGAGAGCAGCAATACGAACTCGTCGCCGCCCAGGCGTGCCAGGGTGTCGTCGGCGCGCATCACGGCGCGCAGCCGGCTCGCCACGCTGATCAGCAGCTGGTCGCCCACGGCATGGCCGAACTGGTCGTTGATGGTCTTGAAGCCGTCCAGGTCGAGAAAGCACACGGCGCTGGACTTGCCGCTGCGCGTGCAATGCTGGATGGCCTGGCGCAGCCGATCGGCCAGCAGGCGGCGATTCGGCGTGCCGGTCAGCGCGTCGTAATGGGCCACGCGGTCCAGCTCGGCCTCATGGGCCTTGAGCCGGCTCAGGTCGGAGAAAGCGCCGATGTAATGCTGCACCTGGCCATGGGCATTGCGCACCACCGAGATCGACAGCAGCTCGGCATAGACCT
Organism: Paucibacter soli; assembly: GCF_037482845.1. Classification (NCBI taxonomy): domain Bacteria; kingdom Pseudomonadati; phylum Pseudomonadota; class Betaproteobacteria; order Burkholderiales; family Sphaerotilaceae; genus Roseateles; species Paucibacter soli. The sequence goes on from NZ_JBBHJW010000004.1 coordinate 359,790, forward strand.
CGCCGTTCTTGCGCCGGTTCCAGATCTCGCCGTGCCAGCCATCGTGGCGCAGCAGCTGAGTCCAGAGATCGGCGTAGAACGCCGCGTCATGGCGCCCGGAGGCCAGCAGCTTGGGCGTCTGCCCGACCGCTTCCTGCGCGCTGTAGCCGGTGATGCGGCTGAATGCCGGATTGACCTTGGTGATCAGCAGGGCCGGGCTGACCACCATGATGCCCTCGTGGCTGCCCTCGAACACCACCAGCGCCTGCTGCAGATCGGCCTCGCGGCGGTGCTGCTCGGTGATGTCGCGCGCGATACCGAACAGGCCGATCACGGCGCCATCGCGATCGCGCACCGGGCCCTTGGTGACGGCGAAGGTGAGCGCACGGCCGTCCTGTGTGTGCAGCTGCTCCTCCAGGCTGTGTATGGTGCCGGCGCGCATGATCTCGGCATCCGCCTGGCGCAGCCGCGCGGCGGCCTCGGGGGCGAACAGCGCCTGGTCGTCGGCGCCCAGCAACTCGTCCATGCGCTTGCCCACAAAGCCGGCCGCCGCCGCATTGGCCATCAGATAGCGGCCCTGCAGGTCCTTCACGAACACGGCATCCGCGCTGCCGGCCAGCACCGTGTCCAGCAACCTGGCGTTCAGTGCCAGCTTGGCCAGCGAGCGCTGCAGCACCGCGCTCAAGAGGCTCACCAGCACGCCGTTGAGCAGCAAGAACGCCCATTGCAGGCGGTCGTGGGGATTGGCACGGGCACTGTGCAGGGGCAGTGGCGCCAGCAGGTCGGCGCCCACGGCCGCCAGGGCGGTGGCGAGCAGGCCGGGCCCCAGCCCACCCATCAGCGCGCTCAGTATCACCGGCAGCATGTAGAGGATCAGGCCTGGGTGTCGCACTTCGCTGCGCAGGCTGTGCTGCAGCCACAGCATCGCCAGCGTGATGACGCTGGCAAACAGGTAGCGCAGCCAGGGCCGCATGGGCGAGCTCTTGACGCTCTGGGTCAATGTGTCCAGCAGAGTCCCGCCCGGCGGCGCTGCCGAGGCCGGCACGGCGACCAGGCTCAGGTAGACGAAAGCGGCGCTGGCCGCCACAAAGAACATGCCTTTGATGCTGGATATCCAGACCATGCGCTCGGCCGATACCAGCTCGAGCAGCAACTGGTCGGACAGCAGTATCCAGGCCAGCGCCAGCGCGGCATAGCTGAGCGTGGCCAGCAGGATGTAGCGGCCGCGGCTCATCGGCGCTGGCCCCTCAGGATGGCGGGCAGCTGCGGGCTGAGCGGTGCGTGGCTCGACATAAAAAACTCCCTGATCCGGCGCGTGTGCTTGTTGCACATCAATGCCCGTACACCATAGTGTGGTGTCGCTTGCTTACATGCATCTTCGCGGTAGGGCATTGCCGCCGCTGCGGTGGCCCTTAAACTGCGCGGCGGCGCGCCGCCAATCCCAGCCCGATAGCCTCCTGCACCGCTACTTGTCCAGCCTCGCACACCCCAGACCGGCGGCCTGGTTCGCCGGCGACCGCCGGCCCACCCGGCTGCAGCAATGCCTGACCCTGGCGCTGCTGCTGCATGTCTGGCTGGTGCTGCTGGTGGGCAACACGCCCGGCGGCAGCGCCCGCCCGGGCGAAGGCGTGTGGGGGCGCTTGAATGTGTCGCTCGATCTGGGCGGCACACCGGGCGAAACCGGCAGCAGCCCGCAGGCAGCGCCACGGCCCAATGTGGGCGCCGTGGGCGAGGCCAGGCGCGAGCGCTTTGGCGGCGCGGTGCGCAGCGAGGCCGAGGCGGCCGCGGCGCCCGAGCAGCCGGGGGCTGCCAAGCTGGGCATGTGGCAGGCGCAGCCGGCCGAATTGCAGCGCGAGCGGTCCGAGCGCCTGCCGCCCCTGCCGCAGGCCCGCCTGGCCGAGCTGCCCAGCGTGGCCACCGAGCCGCCCGAGGCACCGGCGCCGGTGTTGAAGAGCACCGCCGTGCCCGCACCGGCCTTGACCCGTGCCACGCGCGGCGCGCTGGTGCCGGCCGCCTCGCCCGGCCAGGCCGCCGAGGCCCTGCCCAGATTCGAGCCGCCCAAGCTGCCCGAGGCCGCGCCGCTGGTGACCAAGGCCACGCCCGAACTGGCGCCGCAGCTGAGCCGGCTGCAGCCCGCCGGGGCCGAGCTGCCGCCGGCCAGCCCGGTGCGCTCGGCCGAGAGCCTGCCCAGCTTCGAGGCGCCCGAACTGAAGACGCCCAGCCGCGTCACCAAGACCAACCCGGACGCCGCGCCCCAGCTGACGCGGCCCGACCCGGCCGCGCTGACCGAGGCGCTGCGGCCGCAGAGCAGCGCCGTCGCGAGCGGCGCCGTGCCGCGCTTCGAAGCGCCCAGCCTGCCGATGGCGGGAGCGGGCGTGGGCGCACCGGACGCCGGCGCGCGCCTGGGCCAGGACGTGGCGACGGCGCCGTCCACGCCCGCCAGCGCGCCCAAGCTCGACCTCGAATGGCGGCGCCCGCGCGGCGGCGAGATTTCCCGGCAGGGCTCGCGCGGCGTGCTGGAGCTGCTGGCGCATCCGCCCGAGCGCAAGTCCAAGCTCAGCGAGAGCCTGGAGAACGCCGCCAAGAAGGACTGCCGCGAGGCCTATAGCGGTGCCGGTGTGCTGGCGGCGGTGCCGCTGCTGCTGGACGCGGCGCGCGACAAGGGCTGCCGCTGGTAGCCAGCGGCCCGGCGGCTCGCCGAGGGTCAGGTGTTGCCGCCCTCGCAGACCTGCAGCGAGCTGGCCTGGGTGACGTTGCTGCCCGGGGGGACGCTGCGCGTGACCCAGACGTTGCCGCCTATGGTGGAGCCATGGCCCAGCGTGATGCGGCCCAGGATGGTGGCGCCGGCATAGATCACCACCTCGTCCTCGACGATGGGGTGGCGCGGCTGGCCCTTGCGCACATGGCCATCGGCATCGACCGGGAAGCTGCGCGCGCCCAGGGTCACGGCCTGGTAGATGCGCACGCGCTGGCCGATCACCGCCGTCTCGCCGATCACCACGCCGGTGCCGTGGTCGATGAAGAGGCCGGGGCCGATCTGGGCGCCGGGGTGGATGTCGATGCCGGTGCGGGCATGCGAGAGCTCGGCCACGATGCGCGCCAGCAGCGGCACGCCCAGGCGGTAGAGCTGGTGCGCGATGCGGTGGTGGATCATCGCCGCGATGCCGGGATAGCAGATCAGCACCTCGTCGACGCTGCGGGCCGCGGGGTCGCCATCGAAGGCGGCCTGCACATCGCTGTCGAGCAGGCGGCGGATGGTGGGCAGGCCGTGGGCGAAGGCACGCGTCAGCGCCGCGGCATGGGCGGCCACCGCCGCGGCGGGCTCGCTGGCCTCGCCGCTGCCGGGCTGGCGCGCCGCATGGCGCAGCTCCAGCAGGATCTGGCCGCGCAGCGCCTGCAACTGGGTATGCAGGGTGTGGCCGACGTAGAAGTCCTCGCCGTCCGGGCGCAGTTCGGGCGGGCCCAGGCGCATCGGGAACAAGGCACCGCGCAGACCGTCGACGATGCTGCCCAGCACCTCGGCCGAGGGCAGCTCGCGGCCGCCGGCTTCGTTGAGGCGCTGCTGGCTGGCGCGCCAGTCCTGGCGGGCCTGGCGCAAGGCGCTGACGACGGCGTCGAGCTCGAGATCGGATTCGGGGGTGGGCGTGGCGTTCATCGCGGGGGGCGGTTCAGGACGGATGCCCCAGTCTAGCCCGGCGCCCGGGACGCTCAGGCTTGCTGCTGCTTGGGCCGGCGCCGCCACAGGCTGAGGCTGGTGCCGGTCAGGCCCGCCAGGGCCAGCGCCATCGAGGTCAGCAGCACGCTGCTGGGCTCGGGCACATGGCTGGCCACGCGGCCCTGCGTGAGCAGGTTGTCGCGGCCGAAGGGGCTTTGCTGGCTCACCGCGCCGGAGATGAAGTTGCTGCCATTGCCGGTGCTGATGCTGTCGCCGGCATGCCAGTTGGCCAGATAGGCCGCCTGGCCGCTGTAGCTGAACTCGGCGCTGCTGCCGGCACCGAAGTCCTGGAAGCCGTCCAGCGAGAGCTGGGGCGCATGGGCGCTGGCCAGGTCGCCCAGCGCGGTATTGAACAGATTCAGGTTGAAGCGGGCATGGCCGCTGAAGGGGTGCAGGGCGTCGGCCTGCCAGGTGGCGGTCCAGGCGCCGCTGTCGCTGAACACCAGGTGCACCGCGATCACATCGCCCACCGGCCCGCCGTCGCCGGCCAGATCCTGCCATTGCACGCTGAAGGTATTGGCCTGAGCGGCGGCGCAGAGCAGGGCCAGCATCGCAGTGGCGGCGTAGCGCAGCGCGGGCTTTCTCTTCATGGCAATTCCTTTGTTTTCATGCTGACCCCAGACTAAGCAGGGCCAAGCCATGCGTCAACGGGCAGCTTGACGAGCTTGGGGGGGGGAGGCGGGCCACCGGCGCACGCGCTGCCCGATAGCGTGCGCTACATCACATCCGCCTGACCCAGCGCCGAGGCCGGCGCGCTGCCTACTCGGGCCGATCGAGCTTACAGCTCAGCAGGATGGTCGAGACGGTGTCCACCACGCCGCGGATGCCGCGAATACGGTCCAGCAGCGCATCCAGCTCCTCGGTGGAGTCGGCCGTCACCATGGCGCAATGGTCGAAGCGCCCGCTGACGTTGTAGAGCTTGCGGATCTCGTGGCGCTTGGTGAGTTCCTTGGTGACGTCCAGCTCCAGCTTGGAATCCGCCGAGATCAGCACCATGGCGCGGATGCGCGGGCTGGCCTTGCCGCTGGCCACGCTGATGGTGTAGCCGGTGATATGCCCGCCATCCTCCAGCGCCTTCATGCGCAGTTGCACCGTGCTGCGTGCGCAGCCCAGCGCCTTGGCCAGCTTGACCACCGGCAGGCGGGCATTGACGCGCAGCAATTCCAGCAGCTGCTGGTCGACATGGTCCAGCTCAAGCATAGGGTTTTCCAGGACAAAACATCAAATTGCCTTTGAATCATGCATTGTGACTGAAGTTTGTCGCGCCGTTACGGCAGATTGCCTGTTTGAGCCGGCAGAACTGATTTTTAAAATTTTGCATCCCTCTTGTCTATACAAGAAGCCCATCAGGAGATGCAAGATGCTGCAGAACGTTATCGAGATCCAGACCACCGCCCCGTCCAATGCCCAGAGCAGTGGCAAATTGCTGACGCGCGCCGAGCTGGACGCCTACGATCCGCGCTCGGAATCCTGGCAGAAGCAGTTCTCGCGCCGCTACACCCACCATGCCGAACTCAACGGCGTGTTGAACGGCGTGGAGAACGTGGACGAGACCGTCTACAGCAAGTTCGCCGTGGCGCTGACGCCTTATATGGCCCAGCTGATGGACCGCGACGATCCGAACTGCCCGATCCGCCTGCAATACCTGCCCAGCCACCATGAGCAGACCAAGCCCGGCTTCGCCACCATGCTGGACCAGCTGGGCGAGGAGGGCGACACCATCCCCGGCACCTCCATCGTGCACCGCTATCCGCGCCGCGTGCTCTTCCTGGTGTCCAACACCTGCGCCACGCTGTGCCGCTTCTGCACCCGCAAGCGCATGGTCTCGCAGCCGGCCGGCTCGGTGCACAAGGACGAGATCGAGGCCTCGATCGACTACATCGCCGGCAACAAGGACATCGAGGACGTGCTGCTGTCCGGCGGCGATCCGCTGACCTTCACCGATGAGCGCCTGGACTACATCCTGGGCGAGCTGCGCCGCCGCGCCCCGCATGTGCGCTTCCTGCGCATGGGCTCGCGCATGGTGGTGCAGCTGCCCACCCGCATCACGCCCGAGCTCTGCGCCGTGCTGGAGAAGCATCGCGTGCAGATGATCAATATCCACATCAACCACCCCAAGGAAATCACCCCGCTGCTGCGCGAGCGCGTCAAGCTGATCCAGAAGGCCGGCATCATGATGGGCCTGCAGACGGTGTGCCTGAAGGGCGTGAACGACGATGTGCAGGTGCTGCGTGAGCTCTTCATGCAGACCATCGAGATGGGCGTGCGCCCCTACTATGTGTACTCCACCGATATGGTCGAGGGGGCGCACCACTTCATCGTGCCGCACCAGCGCATGATCGAGCTGTATGAAGGCCTGCGCGGCTGGATCAGCGGCCCGGCCGTGCCGACCTTCATCGTCGACGGCCTGGGCGGCCTGGGCAAGCTGCCCATCATCCCCAGCTATGTGCGCGAGGAAGAGCTGCCCGACGGTTCGGGTACCACGGTGAAGTGCCGCAACTACGCCGGCAAGACGGTGGAGATGCCTGGCCTGGGCCAGAACTACAGCCTGCCCAGCCGCAGCAACTGAGCCTCAACCGTTCCCGAGCACATGCCCATGAAACAAGGTTCCCCCTACGGCATCCACCGCGTCATCGAGCCCCAGGGCGTGCTGCCGCAAGGCGCATGGAAGATCTCCAATGACATGGAGATCTACGACAACGAGATCCTGATCGACGTGTCGTGCCTGAACATCGACGCGGCCAGCTTCACCCAGATCAAGAAGGAAGCCCAGGGTGACTTGGCGCAGGTGGAGCGCATCGTGCGCGGCATCGTCGAGCAGCGCGGCAAGCACCACAACCCGGTGACCGGCTCGGGCGGCATGCTGATCGGCACGGTAGCCCAGATCGGCCCCAAGCTGGCCGGCAAGACCGACCTGCAGGTGGGCGACAAGATCGCCACCCTGGTGTCGCTCTCGCTCACGCCGCTGCGCATCGACGCGATCAAGCGCATCCACCTCGACAAGGACCAGATCGAGATCGAGGGTCGTGCAGTGCTGTTCGAAACCGGCCTCTACGCCAAGCTGCCGGCCGACATTCCCGAGAAGATGGCGCTGGCCATTCTCGACGTGGCCGGCGCCCCGGCGCAGACCGCGCGCCTGGTGCAGTCGGGCCAGACGGTGGTGGTGATAGGCGGCGGCGGCAAGTCGGGCACGCTGTGCGTGTACGAGGCCCGCAAGCGCGTGGGCCCCGCCGGTTGCGTGATCGGCGTCTCGCCCTTCGCCAAGGACTGCGAGCGCATGCGCGCGCTGGGCTGGGTGGATCATGCGCTGCAGGTCGATGCCACCGACGCGGTGGCGCTGATGCATGCGGTGGCCGAGGTCACGGGTGGCCGCATGGCCGATGTGGTGATCAACTGCGTCAACATCCCCAACACCGAGATGGGCAGCATCCTGGCCACGCGCGATGGCGGCAAGATCTACTTCTTCTCCATGGCCACCAGCTTCACCGCCGCGGCCCTGGGCGCCGAGGGCGTGGGCAAGGACATCGAGATGATCGTGGGCAATGGCTACGCCAGGCACCACGACAAGGTGGCCCTGGAGCTACTGCGCGAGAGCCCCAAGCTGCGCCAGCTGTTCGAAGAGCTTTACGTCTGAAGGGGGCGAGGCCATGAAGGCATCGCAACTCTGGCAGCGCATCCAGGCCAGCGGCATAGGCACGCTGGCGGTGATGGGCATGGCCAAGAACACCGGCAAGACGGTGGCGCTCAACCATGTGCTGGCGCAGGCCGCGGCGCAAGACCTGACCCTGGGCGTCACCTCGATCGGGCGTGACGGCGAGGACCGCGACCAGGTCTTTCTGATCCCCAAGCCGCCGGTGCTGATCTGGCCCGGCAGCCTGGTGGCCACCGCGCGCGACACGCTGGCGCGTGCCAAGTTGCGCTGGAAGCTGCTGGGCGGCACCGGCATCGATTCGCCGATGGGCGAGATCCTGATCGTCAAGGCGCTGGAATACGGCGAGATGGAGATTGCCGGCGCCTCGCGCAGCAGCGACCAGCTCAAGGTGATACAGCGCCTCAAGCAATGCGGCTGCGCCCTGGTGGTGCTGGACGGCGCGCTGGGGCGCAGCCACCATGCCTCGCCGGCGATTGCCGACGGTGTGATCCTGGCCACCGGCGCGGCCATCGGCGGCGGCATCCAGGACGTGATCCGCAAGACGCGCGACCGCCTGGCCATCCTGGGCATACCGCGCGTGCCGGCCGAGCTGGGCGCGCGCGTGCAGTCGGTGTTCGCCGATGGCGGCGTGGGCATCTGGGATCGCGCCGGGCGCGAGCTGTTCCGCGCCGAGATCGCCAGCCTCAACGCGGCCGGCGTGCTGATGCAGCATGCCGAGCAGGACATCGCCAGCATCGCGGTCAGCGGTGCGGTGGGCCGCTCGCTCTGGCGGGCGGTGGCCAGCCTGGCGGCCGCCAAGCCCGGGCTGGAACTGGTGGTGGCCGACGGCACCAAGCTCTTCGTCGACCACCTCGAGGTCGAGGCCTTGCGCAAACAGGGCGGGGCGCTCTACGGCTACCGCAGCATCCGCATCCTGGGCCTGACGCTGAACCCCTTTTCGCCGCTGGGCGGCAGCTTCGGCAGCGAGGAATTCCTGGCCGCGGCACTCCATTCATTCCCCGGCTACGACGTCACCGATGTGATGCTGGAGGAACAAGACAAGCAAAGAAAGACAGGAGTCACCGATGACGCAACTGCAACTTGACCAGGGCCAGATCGCCCGTGCCCGCGAGTCGGCACGGCGCATCGCCCGCAGCGTCTACGACGAGATGAACCAGTTCACCACCACCACGGTGGAGCGCGCCACCCTGCGCCTCTTGGGCGTGGACGGCGTGGACGAGAACTATGTGCCGCTGCCGAATCGCCTGGTGAGCCACCTGCAGGAGCAGCAGCTGCTGCAGCATGGCGCGGCCTGGATCGTGGCCGGTGCCATGCAGGAGCAGGGCCTGAGCGCCCAAGAGGTGGCCGAGGCCGTGGTGGCCGGCAAGCTCACACTCGCCCTGCCCAAGGACGGCGAGGCCGCGCGCCGCAGCGCCGAGGCGCATGCCAAGACCATGTGCGAGCACATCGCCGCGCACCGCGCCTACCGCGCCGAGGAAATCAAGACCGTGGGCGAGGCCAAGACGCCCTGGCTCTACCTGATCGTGGCCACCGGCAATATCTACGAGGACGTGACGCAGGCCTGCGCCGCGGCCGAGCAGGGCGCCGACATCATCGCGGTGATACGCTCCACCGGCCAGAGCCTCCTGGACTATGTGCCCTATGGCGCCACCACCGAGGGCTTTGGCGGCACCTACGCAACGCAGGAGAACTTCCGCCTGATGCGCAAGGCGCTCGACGAGGTGGGCAAGAAGATCGGCCGCTACATCCGCCTCACCAACTACTGCTCCGGCCTGTGCATGCCCGAGATCGCCGCCATGGGCGCGATGGAGCGGCTGGACATGATGCTCAACGATTCGATGTACGGCATCATCTTCCGCGACATCAATATGAAGCGGACCTTCATCGACCAGTTCTTCTCGCGCATGGTGAACGCCTACGCCGGCATCATCATCAACACCGGCGAGGACAACTACCTCACCACCGCCGACGCCTATGAGGCGGCCCACACGGTGCTGGCCTCGCAGCTGATCAACGAGCAGTTCGCCTACCTCAGCGGCCTGCAGCCCGAGCAGATGGGCCTGGGCCATGCCTTCGAGATCAACCCCGAGCTGGAGAACGGCTTTCTGTGGGAGCTGGCGCACGCGCAACTGGTGCGTCAGGTCTTCCCCGAGGCCTGCCTGAAGTACATGCCGCCCACCAAGCACATGACCGGCAATATCTTCAAGGGTCATATCCAGGACGGGCTGTTCAATATGGTCAGCACCCTGACCAACCAGAACATCCACCTGCTGGGCATGATGACCGAGGCCATCCACACGCCCTTCATCCAGGATCGCTTCCTCGCCATCCAGAACGCCAAGTATGTGTTCGGCACCATGAAGGACCTGAACTCCGAGATCGAGTTCAAGCGCGGCGGCATGATTGAGCGCCGTGCCCAGGAGGTGCTGGCCGAGACCGAGGGCATACTGGCCGAGATCGAGCAGATCGGCCTGCCCGCGGCGATCAGCAAGGGCACTTTTGCCGAGATCTCGCGCACGCCCACCGGCGGCAAGGGCCTGGACGGTGTGATCACTAAGGCGGCGGACTACTTCAACCCCTTCCCGAACCTGATGTTGCAAGGAGGGCACTGAGATGTCCGAGCAGATGAACGACAAGATTCCCGAGCAGTGGGTCAAGCCCTATGGCGACACGCTGGACGACGGCCGTGTGCAGCTCTCCTTCACCCTGCCGGTGCCGCTGGACGAGACCGCCAAGGAGGGCGCCAAGATGCTGGCCCTACAGATGGGCCTGGACGAGCCCGCGGTGGTGCACGCCGAGGCGATGGGTACGGGCTTCAGCTTCTTCGTGCTCTACGGCCAGTGCAAGCACCGCGTGGACCTCAGCAAGCTCAAGGTCGCCAAGCCCGAGTTCGAGGTGCTGGACAAGGACGGCGTGAACGCGCTGATCGCCGAGAAGATGGGCCGCCGCATGGTGGTGGTGGGCGCCTGCATCGAGACCGACGCGCACACCGTGGGCATCGACGCCATCATGAATATGAAGGGCTACAACGGCCACAAGGGCCTGGAGAGCTACCACGAGATCCGCGCCATCAATATGGGCGCGCAGGTCGACTCGGAGGAGTTGGTCAGCCGCGTGATCGAGGAGAAGGCCGACGTGATCCTGGTCTCGCAGGTGGTGACGCAGAAGAACATCCACCTCGACAACCTCACCAAGCTCTCCGACCTGCTGGAGGCCGAAGGCCTGCGCGACCGGGTGATCCTGATCGTTGGCGGCCCGCGCATCAGCCATGAACTGGCCAAGGAGCTGGGCTACGACGCCGGCTTCGGCACCAAGACCTATGCGGAGGACGTGGCGTCCTTTGCCATTCACGAGTGGATCAAGAGGAAAGCAGCATGAGCCAAGAGAACACCATCACGAGCCTGATCCGCCTGCGCATGAGCGCGCATGACGCGCATTACGCCGGCAATCTGGTGGACGGCTCGCGCATGCTGAACCTGTTCGGCGATGTGGCCACCGAGTTGCTGATCAAGAGCGACGGCGACGAGGGCCTGTTCGTGGCCTACGACCAGGTCGAGTTCCTGGCGCCCGTCTATGCCGGCGACTACATCGAAGCGAGCGGCCGCATCGTCAGCATGGGCAAGTCCTCGCGCAAGATGGTGTTCGAGGCGCGCAAGGTCATCACCGCCGCCAACATTCCCGGCCAGGTCTCGGCCGCCGATGTGCTGGCCGAGCCGGTGCTGGTGTGCCGTGCCTCGGGCACCTGCGTGGTGCCGCTGGCCTGCCAGCGCGGCAATAGCAACAAGGGCTGAGCGCGATGGACAAGCTGATCATCACCGCCGCGCTCACCGGCGCCGAGGTCACGCGCGAGCAGCAGCCCAATCTGCCCATCACGCCCGACGAGATCGCGGCTGCGGCGGCCGAGTGCGCCGCGGCCGGCGCTTCCATCGTGCATGTGCATGCGCGCAATCCAGACGGTAGCTCAACGCAGGACAAAGAGGTCTACCGCCAGATCATCGAGAAGACGCGTGCGCGCTGCGACGTGATCGTGCAGGTGTCCACCGGCGGTGCCGTCGGCATGACGCCCGAGGAGCGCCTGGCCCCGGTGACGCTGCGCCCCGAGATGGCGACGCTCTCGATGGGCACGGTCAACTTCGGCGGCGATGTGTTCATGAACCATCCGGCCGATATGGAGCTGTTCGCCGCGGCGATGCAGCAGCATGGCGTCAAGCCGGAGTTCGAGATCTTCGACAGCGGCATGCTCACGACCACGCTGCGCTGGCTCAAGAAGGGCCTGGTGCAAGGGCCGCTGCATTTCGACTTCGTGCTCGGCATTCCGGGCGGCATGGCCGGCACGCCCGAGGCGCTGATGTATCTGCGCTCGCAGCTGCCGCCGGGCAGCAGCTGGACGGTGGCCGGCATCGGCGCCGCGCAACTGCCCCTGGCCACGCTGGCCATCGTGCTGGGCGGCCATGTGCGCGTCGGCTTCGAGGACAACATCTACTTCCGCAAGGGCGAACTGGCGCATAGCAATGCGCAGCTGGTGCAGCGCATCGCCATGCTCTCCGAGACCTTTGACCGCCCGGTGGCCACGCCCGCCGAGGCGCGCGCCCTGCTGGGCATGTCGGCACACTGAGTCAGGCCGCTGGCCGCGTCGGCCGCGCCGGCGCCGCCGGGCAAGGAAGTTTGCACAATATCCGTGTATTTGCATGTAGGAATGTATCGGGTGTCTAAAGTCATATTTGGAGGCTGTCAATATGCCATTTAGCCTTGCCGATATGACAGAATTGTGCCGATTTCATTGCATTCTGCGGCCTGTTCCTTGGCTTCCGATTTGAGAAGAATCCAAAGCTCAAGAGAGATGGAGGGGAAGTTTGACTACGCAGCAGACCTTGGGCGACTCGCATCGCCCGGCCTGGAAGATAGGTCTGGAAGACGTGCTCGTATGCACGCTCGGCGGCTTCGACGCCGACCTGCCGCTTGCCCGGTCCGCGGCCTGAAGAATGCCGAGAAGGCCATGCAGGCGGCGTCGCATATCCCTGTATCGCAAGGCTGCCGGCTCAAGCCGGAGCTTGGCGCGCCCATCCTCAGCCACCACCGCCCCACTGACTAGCTCCCCTTGCTTCTTGACGAGGCGAGCGCCTCGATTTCCAGTATTCGGGCCCGTCTGACCAAACCCAGCCCGCAATGCATCAGTCCAGCGCGATGCGCGCCAACGGCGCTAGCGCTGATCGGGTTTGGTTGCAGTAGACAAACATGTATTCCAAGGAGACGCTATGCGATTGATGAAACACGGTGCCGGCCTGCTGGCCGCTGCCACGCTGCTGATGGCTGGCACGGTCCAGGCGCGTGACTGGAGCGTGGTCAAAGAATCGGGGACCATGATCGTGGCCACCGAAGGTGCGTTCTATCCCTTCAACTACTTCGAGGGCCCCAAGCTGACGGGTTTCGAAGTGGAGTTGGCCGAGGCCTTGGTGAAGCAACTCGGCCTCAAGCTCGAGTGGCGGGTGGTGTCGTTCGACGCCCAACTGGCCTCGATCCGCCAGGATCGCTTCGACTTCGCGATTGCATCGCATGGCTATACCGAGGAGCGTGCCAAGGCAGTGGACTTCGCCACGCCGCACTACTGCACCGGTGGCCAGATTGCCGCGCACAAGGGCGGCCCGCTGACCGTGGCCGGGCTGAGCGGCAAGCTGGTGGGCGTGCAACTGGGCACCAGCTATCTGGACAACGCCAAGAAGATCGCCGGCATCCAGGAAGTGAAGACCTACAAGGCGGACCCGGAAGCGTTCTCGGCGCTCAAGGCCAACAAGGTGGACGCCTGGATTTCCGACAAGTGGCTGATCAAGTCGACCCTGGAAAAGAACCCTGAGGCCGGCATCGTGGCGGGCGAGCAGGTGTTCGTCGAGAAGGTGTCGATGATCATGCGCAAAAACAACAGCGAACTGAAGGAGCAATTGAACCGTGCACTGGCGGAGGTCGTGAAGAGCGGCACCTACCAGTCCCTGTCGCAAAAGTACTTCAAGACCGACATCTCCTGCCGTAGCTGAGAGGGGTCGAGATCATGAACTGGACCAAGCAACATCCCGCTTGGGCAATGTGCGCAGCCATGTTTGGCCTGCTGGTGTTCCTCTGGGGCGCTGCCATTCCCTTGTCTGCCATGCCCGCGCCCATCGGGCCGGCGGCCCAGCAGTTTGCCGAAGGCTCGCGGGTCACCGTGCTGCTGACGCTGATTGCGGGCACGGCCGGTGTCGTCATCGGGGTGCTGGCTGGGCTTGGCAAGCTCTCGTCGTTCGCCCCCTTGCGCTGGCTTTGCGACTTCTACGTCTGGCTGATCCGCGGCACGCCGCTGCTGTTGCAGATTCTGTTCGTATGGCTTGCCGTACCGCAGTTCCTGCCTGCCTCGCTGCAGATCTCCGACTTCAGCTGCGCCGCGATCGCGCTGGCACTCAATATCGGTGCGTATAACACCGAGTGTGTGCGGGCCGGCATTCTGGCGGTGCCGCATGGCCAGGTGGAGGCGGCACGTGCTCTCGGGCTCTCGCCCGCGCAGACCTTCATGGACGTCGTGCTGCCACAAAGCATGCGCGTCGCCCTGCCTGCGCTGGCCAACAACCTGGCCTCACTGGTCAAGGACTCCTCGCTGGCCTATGCGATCAGCGTGGTGGAACTGACCATGGTGGGCTACCGGGTGCAGGCCGAGAGCTACCAGCCGATCCCGGTGTTCGTCACCGTTGCCACGATCTACCTGATTCTCACCACCGCGTTCACCACACTGACGTCGGCGCTCGAGAACCAGCTGAACGTGGGCCAGAAGCGCTGAGGAGACCGCCATGAGTACAACGCAAACCAGCGCCAAGACCATCATCCAGGCCAGCAATGTGCAGAAGCACTTTGGCAGCTTCCATGCCCTCAAGGGTGTCAACGCGAGCTTCACCGAAGGCACGGTAACGGCCATCATCGGTCCCTCGGGATCGGGCAAGTCGACCTTTCTGCGCACGCTCAACCGGCTGGAGGCGCATGACAGCGGCACCATTCTGGTGGACGGGGTGGAACTGAACGGGGACCTGAAAAACCTCGATCTGATCCGCCGTGAGGTCGGCATGGTGTTCCAGAGCTTCAACCTGTTCTCGCACCTCACCATCCTGCGCAATATCACGCTGGCTCCCATGCGCGTGCGCAAGATGAGCCAGGCCGACGCCGAGGCCAAGGCCCTGCAGTTGCTGGAGCGGGTGGGGCTGAAGGACCAGGCGCACAAGTATCCGGTGCAGCTATCGGGCGGGCAGCAACAGCGCGTCGCGATTGCACGCGCGCTGGCGATGGATCCCAAGGTCATGCTGTTCGATGAGCCGACCTCGGCGCTGGATCCGGAGATGGTGCACGAGGTGCTCAGCGTGATGCGCGAGATGGCACATACCGGCATCACCATGCTGGTGGTGACCCACGAGATGGGCTTCGCCAGGGAAGTGGCCGATCGGGTCATCTTCTTTGACCATGGCGCCATCCTCGAGGACGCAGAGCCAGAGGCCTTCTTCAGCAATCCAGTTCATGAACGCGCCCGCAGCTTCCTGGCGCAGGTCAAGCACGGGTTCTGAGCGCTTCCGATGAAGCAGCTCGCATTCAACACATCAAAGAAACGAGACACGACATGACATTCAAGAAAATTGTTTTGGCTTCGCTGCTCGCCGGCATCGGCGCAGCGCCCCAGGCCTTTGCGGCCACCGACGCCGAGCGCATCGCTCAGCTCGAAGCGCAGCTCAAGCTGATGCAGGCGCAGCTGGCGGAACTGAAGGCGTCCGCCGCCAAGGCCGAGGACGTCAAGGACATCCGCAATCAGATGGAAGCCTCGGTGAAGGAGAACGTGGTGGTGGGCGACATCCCCGGTTCCTTCCGCATCCCCGGCACCGAAACCTCCATCCACCTGTACGGCATTGCCGAACTGAACCTCGTGCGCGAGGGCAAGGGCGACAACGGCGACAGCGACTACGCTACCTTCCTGCCTTACGCGCCGCTGAGCGGCTCGGCGGGCGCGCACCGCTCCGGCCAGACCTATCTGCACGGGCGCACTTCGCGCATCGGCATCGAGGGCTCCACCCCCACCCCCTTTGGCCAGGTGATGGTCAAGGTGGAGGGCGACTTCAACAACGACCCGCGCACCGGCAACGCGCAGGTATCCAGCACCGACAGCCCGAAGAACATCTTCACCCAGCAGGTCACCAACAGCTACAACTTCCGCCTGCGTCATGCCTATGTGCAGGCAGGTCCTTGGCTGGCCGGCCAGACCTGGTCGACCTTCATGGACATCGACAACACGCCCGAGACGGTGGATTTCAACGGCCCCATCGGCAGCACCTTCCTGCGCCAGCCGCAGCTGCGCTACACCTATGCCACGCCGGAATCGGGCAACTTCACGGTGGCGCTGGAGAACCCGGTCAGCTATGTGTACGACAAGACCGGTTCCACCATGCCGGCCGGTTTCTCCAAGCTGCCGGATCTGGTGATGCGCTGGGACAAGCCCTTCACCTGGGGCGCGTTGAGCCTGCGTGGTGTGACGCTGGAGCATCGCCTGAACGATGGCAACGGCATCAACGTGGCGCGCCGTGGCATGGGCCTGGCCGCCAGCGGCCAGATCAAGACGGTTGGAGATGACTTCATCAGCTGGATGGTGACGGGCGGCAGCGGTATCGGCCGCTACTTCAACTACATCGAAGGCGCCGGCTACGACGAAGCGGCCAACAGGATCCGCATGGAGAGGGTCGCGGGTCTGGTACTGGGCTACCAGCGCAAGGTCAGCGATACCTTCCGCATGAACTTCGTCTATGGCCTGCAGAAGAACCGCGCCAACGAGTACACCGACTGGGCCGCGGCCAATGGCCTGGACAGCGGGCGCTACGGCATCAACCGCAAGCTCAGCCAGCTGCATGTGGGTGCGATCTGGAACCCGATCAAGCCGGTGGACCTGGGTGCGGAGTACATCTGGGGCCGGCGCGAAACCCTGGCAGGCGAGACCGGTGGCATGTCGCGTGTGAATCTGCTGGCACGCTACAACCTCAACTGAACGTCAACGTGGGGCCGATTCGGCCCCGCAGCTTGACCAGATGCAGCCCCCGGCCCGACAGGTCCGGGGGCTTTCCGTTTGGTGGCCCTCAGCCGCCGAAGAAGGCCTCGAGCAGCGCGCAGTAGACCGCCACCCGTTCCTGCAGCGGCGGGTCGGTCTGACTGCGCAGCACCAACTCGGTGGTGATGACAGGGCTGCAGGCCTTGCGGCTGGCCAGCAACTCATCGACGGAGCCATCGCCGCTGTTGCGGATCAGCCCCTGGTCCAGGGTCTCGCCAAAGCGCGTGCGGCCCTGCATCACCAGCGGCATGGTGCTGGCCTGCAGGGCCTGGCGGATGCGCAGCGTGATCGGGTGCTCGGCGGCGCCGTCGCCAGCCACATAGACATAGGAGCCCCGGCCCTCGAAGACATAGTCGGGCGCCTCATACACCGGGTCTTCGTGCAGGTCCAGCACCGCCGCGCCCGGCGCGATCGCACTCTGCTCCATCAGGTAGCGGGTGATGGCCTCGGCGTCGGCGCAGGCCGCCTGCTCGGTGCGCCCCAGCCAATGCTCGCTGTCCGACACACTTTGCCCGGAAGGCCCATAGCGCTGGTGGTGCAGATAGCCCCAGGGATTGAGCAAGGGCAGCAGCAGGATGCGGCGATCGTGACCCCAGTCGATCAGGCGGTCGACGCTGCGTGCCAGCGCGACCGCGCCCGCCGGTTCGCGCCCATGGATGCCGGCGATGACGATGTGGTCGGCCGGCCCGCCCTTGCTCCAGGCGTCGATGGGCAGCACCGTCAGATCATCCACCGCCTGCTGCGTCACGCGGTGCTGGCGCCAGCCCGCCTGCCGAAGTGGCGCAAAGGCGGCATACAGGCTGTCGAGCCCGGGGCGACCATCTAGTGCCAGTGATTGCATGTGGATCACCTTTGAGGGGTGGGGAGCTTGGCACCCGTTCAGGCCGCCACCGCCAGTATCACGCTGGAAGCCTTGAACACTGCCGTGGCGGGCATGCCCATCGCCAGCCCAAGGGACTCGGCGCTGGCCTGGGTGACGATGGCGGCCAGCGTGCCGCCGCCGGGCAGGGCCAGCAGCACTTCGCAGTTGACCGCACCGGCGTTGACGCGCAAGACCTGACCCTGCAGCTGGTTGCGCGCCGACAGGCGCAGCGTCGCCGCTGTTCCGGTCATCAGCAGCACCGATGAGGCCTTGATGAGGGCAAAGGCCTTGCTGCCCAGTGTCAGGCCCAGCTCCTCGCGGCTGGCGCGCGTGACGGTGGCCACCAGGGTTTGGCCGCCGATGATGGCCAGTTCGATCTCGTCGTTCACCGCGCCGCCGCGGATCGCGCAGACGGTACCGGCGAACTGATTGCGGGCGCTGGTGCGCAGGGCGATGCTGCCGGCCAGCGCGTAGTCCTGGGCCAGGCCCTGCGACTGGCTGTTCAGCCGCGCCACGAAGCGTTCATGCTCCTGCTGAATCAGGGCCAGATTGCGCAGCAACTGGGCGCCGCGCGCGGTGAGGCGGGTGTAGCCGCCGCCCTTGCCGCCCGGCCGGCGCTCCAGCAGCGGCTCGCCGGCCAGGTTGTTCAGCTGTTCGATCGCGTTCCACGCACCTTTGTAGCTATAGCCCGCGGCCTTGGCGGCCCGCGTCAGCGAGCCCAGCCGGTCGATCTCGGTCAGCAGGGCCAGCTGGCGTGGGCTGGCCAGGGCCTGGCCGGCCTGGCTCAGGTGCAGGCCGGCTTCCAGTCGCAGCGGTGCCGCGGCGGCTTGCTCAGGCGGTTTGCGCGATACGGCCATGGCGCAGCTCCAGGCGCGCTTGTCCAAAGCGCTCCAGGTCCTCGGGATCGTGGGTGATCATCAACATCGGGATTTGCAGCTCCTCCAGCAGGCTCTGCAGCTCTTCGCGCATGCGCTCGCGCAGCACGGGGTCGAGGGCGGCGAAGGGTTCGTCCAGCAGCAGGGCGCGCGGCCGGCTTACCAGCGCGCGCGCCAGCGCGGCACGTTGGCGCTGCCCGCCCGAGAGCTGCTGCGGATGCAGGCCGGCCAGCTCGCTGAGCTCGAAGCGCTGCAGCCAGCGCTCCACCTCCGCATGGTTGCTGCGGGCCCCGGGGTTGAACAGGCCGCGCTGCAGGCCGAAGCCGACGTTCTGGCGCAGGTTCAGGTGCGGGAACAGGGCATAGTCCTGGAACAGGTAGCCAAAGCCGCGCCGGCGCGCCGCCAGCGCGATGCCCGCCTGGCCGTCGAACAGGGTCTGGCCCTGGAAGCGGATATGGCCCCGCTCGGGTTGCAGGAGGCCGGCAATGGCCTGCAGGCTGAGGCTTTTGCCGGCACCGGAGGGTCCGTAGATGACGGTCTGCATGGCAGCGGTCCGGAAGCTGACATCGAGCATGAAGCTGCGCCCCTCGCCCTGCACGCGCCGCTGGATCTGCACGTCGAAGTTGTTGCCGCCGTCACTCATGCGGCACTCCGCTGCGGCGCCAGCCAGCGCGCGCTCAGCAGCACCGTAATGCATGCGAGCGAGGTGATCAGCACCAGCGCGTTGGCGCTGGCGTCCTGGCCCGCCTGCACCGCCTCGTAGACTGCGATCGAGAGCGTCTGCGTCTGCCCCGGGATGCTGCCGGCCACCATCAGGGTGGCACCAAACTCACCGAGTGCGCGTGCGAAGGCCAGCAGCACGCCTGCCAGGATGCCGCGCCAGGCCATCGGCAGGCTCACGCGCATGAACACCGCGACCTCGCCCAGGCCCAGCACGCGCGCGGCGCGTTCCAGCTGAGGGTCGACGTTTTCAAAGGCGGCGCGCGCCGACTTCAGCACCAGCGGAAAGGCCACCACGCTGGCCGCGATGACCGCGCCCTGCCAGCTGAAGATCAGCGTGATGCCAAGCTGCTCATGCAGCCAGCCACCCAGCCAGCCGCGCTTGCCCAGCAGCACCAGCAGGTAGTAGCCCAGCACCGTGGGCGGCAGCACCATCGGCAGGGTGAGCAGGGCGTCCAGCAGCTCGCGGCCGCGGAAGCGCCAGCGCGCCAGCGCAAAGCCCATGGCCGTGCCCAGCAGCAGATTGATGGCCGTGGCCCATGCCGCCACCTTCAGCGAGAGCGCAAGCGCGACCCAGGCCTGCGGATTCATGGCGCCAGGAAGCCATGCCGCGCCAGCACCGCCTGGCCGGTGGGCGAGAGCAGATAGGCGAGGAACTGAGCGGCCGCCGCGGCGTTGGCGCTGCCGGCGATGCCGGCGACCGGGTAGCTGATCGGTGTGGCGGTGGCGACACCGAAGCGGGCCTTGACCTTGTCCTTATACGCGAGCGCGTCGGTGGCGTAGACCAGGCCGGCCTCGACCTCGCCGCGCGCCACATAGTCCAGGGCCTGGCGCACATTCTGCGCATAGACGGCCTTGGGTTCGATCGCCTCCCAGAGCTGAGCTGCCTGCAGCGCAGCCCTCGCATAACGACCCGCCGGCACGCCCTCGGGTTTGCCCAGCGCGATGCGCCGCACCGCCGGCTGGCGCAGCTCGGCCAATGTCGCCAGCGCCAGCCCGCCCTGGGCCGGGGTTACCAGCACCAGGCGGTTGGCGGCGAAGTTGCGGCGGCTGCCCCTTGCCAGCAGGCCCTGGGCCTCGGCGCGGTCCATGCTTTCCTGGTCGGCCGCGGCGAACACGTCCACCGGCGCGCCCTTGGCGATCTGCGCCAGCAAGGCGTCCGAGGCGGCAAAGTTCAGCAGCAGCCGGGTGCCGGGATGGCGGGCCTCAAAGGCGGGTGCGAGTTCCCGGAAGGCGTTGCTCAGGCTGGAGGCGGCCGAGACGGTGAGATCGGCCGCCTGCGCGGCTGGCCCGGCGAGGCCGAGCAGGCTCAGCAGCAAGGTCGCGATGGGATGCTTGGGCATGGTGAGCGAAATATAACGTACTACATAACGGTTGCGATTCTCCACATCGCATAATCCGCAGGGTCCGCTACCCGGTGCAAAGGCATTCGCTCCGATGAGGTCAACGTCGATCCGAACGCAGCTCTTGTTGTTGGTGCTGGCCATGTCGGTGCCGCTGTGCGCACTGGTGGCGGCGGGCATCTATCTGGACATGCAGGCGACGATTGCGCATACGAAGTCGTCGCTGCGCACGCTCGCATACACCATGATCCGCAACACCGGCGCGACGGTGGCGGGCGCGCACGACAGCCTGCAGCGGCTCGCGGCGCGACCGCTCGTCAAGCTGGTGGATGGCGAGCATTGCGATCCCGCGCTGCAGGACTTTCTCACCATGAATCCGGCCTATGCCAATGTCGCCTATGCGCGTCTCGACGGCGAGGTGGTCTGTTCGGCGGTGCCGCAGGCCAATGGACGCGGTCGCAACATCGGCGCGACCCCCTGGTTCCAGGCGTTCTTGCGTGAGCCGCGCGCCCTGGTGGGGCTGCCCCATCGGGGGCTGATCACCGGAAAATGGGTTTCGGTGATTGGCGCCCCGATACGCAACGACAGCCAGGAGGTCGTCGGCGCGATCTATCTGCCGCTCGATCTGGCGGTGTTCGATCCCCATATACCCGACGCGGGCCTGCCGCCAGACAGCCGCTACGGCTTCTTTGCCGCCGATGGCACCATGATCTGGCGCAATCTGGACCCTGAGGGCGTGATCGGCAGCAAGCCCAACGCAGAGGCGGCGCGCCGCATCGTGGCGGTGCGCGACGGCGAGTTCGAAAGCCTGGCCATCGATGGCGTGGTGCGCTACTTCTCGGTCGTGCCCATGCCCGATACCGGCTGGACCGCCTTTGTGGGCGTGCCGGCGTCGGCCGTCTATCAGGCGGCCAAGCAGCGTGCCCTGCTGAGCATGTTGGCCGCGTTGACGGTGATGGGCTTGCTGGCGGTGCTGGCCGCCTGGCTGGCGCATCGCATCATCCGGCCGATCGCGCAACTGGAGCGGGCGGCGCGGCGGGTGCATGACGGTGACTTCGGTGCCCGCGCGGCGATCGCCGGGCCGGGCGAAATCGCCCGGGTCGCGCAGGCCTTCAACGGCATGGCCGACCATATCCAGGCCTCCACGCGCCAGCTCGAAGCGGAAGTTGCCGAACGCCGCGAGATGGAGGAGCAGGTGCGCCAGATGGCCTTCAGGGATGCCCTGACCCAGTTGCCCAACCGGCGCCTGCTGCACGACCGGCTGAGCCAGGCGATGGCCGCAAGCAGGCGCAGTGCCAGCTACGGCGCCGTGATGTACCTGGATCTGGATCATTTCAAGCCGCTCAACGACCGCCATGGGCATGCCGTGGGCGACCTGCTGCTGGTGGACGCGGCGCAACGCCTGCTGGCCTGCGTGCGCGAGGTCGACACGGTGGCGCGCATAGGCGGCGACGAGTTCGTCGTGATGGTCAGCGAGCTGGGTGAGGGGATTGCTCCATCCACCGCTCAGGCCGAGGCGATCGCTCAAAAGATCCGCCAAGCTCTGGCCGAACCGTTTCGGCTCAGCGATCAGCGCGAGGAAGCTGCCGTGCCCGCGTTGGTTGAACATCTGGGCAGCGTCAGCATTGGCGTGGCGATGTTTCGCGACCACGAAACCCAGCAGGATGAATTGATCAAGCAGGCCGACGCTGCCATGTACCAGGCCAAGGCCGCCGGCGGGAACCGGGTCTGCTTCTTCGGCGCCTAGGTGCTGCAAGGGTCGAGGGCGCGCATACACTGGGCCGGTTGGGACAAAGCAGGACTGAGACTTGTTGTTGAGCTTGGCTGCATGGATGCGGATAGTGCTGCCGCGGTGGGGTTTCGGCCTGCTGCTTGGCGCGGCCCTGTCCGCCAGCGCTGCGCCGACGAGCCTGCGCGTGCTGGCCTGGCCCGGCTATGCCGAGCCCGAGGTGCTGCGCGAGTTCGAGCAGCGCAGTGGCGCCAAGGTGGAGCTGACCATCGTCGGCTCTGACGAGGCCCTGTGGCACCGAATCACCGCCCGCGGCGGCGCCGACTTCGACGTCTTTGCCGTCAACACCGCCGAGCTGCAGCGCTATATCCAGGCCGGCCTGGTGCAGTCCATCGACGTGGAGCTGATCGCCAATACCCGCAAGCAACTGCCGCGCTTTCGCGATCTCGCTGCCATCCCGGGCCTGGTGCATGGCCGCGACGGCCGGGCGCAGACCTTTGCCATCCCCTACACCTATGCGGAGATGGGGCTGATCTACGACAAGCGTCAGCTGCCGCTACCGCCCAGCTCGATCACCGCGCTGTGGGACCCGCGCCTGCGCGGCAAGGTGCTGGCCTATGACGGCGGCACGCACAATTTCTCGCTGGCGGCGCAGGCGCTGGGCAGCGCCTCGCCCTTTCGCCTGGCCAGCGCGCAATGGCCGCGTGCGGTGGACAAGCTGATCGAGCTGCGCCGCAATGTGCTGGGCTTCTACAGCCAGCCGGAGGAGTCGGTGCGCTTGTTCCAGCGCCATGGCGCGGCGCTGATGCACGCCAATTACGGCATGCAGCAGGTGCAGTTGCTGAAGGCCGCCGGCGTGGATGTCGGCTATGTGATGCCGCGCGAGGGCGCACTGGCCTGGCTGGACTGCTGGGCCATCACGCGCGGCGCGCGCGACCGCAAGCTGGCCCATCTCTGGATCGACACCCTGCTTGGGGCCAAGGCCAGCGAGCTGCTGGTGACGCGTCAGGGCCTGGCAAATACCGTCAGCGAAGCACTGCCGCGCCAGCCCGGGCAGGCGCCGCTGTGGCTGGAACCGGTGGAGGACGCCGCGCGGCGCGAGGCGCTGTGGCAGCGCATCCGTTCGGGCGACCGCGCGGCCAAGGTGCTGGCGCCATGAAGGCGATGACACCGGGCATTGCCTGGCGCCTGGGGCTGGCGGTGGCGCTGGTGGGTGTGCTGGCGGCGGGGCTGACCGGCTATTACGGCTATGCCACCAGCCGCAGCATGCTGGTGGCGGGGGCCGAGGAGCGTCTACTCACCGCCACGCGCGTGCTGGTGCGCCAGCTCGCGGTCGACTTGGAGAATATTGCCGAAGACGTGCGCATGGTGGCCGAGCATCCACAGGCGGCACGCCTGCTGCTGCGCACCAGCCCCGGCGCGCCGAGCTCCGAGGAGGACAACGCGGCGCTGCTGTTCGAGCGCGTGCTGGCCACCCATGCCGAGTACTTCCAGATGCGCCTGATAGACGTCGCCGATCACGGGCTGGAACGCATCCGCGTGGACCGCGACGAGCGTGGCCTGGTGCGCGTGCGCGGCGACGACCTGCAGGAGAAGGGCCACTACCCCTATGTGGTCGAGACGCTGCGGCTGCCGCCCGGCGCCGTCTATGTCTCCAGCGCCGCCATCAACCATGAGATCGGCGCCCATGCCGGCCTCGACAAGCCGGCGCTGCAGGTGGCCGCGCCGGTGCGCGACGCGCGGGGCCAGGTGCGTGGGCTGGTGGTGATCAACGTCGACCTGAACGGCCTGTTTGCCCAGCTGGCGGGCGATCTGCCGGCAGGCCTGCAGCTCTACCTGAGCAATGGCGCGGGCGACTTCCTGATCCACCCGGACCGCCGGCAGGCCTTTGCCTTCGATCGCGGCCAGACCGCGCGCATGCAGGACAGCTTCCCGGCCACGGCTGCCTTGGTGGCAGGGACGCCGGGGCGCGGCGATCATGTGGTGACCACGGTGGCGCCGCCGGGGCAGGGTGCCGTGGTGGCTGCCTTCGTGCGCCAGCCTCCCTCCGAGCTGCGGCAGGAGGAGGACTTCGTACTCGGCCTGGCCCAGCCGGTGCAGGCGGTGCTGCTGGAAAGCGCGCGGTTGGGCCAGGTCAGCATGCGCATTGTGCTCGGCTTCAGCGCGCTGGCGATGTTGCTGGCGGCGTTGCTGGCGCGCGCCCTGAGCCGGCCGCTTGGCCAGATCGTGCTGGCGGTGCAGCGCTTCGCCACCGGCGAGCCGGACGATGGCAGCCTGCTGCCCACCGCGCGCGGCGACGAGATCGGCCTGCTGGCGCGCAGCGTGGCCGACATGCAGCAGCAGATCCGTGCGCAGTTTGCCAAGCTGGAGCAGAAGCAGCAGGAGCTGGATCGCCTGGCCAGCCATGACAGCCTGACCGGTTTGCACAACCGGCGCGTCTTCCTGGACCGGCTCGACCATGCGCTGGCCCATGCCAAGCGCAATCAGGGCCGGCTGGCGCTGCTCTTCATCGACCTGAACAACTTCAAGCACATCAACGACAGGCTGGGCCATGCCGCCGGCGATGCGGTGTTGTGCATGCTGGCGCAACGGCTGCGCCAACTGGTGCGCGAGGTGGATACGGTGGCCCGCATGGGCGGGGATGAATTCATCATCCTGCTGGACCAGATCGAGGCGAGCGACGCCGTCGAGACGGTGGCGCAGAAGGTGCGCGAGGCGCTGTCGCTGCCGGTGCACTACGGCGGCGCCGAGCTTGCCTCCGGTGCCAGCATCGGCATCAGCCGCTATCCCGAGGATGGCGAGGGCGCCACCGAGCTGATTGCCGCCGCTGACCAGGCCATGTACCGGGCCAAGGGGCGGCCGGGCTGACCCGCGCTGGCTCAGGCCTTCTTGACGAACTCCGACTTCAGCCCCATCGCACCGATGCCGTCGATCTTGCAGTCGATGTCGTGGTCGCCCTCGGCCAGGCGGATGTTCTTGACCTTGGTGCCGACCTTCACCACCAGCGACGAACCCTTGATCTTCAGGTCCTTGATGACGGTAACGGTATCGCCGTCCTTCAACTCGCTGCCGTTGGCGTCGCGCACCACGCGCACCTCGTCGGTAGCGGCCTCGGCGGCGGTTTCCTTGGACCACTCATGGCCGCATTCCGGGCAGACGAACTGACTGCCGTCCTCGTAGGTGAACTCGGACTTGCATTGCGGGCAATTGGGGAGGGTGCTCATGGCTTGACTCGCGTCGGATAAAGAAAAACCCCCAACACCTTGCGACGTTGGGGGCTCTTGTTGGCTCCTCGACCTGGGCTCGAACCAGGGACCTACGGATTAACAGTCCGGCGCTCTACCGACTGAGCTATCGAGGAATTGATCGGTACTTCTGTAATTGGGAAGCCGCTGCACCTTGCGAAGCAGCGGCTTCATTTTCTGTGGCTCCTCGACCTGGGCTCGAACCAGGGACCTACGGATTAACAGTCCGGCGCTCTACCGACTGAGCTATCGAGGAACAGAGCCTTGCATTATAGACTGAATTTTTGGAGCCTTACAAGCTGTATTCCAAACTTGCACGCCAGGTGCGCGGCGCCAGCGGGTAGAGGTAGCTGTGCTCGTACTGGTAGGGCGATTCGCGCCAGGCGCGCTTGTCGGCCAGGTTGTCCACGCCCAGGCGCCAGACGAGCAGTTGGCGCTGGCCGAGGGCCTGCTCGTAGCGCAGGCCGGCGTCCAGGCGCAGCCAGCCGGGGATGCTGATGCTGTTGTCCGGCAGGGCGGCGCGCGGGCCCTCGTAGACGAGACCGGCGTTCACTTGCAGGCCGGGCAGGGCGGCAAACAGTCGCTGGCGAGCGTTGAGCTTGATCGAGGTCTCCGACACATTGGGACGCTTGAGCGCGTCCAGGCCGGCCACCGAGCTGCCCTCGGTGCGTGCCTTGAGCTTCATGGCGCTGGCAAGCAGGCCGCCGCCGGCCCATTTGATGTCGGCCTGGGCTTCGATGCCGCGGTGGTGGGATCTGCCGTCCGCCTGGCGGGTGCAGGTGGCGGTGTCGTCGCAGCCGCCGATGTCGCGCCATTCGGGCTTGCGGATGTCGAACCAGGCGAGCGACCAGTCCACCGTGCTGGAGCCGGCCTTCAGGCCCAGCTCGAACTGGCGGCTGCGCAGCGCCGGCAGGGCCTGGCCCGCATTGGCATAGCGGCTGCGATTGGGCACCACCTCGGACTCGATGCCTTCGCCCCAGCTGCCATAGGCCATCAGCTCGGCGGCCAGGGTGTAGCTCAGGCCCAGCCAGGGCGTGGTGAAGGACTGCTTGTAGTCGGTGGCGCGCGAGCCATCGGTGCGCACCGATTCACGGTGCAGCCGGGTGTGGCGCAGGCCAGCCCAGGCCTGCCAATCGGCGCCCAGCTGCACGGCATCGCGCAGATAGAGCTCGGTGCTGCGCTCGTCGCGCTTGGTGTTCTCGTCGGTCAGGCTGGGGTCGGCTGGCGTGACCACGTCCTGGTAGATATTGCCCACGCCTGACCAGTTGTAGGCCTGGCGCTTGAAGCGTGCCTCATAGCGGCTGAACAGCAGGCCGGTGCTGAGCTCATGGCGGAGGCCGGCGGTGCTGAACTTGCCGGCCAGCGAGAGGTCCAGGGCATCGCTGTTGCGGCGCTCGCCCTCGCTGCGGAAGTCGTAGCGATCGAAGTCGCCGTTGCTGCAATAGCGGTCGTAGTTGTTCTCGTTCGAGCAGCCATAGGCGTAGGCGAGGCGATCGTCGCTCTTGAGCCGCTGGGCACCCCAATGCGCTTGCACACGCCAGTCTGCGTTGAGGCGTTGCTGCCAGCGCAGCGAGGCATGGCTGTTGTCGAACACCACCGGCAGCGTCCAGGGCAGGTCGTTGAGGTTGGTGCGCGGGTCGATGGTCTTGGCATCGGGCAGGCGGTTGCCCAGCAGGCTGAAGCCGGGCTGGCTGGGCTGCGACTGGCGGTTGAGCTCGAATTCGGCTTCCAGCAGGCTGTCGGCGCCGAGGCGCCAGTCGCCCGCCATGGCCAGCAGGCGGCGCTGGCCATGGGCGCTGTAGAGCTCGGGGCGCAGCTCGGCCGCGCTGGCATTCACGCGCAGGCCAAAGGCCTCGCCGCTGCCGAAGCGCTGGCTCCAGTCCAGCGCCGCCTCGGCCGTGCCGCGCTCGCTGACGCCGAGGCTGACATTGAGCAGATTCGCGGTGGGGCGCTTCACCAGCAGGTTCACCAGGCCGCCGGGCGAGCTGGTGCCAGACTGGATGCCGCTGGTGCCCTTGAGCACCTCGATGCCGGCCTTGTTGCCAAGCGCCAGCGCGGTCTCGGCATTGATGGGCAGGCCATCGCGGCGGTAGTTGAAGCGATTGTCCAGGTCGAAGCCGCGGATCTTCAGGTAGGACACATAGCCGGTCGCGTTGTAGGCGTCGCCGATGCTGGCGTCCAGGCTGGTGATGCCGGCCAGGTTGCTGAGACCGGCGTCGGCCAGGCGCTCGGCATTGATGAGGCTGGCCTGCAGCGGCAGGCGCGCCACCGGCGTCTCGCCAAAGCCGCCGATGTTCACGGGTGCATCGGCGTTGCGGCCGCTCACGGTGACGGTGGGCAGGCTGTTGGATGGCTGGGCCAGGCTCAGGCCACAGCTCAGCGCGGCGGCGCTGGCGATTGCGATACGGGAGAAATGAAATGAATGTGCCATCGTCCTACTACTCATTCGATGGCAGGGCGGCAAAACAGACGAGGCACGAAAGATTGACGGGCCCGGTTGCTGGCTTGCTTCCCTGCGCGAGGATTACCTCAGTCAGGTTCAAAGGGTGTACTCTCAGCCGGCTCATGCAATGAGCCAGCACCCCTAGCGAAGAGCCGCATTCTATCGGCCCGTGAACGAAAAAATGCCCGCTGCTTGAGCGGGCCTTGCCTTGGCGCAACAGCCGGTGCTCAGTCGAACACGGGCGTCTCGACGCCCAGCACCTTGTGCAGCTTGGGGCTGGTGGTGGTGTACTGCAGGTGGATGCGCTTCTCGGGGAAGATATAGGGCGCGGCGGCAAAGGCGGCCAGCGCAGCCTCGTGGAAGCCCGAGAGGATCAGCTTCTTCTTGCCCGGATAGGTGTTCACATCACCTACGGCAAAGATGCCCGGGGTGCTGGTCTCGAACTTCTCGGTGTCGACGACGATTTGCTTGCGCTCCAGCGCCAGGCCCCATTCGGCGATCGGGCCCAGCTTGGGGCTGAGGCCGAAGAACACCAGCACCTGGTCGCAGGGCACGACGCGGGTAACGCCGTCACCGCCGGTGACCTTCACGCCCTTGAGCACCTCGTCGCCCTCGTCGATGTCGGTGACCTGGCCGACGATGAACTGCATCTCGTAGTTGTCGCACAGCTCACGCATCTTGGCCACGCTGGCCGGCGCGGCACGGAAGCCGTCGCGGCGGTGCACCAGAATCACGCTCTCGGCCTTGTTGGCGCTGCCGTCCTGATTGCCGGCACAGAAGTTCAGCGCCCAGTCGAGTGCCGAGTCACCGCCACCGACCACCACCAGGTTCTTGCCGGCGAACTGCGCCGGGTTGCGCACGCGGTAGTGCACCTGGCTGCCTTCGTACTTGTCCAGGCCTTCCACCTTCAGCGTGCGCGGCTGGAACGAGCCCACGCCGCCGGCGATGAAGATGGTCTTGGTGAGGAACTGCGTGCCCTTGGAGGTGGCGACGAAGAAACGGCCATCGTCCTGCTTCTCGACGGTGGTGACCTCCTGGCCCAGATGGAAGGTCGCGCCAAAGGGCTCGATCTGCTTCATCAGGTTGTCGGTCAGCTCCTTGCCGGTGCACACGGGCACGGCCGGGATGTCGTAGATGGGCTTGTCGGGGTAGAGCTCGATGCACTGGCCGCCCGGGTAGGCGAGCGAGTCGATGATGTGGGCCTTGATCTCCAGCAGGCCGAGTTCGAACACCTGGAACAGGCCGACGGGGCCCGCGCCAACGATGACGGCATCGGTTTCGATCACGCCGGCGTGGCCGGCATTGGAGGCAGCGTGTGTCACTTGGTTTTCCATGGAGGTCAGGGCCCCGGACAAGGGGGCAGGGGACGATAGGCGTTCAGCGGATCAGCTCGGACAGCTTGTCGGTCCGGTCTTTCCACTCGTCGGCGTCGGGCAGCGAGCCCTTGCGCTTGGTGATGCTGGGCCATTTCTTGGCCAGGTCGGCGTTGATCTTGATCATGTGCTGCTGGTTGCCGGGCACATCTTCCTCGGGGACGATGGCGTTCACCGGGCACTCGGGGATGCAGACCGCGCAGTCGATGCACTCATCCGGGTCGATGCTGAGGAAGTTCGGGCCTTCGCGGAAGCAGTCGACCGGGCAGACATCGACGCAGTCGGTGTACTTGCAGCGGATGCACGATTCGAGGACGACGTGGGTCATGGAGCAGCTCTGATGTTTTAAGGGCCCTGGGACGTCAATGGAACTCCCCATTGACGGCAAAGCGCGGATTTTAATCGTTCAAGCTCTGGTGCTGGCGTTGACGGCGCGCAAGCGAGGGCTTTTGTTCCTTGGGGGCAGCCTGGGGCAGGGCCTTGGCGCCCGCGCCCACCGTCACCACGGTGGGGCGGCCGCGGTGCAGCATGGCCGCGGCGGCAAGCTCGGACACCCGGTGGTCGCTGGCCAGCGCATCGGCGCAACCGGCGCGCGAAACCACCGCCACCGGCGTATCGGCCGGCCAGCCGGCTTCCAGCAGCTTGCGGCCCAGCGCGGCCAGTTGGCGCCCGGCCATGTAGAAGACCTCGGTGTCGGCGCTCTTGAGCGCCTGCAGGTCGCCGTCCTTGGTCATCGCGGTGCTGAGGCTGACGCTGCGGCCCAGGCCGCGGCGCGTCAGCGGGCGCTGCAAGTGTGCGGCGGCGGCGATGGCCGCGGTCACGCCGGGCACCACCTCGCTGGCGATGCCCGCTTCGGCCAAGGCCAGCAGCTCTTCTTCCAGTCGGCCGAAGATGCTGGCATCGCCGCCCTTGAGGCGCACCACCAGGGCGTGCTCCTGCGCCTGCTTCACCAGCGCCGCGTTGATGGCGGTCTGGGCGGTGGAATTGCAAAAGCCGCGCTTGCCGACATCCAGCCACAGGGCTTGCGGAGCGAACTCGCGCAAGGCCGGGTCGGTGAGGGCGTCGAACAACACCACGTCGGCCTGCTGCAGCGCGCGCGCGCCGCGCAGGGTGATGAGGTCGGCCGCCCCCGGGCCGGCGCTGACGAAGATGACCTTGCCCATGGCTGCCAGCTTACCTGACCAGCAAGGCACCACTGGTGCGGTTGCTGGTGGGA